>NZ_JABMIU010000004.1:0-524997 GCF_013332495.1 Brevibacillus sp. HB1.2 | reverse complement strand
TTATTAAAGAATGGCGAAAAGTAATTATAAATGGCTCGGTAGCTCAGTCGGTAGAGCAGAGGACTGAAAATCCTCGTGTCGGCGGTTCGATTCCGTCCCGAGCCACCACTAATTTAATTCAACAGCGCCGGTATAGCTCAATTGGTAGAGCACCTGACTTGTAATCAGGGGGTTGTGGGTTCAAGTCCTATTGCCGGCACCACCATTGGGGTATAGCCAAGCGGTAAGGCAACGGACTTTGACTCCGTCATTCCTAGGTTCAAATCCTAGTACCCCAGCCATTTGCGAGCCATTAGCTCAGTTGGTAGAGCATCTGACTTTTAATCAGAGGGTCGAAGGTTCGAGTCCTTCATGGCTCACCAGTTTTTTTGCTGAATAAGCAAAGCTGCGTGATAGTAAGAGTAATGCCTTTTCTGTTCTAAGTAAAATGCGGGTGTGGCGGAATGGCAGACGCACCAGATTTAGGTTCTGGCGGGCAACCGTGGGGGTTCAAGTCCCTTCACCCGCACCATACTATAACAGAAAGCTTTGTCCTCTGTACAAACCACATAAGATGTAACATGCGGACGTAGCTCAATTGGTAGAGCGTCGCCTTGCCAAGGCGAAGGTCGAGGGTTCGAGACCCTTCGTCCGCTCCATTTATTTGTGCCCTTAGCTCAGCTGGATAGAGCGTTTGACTACGAATCAAAAGGTCGGGAGTTCGAATCTCTCAGGGCACGCCATATTTCATATGAAACCGAAGAGTAGGAATAGATCCTACTCTTTTTTTTATAATGACTTGTGTATTTTTGCAAATTTTAAGCAAATTTCCCTTGTATCTCCTATTTGCATCCATTACTTTAGAATTACGCTGAAAGCATGGAGGAACAGCTGTTACAAACCTGCGGAAGAATATCATGGAACAGGAGTTGTATCAACATGAACCCTATCAAATTGGAACAAGTAAATCCTGCAATAGCCAGTTTAATCGATAATATAGAAAAAGTATTGATTGGTAAACGCTCCGTGATTGAGCTGATGGTAGCCGCTATTCTAGCGAATGGTCACGTTTTGCTCGAAGATGTACCAGGCGTTGGGAAGACCATGATGGTACGGGCATTGTCCAGATCAATCAGCGGTGAGTTTAAACGTATTCAATTTACCCCAGATTTGTTGCCAACGGATGTGACAGGGGTTGCTATCTTTAATCAAAAAAGTCTGGAGTTTGAGTTCCGTCAAGGGCCGATTTTTGCGAATGTCATTCTTGCAGACGAAATCAACCGGACTTCGCCAAAAACACAATCTGCACTTTTGGAAGCAATGGAAGAGCGCTCAGTAACAATCGATGGTGCTACGTATCGATTGGCAGAGCCGTTTTTTGTGATGGCTACGCAAAACCCATTAGAGTATGAAGGGACCTTCCCATTACCTGAAGCTCAATTGGACCGATTTTTCATGCAATTAAGTTTGGGGTATCCAACGGTAGAGGAAGAAATGCGGATGCTGTCCAGATTCTCGGCAGCGAACCCATTGGAAGAGCTTCAGCCGGTTATGACCACAGCCGAGCTGGCGGAACTTCAACGCCAGGTGTCGACGATTAAGGTATCGGAAGGAATAAAAGAATACATCGTACGTCTATGTCATCGTACGCGTGAGCATCATCATATCTATCTAGGCGTGAGCCCGCGCGGTTCCCTTGCTCTTTTCCGGGCTGTTCAGGCGTTGGCCTTCGTTCGTGGACGTGACTATGTCATTCCAGATGACGTGAAGGAACTAGTTCCAGTTGTGTTTGCACACCGTATGATTGTGAAACCAGAAGCAAGACTGGAAGGAGCAACCGTAGATCGGGTGTTGGCTATGATCTTGTCTGAGACCCGTGTCCCGGTAAGCTAAGGCGGTGATTGCAGATGAGACAGCAAAGGTGGGGTAGGCTCAAGGCGATTGCATTAGTCCTGATTACGTATGCATTCGCAAAATTTCAAGGTGGCTTCTCAAGCTGGTTTCTTTTCTATAGTAGTTTGGTGTTTCTCCTGTATGAAATTGTGGCTTATGTACTCATGTTCACGAAGCTAGAAGTCGAGCGTGAACTAGATCGCAATCGTCTACAGGATGGGGAAGATGTCATTGTAACGATACGCCTGCGCCGGAGGATTTGGTTTCCGCTGGGATGGCATATGATTATGGAGCCATTGCCGGCGAGGCTGGCTGGCGTGTATGAACCGCATCGACAACTGATATTCCCATGGTTCAAAAGGGAAGTCGAGTTTCGGTATGTCATACCCAATGTACCGCGTGGATACTATCGTCTCGATGAATGTGTAGTGAGCGGCGGGGATTTTTTTGGATTTTTTGAGCGTCGGAAGGTTTATTCGATTTCTCAGGAGTTTCTCGTTTATCCAAAATACAAAGAATTGACCCATTGGGCCCTGGGTGACGGCAGCTTCAGTGGGACGGTGCATGTTTCCCATCGACGCTCTGACGACGTAGCAGCAGTACGCGGCGTAAGAGACTATCATCGGGGCGATCGGTTGAGCCAAATTCATTGGCGAGCTTCCGCACGGGGGATGGGTCTGAAGACGAAAGAGTTTGAGCATCAGGCGATGAATCAGGCTGTCTTTTTCCTTGATGTGGAGAAGGCGAGCTACCAAGGGAAGCCTGTGCACTTGTTCGAAACAGCAGTGAAGCTAGCTGCGAGTCTGATCGCTTACGCCAATCGGAATCAATACCATTATGGGCTCGTGTACAAGCAAGTAGAACGTATATCGATACCACCAGGACTGTCCCATGCTCATTTCCTCAGAGTTTTTGATCAATTAGCTCGTGTCGCACCAGAAGGACAAGAGTTATTTGCAAGAATTGTGGGAAGAGAATCATTGGAGCAGCCTCAAGGTGTCACTTTGATTATTATTACACCGCATGTAGAAAAAACGCTGATCAGTCGTTTGGTCACACTGGCTCAAAAAGGTAGACGGGTGCAGTTGTTTCTCATGCAGAACGAGTCAACGATTTCGCATGAACAAAAGCAAGCGTTGCAGCTGCTTGGCGCAAACAAAGTAACATGTACTTCTATTCACATGGATGATCAAGAGTGGAAACGGATTGGAGGTGCATAGACTCATGAGCGTTTGGAAGCGTCCAACGATTTGGGAATGGGTCTTGGCCCTTTTTCTGTTCCTGATGTTAAGAGAGTGGCTTCTTCCTCTACAGACATTAACTGATACGGGCATTCTATGGCCGTTTTATGCGATTGTGGCTGGAGTCATTATCATTGACCTGTTGATCCCTTATCGGTGGCTAACCTTGCCGATCAAGGCTCTGGGGCTAGTGGTGCTTTTGCATGCTACTTTATTTGACAAACCGTTTTTTGACACGGAATGGATTGGCGAATTGTACGGGCAGATGATTCACGATCTTCCGTTAGCGTTTCAACAGGATTGGGCCAGCATGTCGATCTTGTCGCGGAATACGATGTTTGATCTCGTTTTGGTGTTGTTAGCGACAATGTTAACGTATCTTGTGCTGGAACAACGGCAAGGCTTATGGTTTGTCTTTTTGACGGAACTGTATTTGGCTGTGTTGGATACGTTTCTCCCGTATGATGCCAGTGCAGGGGTTGTACGGACGCTGATCATTGGTTTCCTGATGCTGGCCATTAGCCATCTGATGAAGATGACGAACATGGCAACACTGGCAGGGAAGAGAAGCCGAATCATGCTCAACTCACTGCTGGCTTCGGTGATGGTCATTATGGTCTGTATAGGCATCGGTTATGCTGCACCGAAGTCAGGACCGTCATGGCCTGATCCGATCGCCTTTTTAACAGGGAAAGGAAACGATACCCCTGTTGGTGTGATGAAAAAAGTAGGATACGACAACAACGACGAACGGTTGGGCGGTCCTTTCATGCAAGATAACACATTAGTGTTTATTGCAAAGACGAACGAGCGCAGCTATTGGCGCGGTGACTCGAAGGACGTGTATACAGGAGTTGGTTGGGAAAAAGGCGATAGAGAGTACGAGTCAATCCTGGACCCGCAAACCTATACATGGGAGAATACGTTGTTTCAAGGGCTTGAAACGAAGAAGGTACAAGCAACATTAGAATTTAAAGGCCCGCAGCAATTCCCGACTGTCTTTTATCAAGGTCAGCTGAAAAAGGTGAGCAACTACGCTCCACCAGAGGCAACCGTTGTTTATGACAAAATGAATCAGCAGCTCGAAGTACGGGCAGGAAAAATCAACTTGGTTCAGCTGAGTGAGAAAAACGGTCGGCCAGAGTACGGCCCCAATCCGCTTTTGCTCAAACTGAATCAATACAAGGTCGAGACAGAAGTACCGATTGTCAGTGAAAAGGCCGTGACGAATGCGGGGACGAACTATCCGGATGATATCAAAGAGCGCTATTTGCAAGTGCCAGCCTCGGTGCCTCCGCGAGTAAGAGAGCTTGCTGCAACGATTACGAAGGATGCCAAAACTCCTTATGACAAAGTGAGAGCGATCGAGAATTACTTGCGCTCAAGTGGAAAATATAAGTATGAAACGAAAGACGTTCCAGTCGCTGCAGAAGGTCAGGATTTTGTCGATCACTTCTTGTTTGACAGCCTTCGAGGGTACTGTGACCATTTCTCCACTTCGATGGCGGTTATGCTTCGTACCTTGGATATCCCAACACGTTGGGTCAAGGGCTTTGCTCCAGGTGAACGAGTGGGAACGGATGCGTTTAACTACGAGACTGTAGAAGTGCGCAACAAGGATGCTCACTCGTGGGTAGAGGTATACTTCCCGGAGGTTGGTTGGGTTCCTTTTGAAGCGACGAGTTCATTCATGTCACCTGTTCGTTTTAATTATGATCTGGTCACCTCACAGCCGCAGATCCCCGTTCCATTGCCAAACATGGAGAATCAAACGAATATTGATCGTGGGGATGGACGTTTCAATGAGCTGGAAGAGGGCGACAGACCAGCAGGCAGCTGGATTAAGATTCCATGGCAAGTAAATGCGGGATTGGCTGTAGCCGCTATCGTAGCAGGAATTATCGCGTGGCGCCGCAGACAAGACATCCAGCTATGGTGGATGCGCAGGCAACTGAATCAAGAGCGAAGCAGTGAGTTCCCGGATCGGTACCATCTGCTGATGCGAATGATGGAGCGAGTCTACACGCGCAGACAGCCAGGAGAAACATTGCGGGAGTACGTGGGCAGAATGACCCTGCCGGCAGACAAGCGACAAGACCTGCGCTATTTGACGGAGCTGTACGAACGTACTGTGTATGGCTACAAACAAATGGAACAAAAGGCGAGAACAACAGCAGAGCAAATACTCGAACGGTTAATCCGTCAATTGAAGCCTTGAACAATGCCGTTCCATCTGCTAGAATGACGATCAATGAGACTCGTA
The DNA here is from genome assembly GCF_013332495.1 of Brevibacillus sp. HB1.2. NCBI lineage: Bacteria > Bacillati > Bacillota > Bacilli > Caryophanales > Paenibacillaceae > Brevibacillus > Brevibacillus sp. HB1.2. The sequence goes on along the minus strand of NZ_JABMIU010000004.1, from coordinate 519,621 downwards.
TAATGATCAGGAATAGGGCCTGAAAGTTTCTACCGCTAGACCGTAAATTTGGCGACTACGAGGAGAGCACATCGGATTTTTGTACATGCAAACCGCACATGTGTACACAAGCTGGGACGTTGCCTCCGTATTGTTTATCGGAGATGGCAGTCCCGGCTTTTTTGCAAATATGCGACAACTTCGCATGGCATGCCGACACTTGCACGTCCTGTATGTTACAGGAGAAGGGGGATATGATGGACAAGTCAATGGAAATGGTCGTCGTACTCGATTTCGGAGGCCAGTACAATCAGTTGATCGCGCGCCGTGTACGCGATCTGGGTGTTTATAGTGAACTGATACCGTTCAATACACCTGTTGAAAAGATTAAAGAGATGAATCCAAAAGGGATTATTTTCTCTGGCGGACCTGCTAGCGTGTACGAAGAGGGAGCACCAACTGTAGACCCTGCGATTTTTGATCTGGGCTTGCCTGTATTGGGTATTTGCTACGGTATGCAGTTGATGAGCCATTTGACGGGCGGAAAAGTAGAACGCGCGGGTAAACGCGAGTACGGAAAAGCTGAATTGCGGATGCAGCAAAAACACAGCTTGTACGACAAATGGGATACGAATGAAATCGTGTGGATGAGCCACTCTGACAAAGTAGTAGAGCTCCCAACCGGATTTGTTATTGATGCGGTAAGCGACAGCTGCCCGGTAGCTGCGATCAGCAACCCTGAGCGCCAGCTGTACGGCGTACAGTTCCATCCAGAAGTAGTTCATACCCAAAAAGGTACTGAGTTCATCGGAAACTTCCTGTTCAACATTTGTGGATGTGAAGCGAATTGGAGCATGACGACGTTCATCGAAGACGAGCTGGTTCGCATTCGTGAAACAGTTGGCAATAAGCAAGTACTGTGTGCGTTGAGCGGCGGTGTGGATTCTTCCGTAGTAGCAGCGCTGATTCACAAAGCGATTGGCGATCAATTGACGTGCATGTTCGTTGACCACGGTCTTCTGCGTCAAGGGGAAGCAGAAGGCGTAATGGAAACATTCGCTGAGAAATTCTCCATGAAAGTGCTCAAGATCGATGCGCGCGAGCGTTTCATGAGCAAGCTCAAAGGTGTATCTGACCCAGAGCAAAAGCGCAAAATCATCGGTAACGAGTTCATTTATGTATTCGATGAAGAAGCAGCCAAGCTGACAGATATGGACTTCTTGGCACAGGGTACGCTGTACACCGATATCGTTGAGAGTGGAACAGCAACTGCGCAAACGATCAAATCGCACCACAACGTAGGCGGTTTGCCAGAAGACATGAAGTTCACGTTGATTGAACCATTGAAAACCTTGTTCAAAGACGAAGTACGCAAACTGGGTAAAGAGCTGGGTTTGCCAGATGAGATTGTTTGGCGTCAGCCATTCCCAGGACCAGGCCTCGGCATTCGTGTTTTGGGTGAAGTTACGGAAGAAAAACTGAAGATCGTTCGTGAATCCGATGCGATCTTGCGTGAGGAGATTGCCAAGGCAGGTCTCGATCGGGAAATCTGGCAGTACTTCACGGCTTTGCCAAACATGACGACCGTAGGTGTAATGGGAGATGTTCGTACGTATTCTTACACAGTAGGGATTCGTGCGGTAACGTCCATTGATGGTATGACTGCTGACTGGGCACGCATTCCGTGGGATGTATTGGAGAAAATCTCTGTGCGTATCGTGAATGAAGTAGACAATGTTAACCGCATTGTGTATGATGTAACGTCCAAACCACCAGCAACAATTGAGTGGGAATAGGAACAAAAAATTACTCTCTTTTATTTGCGTGATTTGCGAATAAAAGAGAGTTTTTTTTATGACCAAGAATTATCTCGTTCCATACATCATGAGAAGCTTCCCATTTTCTTTGGCTAGAGCAATATAAATGACCCCGCCTAGCCATCCCGGCGGAAGAGTTCCTTCGATAATCCAAGCTTCTGCAATCGGGTTATAGCTGATAGCGAAGGGAGCTTCCTCTAAAAACGGAGAATAGTGCTCCGCTAAATAGGAGAAGATTGCAGTGGCAACGGCGTGTTCATCTATAAGCTCACCAAAAGCAATTTCATCTCCAAACCGATCTTGCTGGAGAAGAGTGTCGCGATCAGCGAAATAGAGTTCAAACCTCCCATATAAATTCTCATCATACAAATCACGTTCTACAAAGCCATATTCGATGACCTTTTCCTTTTGATGAATGTTGCGTTTGCTCTTTTTCTTATCGTCGACCCGTATGGTTATTCGATTGACTCGAAGCCGATCACGTTCTCGCTCCTGCTCCGCTATTATTTGCTCCCAAGCATCCATATAGCTCATTTTGGACCACCCTAAAAGAGATTGTTGAGATCTGGAAGAATCTATGCAAGTATAACACAGGCCGTATTAGAAAATATCCGGATATTAAACTCTTTCCAAAAATGAATGTTCGTATTTTCGTTGACATTCCCTATGTCACCTGATAAACTTCTCAATGTGAGCAGGTAATATAGGAAGGTTCGTATATTCTTGAGAATATGGCTCGAGAGTTTCTACATGGTCGCCGTTAACGACCTGGCTACGAACAAAATGTCATCGGGATCTGATTTTGTAATTATATTTGGAATTATTCCCGGAGTGTTTTGTTTGAAGGCCAGGCGCATGATAAGAGCGTCCGGGCCTTTTTTTGTGAAAAACGTTGAGACGTTTTTCATTACGGTCGGCAAAAAACAGATAGACTGTTTTTTGCAACAAGATTAGTATGGGGGGACTTATAGGTGCGGAAGTATTTTGAGTTTGACAAGCTAGGCACCAATTACCGTCGCGAAATTATCGCGGGTATCACTACTTTTTTGGCAATGGCTTATATCTTGGCTGTCAATCCATTCATTCTCAGTGGTGCTGATCTGCCGCCAGATTTAAAAGCGAACTACCCTGAATTTGGCGCTGTCTTTACCGCAACGGCTTTGGCTGCTGCTCTCGGTACACTGCTAATGGGTATTCTCGGACGTTTGCCGATCGGTCAAGCTCCGGGTATGGGATTGAACGCATTTTTCACTTATACAGTCGTTCTGACGATGCAAATTCCTTGGCAACAGGCTTTGGCTGGCGTATTCCTTTCTTGTACGATCTTTTTGATTCTGTCCCTGACAGGTGTTCGTGAAGCGATCATCAAGGCGATTCCACAAAGCTTGAAATACGCAGTTTCGGCAGGGATTGGACTTTTTATTGCCTTTATCGGTTTGAAAAACGCGGGTATCATCGTAGCAAATGATGCCACCTTCGTAGCATTGGGACATCTGACCTTCTATCACGAGGGCATGAAGCCGGAAGAAATTTTGGCAGCGAAAAATGCATTGCTTGCTGTGTTTGGTTTGATCGTGACGGTCATTCTGCTTTCTCGCAAAATCAATGCGGGTATCTTTATCGGAATGTTGATTACAGCGATTACCGGGATGTTCTTCGGACTGGTGAATCTGCCTGAGCAAATCGTTTCTGCACCACCGAGCCTTGCTCCTACATTCGGTGCTGCATTCCAATATCTCGGTGATCCATCCGCATTGTTCACCATGAATATGCTGATTGTTGTTTTGACTTTCTTGTTTGTAGACTTTTTCGATGCGACGGGTACGCTCTTGGGTGTAGCGAACCAAGCTGGATTGCTTCGCGAAGACGGCAATTTGCCACGTCCAGGAAAAGCACTCGCTTCCGATGCGATTGCAGGTATGGCAGGTGCGGTACTTGGTACATCTACCACTACAGCTTATGTTGAGTCGACAGCAGGGGTAGCGGCAGGCGGACGCTCCGGATTTACCGCAGTTGTCACAGGGAGTATGTTCCTTCTGGCGTTGTTCTTCTCGCCGATTCTCGCAATTGTGACACCAGCTGTTACGGCACCAGCGCTCATTATCGTCGGTGTTCTGATGGCTTCTCATATTGCAAAAGTGGCTTGGGATGACCTGGATGAAGCGTTCCCTGCATTCCTGACGATTTTGTTGATGCCATTGACTTACAGTATTGCAACAGGTATTGCGACGGGCTTCATCGTTTATCCGGTGATGAAGGTAATGAAGGGCAAGGCTCGCGAAGTGCATCCGGCGATGTATGTGCTGTTCTTCGTCTTCCTGGCGTACTTCATCTGGTTGCGCGAATAGAATTTTTTGGGAATGGGGCTCTTCGTCTACTGGACGGGGAGCTTTTTTTGCGCTATGATAGGAAAAATCTTTTTTTGGAAGGATGGACCGATCAAAATGACAGGTCTCACTATGTTCCTTCAACAGCATCACCACACGTAGAGCGTTTGTATCTTCGGAAATTTTTCCGCAGGTGCAAGCGCTTCTTGTGCTTCGTGCCTGCGGTGGTGTATTTAGGAAGCCATGCGGGCAGGAAATTGCCTTGCATGGCTTTTTTGGTTTTCTTTATCTGAAAAAAGAAAGGGTGTTCCTCATGGAAAACGAAGTATTAAAAACGGTAAAAGGCACAAAAGATTTCATGCCGCAGGAGCAAATGCAACGAAACTGGATACGAAGGACACTCGAAGCCGTATTCGAGACATACGGCTGCAAACCGTTGGAGACGCCTATGCTACAGCACTACGAATTGCTGGCATCCAAGTACGGTGGCGGGGATGAAATCTTGAAGGAAGTGTATCGTTTGAACGACCAAGGAGATAGAGAGCTTGGGCTACGCTATGATTTGACCGTACCATTGACGAAGGTAGTGGGTATGAATCCTGAGATGCGGATGCCGTTCAAGCGGTATGAGATCGGAAAAGTATTTCGGGACGGTCCAGTGAAAACCGGGCGTTTGCGCGAATTTATTCAATGCGATGTCGATATCGTGGGAACGACATCGGTGCTGGCTGAAGCAGAATTGCTCAGTATGGCGTTTGAGGCATTCAAGCGGCTGGGGCTCGACGTGTACATTGAGGTCAACAACCGCAAGCTATTGTCTGGGGTGCTTCAGGAGTTGGGAGTCCCCGCTCTGCGGGCCGGGGATGTCATGCTGTCGCTGGATAAGCTCGAGAAGATCGGCGTGGATGGAGTGCGTGATGACTTGCGGGAGCGAAACGTCGAAGAGCCACTCGTTTTGGCGATTACGTCTTTCCTGCAAGAAGGTGTGATTACCCTGGATCTGTTGGCAGAGCGCTTTGTGTCCCCACTTGTTCAGGAAGGGATTCGGGAGCTGCGCGATATGCTTGCCTATGTAAAAGGAGCGGGTGTGGGTGGAGAGCTTCGGTTCTCTCCATTTTTGGCGAGGGGCTTAGGGATCTACACGGGAATTGTGTATGAGATTTTTTTGCAGGATGGAAGTCTTACGTCCAGTATCGGCAGTGGGGGACGTTACGATCAGATCATCGGTCGGCTTTTGGATGATGGACGAGAGTATCCCGCTGTAGGGATATCGTTCGGATTGGATGTCATTCTTGCAGCCTTGGCAAATCGCAACACGGGAGAGCAGAAGGCTGCCGATGTACTCGTCATTCCCCTCGGGACCGAAGCATCCAGTCTTGGTCTGGCCAATCGATTGCGAGAGGGCGGAATCAGAGTCGAGCTAGAGCTGACAGGTAGAAGACTGAAAAAAGCACTCGATTATGCAAACAAAGAAGGCGTTGCTTTTGCCTTGATCTATGGGGAAAACGAAGTGAACAGTGGGCAGGTCGTCGTCCGAGATATGCGAGAGGGAACGGAACAGCGGGTTCCTTTGGAGTTGGTTGAAAAGTGGCTGTCCGACAAGCTGTCAGGGTAAAGAGGAAAGATAGTCTTTTTCTTCCATTTTTTGTACAGTAGAGAAAAGGGGGAGATGGCGTGAAGAAATGGGTCTCAATGGTCGGTTGTAGCTTATTGTTTTTGACGTGGATGTTGCCTGTAAATGCTGAGGAGGGTACTGCGCTTAAGCGAAAACCACTCTATCAGGCTGATGTGCGAATTGATCCAATCAAGAAAGAAGTAGCAGGAACCGTAACAATTACCTTTTGGCCAAAAGACCCTACTCGTGCCTATCTCCATCTTTACCCGAACGTATTTACAGAAGAGCATCAAGGCATGCTATGGGAGGAACTTTTAGGCAATGGCCCAACGCTTGGCTCATATACTAATAAAAAGCTCTTGGTTGATGGAGTAGCGGTTGTCGGCAAACAGATAAAAGACCTGAACATCCTGGAAGTACCTCTAGAAGGACAGGCGGGACTACGAAAGATTGTGATGGAGTTCGAGATGACTCTTCCGCGAAACGACGGCAGGATGTCGTACGATGACCAATCCATCTGGCTGGGGAACTGGCTCCCAGTTCTTGCTGTGTACGACAAGGAAGGGTGGCACCTCGATCAATACGAGCCTGTTGGTGATCCATTTTACAGTGAGAACGCAGATTATGAGGTGAACGTGACGCTGCCAAAAGACTATCAACTGGCGAGCACAGCGTCAGACAGGGCTGCGAAGCAGGTTTCTACTCGTGAGGGAGAAAAGACGATACAGCTGGGTGCAGAAAATGTGAGGGATTTTGCCCTAGTCGTCATGGATGACTCCTATCAGCAAACGGAAACAAAGGTGGGCGAGACAGTCGTCCGAACATGGTGGCGGAAAACAGATGATTCGGCAACTGCTGAGCAGATTCATGAAGCAGCTGCGAAGTCTCTCGCCTATTTTCATCATCAATTAGGTGCCTATCCATATACCGAATACGATGTGGTAAGGACTGGTGGCGCGATTAATGGGATGGAGTACCCAGCATTGGTCTTTCTCGACGGACGTCATTTCTTTGCTGGGGAAGAAACAGGTATCGTCACGGTTGTCCATGAGACGGCACACCAGTGGTTTTACGGCTTGCTCGGAAATAATCAGGTAAAGGAAGCATGGCTGGATGAGGGATTCACGGAGTACGTGACGCTCTCGTATTTATCTCAGCAAGACCCGCTGTTGGGAGCAGAACGGGTGCGCAGACGGCTGGAGCAGGGCACCTCTGTTCAGTATTACGTGGCAGAGGAACTGCGTCCTTGGCAAGCACTGTCTGCATTTCCTGATAATCAGAGCTATAGCGATCTCGTCTATTCCCGTCCGTCCTCGATGCTGTGGCTATTGCAGGGAGCGTGGGGGGAAGAAAGGGTACATGACGTTTTGAAACAGTATGTCGAGAAGTACCGTTATCAGGTTGTGACCGGAAAGGAATGGGGAGCTTTTCTATCTGAGATGGCAGGAGAAGATGCAAGCGCCTTCTTGGATTATTGGTTGAAGGTAGACATGTCCCAGCAGGAACAGGCAGCAGCTTGGCTCGAGCGCCAACGTCTCAAGCATCAGAAGAAGTAATCGAAGGCAGGGGATCACGATGTGGCGGAAGCATTGGGTGGTCATCGTGGCAGTAGGAGTCGTTTTGACTGTATTCTTGACCGTCCGTCCTTGGATAGGGAAGGCAGGCTTAGATGCTCATGAGATTGTGCCGATTGATCACAGGGAGGCTGCAGTTACTTACAAGGCCGACGTACAAATCGATATGAACAAGCACGTGGTGAAAGGCATGCTGACGGCTCGTTTTGTCCCAAAAGATGACCAAGCTTTTTTTCATCTATATCCCAATGCTTTTTCTGCAAATGCTGCTCTCAGTGGTGAAAACTGGGAGGTTGTGCTGGGTAAACAGCGTGAGCCTGGTGGTATCAAGATAAGCGACGTACGGGTAAACGGAAAAAGTGTCGGCGTACAGTATGCAGGAAAGACCAATACGCTTTTACAAGTGCCCCTTCCTGCAAGAGCAACGTCTGCTGAGACGGTGGTGGATATGAGTTTTCAGCTCGAGGTTCCTTATAACAATGGGCGAATGTCTTACCATGATCATGCGATGTGGCTGGGCAATTGGCTGCCGATTCTGGCGGTCAAGGACGCAGGAGGCTGGCGGCTCGATCCTTATTCCGCGATTGGCGATCCTTTTTACTCGGATATGGCGAATTATCATTTGCGTGTGCAGTTATTAGAGGGGTACCAGCTTGCTACGAGTGGATTAGAGAGCGTGGCTGTCATCACTGAGACGAGACCGCAACGGCTAAAAATCTATGAGGTGGACGCATGGAACGTTCGGGATTTTGCCCTTGTCGTCATGGACGATACGTACCAGCCCATATCTGGTAAGGTCGGGGAAACTATCGTACGTACGTGGGTGCAGAAAAGTGATGACTCGCAAAATGTTGAACGAATACATGAAACTGCTAAGGAGTCACTCGACTATTACGGAAAACAGTTCGGGTTGTATCCGTATAAGGAATACGATGTTGTCAAAACAGGCGGCTTCTTTGGTGGAATGGAATACCCGAGCCTCGTCTTTATTGCCCAAGAGTATTTTGACCGTAGCGATGCCATGGGGGAAGCGGTCGTAGCACACGAAACGGCACATCAGTGGTTTTATGGGTTGGTCGGAAACGACGAGGTGCGAGAGGCTTGGCTGGATGAGGGACTGACGGATTATGCGACGATGGTATTTTTGCAGCAAAAGTTCCCCGCACGTTCACAAGCGTATATTCAGATGCGACTAGGCCAAGCACGTGCAGCGGAAGGATATGCGAACCAAGGAGTCACTGCGAAGTCATCCGTGGAAGCTTTTCCAGACTGGAGGAGCTACAATGACCTCGTTTACGGGCGAGCGGGTGCCATGTGGTGGAACTTGAAAGAAGAATGGGGAGTCGAACGACTGCATCAGGTGTTGCGCCAATATGTACGAGATCATCAATACAAACAGGCAAATGGGGAGCAAATCACAGCGCTATTGACTGCAGCTGCCGGGGCGGATGCCAGTCCCTATTTGGATTATTGGCTTCGGGTTGAGTTAGAGAAAGCCGAAGCGGCAAACAAATGGGTAGAAAAAGGCAAACACGAATAATTTTCGATCTTCCATTTTTAAATGTTCGGAAACGAGGTTGACAGGCAAACTTTCTCCCTGCTACACTGAATATGTTGAGTGAAAACGAGTTCGAATAGCCCAGGCGATGAGAGCGGCGCGAAAAGCCGTTAGTCGGTTGGGTTTTCTTCTGATGTTACAAAACGTAGGGGGCGAATGGTTCATGCTACAGCCTTTGGTAGGAGTCATTATGGGCAGTACGTCAGACTGGGAAACAATGAAGGAAGCTTGCGCAATTTTAGACGAATTGCAGGTGCCGTATGAAAAGAAGGTCGTGTCTGCACACAGAACGCCAGACTTGATGTTTACGTATGCCGAGACCGCTAAAAGCCGCGGCTTGGAAGTCATTATTGCGGGTGCGGGCGGTGCAGCCCATTTGCCAGGAATGGTGGCTGCTAAGACAGAATTACCAGTCATTGGTGTCCCGGTGAAATCATCCAACTTGAATGGTCTCGACTCGCTTTTGTCGATTGTGCAAATGCCAGGGGGCGTACCTGTGGCGACGGTTGCTATCGGAAAAGCTGGAGCCATCAATGCAGGGTTATTGGCTGCGCAAATTTTGGGGATCAAATATCCAGACGTACAAGAGCGGTTTGTGCAAAGACGTGATGATGTACGCAATAAGGTGCTGGAGGCTAGTGAACTCGAATGACGACCAAAGACCGTAAGCAAATCAAACCAGGATCGACCCTAGGAATACTCGGCGGAGGACAGCTTGGACGGATGATTGCTCTTGCGGGACGAGCTATGGGCTACCGCTTTGTCACAATGGACCCGACAGCAGACGCACCATGCGGCCAAACGGCTGATCGACAAATTGTTGCCAGCTACGATGATGTAGAAGCAGCGATGCAGCTTGCCTCGGTCAGTGATGTCATTTCTTATGAATTTGAAAATGTCGATGCGCAGGTGGCTGAAGTGTTGGAGAGCCGCGCTTATGTGCCACAGGGCAGCCGTCTTTTGCGCATCACCCAAAACCGGATTCGGGAAAAGACCGCCATTCGCGAGATCGGCATTCCTGTTGCTCCGTTTTGTGTTGTGAATAGCTTGGAGGATTTGCAGAACGCCGTGCGTGAACTGGGACTGCCTGCTGTAATGAAGACCGCAACCGGTGGCTATGACGGTAAAGGGCAATGGGTATTGAGAAGCGAGGCTGAACTGGCGGAGGCGTATGAAACGTTGTCCAAAGCAGGTACAGAGCTGATCGTGGAACAATTTGTACCATTCCAAATGGAGCTGTCTGTTATTGCTGCACGCAATCCTGCGGGAGAACTGGCTGTTTTTCCTGTGTCAGAAAATATTCATCAGGAAAATATCCTACACCTGAGTATTGTTCCAGCTCGTATTTCGGCTGAAGTAGCAGCCCGCGGGGAAGAAATTGCCCGCACGATTGTAGAAAAGTTGGATGTGGTCGGCCTCTTTGCCGTTGAGCTGTTTTTGACCGAAGATGGTCAGTTGTATGTCAATGAATTGGCGCCGCGCCCCCATAACTCCGGGCATTTTACCATGGATGCTTGTGTCACCTCACAGTTTGAGCAGCATGTTCGGGCGGTTTGCAATCTGCCTTTGGGATCTACAGAGTTGCTCTCGAGCGTCGTGATGGTTAATATTTTGGGAGAGCATCTACAGCCTGTCATCGATCAGATCGACAAGCTGCCGCGCACAGCCAAGCTCCATTTGTACGGAAAAGCAGAGAGCAAGGCCAAGCGAAAAATGGGGCATATCAATGTGCTCGCCCCTACTGTAGAAGAAGCGCTCACCCTGATTGATGAGCTGAAAATCTGGACGAATACATCGGAGGTATTATCATGATCGAACGTTATTCCCGACCGGAAATGCGCGCCATTTGGACGGAAGAAAACAAATTCAAAGCGTGGCTGGAAGTAGAAATTCTCGCGTGTGAAGCATGGTCCAAGCTGGGCGTCATTCCTGAGGAAGACGTGAAAAAGCTGTGGGATAAAGCTACTTTTGACATGAACAGAATCTATGAGATCGAAGAAGAGACACGCCATGATGTGGTGGCGTTTACCCGTGCGGTATCGGAAACCTTGGGCGAAGAAAAGAAGTGGGTGCATTACGGACTGACTTCTACAGATGTAGTGGATACTGCTCTGTCTTACCTGCTGCGTCAGGCGAACGAAATTTTGGAGAGTGATATCCAAGACTTCATCGAGATTTTGGCAGACAAAGCTCGTGAGCACAAGGATACGGTTTGCATGGGTAGAACGCATGGTGTACATGCGGAGCCTACGACTTTTGGTTTGAAGCTGGCCCTGTGGCATGAAGAAATGAAGCGCAACTTGGCACGTTTTCAGGCTGCGAAAAAAGAAGTGGCGTTCGGCAAAATCTCTGGTGCAGTTGGAACATACGCAAACATCGATCCGTTCGTGGAAGCGTATGTGTGCGAGAAGCTGGGGCTGTCGGCAGCGCCTATCTCGACTCAAACGTTGCAGCGTGATCGCCACGCCGAGTACATGGCAACATTGGCACTGATCGCAACCTCTTTGGAGAAATTCGCGACAGAAATTCGCGGTCTGCAAAAGAGCGAAATGCGCGAGGTGGAAGAAGCATTTGCCAAAGGTCAAAAAGGCTCTTCCGCCATGCCACACAAGCGCAACCCAATCGGCAGCGAAAATATTTGCGGACTGGCTCGTGTCATCCGCGGTCACATGCTCACTTCCTATGAAAATGTTTCCCTCTGGCATGAGCGGGATATTTCCCACTCCTCTGCCGAGCGCGTGATTTTGCCAGATGCGACGCAAGCGTTGAACTACATGCTGCGCCGTTTCATGAACATCGTGAAAAACTTGACGGTGTTCCCTGAGAACATGAAGCGCAATATGGATCGTACCTTTGGATTGATCTACTCGCAGCAGGTGATGCTCAAGCTGATCGAAAAAGGCATGAGCCGTGAGCAAGCCTATGACACGGTACAGCCTCGTGCGATGCAAGCGTGGGAAGAACAACGCTCCTTCCGTGCGATCGTCGAGGAGGATGCGACGGTCAGCTCCACACTGTCCAAGGAAGAGCTGGATGAGTGCTTTGACTATCGTTACCACCTGAAGCATGTGGATACGATCTTCCAACGTCTTGGTTTGATGTAAATACAAGTGCCCTCGAATTTATTCGGGGGCGCTTTTTCTTTTTCATGTAACTGTTGTGGGGAAGAAGCGCAGCTGTTTGTAAATTCCTTGAAAGTGAATCAGTGTTATCTTCAATTGTCAATGAGCGGCCAAGCGGTTACTATTATTGGAAACTCATTCCGATAGAAGGAGGACGAATATGAATCCATTACTGCTCTCTTTTCCGGAACATTTAGAAACTCAGCGATTATTGATTAGAGCACCGCAATGGGGGGATGGTCAATTTGTAAATGAAGCCATACGTGAGAGTGTAAATGAAATGAGCCCCTGGCTTCCGTTTGTAAAAAACCTCCCATCCATTGACGATTCGGAAGCCTACGTACGTAAGGCCCGGCTCAATTTTCTAGAGCGCACAGACTTAGTACTTCATATATTTGAAAAGAGCACAGGGCAGTTTGTGGGCAGTAGTGGACTCCATCGCTTTGATTGGAATGTACGCAAATTTGAAATTGGATATTGGCTACGCACATCGCGTACGGGTGAGGGTCTAATAACAGAGGCAGTAAAAGGTATCGTTGGCTTTGCCATTTCTGAGTTGGAAGCTAACCGTCTTGAAATTCGCTGTGATACTCGGAATAACGCAAGTATAGCTGTAGCTAAGAGGGCGGGTTTTACGTTAGAGGGTACTTTACGCAATGTTAATCGAAATGACTCAGGAGAACTAACTGATACCCATATCTTTTCAATAGCAAAAGGCTATGAATATCATTGATAACTGAGCTGATCTAACTGATGCGAAAGTAAACTAGAAAACATGCGGCAGGACTTTTCCCCCATCAAAAAATGGTTTTGAAGACAACTTAAAAAATTCCTTAAGAAATTTTTAAAGATTTCTTTTGAAAGTTGTAACCGATATGAAACCTCTTCCGTACCTACTTGTGCGAGCTTACAACGAGTCCAGAAGTACCTTACAAAAGTGTAAGCTTCCTGAAATATAACTCGATGGTTCCTGCTTCGTTTCAACCGTACAATGAAATCAATTCATACGGATCAGAAACGGGAGATCGATTATGACGACAGCAATCATGTATCCAAAATTAAATCACCAACAAATTTACGAAGATTACTCTGCTAAAATATATCGCTATTTCCGCTACCGGGTAAAAAACGTCTGGGATGTGGAAGACCTGACAACGACTGTGTTTATTAAGGTGTACTCCAAGCTTGAGCAGTACGATGGCCGCCATCCTTTTGGCGCCTGGATTTTCCGAATTGCGCACAATGCTTTGATTGACTACATGCGTAAGAAGCGGGAGAGCCCGGTAGATCAGGACACATTTAGCAATATGGTCGCAACGGATAAGCTGCCGGAGGAGTGCCTTCTGAATCAGGAGACAACCGAGGGCTTGTGGGATAAGGTGCACACGCTGACAAAGGATCAACGCAATGTGATTGCTCTGCGTTATCTCGGAGATTTGCGAATGAATGAGATCGCGGAAATCTTGGGTAAGACAGAGGCTTCGGTGAAAATCCTGCACTTCCGTGGGATTAAGAAATTGCAGCAATTGATGGAGGCACAAGCATAAAGGGAGGACAACAGTCCTTCCTTTTTTACTATGTGGCTGTAGTGGAGAGAAGAATATTTCCAGTCTAGGCTCCAGGCTCCGTCCTGCTGGGGGCTAAGACTGTCCGTTCGGTAGGACTTCACAAGTCGCTACGCCTGGAAATATTCTTCTCTATCGTTACTGATGACATCCTTACATTCTTTTAAGTCTTTTAAAAACGTTTAAGTAGGAAAGCTCGTAGAGGAAGCAGGAGAAATAAGCGAAGATCTTAGGTACACCGACCGAGACGCAATGCAAAAATCGAAACACGCCCTTAAGCGTCCACCTCTGAAACACATCCTGAAAGGACAACTTTGGACGCGGTTTCGGTTTTTGCATGGAGTCGTGCAGTCAATCCCCCAGCGGGTGGCCCTAGAAGCTGAGCGTTTTCTCCTGTTTCCTCCCCTCCACAACAGTAACGAGACTCGTGGCCTCTAAGTAAGAGAAACGCCAAATGCTTGGCGTAGTCTAGTTTTCTAATGGTATAGTAAAGAATAAAATGGAGGAGACTCAAGACGAGAGGAGTATGAGTGATGTCCACAATTATGATTGTAGAAGACGACCCGAAAATCAACCAGCTGCTGCAAGAGCAACTGGAAAAATACGGATTCCAAACAGTCAATGTTGAACATTTCGATAGAGTCATGGAGGTATTTACCCAGTCGCGCCCTGATTTGGTTCTGTTGGACGTGAATCTACCGAAATTTGATGGATTTTATTGGTGCCGGCAAATGCGCCAAGAGTCCAACTGCCCGATCCTGTTCATCTCTGCACGAGAAAGTAAAATGGACCAGGTGATGGCCTTGGAAAATGGGGCCGATGACTATATCACAAAGCCGTTCGACTACGATGTGGTTTTGGCTAAAATCCGCAGTCAGCTACGTCGGGCTTACGGACAATATGCTCCGCAAGAAGGAGAGCGTACGGTTGAAGTGGCGGGGCTCAAGCTGTTTTTGGAGCGAATGGAGCTATCTATGTACGATACCAAAATCGAGCTGAGCAAAAAGGAAGCGCTACTGCTTGAAGCCTTGATGAATCAACATCCGCGTGTCGTCAGCCGTGAGCGTTTACTAGAAAAGCTGTGGGATGAACAGTTTGTCGATGAAAACACGCTGAATGTCTACATCACACGCGTGCGCGGCAAGCTGAAGGACTTAGGCTTAGAGGGAGCTGTCGAGACTGTTCGCGGTTCCGGTTATCGCTTGCGTGCAACTTGGGAGGAAGAGCAATGAAGCTGTTCCTTCGAGATCAATGGCCATTCGCAGCGTTTTTTCTAATCCAATTGATCTTATTGATTATGATTTTTGCGATGGATGGGTACTGGAATGAGTCATTGATGATCTACGTTATGTTTTTATCTGTTTTTTTTGCGGGGGCTTTTCTCGCCATCCGTTATTTGTCTCACCGCACAATCTATCAGCGACTGAGCAAGCCGGTAGAGTCATTAGAGGAACTGACCCAGACATACGGGAATTCGCCGTTGTGCCGCGCGATGGATGATATCAGTCAGGAGCAGTACCGAATCTACAAAGAACAGCTTCATGCCTATGAAAACAAGCAACGGGACCATACGACGTTTATTCAGCAGTGGGTTCATCAGATGAAGACGCCGATTTCGGTTATTCATCTGTTGCTGCAAAATGAAGACGATCCAACAGCTGAGAGCGTCCGTGAAGAAGTGGACCGGATCAAGCGTGGACTGGAAACCGTTTTGTACATAGCTCGCCTCGACCGATTTGAACAGGACTTCCTGATTGAGCCTGTAACTCTGCGTTCCTTGGTGCAGAATGTGTTGGCTGAAAACAAGCGGCTGTTTATCCGCAACCAGGTGTATCCCGAGGTAAAAGTGGATGAAAATTGGCGAGTGGAATCGGACGATAAGTGGCTTGCTTTTGTCCTCAACCAATTGTTGACGAATGCCGTTCGTTATTCAGCAGGAAAAAGCAACAAGGTCACCATTCGTGCGTATGAACGCGGAGCACATGCCATACTGGAAGTACAGGATTATGGAATCGGGATCCCTGTCGAAGATATTCGCCGCGTGTTTAAGCCGTATTTTACGGGAGAAAACGGGCGCAAATACCCTGAGTCTACCGGGATGGGACTGTACTTGGTGAAGGAAATTTGCGGGCGGCTCCATCATGGGGTGGAAATGGAATCAGAAGTGGGCGAGGGGACAACCGTACGGATCGTCTTGTCTGCTGTCGTACCAACCTTACAAGAAAGTAAGATAGCTGAAAGTTAATTCGATGGCTGGACTATGCGCACTTCCGTATAGTTGAATTTGGAAGTGCAAGAAAGGGGAATGGCGCATGGAAATGCTTGCTGTAAATAGCTTGAGTAAAATATACGGGGGCAAGGTGACCTACCGCGCGCTGACCGATATCGATTTTTCGATCCGCAAGGGTGAATTCGTCGGTATTATGGGCCCCTCAGGCAGTGGCAAGACTACGCTATTAAACATGATCTCCACTATTGATACACCAACCTCTGGTGCGGTTCTTTTGAACGGTACGAATCCGCATCATTTAAAAAAAGATAAACTCGCTCTGTTTCGTCGCCGTGAGCTCGGTTTTGTGTTTCAAGATTTCAATCTCTTGGACACGTTGACGATTGGGGAAAATATCGTGTTGCCGCTGACGCTGGACAATGAGAAAGTATCGGTCATGGAAGAAAAGCTGCAAAGTGTTGCAGAGAAGCTAGGGATTCAGGACATTTTGGAAAAGCGGACCTTCGAGGTGTCTGGGGGGCAACGCCAACGGACGGCCATTGCCAGAGCGATCATTCATTCTCCATCGCTTTTGCTCGCTGACGAGCCGACAGGAAATCTTGATTCCAAGTCTTCGCGCAATGTGATGGAGACACTGGAAGCGATCAATAAGAGAGACAATACCACCATGATGATGGTGACGCATGATGCTTTGGCGGCCAGCTATTGCCATCGGGTGATTTTTATTAAAGACGGACAGCTCCATAACGAGATGTATCGCGGTGAGAGTCGACAGGTATTCTTCCAGAAAATTATTGACTCGTTGTCGTTTTTGGGAGGGAACACTTATGACCTTTCGACAATTCGCGTGTAATAACGTTGTACGAAATAAACGGATGTACGCTGCGTTTTTTATGAGTAGCGTTTTTTCTGTCTTAATCTTTTTCGTCTATGCGATGTTCATTTTTCATCCGGAAATTATCGGACAGGAGATTCATGAGTCCGTAGCCACTGGAATGATGGCGGCTGAGTACGTCATTTTTCTGTTTTCTTTCTTTTTTCTCTTTTATTGTGTCGGTGCTTTTCTGAAAAAGAGGGAGAAGGAGTTCGGCATCCTTTTTATCCAGGGCATGACACCGTTGCAGCGGAATACACTGATTTTTATGGAAAACATGCTGATTGGCATTGTCTCGATTGCTATCGGGATTGGGCTCGGTTTGGTTCTCGCCAAGCTGTTTTTCCAATTTGCCGGATTTTTGCTGGATGTAAAAGCACTTGGGTTTTACTTCCCGTGGAAAGCGATCGGTTTGACAGTGGTGGCGTTTCTCATCTTGTACGCAGCCATTTCGCTGTTTACCGTCCTCGTGCTGCGAAGCCGCAGTCTGTTGGATCTGTTGCAAGGGAGCGGTCGGTCTAAGCGTGAGCCGAGGGCATCGTTAGTGTTGTCTCTGGTCGCAGTAGCTTTGTTGGGAATGAGCTATGCCTTAGCCCTCACGGCTGACGGCGTGAATGTGCTCGTGCTGATGCTTCCGGTCATTGCGCTGACGACTGTCGGAACGTACCTGTTGTTTACTCAGCTGAGCGTCATCTTCATCGATTTTCTGAAGAAGCGTCGCGTTTTCTATTGGAAAGGTACGAATCTCCTGACGCTCTCTGATTTGGCCTATCGGATGAAGGATAATGCACGGATGTTCTTTTTGGTCAGCATCGTCTCTACCGTTGCTTTTTGTGCGATTGGCACGCTGGCAGCGTTGGCTGGGTCGATTCAGATTACGGTGATGAAAACACATCCATTTGCGTTTGAATACCAGTCCAAACAAAGCGATGAGGAGAGAGCGAAACATCTGTCGTTAATCGAAACGAGCTTGCAGCAAAGTGGCTTTTCTTTCGAAAAATATCAAGTGGCTATGAGAGTTTTGCCAGAACTGGTTCAGGAGGAAAGGGTTGGAGTAGTCAGGCTGTCTGACTATAACCGGCTGGCGGTAGCGTCCAATTCGACTGTACTCGAAATGACGAATAAAGAGGCCTTCGTACTGCTCAATTGGATTGGTGATTCGGTAGCGAGCAAAACGCTGCAAGTGGGGAAGGCACAGCTCGCAGTCAAAACAGATACGAATATGACTCCATTGATCAGAGGGATTGAATTTGAGCGATTGGTTGTCGTACCGAATCAGGTGTTTGACCAGCTTCCGAAAATGAAGGAAGAAGAGCGCTTTGTGTACGAGGTGCCAAGATGGAAGGAAACGCAGGATCTTAGTCTCAAGCTTCAGGAAGATATTAGTCATTTCGAAGATAATTACTCGTTTTCAGCTCGTGCGCCATACTACCACTCCATGAAACAAATGGCGAACATGGGACTCTTTATCGGGTTGTTTGTGGGCGTGTTGTTCTTTGTAGCGGCTGCTAGCTTTCTCTATTTCCGTCTGTATACTGACCTGGAATACGACAAACGGCACTATGGTTCGCTTTCCAAGATCGGACTCACGGATGCGGAGCTGACGCGTATCGTGACGACCCAGGTTGCCCTGTTGTTCTTCGTGCCGATTGTGGTGGCCATTATTCACAGTATGGTGGCGTTCGTCTCCCTGCAAAGCTTGTTGAAGCTCATTCTTGTCGCGTCTGTGGTTAAACCGACTGCGATTGTATTGTGCAGCTTTGTCATTGTTCAAGGTGTGTATTTCTGGATCATTCGAAACCGTTACTTGTTCCATTTAAAGCAATCGATGAACCGTTAGTGACTTTTCCAGCATGTCCAGATAAGCAGGGACATAGGATAAAAGGAGAAGGATGCGAGGGGGCTAGCGGATGGAACGGGAGGCATGGATGGGTCAAGCCGTTCAGATTGCGTTTGAAAATGTACGTGAGAAAATAGGCGGACCGTTTGGAGCTATTGTCGTGAAGGACGGACACGTAATTGGACGAGGACGCAATGAAGTGACGACGAGCAATGACCCTACGGCACACGCCGAAATCCAAGCGATTCGAGAAGCATGTCGTCATCTCCAAACTTTTCAGTTAAACGATTGTGACTTGTATACGAGCTGTGAGCCATGTCCGATGTGTCTGGGAGCCATCTATTGGGCCAGACCGCGCAATGTCTATTACGCTTGCACGAAGGAAGATGCGGCGCATGTTGGTTTTGACGATCGGTTTATTTATGAGCAGATCGTTCTCCCTCATGAGGAACGCAGCATTCCTTTTCAGAGAATCAATCTTGCGAATAGACAGAGTCCATTTCAAGCATGGTCTCAATCTCCGGACCGTATCGAATATTAATAGAGAGCCTCTCCTAGCGGAGTAGGCTCTTTTTTTTCGTTTTATTTATAGTAAGAATAGGTAGAAAGGAAAAAATAAAATGAAAATGCTTTCAAAATGAAATTTTCAGATAAAGTATTGCGCTATGTCGATAATCGTATTATAGTAACAACAATCATTATGAAATTCGACCATATTTTCCGTAATTGAGCCGTAACAAGGTTGAATATTGTTGAAAAAAGACGAATAAAGGTGTGTTTGTATGGAAGAGACTTTTCGTAGATCACTTTATCCTGATTTAGATGACATCGACTACGGGATCATTCGAGCTTTGCAAGGAAATGCGCGCTTGCCGTTTACTCAGATTGCAAAGGATCTTGGGGTCACGGAAAAGACGATCCGCATGCGCGTCCAGCAATTGCAGGACGAAGGTGCCCTGAGTCTGGTCGGTATTGTCAATCCAGTCAAGGCAGGGTTTCACGTACAGGCGATGATTCAAGTGGCTGTGGATGCGGAAAAGCTGGACGATGTGGTTGCTGCATTAACGGACACCGTTGAGATTAGGCTCATCGTACTCACTTCTGGTGAATATCAGCTTTTCACACAGGTGCTCGTAACAAGTTACGAAGAATTATCGCAATTTTTACTCAAAAAGCTGCACAAGATTCCTGGCATCTCTAAAACGAATGTGATTAACGAATTGAAAATACTGAAGTCCAAGTATAACTTTATCCGTTAGGCATGGGTGACCTTGGAAGGGGGAATGCCATCGGGCGAAAATCCGCTGGGATTATGAATGCCGAACGATTCTGGGAAGAAACCGGAGAAAAAACGAGAGAAAAGGGGTCATCCTATGTTTTCGACCAAAGTGAGCAAAGCAATGCTCGGTGCTGTTCTGGGGACAGTTTTATTGGTAACAGGCTGTGGAGGAGGAAATAGTGCGAGTACAGATAACGGCAAAGCCGCAACAACATCGCCAGCCTCCGGGAAAAAAGTACTGAATATTGGGTTAAAGGCAGATCCGCCGTCAATGGACCCAAACACCTCGACATCGCTGTACGACCGTCAAGTATACGCGAGCCTCTATGACAAGTTGTTTGATATCGACTCAGAAGGAAAAATAGTGCCAATGCTGGCGGAATCGTATGAAGTAACGCCAGACGGCAAGACCTATACATTGAAGCTGAAACAGGGTGTGAAATTCCACGATGGCACCGAGTTTGACGCTGAGGCAGTGAAATTCAACTTCGAGCGTAACATGAACGATGAGAAGTCTCGTCGGAAAGGCGAATTGAAATTCGTAGATTCCGTTGCCGTAGTGGACAAGAATACCATAAAAATCCAGATGAAAGAGCCTTTCGCTCCATTCCTGTCCGTCTTAACAGACCGTTCGGGCATTATGGTATCGCCAAAAGCAGTGAAGGAACATGGCGATCAATACCTCAATCATCCGGTTGGTACAGGCCCATACGTATTTGTTGAACAAGTAAAAGGCGATCACGTGACACTGAAGAAAAATGAAAACTACTGGAATGGTCAAGTGAAGATCGATGAAGTGAACTACAAAGTATTTACGAACGGAACAGCGAAGGTGCAAAACCTGCGCTCCGGCATGCTGGATATCATCGATGATACACCTGTAAAAGAAATTCCTGCAATCAAAGGCGATGCGAACCTGCAATTGGTTGCGGAATCCGGAATGGGTTACCAAGGGCTTTACTTGAACAACTCCCGCCCGCCGTTTGACAACAAGTACCTCCGTCAGGCTGTGGATCGTGCCATTGACCGTGATGCTCTGGTAAAAGTGCTGTTTAACGGCTATGCGGCACCGGCTCGTACAGCATTTACAAAAGGCAGTCTGGCTTACAATGAAGCACTGAACACACCGAAGCCGCCAGATGCAGCGGAAATCAAGGATTTGCTCGCGAAGGGCGGTCAACCAAACGGATTTAATTTTAAGCTGTACATCTCTACTTCTCCAGAGAATGAGCAACTGGGTGCGGTACTGCAAAACATGCTGAAACAGCACAACATCAATGTGACATTGGAAAAATTGGAATATGGACAATTGATCGAAACGGGCGATAAAGGTGAATTTGAAGCGATGCAATTGGGCTGGTCTGGACGTCAGGACCCTGACCAAAACTTCCATGACTTCGTCGTAACAGATACATCCAACAACGATGGCCGTATTTCCATTCCACAGCTGGATGAACTGGTTATCAAAGCACGTGGTGAGCTGGACGAAGCAAAACGCAAGGCGCTGTATGACGAAGCTGCTACATTGCTGCAAGACGAAGCGGGCTATGCCTATATGTACCACCAATATGTACTGCTCGGCATGAACAAGAAAGTAACTGGCTTTACTTATGTTCCAGATGGTTTGATCCGTACAGCCAATTTGGACAAGCAATAGGTAGCGCAACACTATAACAGCAAGAGCAAGGAGGAATTGTCATGATGTTCATAGTCAGGCGTCTATTGCTGACAATCCCGATTCTCCTGCTGGTGTCGATTATGACATTCTCTTTGATTCATATGATCCCGGGCGATCCTGCCCGGGTCATTTTAGGAGAGGAAGCGACACCGGAAGCCTATGCGGCATTGCGAACCGAGCTGGGGTTGGATCAGCCGATCGTGGTGCAATAT
Organism: Brevibacillus sp. HB1.2; assembly: GCF_013332495.1. Lineage (NCBI taxonomy): Bacteria > Bacillati > Bacillota > Bacilli > Caryophanales > Paenibacillaceae > Brevibacillus > Brevibacillus sp. HB1.2. The sequence continues at coordinate 497,951 of NZ_JABMIU010000004.1, read as the reverse complement.
TTTTCCTGGCTAGGAAAAGTGGTAACGGGTGATTTGGGAATATCGATTACGGACCGTGTGCCGGTCGCAGACTTAATTATGCAAAGACTACCAGCTACCGTGGAATTGACGATCGGAACGTTCTTGGTAGCGATTCTGATTGCGTTTCCTGCGGGAATTCTCGCGGCAGTGCGACGCGGGACCTGGATTGACTATACAAGTACCTTTACTGCGCTAGGCGGTATGAGTATCCCCAGCTTCTGGCTGGCGATGATGATGATTATTTTCTTTGCCGTGGAAAACCAATGGCTGCCTTCATCCGGTTATGTACCTTTTTCCGAGAATCCTACACAAAACCTGATGGCTATGATCCTGCCCTGTTTGGCAACAGGCTTGCGGGAATCTGCCGTATTGATGCGAATGCTACGTTCTTCTTTGCTCGATGTTGTGAGCATGGACTTTATTCGGACAGCGAAAGCGAAGGGATTGAATGAGGCTCGCACGATTCTGGGGCATGCGCTGAGAAATGCGATGGTTCCCGTGGTAACGACCTCGGGTTTGATGATCGCAGGCTTGTTAGGTGGTCTGGTGATTACCGAGTCGATTTTTTCGATTCCTGGCTTTGGCCGTCTGATTGTGGAATCTGTCTTCAAACGTGATTATGTAACGGTTCAAGGAGCCATTCTTGTTTCTGCGGTTCTCGTTGTCTTGGTGAACCTGATTGTCGACATTTTGTACGCTGTCATTGATCCGCGCATCAAGGCTGGGAAAGGAGCAGGTGAGTGATGAAAACCGTGGGCAAATTTCTCCGGAATGGCTTGGGCGTCATCGGAGCGGTGATTATCCTCGGATTGATCTTCGTGGCGATTTTCGCGCCGCTGATCGCACCCTTCGACCCCAATGCACAAGACTATAACAAAATTTTGATAGCGCCAGATGGTGAGCATTTGTTTGGGACCGATGATCTCGGTCGGGATATTTTCTCCCGTGTTGTTTACGGGGCGCGCATTTCCATTCAGGCAGCGCTGATCTCAGTCGGTATTGCAATGCTGATAGGGGTGCCGATTGGACTGTTGTCCGGTTACTACCGCGGCTTTTGGGATGAGTGGATCGTCATGCGGAGCGTCGATGCAATGCAAGCCTTTCCGTTTCTCATTTTGGCTCTGGCGATTTCGGCGGTGCTCGGTTCAGGCTTCGGGAATGCCATGCTAGCGATTGGGATTGGTTTTGCCCCTGCTTTTATACGGATTACACGCGGTCAAGTTCTTTCGCTTCGAAATATGGAGTATATTCAAGCAGCACGTTCGGTTGGGGTAAAGGATGCGCGCATTATTTTCCGCCACATTTTGCCGAACGCCATGAACCCCATTGTGATTCAAGCGACGTTGGCAATGGCATCCGGGATTATCGCAGAAGCATCCTTGTCCTATCTCGGATTGGGTGTACAGCCGCCGACTCCCTCCTGGGGAAGCATGCTAAACCAAGCACAAACACTTATGTCCGTCGCGCCCTATGCGACATTTTATCCGGGGATTGCCATCTTCTTAGTCGTGCTGGGCTTCAACTTGTTGGGGGATGGTCTACAGCAAGTTCTGGACCCACGCGCACGTAAATAATGAATGCCCTACACGGGAGAAAAGGAGTGGAGCAGATGACGACCATCTTGGAAGTGGAACAGCTAAGAACCCGTTTTCGCACGGACAGCGGTGTCGTCAGTGTCGTGGACGGCGTCGACTTCTTTATCCGTGCTGGTGAAACGCTTGGCGTCGTGGGCGAATCCGGCTGTGGGAAGAGTGTAACCAGCCTGTCGATCATGCGCTTGCTGCCGCCCAACGGAAGCACGGAAGGATCGATTCGCTTCAATGGGAAGAACGTGCTTGCGCTGTCGGAAAAAGAAATGCAAGGTGTACGCGGTAACGAAATCGCGATGATTTTTCAAGAGCCAATGACATCCCTCAATCCGCTGCATACTGTAGGCAAACAAATTGAGGAAGCAGTCATGCTGCATCGCAAGGTAACGAAGGCAGAGGCAAAGGAACGGGCGATTGCGATGCTAAAAGCAGTCGGAATGCCTCGTGCAGAAGAGATTTACGGAGAGTTTCCGCATCAGCTATCAGGAGGGATGCGCCAGCGTGTAATGATCGCGATGGCGATGTCCTGCGATCCGAAGCTGATTATTGCAGACGAGCCGACAACGGCACTGGATGTGACGATTCAGGCGCAAATTCTCGATTTGATGCGCGATTTAAAAGAAAAGACAGGAACTTCCATCATGCTGATTACGCATGATTTGGGTGTAGTAGCCGAGATGTGTGACCGCGTGATCGTCATGTATGCAGGGCAAGTCGTAGAGGAGACAGATGTCGATACGCTGTTTGACAGTCCGAAGCATCCGTATACGATCGGTCTGATGAACTCGATTCCGGAGCTGGACGAAGAGCGCGAATATCTGGAAACCATTCCAGGAGCAGTTCCCCTGCCGTATCAAATGCCAGTGGGCTGCCGTTTTGCCCCGCGCTGTTCGCAAGCGATAGCGATTTGTCACGAAAAGCCCCCTGAACTCTTGCAACTGGACAATCAAAAATGTCGCTGCTGGCTGTACGCGAAGGAGGGAGAACAGGCATGACGACACCTCTCTTAGAAGTAAAAGGGCTGCAACAGCATTTTCCCATCAAGGGTGGATTTTTGAAGCGGACAACGGGACATGTAAAAGCAGTCGATGGTATTGATCTGACCGTGTATCCGGGTGAAACGCTTGGGATTGTAGGAGAATCGGGCTGCGGCAAGTCTACGACAGGCCGAACGATTCTACGCCTCTTGGAGCCGACAGCAGGAGAAGTCTGGTTTGATGGCAAAGATTTAGCGAAACTCCCCAAAGAAGAAATGCGCGTCATGCGGCGGAACCTGCAAATGATTTTTCAGGACCCGTACGCTTCGTTGAATCCGCGGATGACGATTAAGCAGATTTTGATGGAGTCGCTGATGGTGCACAACATCGGGACAAAGGCAGAGCGGGAAAAAGTCATCGAAGAGATTATTCAGGTCGTTGGCTTGCGAAAAGAACATCTGAACCGCCACCCACACGATTTTTCCGGTGGGCAGAGACAGCGGATCGGAATCGCCCGCGCACTGGTCGTAAAACCAAAGCTGATCATTGCCGATGAGCCCGTATCTGCATTGGACGTGTCGATTCAATCACAGGTACTCAATTTGTTGAAGGATTTGAAAAAAGAATTCAATCTGACCCTGATGTTCATTTCGCATGATTTGTCGGTCGTGAAGCACTTGTGCGACCGGATCGCGGTGATGTATTTGGGACGGATCGTAGAAATTGCTGACAAGCGGACGCTATTTGAGAATCCGAGTCATCCGTATACACGGGCGCTGCTCTCGGCTGTTCCAGTAGCGAAACCACGGCAAAAGCGCGAACGGATCTTGTTGACAGGCGATTTGCCGAGTCCAGCAAATCCACCGAGCGGCTGCACTTTTCATCCGCGTTGTCCATATGCGACAGAGACTTGCAAGACGCAGGTGCCCAGTCTGTCAGACATCGGCAAGGGCCAACTGGTATCCTGTCTTTTGGTGCAATCGGGCGAACTTATCCGCTAGCTTGGCAAGGATGGAGGTACAGCTATGATTTACTGGCAATTATTTCTCGCCTTTTTCCGCATCGGAATATTCGGGTTTGGGGGAGGACCTACGATGGTTCCTCTCTTTTACACCGAATGCGTGAAAAAATACAAATGGGTGACAGATGAGGACTTTTCCGACAATCTGGCGCTCGGCAACGCTCTTCCAGGACCAATTGCGACCAAGCTGGCCGCATTTATCGGCTATCGGGTAAAAGGCTGGAAGGGTGCATTGGTGGCAAACATCGCAGTAGTGATGCCAATCGTGCTTGTGATGATCGGTTTGCTGCAAGTCATTTATCAATGGAAGGATGCGCCGGGTGTATACGGCATGATCCAGGCAATCGGTCCCGTAATCGCAGTCATGACAGGCGTCCTTACATGGGAATTCCTTTCAAAGGGCTGGAAGGGAGCGTCCAGCAAAGCAGGTGTGAGCCTTTCACTCGCCCTCTCACTCGTAGCGTTGCTCTTCCTTGATTGGCATCCGGGCATCGTAGTAGGAATTGCGCTGGCCGTTTCATTTGCCTACTCTACTTGGTCTGTCCGCAAGCGCAAGAACAAGGATGGCAAGGAGGGAGTAGCATGATTTACCTGCAATTATTTTGGGCCTTTTTCATCTCCAACATTTTGGGGTACGGGGGAGGACCACCGAGCATCCCGTTGATCCAAAATGAAGTGGTTGACCATTACCAGTGGATGACTGTACAGGAATTCGGAGAAGTGCTGGCGGTAGGAAATGCGCTGCCCAGCCCAATCGCGACCAAGCTCGCTGGGTACATTGGCTATCAGGTAGCGGGTGTACCGGGTGCAGTAGTCGCGTTATTGGCAACGGTTGCTCCAACAGCGATTGCGATGGTCTTATTGATGGGCTTTATTAATTTATTTCGCAGTGCTCCACAGGTAAAAGCGATGACCCAATCGGTACGGCCAGTCGTTACTGTTTTGCTTGGAACGATGACGTATCAATTCCTGATGGGCGCAGTCGAGGGAATCGGCTGGATGCAAACAGGGATTTTGACAGTGGCATCCTACCTTCTGCTCGAAACATGGAAGGTCCATCCCGCTTTTGTCATTTTGGGAGCGATGGCTTACGGGTTTGTTTTCATCGGCTAGGAAAGTTTACGTAAGCTGGTAGGAAGAAAAAGCACAGGGCTCGTAGACCTTGACAACGCCTACCCAGTCGGAACTTCAAAAAGGGGAGCAAGGTTGTCGAACACCTCTTCCCTGAGAAACTTCCGCCCGTAGGGTGGCTTTGGCTCGACGGTCCCCTTTTTGAAGTGGAGACGGACAGTAATTCCCCCCTGCTGGCGTGTCAGAGTCGAAGAGAACTGTGCTTTTTCTTCTCCTCCACTATGTTGACTCAAACCAAAAGGACTCTCATAGGTTTTCATATTGGCTAACAAAGAACTACTTAAGGAGGCATAAATCATGGTTAACTATGACGCAATGGAATACCCATACCCATCGAAGCGTGTGACGACTTTTGCCAAGAACGGCATGGTGGCGACCTCGCAGCCCCTGGCGGCACAAGCAGGTCTCGATATATTGAAAAAGGGCGGAAATGCGGTGGATGCGGCGATTGCAACGGCTGCGTGCCTAACTGTAGTAGAACCGACCTCGAACGGCATCGGGGGAGACGCATTTGCCCTCGTGTGGATCAAAGACGAGCTGCATGGACTGAATGCAAGCGGGCCTGCTCCACAAGGAATCTCCATTGAGGCATTAAAAGCAAAAGGTCTGGAAGAAATGCCGACCTACGGCTGGACACCTGTCACGGTACCAGGCGCACCTGCTGCGTGGGCCGCCTTGTCCAAGCGTTTTGGACGTCTTCCACTGACAGAGGTTTTGCAGCCAGCGATTGATTATGCGGAGAATGGCTATCCGGTATCACCAACATTGGCGCATTATTGGAATGCCGCACACAAAAAGTTTTCCCAGCTATGCAAAGGAGAAGAGTTCGCACATTGGTTCTCCACCTTTACGCCAGATGGCAAGGTGCCAAAAGCGGGCGACATCTGGAAGTCGCCGGGTCATGCTGAGACGCTGCGTCAAATCGCGGAAACAAATGCAGAGAGCTTCTATCGCGGAGAGCTGGCAGACCAGATTGACGCGTTTTCCCGGGAGTGTGACGGCTACTTGCGCAAAGAAGACCTGGCTGCTTATGAGCCGGAATGGGTGAAGCCGATCAGTGTCAACTACCGTGGCTATGATGTGTGGGAGATCCCGCCGAACGGGCAAGGAATGATCGGTCTGATGGCATTGAACATTCTGAAGGGCTTTGATTTTGACGCAAAAGACATTACGGAAACGTATCACAAGCAAATCGAAGCGATGAAGCTGGCATTTGTCGATGGATTGAAATACATCACAGAAGAGAGCAAAATGAAAGTTTCTAAGGAAGCATTGTTGTCAGAAGAATACGCTGCCACTCGCCGTGCACTGATTGGTCATGAAGCCTTGACGCCAGAGCCTGGTCAGCCGAAAACGAGCGGCACGGTCTATTTGGCGACTGCTGACGGTGAGGGCAACATGGTGTCCTTTATCCAAAGCAATTACATGGGCTTTGGTTCTGGGGTCGTTGTGCCGGGGACGGGGATTGCCATGCAAAACCGCGGTCATAACTTCTCGCTGGACCCTGCTCATGACAATTGCTTGGAGCCAGGCAAAAGAACGTTCCACACCATTATCCCGGGCTTCTTGACGAAGGATGGAAAAGCAGTGGGGCCATTCGGCGTAATGGGAGGCTTTATGCAGCCACAAGGACACGTACAGGTGGTCATGAACACGATCGACTTCCACCTCAATCCGCAAGCTTCGCTCGATGCACCACGCTGGCAGTGGATGGAAGGCAAAACGGTGGAGTTGGAGCGTCATTTCCCGGAGCATTTGGCACAAGCCTTGGAGCGCAGGGGCCATACCATCAAGTGGGCGCAGCTCGGCAATTACTTCGGGCGCGGTCAAATCATTTGGCGTGATGAAAATGGTGTGCTGAGTGGTGGTACTGATATGCGTACGGATAGTTGTATAGCAGCTTGGTAATGAAAGAGGAGAATGGAAGAGGATCAAAAAGAGCCGAAGCGATGCTTCGGCTTTTTGCGTTGGAACGAGAAGACCCACGAACGGCTATTCTTTAACCGAGATGGAATTGACGATAGACAAGATTTTTTCGTCCCTTTCTGAAAAGGAATCTGTTCTCGTCTCGGAGCTAAGATAAAATATCAAAACGTTTTTTGCCGCAAATATTTGCGGTATAACCATGTTCAATTTTTCCGTTTGGTTTAAGAAATCTTCCAATCCCTTTTTGGCATCTTCTTCTGATGCAAACACATAAATGTACAGGGGATTTCCGTTCACTGCATATTTTTCAGGGGATTGACCGTTCAGGACAAAGTAATCTGCGTTTTCGGATTTCGTCAAAGGCAGTGTGTTCGAATCAAATGCTTGAACAACGGCTTGCAAGGTGATGTTTTCGACCGGTTTTTCATTGCACCCTGAGAGGAAGAGCAGTGCAAGGAGTAGTAGAATTTTCTTTTGTACCATGAATTTACCTCCGATTCTATCCAATTCGGCGGACGATTTGATTTTGGGTGTAAATTATCTTCTCCGAAAATATAGTATTTACAACTTGCAGAAATATTCATACAATTGGTATAAATTCCAAAAAAAGGAAAAAGAGGTGTGAGTCATGAAGAGAAAATTTACTAGCTTAGGTATTGCAACGCTCTTATTGATTGTTCCTATTCAGTCTGCACTTGCTGATTACTGGCAGGGAGGAAAAACATGGGGAGGGACTACGGTATATGAGTTTGATTCCTCCGTATACAACTACTCCTATGACTACGAGAATGTTTATAACCAAGCCATTCGTAATTGGGAAGGCATTTCATCAAAGGTTAGCTTTGTTTCACGGACGCATGAGAATTCAGATAAATACTATGTAGGAGAAACGAGTGTTCAAGGGTTGCTAGGAAGGATGGACCCGTATAATGGTACTCGGATGGCAACTATTAATAGTAATTGGAGCTCTACCAAAGTTCATATATTTCACAACAATATGGACGCGTTTAATATGAGCGAAGCTGAAAGAATTTCGAATGCTACACACGAAATTGGACACAGTCTGAAATTGGCACATCCTGTTGGCAACGTAACTTCTGTTATGAAACAAGGGATACAAAGTAGAGGACCGAGCTCCTATGATAAGACAGAATTAAAGAATAAATGGGGACAATAGAAAAGAGAAATAATATAAAGTCAAAGGAGAGGTTTTTGGATGAATCTGAAAATGAATCGATTGTATATGAAAATAGCAATTGGAATCATGTTGACTGCCATCGTTTTTGTGTGCGCAGCTTTCAGCACCTTTTCCAAAAAGAATGAGCCAATGGAAACAATCTCTTTAGAAGCACTTTATATGACATATGAAAGTGCCGAGGAGTTGGATGAAGCAGATTTAATTCTGATAGGGACTCCAACCTCTGACTTTTCAGATCGAGAACATAAGACCAGTTATTATGAAGATGGTAGTTTGCAAGACTTTTATACGTTAACAGAGATTGAGATAGATAAAATTATTAAATCTCCGAATGACTTTGATTTAGAAGAATCTGAAACACTTTCCATAATAGAACCTGTTGGTATGATCGAGTTAGATGGAACGAAAAAAATCACGATTGATGAATATAAAGAAATGGAACAAGGTGAGAAGTACATTATTTTCTTGAATGATAATGGACATGGACAATACAGTGTAATTAACAATGATTTAGGAAAATTTAATTTAGATTCAAAATCAGCAAAAAGTGAAAAATCACTGAGCAAAAATTCAGGGATTGCGTTAAAAGAAGATGTTCTAGAAAAATATAGTGAGTTCATTGAATAATTTCGGGAAAAGAGAACCGAATAGAAAAGTGAGTAGAGCCGAAGCAGATGCTTCGGCTTTTTTATTTCTCTGACGATGCTCTCTTGTTCAGAAACTGTTTAGATGTTCCTAGTAGAATGTAGAAAATGATCAGATTATGTCATTTTTGCGTATAGGAAACCCTTTATGATGGTTTGAAAGTCGCGGTATAAAAGATAGGAGAAATCATTTTGGATGAATAGCATTTTAATTGTTGATGATACAGCGTTTACGAGACTCATGCTCCGTCACATGTTTGAGCAATTAGGTGTTGAGGTAGTTGCAGAAGCTGATTCAGGGGAGGAAGCTGTTAGAAACTATTGTTTGTATCGACCGTCACTCGTCATGATGGATATTACCATGCCGGGCATGAACGGTTTGGCTGCTTCCCGAAAAATCATGGAGCTGGATAAGGATGCGAAGATCATTATTTGCTCCGCAGTTGCACGACGCGACACTGTCATCAAAGCGATCCAGGCAGGTGCACGAGATTTTATCGCAAAGCCCTTACAGTTCGAGAGGATTGAATGGGCTGTTCAAAATTTGTTGGAAACAGATACTAGGTGAAACCGAATAGCTGTGGTGTTGCGTGAAGGCGGAGCTTTCGCTAGGGTACATGGAAACTGGGAAGACTCGTAGAAAAATTCGTTTGTTGAAAAAAGAGAAAGAGAACGTTCGGCGAAAAAAATAGTGTAAAAACATGAAGAAGAACAGGGAAAAGCTGCCGTATAGGTATCTGTCCCTGTTCTTCTTTTTATATGGCAGGGGAGCGGAGACATCTGATGGTCTTTTTGACTTTTGTTCAGAAATTGTTGAGATGATCCTAGTAGAATAGGAAAAGCTACATGTCAGGGGTCTTTGTGCCTATGGAAAATGAAATTTGCAAGACAGTAACTTTGGTTGGTAGTGAAATCAGGAATATATTACTATAATAAAACGATCCAAAAGATATAGATGGATAGGATGGGAGATAGCGGTTTGGATGAATAGCATTCTGATTGTTGATGATACAGCGTTTACGAGACATGTGCTGCGCAACATATTTGAATCGTTAGGACTACATGTCATAGCTGAAGCTGATTCAGGAGAGGAGGCTGTTAGAAATTACTGCTTGTATAAACCATCACTCGTCACAATGGATATCACCATGCCCGGCATGAATGGTTTGACTGCTTCACGCAAAATCATGGAGTTGGACAAGGATGCCAAGATCATTATTTGCTCAGCGGTGTCTAGGCACGATACCGTCATCAAGGCGATTCAGGCAGGTGCGCGGGATTTTATAGCGAAGCCACTGCAACTGGAGCGAATCGAATGGGCTGTCCAAAAAGTGTTGGGAACAGGGTTAAATGTTCGTCAGGGAGATAGACAGGGGAAACGAATAGCTGAGGTGTTAGTATGAAAGTTTTGATCACAGGTGGTTATGGGTTCATCGGTTCTTTTGTCGCAGAGAGATTTAATAAGGAAGGCTATAAAGTATTTATCCTCGACAATCTCAGTTCAGGCAATCAGAGGAACGTCACATTTCCGCATAAGGCATACGAGCTGGATGTAGCGGATAAAAAATGCGATGAAGTATTTAAAAGCAACAAGTTCGATGTCGTCGTACATTTAGCGGCCCAAGTAAGTGTTGCTGCATCCATGGAAGACCCCCTGCTGGATTCGAATACGAATATTCTTGGACTCATGAATATGCTGAGGCTATCGAGTAAATATGGCGTGTCCAAATTTATTTTTGCGTCATCAGCCGCTGTTTACGGTTTGAATGAAAATACTCCTTTACACGAAGATTCAGTGTGTGATCCGGTATCTGTTTATGGAATAAACAAGCACATCGGTGAAATGTATTGCCGCAAATGGGCGGAAATGTATGGCTTGCGAACGGTTGTCTTTCGCTTGGCGAATGTGTATGGCCCGAGACAAAGCGCAGTCGGGGAAGGCGGCGTCATCTCTACTTTTTTAACCCAGATCAATCATGGAAAAGAAATCGTTTTGCACGGGGACGGCAGTCAAACGAGAGATTTTATTTATGTAGAGGATGTAGCTGACGCCATTTTCCGTTCCGTTACCACGGATGATACCGGGGTGATGAATTTGTCTACCAATCAGGAAAGCAGCATTAATGAGCTTATTGACATTCTCGGGGCGAACCAGCAGCTCCAGGGAATAGTGCGAAGGGAAAAACGCCCAGGAGATGTAGATAAGTCGGTTTTGGACAATACGCGGGCAAAGAGAAGACTAGATTGGATCCCGATGTATTCATTGCCGGAGGGGCTGGAAAAAACGGCGCAGTGGTATCAAGAGACCCTCGCAGAGAAAGAACAAGAGCAGGAGAGCGAAGCGAAGAAAACGATCAATTGGCTCCGTTCATGGGATGCAAGGCCGTACATTGAGAACATTCTCGCTTTTCTTGTGGTGGTTTTCGCTACAGTTGGAACGGTTAACAGTGGTGTTTTTGATCTCAAGCTGATTTACATCGTGTTGATAGGCGCGATTTACGGAACGAAGCAATCGCTCTTGTCTGTCATCCTGGCCTGTGGACTTTTTATCGGAGAAAGCCTGCATAACGGGCGCGATGTCGTATCGCTCTTGTATGACGCCAATGCTCTGTTTCATATCGCTGTCTATTTTATTATCGGGATTGCTGTGGGGTATTCGATCGATAAACGCAACAGGGACATACTGTCTAAGGAACTGCAAAAGCAAACGCTGGAAGACAAGTATGACTTTTTAAAAGACATCTACAACGATGTCCTGATGGTCAAGCAAGAATTGCAGCAGCAGATCGTGAATTCGGAAGACAGCTTCGGAAAAATCTACAACATCACCAAGGAGCTGGATAGCCTCGAGCCGGAACGCGTATTGCAGAAATCGGTCAAGGTGCTGGAAAGAATCATGAAGTCCGATGAGATCGCAATTTATACGATGAATCAAAATGGCTCCTTCTTGCGATTGATGGCTAAATCAAATAAAGCGGGCTTTGATCTGCCACGCTCGTTGAAAATGAGTGAGCATGCTTATCTTACTGAACTAATGATAATGAAGAAGATCATCGTGAATAAAGAGCTGCGTCACGACATGCCTCTTATGGCAGCTCCCATTTTTGACAATGGCAAAATGGTGGCGGTCATAACGCTGCAACAACTTGGATTCGAAAATTTTACGATGTACACCCAGAACCTTTTCCAGGTCGCCGTTCAATTGATCTCTTCCGCGTTGTCGCGTTCACTTCGTTTCTTAAACTCCACACAAAAGGATCGCTATCTAGAAGACACCTCCATCCTGATTCCAGCCTATTTTTCGGCTATGTTGAAGAACAAAAGGGACGCCAAGCAACAGTTGAACACTGACTTTACACTCTTGGCAGTGGACGCTGCGCAAATGGACTATCATACGCTCTCTTCCTTTATCGCCAGCTCTCTGCGCGAAGCGGATTATATGGGAATGGACGAAGCAGGAGACATCTATATCATTCTCTCCAATTCAAACGAGCAAGAAGCCAATATCGTGATTGATCGGCTTGGTAGACTCGGCATTGCAGCGAGAATTGTACAGGAAAAAGACCAGGATCGCTTCTCCCTGAGGGATGGCGCCTATGCTTAAGTTTGTCTTCCTCCATGTATTGGTGACTGTTTGTTACAGTTTGATGCAAAGCCACGGCCGTAATAAGCAAATGCTGATCGTGCGAATGCTAGTCGCTGGCTTTCTTCCCATTTTCGGTCTTTTATTATTAGCAATTACCGATGTGTACAAGCGCACATCGAAAAAGAATGTGAATGAGTTAATGCTGGAGAGCGATTTGCTGAAGCTCTCGGAGGGATCGAATATTTTTCGAAGAACGGACATGGAAAAGGAAATGAACATCGTTCCAGTTGAGGACATTCTGTTTTTGAATGATACCAGCACGCGGCGAAAGATGCTGATCGATGTCCTGAAAGAGCAGACCATTTGGCAGATCGGCACATTGGAGACAGCCCTGCAAAACGAAGATTCGGAAACGGTTCACTACGCAGCCGCCGCTTTAACGGAAATGCGACGCAACCTTCAGCTTCAGCTGCAGGATTTATCGGTGAAATACGAGGAAAACAAGCAGAATCTTGAGGTTTTGCGCGCCTACGCAGACGTATTGAAGAAGTACTTGGACAGTCCACTCATTGATCAACGAACCTATGTGAAATACAGCTATACGTATTCCTTTGTGCTGGAGTCTTTATTGGACATCTATCAGGAAGAAGAAAGCTATTTTGTGGACAAGATCAATTGTGAGCTAGTGAACCAGTCCTATGAAAAAGCCGCACAGTACTGTCAATTGTTTCATGAGTATCATCCAGAAAGCGAACAGCCATATGTCATGTCGCTAAAGCGATTTTTTACGATCAGAGACCATGCAGGGTTTGCGGCAGAAATGAATCGATTAAAAGGCTCGGCGGTTAAAATCTCTCACGCTACGCTGATGATGATTCGCTACTGGAACACCCTAGAAGCTGATGAGCAAGACAGTGCTTGGAAGGAAGTCGCTGCTGCACAGGAAACAGGTACGAATTCGAAAGAGATGAGCGATACAAAATGAGAATGACAAGGAACAGGAGAAAGAAAAGAGACAGGGAAATGGATCGAGAATGGAGCCAGTCGAGGTCCAACGACATTCCTGTGAAAAAAAACATCTACCTCATTCTGATCTTTGTGGCGATTCTGGGGATCACCATAGAAGCTACCCGATCACAGTTCATCCTCCAGGTGAGCAGTAATAAATCGGGAGGCTCGGGAGTTCAGACTGACGAGCCGAAGCAAAACGCAATCAGCCAGGAGGAAATCGCCAAGCTTGCAAGGGAGCGGTTCCTCATTCTGCATGATTCCAAGGATGAGAGCAGTATGGCAATCGCGAGGAATGTAGAGCAAGTGCTACGGTACATGAAAAAGGAGTACGATCTCGCAGACATTAAGCAATTTTCGAAGCCCGATCCCCAATACATGACGGTCATTGTCACTGTAGAAAATCTGGGCTTGCTAGCCGATCTGGATGCGATGATGCAATATGCGCACAATGGGGGAAATGTGTTCCTTTCTCGTACGCCTGAATACAATGACAGTTTATATCGCATTTACCGAAAGCTAGGGATCAATTCCATCGATCTCCCCATCGTGACAAAAGGCATTCAGATGAGATCCAATCTCTTGATCCAAGGAGAAAATGCAAAAATCGGGGGAGAGTCCATTGTTAATTCCTCGATTCCCGTAGAGCTGGATAGGCAAGCGAAGGTACATGCTGTTTCTGCCGACAATATGCCACTGCTATGGGAGGCTCAGCATGGACAGGGAAAGTTCCTGGTCTATAACGGGACAAATATGCAATCTGCCATGAACAGAGGACTGATTGCTGGTGGCATCAGTTTACTGAATCAAGATTTCATGTACCCCATTTTCAATATGAAAATCACGTATATTGACGACTTTCCTGCTCCCTTTCGCCAGGGAATCGAGCCGAGTATTTACCGCGAGTACCGCAAAGATATTCCCAGCTTCTTTCGGGATGTGTGGTGGCCCGACATGATCAAGCTTGCTGCTGATTACGATGTGACCTACACGGGAGCGATTATCAAAACCTACAATAACCGTGTTACCGCCCCCTTCGCCGATGAGGAAGGAACAGATTCGAACAATCTGATTACGTACGGCAGGGATTTGGTGAAATTGGGTGGCGAATTGGGCATCCACGGATATAATCATCAATCGCTGGTTACTGATCAAGTGACAGCGAGCCATTACGAGTATAAGGCTTGGCCTGATGAAGCAAGTATGGCCGAGTCACTTTCGTACCTGAACGATTATATCAAGAAGGTCTTCTCGTCATATGAGGTACAGGTGTATGTCCCGCCTTCCAACGTGTTGGGAGCCGAAGGGCGTCGAGCGCTGAAAACGTCCTTCCCTGATCTGAGAGTCATTGCCTCCTTATATGCGGAATCAGACAGCACGCACGAATACATCCAGGAGTTTTCCGTGGCCGAAGATGGCATCGTAGAGCTGCCTCGTATTACCTCGGGATACAGTCGCACAGACATTCACGATTGGTACATAGCGAATGCGATCACCTCCATCGGTGTCTTTTCCCATTTTGTTCATCCAGACGATGTGTTGGACAAGGAACGAAGCAATAACAAGTCGTGGCCGGAATTGGTAAAAGACTTTCAACGTATGATGGAAGAGCTTTACCAGCACTATCCATGGCTGCGCAGCCAGACTGCTTCCGAAGCTGCAGCAAGCCTTGAGAGCTATTTGCAGACGGATGTGTATATAGCGCATACGGATAAAAAAATGACAGGATACATGAACAACTTCTCCGACGAAATGTATTACATCTTGCGGACAAATAAAAAAATGACGAGCTTAGTAAATTGCACGGTAGAAAAAATAGAGGAAGGCGCCTATCTCGTACATGCAACGGGTGCAAAATTTGAAATAGGACTGGAAGAGTAAGCGATGAAAATTTGTCTGATTGCCGAAGGATCTTATCCTTTTATTACAGGGGGTGTCTCTAGTTGGATTCATTCCTTAATCGCTAGCATGCCAGAGCATGAGTTTATCATTTATGCGATTGGTGCAGAAGAGAAAAATAGGGGGAAATACGTCTACCAGCTCCCCGCGAATGTGGTGGAAATCAAAGAGGTATTTCTGGATGCCTATCTCAAAGAAGATGCTGCACTGGGCAAGCGTCTGGGGCTAACTGAGGATGAACAGCAAGCGGTGCTTTCGTTGCTTGATGGCAGTAAGGGCGACTGGCATGCTCTTTTTTCCGTGTTGTCGGGGAGTAAGGTGCCATCCGTAGCCGAGTTGCTTACAAGCAAGGACTTTTTCGAGGTAATCCAGCGGCTTTGCGAGCAAAAATACCCGCAAATTCCCTTTACCGAAATGATCTGGATGATTCGCTCGATGGTGTTGCCACTATGTCTGGTCATTCAAAACGGCATGCCGCAAGCGGATTTGTATCACAGTGTTTGTACGGGATATGGCGGTGTTGCAGGGAGTCTCGGGAAGTATCTGCATGAAAAGCCGTTTTTGCTGACGGAGCACGGAATCTACACCCGCGAGCGGGAAGAAGAAATTATCAAGGCAAACTGGATTAAGGGTCACTTTAAAGATATTTGGATCGATTATTTTCATAACCTTTCTGCATGTGCCTACTCTTACGCGGATGAGGTAATCACGTTGTTTGAGCGAAACAAGGAAATTCAGATTGAGCTAGGCTGTGATCCTTCCAAAGTATCAGTGATCCCAAACGGTGTAAAAGTGAGCGATTATGTAGACATCGTGGAGGAAAAAAAGAACGATGCAATAACGATTGGCGCTGTCGTCCGCGTGGTACCCATCAAGGATATTAAAACAATGCTGCACAGCTTCGGGCTCGTCAAAGAACAAGTGTCACACGCACGCTTTGTCATCATGGGTCCGACGGATGAAGACGAGGAGTACTACACAGAATGCCTGCAATTGGTCGAAAGCCTGCAGCTGGAGGATGTTACGTTTACGGGTGCGGTCAATGTGAAAGAGTATCTCGGAAAAATGGACATGCTTGTTTTGACCAGCATCAGTGAAGGACAACCGCTCGTTATTTTGGAAGGAATGGCATGCAGAAAGCCCTTCGTCACAACGGACGTGGGAAGCTGTCGGGAATTGTTGTACGGCAATGGTGACAACTATGGCAACGCAGGGATAACGGTACCCGTCATGCATTTTACTCAAGTTGCTCAAGCGATCATTACGTTATGCCAAAACGAGCCCATGAGACGGCGAATGGGCAGATGTGGCTTCCAGAGAGTATCAGCTATTTACACACATGAGAATTTCTTGGCGGGATATCGCAATATGTATCGGAAATACGAGGTGTAAGAAACATGGCGGGCATTGGCTTTGAACTGAAGAAAATGTTTCGGAATAAAGGGTATTTGTCCAGTGTGAAGGCGTATGCATTTTCTTCGTTGGTCACAGTCGGACCGATGCTGATTTGTATGGTAATGATTACGGTGCTACAGCAAATTCTTCTTCAATGGAATGTCAGCTATTTGGAAAGGATGTCTTTTTTAGCAGCTGTCGTTTATGCATTCGTGTTTTCTCTGTTAATTACCTGCGGCTTTTCCATGGTCATTTCTCGCTATATCGCAGACAAAATTTACTTGCGTGAGTATAACGACATCATTGCGTCTTTGTATGGAGTTATCGCTGTTTGTCTAGGTTTGGGGGGAATTCTCGGGGGTGCCTTTTACTGGCTCGCGCCTCTACCGTCTGGCTTTAAGCTCGTAGCCTACCTTCTTTTTGTGGAACTGATCGTCGTATGGCTGCAATCTGCCTACTTGTCCGCATTAAAGGATTATATGCGCATCATTCGTGGGTATTTGGCTGCTGTTGCCGTTACGCTTCTGGCTGCGTTTCTGCTGTTGAATCTGACTGAGCTGGAAAAAGGAATCGCGATGCTGATTTCTTTGGATCTCGGCTTTTTTACGATGATCGTCCTATCTATGCTTCATCTGGAGAGTTTTTTTCCAAAGCGGGAGAGGAATTATTTTGATTTCCTGAAGTACGTGAAAAAGTACCCAAGTCTGCTTGGTGTGGGTCTCTTTTGTTCTCTCGGTTTTTATGTGCACCATTTTATTTACTGGCTGGGGAGTCCGCTGCAGGAGATCGTGGCGGATACTTACGTGATTGCGCCTTTTTACGACGTGCCAGCGTTCTACGCTTCCTTGAGCATATTGCCTACCATGGTCATGTTTGTGGTATCTGTGGAGACTGCTTTTTACGAGAAGTATCGAGCGTATTACGGAACGATATTGGGTACAGGCTCGGTGCAGGATATCAAGCGGGCGAAAACGGACATGATTCAAACGTTGATGCAGGAGCTCAGCTTCATGATGGAGGTGCAGCTGTTCTTTTCCTTCGTTGCACTGGCTCTAGGCATTACGCTACTTCCGCACATCGGTTTTACGTCCGATCAAATGGAGCGGTACAACATCTTGGTCATCGCGGGATATTTGTACGCTGTTATGTTTGTGATCGTGCTGATGTTGCTCTATTTTGACGATCGGAAGGGAGCGTTTGCGGTGACAACCTTATTTCTCGCCAGTACCGTTGTCATCACTATAGCGATGTTGCCCCTTCATAACTACGGTTTTTCATTTTTTATTGCTTCGTTTCTTGCACTGGTAGCCGGTCTCGGCAGGCTGATCTATTACTTGAAAAATATCGATTATTACACCTACTGCCTACAGCCGCTCTTTGTCAAAGGAAAACGAATGGAATAGACGGGGATGTATAGATTGGGGAGGACATAGGTTGAAGAAAAAACGATTCGTACTGAGCCTGCTCGTTGCATTAGGAGTTGTATCGACTGGTTGTACACAAGATGCGCCTGAACAGCCAGTGTCAGACAACTCGCCAGCAACGAATCAGGTGGCGTCAACTCAGCAGATGAACGAGGATCTGATTGAAAATAGAAGCGTATACGATCAGGATGTTGATGGGAGCATTGTCCATTTATATGTGACGGTAGTCAACGAAGAAAATTCGAAACTGAAAACGACCACCTTTACGGAACTCAATCTAGCTCCTAGTGGACGGAATGAAAAGGGAGAAGATCTCCAGGCCAAAGTCATTATGCAGGAAGGGACGGCGGAGGGGCCAACCCAGGGGTACTTTGGTTTTGGCGAGTCGAGAGCGAACGGAACGGTTGAGCTGCGGGGGGAATCGAGCAGAAGAGCAGAACAAAAATCGTACAAAATCCGTTTGTTCGACAGCGCCGGATACTGGCGGGATCAGCGCAACATCAACTTAAGTAAGCACAAGTCTGACATGACGCGTGTTCGACAAAAGCTTAGCTTTGATTATTTCGAGCAAATGCCAAATATGACCAGTTTACGGACGCAGTTCGTTCAGGTAAAAATCAAGGATTTGACCAAAAAAAATCCGGACCGAGACTTTGTTGATTACGGTTTGTTCACTCAAATTGAACAGCCAAACAAAACATTTTTGCAGGCGCACGGATTGGACCGAAACGGAAATTTGTACAAGGCAATTGATTTCGAGTTCCACCGTTACGAGGAACAACTTAAGCTGGCAACAGACCCTACCTACGATAAGAAAGCCTTTGAGAAAATTTTGGAGATCAAAGGCAGTGAGAACCATGAAAAGCTCATTTCGATGCTGGACGATCTTCACAATCCTGCGATCAATACGCAAGACTTTTTGGACAGGCATTTTGATCGGGAGAACTACTATACATGGCTGGCATCCAACCTGTTGATGGGGAATCACGACACGGCTGTTCATAATTTTTACTTGTACAGCCCTAGCAACTCCAACAAGTGGTATTTCCTACCGTGGGACTATGACGCATCGTGGGGATTTTTTGAAGAAGAGCTCAAGCGAAGCCCGGAAAAAGGGCTTGGACAATGGCAGTTTGGCATTTCCGACTACTGGGTGTCGAATTTGCATCGCCGCATCTTTAAAGATCCCGAAAACATCAAAACGCTTAACGAAAAGGTTGAGGAAATCAGCAAGATCATTACGAAGGAGCAAACGGAAAAATACTTGAAGAGCTATTATCCGATTGTGAGTAAATATGTGCTGCAACAACCTGATTTATATAACTTACCGTTGGATGTCTCCTATTTTCACAATGAGCAAGCACTTCTATCTGGTGAACCGGAGCGTAACAAAAAGAGGTACTATGAACGCCAAGAGAATCCGATGCCCTTTTTTATGGGGGAGCCAAGAAAAGAAGGAGATAAGCTCATTTTTGCCTGGGACCATTCCTATGACCTGCAAGGTGACGATCTGACCTACGACTTTACCGTCAGTTACGATCCTGCGTTTACGAAGATACACGCGCAGGCCAAGGGGCTGACAGGAGTCCAATACACGATAAACGATCCGGGTAAAGGCCGCTTTTTCTGGCGTGTGATTGTTCGGGACAGCAAAGGGAACACACAGACGGCATTTGACAGGGTAGAGTCCGAGGATGCGCTTTATCATGGGGTGAAGGAGTTCGTATTGAAATGAAAGGAATACAGAGCACGGGCATCCAGCTCGGCAACAAGCGATTGCGGCATGAGTTGAAGTATTATCTTCGGCTGAGTAATTACGAGCCGCTGCGGCAGAGATTGCGTCTGATCGCGACTCCTGACCCTTATTCTGTAAGTGAGGAAGGGTATCATATTCGTAGCCTGTACTTTGACGACTTTCACGACACGGCTCTCTATGAAAAAAACTACGGGGTTTTTCAAAGAAAAAAGTATCGCATTCGCATCTACAACAAAAGTGATGCAGTCATCAAAATGGAGCGAAAGAGCAAGTTCGGTGGATACATTTGCAAAGAATCAGCGTCGATCACACGAGATGAGTATGAACTGATTTTGGCAGGCGATGTTGAGTTTCTGCGAGAGACAGAAAGTGCTGTGCTTCGAGATTTTTATTTATCGTGCAAAAATCATCTGTTTCGGCCTCGCGTCATTACGGATTATGTTCGAGAGGCGTATTTGGTGAGAGAAGGGAATGTCAGAATTACGTTTGACAAGTATTTGAAGGCAAACGTCAATTCACTCGATATTTTTGACGAAAACATCATGATGGTCAGAGCTATTCATCAGCCCATGATGATCATGGAAGTGAAGTACGATCAATTCCTGCCGTTCAATATTAGACATTTGCTACAAAACCTGGGTAATCAGCGATCGGCTATCTCCAAATATGTCATTTGTAGAGAGGAGACCAAAAAATACTATAATCTTTAGTGTGAGGAGAAGTCGAGAAACTATGGATACTACCAATACGATTAATTTTCAAGATATCATCAAAAAAAGTGTCTTAAAAATGGATCAATTCGCCAGCATCTCGATCATTGATACCATCATAGGGCTAGTGCTATCGGGATTGCTAGGTTTGTTCATCTACTATATTTACAAAAAGACGTTTCGCGGTGTCGTCTATACACATACTTTTAACATCACGCTGGTGGCAATGGCGATGCTTACTTGCCTGATTATCATGACGATTAGTACCAATATCGTGCTCTCTCTCGGGATGGTCGGCGCGTTGAGCATCGTGCGGTTCCGTACTGCTATCAAAGACCCGTTGGATATTGTTTTCATGTTTTGGTCGATCTCGGTCGGTATTGCGACGGGAGCGGGTGTGTACCCAGTTTCCGTCTTGGGATCACTGGTGGTGGCGGCTGTCATTGTCGTATTATCCAAGCGGCAAATGAAAGATGTTGCCTATCTGCTCATTATCAACTATCACGATCAAGCCAATGACGGGGTTAAATACCAGTTGAACAAACTGAAATACGCCTTGAAGTCAAAGACCGTACACAAAGAGATGGTGGAATTGATCGTGGAAGTCAAAATCAAAGGAGATAATACGGCATTTGTTCAAGATATTTCAGAGGTAGAAGGTGTGAAGAACGTATCATTGGTAAGCTACGATGGCGATTATGCACCATAATGATTAGAAGAAAAAATCCCTTTCTGACTCCTATACGGGTGGTCAGGAAGGGATTTTTTTGATGGATCAGTCTCGTACTTGGACCGTACCCAACGTATATCTTCCGTCCGAGCGTTTGCCTTCCATGGCAAATTGAATGCCCGGCTCTTCTGTATGGGGATCGAGGATTGCTACACAGAGAGTGTATGTTCCTTCAGGAAGATTATCTGGAATTTCCAAGCTTTGCTTGACGGTTTTCTTGCCGGGAAGCCATTTGCGGATGTCTTCGTCCGTGTTGGTCTTGGTTACGATCTCACCGTCTTCATCCGCGAGTGACAGCTCGAGAATCCACGGAAAGTAAAATGGAGCAACACCGCGGTTTTGCCAATCCATCGTCACAGCAAGGCTGTCTCCGGGCTCGACTGCTTTGGCATGTGTCTCTTTGGTGATGGAGAAGCGGTAGCCAATCGTGTTTAAAAAGCGGTCCAAATATTCTTGTTGATCGCCGTCTTTTTCGAAACGTACGGGTGTATTTGGGCCAAGCCAGCTAATATGCGAAGCTTTGGCTTGTGAGATTACCTGGTTAATCGAGGAGCGAGTAAAGTAGCTAGTCAATGAGTCTGATGGAGAGAATTCTCCACCGCTTG
This sequence comes from Brevibacillus sp. HB1.2, assembly GCF_013332495.1. Taxonomy (NCBI): domain Bacteria; kingdom Bacillati; phylum Bacillota; class Bacilli; order Caryophanales; family Paenibacillaceae; genus Brevibacillus; species Brevibacillus sp. HB1.2. Next base: position 476,331 of record NZ_JABMIU010000004.1, on the reverse strand, counting down.
GCGCATACTTCCAAAAGTCGGGCATGGCAGGCATTTTTTCTTTGGTCAGCCAGGAGACGTAGCCCTTCTGTATCCAGGACAGGTAGCTGTTTGTATCTTCTTTATTGCCGAACATGTCGTTAAACAGCCCCAGTTTGTACTCCTTGGCAATTGGGTGCGGTCTGCGCATCAGCAGCATGGGATCAGGGAAGTTATCTAGATACGGTTGTACGTACTGATCCGTGATTTCTGTTGCAGGGAAAGGAATAGACGTGTCGGTGTGCCATTCTCCCCAGTGACCGACGCTTCCCAGCTGTATGAAAGCAATACGAGGATCATCCTTGTAGCGCTCTCCCAGAGCGTCAATCAATTCCTTGTGGTACTTGATGATCAATGGATTACTGTAGTTGGGACTGTAGCCTTTGCCATAGTCGTTTCGATACCACTCGCCATCATCAAAATGGTCATTGTCCCCGCCGATCTCGTTGTATAGCCAATCCGGTATCTCCATGTCCGATTTTTTATCAGGAAGATCCATAACGATGCGGAGGATGAACTTGACGTCTTTTTTTGTCCATTCTTCAAGCCGGATCGTATCTTCGACCTCATCAAAAGCATAATCCCCTTTGGTTGGCTCGAGCATCCTCCAGGTTAGATTGGCATAGACGAGGGTGTGTTCTTGCTCATGATTACTCGTCCGTGAATCGGGAGCCAGTCCCATATAAGGGTTTTGTAGTACGTCTTGGGATTGCTTTGGCGAATAAGTCGCCGTTCCATAACTGGAGGCGGCGGCAGAGGAAGGTAGAATGCAAAAAGCAGCGAGAAGTACGCTGTATAGACCACTTCGGATCTTCATGAGTGCCCCCTAGATCTAGTGAGAGAGTATCATTACTTTTGTTCTGTCTCCTGTTTCCATATGTGATACCACTTGGTGATATGTTCGTTTACAGTAGAGCCGAGTTCAATCTCCCATCGAGAGGTCAAGAGTTGATACTGCTCTTCTACAGCCGCTTGATTATCCAAGGAAGCGTACAACTGCATCAAGATCATGTAGCTGTCTTCTTCAAGCAGGTGCAAATGCTGAATGCGTTGGTTGACGTTGATCGCTTCCTGGACTCTGCCGTGTCCCAAATAGAAGCTGCTCATTGTTTTGGCGAGCTGCAGCCACATCCTGCGGAGTCTTTCTCGCTCGTACTCTGCCCACAAATAGTCGTAGTCTCCGAAATAATCACCTGTATACGTCGCAAGTACTTGCTCATACGCTTGCATATTGGCAAGAGAGAGGGGCGGTAACTGTTTGAGACGATTCTCCCATTCTTCCACATCGATCGCAGCTGAATCGATCGTCAGCTTATAGCCGCCTTCTAAATTGCCTTTGTTGATCGATATCGTTTGGAGACCATAGCGTTTCAAGGTTTGCCGGATGAGGTAAATCGTCGTATATAGCTGGGTTACGCCTTTGCTTCCATCATAGTCCGGCCACAAAAGCTCGATCAGCGAATCTTTGTCGATCATCTTATTACGGTGATGCAACAAATACGCAAACAGCTCGCGGGCTTTATTCGTGCGCCACTTGATCTCTTGCGGCTCCTGATTCGACTGGTGAAACAAAATACTATTGAAGCATTGGATAGAAACGACTGATTCTTCTTTAACAGGCTCGGCTTCTTGCGCGGACTTGATTCTCTCACGCAGTCGATCCATTGTCTTTTGCAAGCGTTGAAGTTGTACGGGCTTCATGATGTAATCCAGCGCGCACAGCTCAAAAGCATCAACGGCGTACTTATCATACCCCGTGACAAATACGATCTCCGGAGAGTTATCGATTCCTTGCAGACGTTCTCCGATCTCCAGTCCACTGATGCGTGGCATATTAATATCTAAAAATACGACATCTGGTTGAAGGGATATTGCTTGGTCGATCGCTTCGAGAGGATTGGTGTAGGCTCCGACTACCTTAACGCCGCCAACATCTTTTTCTAGCAATCGTTGCAGATGCATCAAGGGTAGTTGCTCGTCGTCTACCAATAAGGCTCTCATCCACTGTCTCTCCTTCAAAAAACGATAAAATGCAACAGATTGTCTTACGAGTCTGATTTATCCATACTCTCTACTCTATCATCAAAAGAGAGGTTATCCAAATCTTTACGGTGGAAGGAAATGTGAATTTTTTAGCAAGTGATAGAGGTCAGAACACGCTCCAGCTCTTCAAATGATACAAACCGGGCTTGCCGAAACACTTCTTTTCCGTCCACAAACAAGAGGATCGCTGGAGCAGTAAATACGAGATACTCCCCGGAAAGGGTAGGTATTTTTTCCATGGATACCACCATGCTTTTCACTTGTGGAAATTGTTTCAGCCGTTCTACTGTTCTTGCGTAGGTGACATCGCAAACACCGCAGTTTGCCGTTTTTATAAACAACAGACTAATCGGATGACGTTCAATCTCTGCAAGTAGTTCAGTCAGTTCGAGATACTCCTGCACGGTTCGGTATTCTCCCCTTTCGTCGCCGTATTTTTTACTAGAATAGCACAAAAAAATGTTTGCCTCATGAAACGACAACGGATGTAATCTCCGAGACAATGAAAGCGCTTTTCCAAAAAACACACAAAAAAATTGGATATTTTTGCAACAAATTTCCCTCATACACAGTCTGTAATGGTGAAATTTTCCTCAAAAAGCAGGAAGGAGGACATATGGTGTTATCTTGGTATGTCATCATTCCCATTCTTTTCGTAATGGCAGTCGCTATGTATACCGACCTACGCCGCCGTCTCATTTACGACTGGCTGACGCTTCCCGGAATTGCATATTTTCTCGTTCTGCATGCATACCTTCATCCAGAGAAATGGCTGACTTATGCGATGGGAGTAATTGTGCTGGGAGGAATTTCATTACTGATGGCGGTGATCAGCAACGGTCAGATGGGCGGAGGAGATATTAAGCTGCTCGCTTTGGTCGGCGCAGCGGTTGGATGGCAAGCGGGGTTGGTCGTGCTCATGCTTACGTATTTGCTTGCGGGAGTCAGCGTGCTTCCCATGTGGGCCATCGCCAAAATGACAGGCAGGATGAAGCTCGGGCGAGAGATCCCGTTGGCTCCATTTGTTGCGGGTGGGACCAGTCTCATGCTGGTCATGATCATGTACTCCTAGTGCTTTTCTCATGAGTTGATCGATTCGCAATCTTGCCAATAAAACGACAAAGTTTGAACATGAATGGATTTTTCGAAAAAGAGAGGGAATCTTCTGATGTTGGAATCAAAACGTAGGGCAATCATTTTCCTTGTATTATCGTTCCTACTTGCTGCACTTGCGGGCTTTCTGTTTCTGCAAAAAATCAAGGATTTGAATGCGCAACTGGGCGAAATGGTGGAAATATACGAAGCAAATGCAGATATTCCATCTCGGGCACTGATACAACCCGATCAATTGACGGTAAGGGAAATCCCCAAAAAGTACGCGGATGATTCGTACGTCATCGATAAAGCTAGTTTGAAAAATCAAGTCACGATCGTTCCCTTGTCAAAGGGAGACATCATCACGAAAAACATCATGAAGCCAGCCAATGTTGTACGGGACCAAAACAACAGGCTCGTAACGGTGTTTTCATCGAGCAATGTCGTCTTCGACCAGGAGCTGGAGGCGCTAGACCGGGTGGACGTCATCATTTCGCATGAGGAGAACGGGAAGCCCGTGACGGAAGTGTTCATGAAAGACGTGCCAGTCGCCATGGTGGCCAAATCGGAGAACAGCTTCAAGGGGGTAGCTCTCGAGCTGCCGTTCGAGGAAGCTCCGAAATTCATTCACCAGCAGCATTATGCTCAGATGGTTCGCATTTTGAAAGCGAATGTGGGCAAAGGGGACTTGGGTATACCCGATCCGTTTGTGGAACCCAAGCCGGAACAGACAAAACCGCCTGGCAAACCAGCTGAAGCGAAACCTGCGACACCGCCTGTCACACCACCGGCAGCAGGGCAGCCAGCCGTACAAACACCACCGACAGTTCCGGCCCAGCCTCCAACGAAACCAACTTCGGTACCACTGCAGCCAACTAATCAACCACCGAAAACCGGAGGGTAAGTCATGAACAAAGATATGAAGATTCTCGTCGTTGCTGATTACGACTCTGTAAAAGACATGCTGAGGGACATTTTGACTCCGTATGAGCAAGTACGCTACACGACCTCCAGCGAAGTGAAAAAAGAAATTGACCGGATTGGACCCGATGTCGTTTTGCTTGTGCAGCCGGAAGACGGAGCAGGAGTAGAGCTGGTGCAGTACATACAAGGAGAGCTTCCGGAGGGCATCCTCATTTATCTCACAGAAAAACAGGATTTTGTCCTGCTGCGAGATGTTGTCCGTGCGGGTGCGGTGGAATACATCGTGATGCCCGATGAGCTCAACCTATTGTCTGATCGTCTCGACAAAATATCAGATTTATCCCAGATCAAACAGAGAAAAAAGGGCACGGATGCATCCGGCAAAGCTTTCGTGCGAGGTCGGGGAAAGGTGTACTCCTTTTACAGTGGAAAAGGGGGAAGCGGACGAACGCAGCTGGCAACGGGCTTTGCGCAAGCATTGAAGCTGGAATCTACGGCCAGTGTGCTGCTCATCGATCTCAATCTCCAATACGGTGGAATCGAAACCTTCTTGTCATTTGACAACAACCGTACATTAGGCGATCTCATGCCAGTTATGGATGAAATCAACGAATTTCATATTCGCAATGTGGCCCAGCGGGAGGACCATTCCAAGCTGGAGGTGCTGGTCAGTCCGCGTGATGCTGAGACGGCGGAGAATATGTCCGAGGCATTTGTCACCAGGTTGATCCGTGCTAGCCGCCGCAGTTATGACTTTGTGATTATCGACCTGCCAACGCATATGAACGAGCTTACCTTTGCCGCTTTGTCAGAGTCGGACATGATTTATTACGTGATGAATCTGGACACACCGTCCGTTCAAATTTACCGACTCGTGGAAGACTTGTTCCGACGTCTGCGCATTGATACCGCAGGCAGGCTCGAAGTGGTCGTCAACCAGGTAGGAAGGGATAACGAGCTGAATGTGTCTGATTTGAAAGGATTATTCACTGCACCGATTACTGCTGAAATCAGCAGAGATCATCAAGGCGTGCAAGCGGCTGTCAATCAAGGCCGACCGTTGCAAAAGGAAGCGAATGAGAAGAAGCTCTCTCCTGCTGCGAAAGACATCCGAAAATGGGTACTCAAAAAACTGTCATAAAGAGCAAGTTCAAAAAGGTGGGAGTTAGATGGCTTTATTCCGACGAAAGCAAGAGCAGACAGCGCCAGGGGATGAGGCAAAACAGACGACACTCGCTGCCACATTAGCAGCTCCTTCCTTCAATCCGTACATCGACGAGTTGGCTGAGCATTACAAGACCCGACTCTTGCGGGAGACCAATCTGGAGAGACTGACCAGCCTTCGTTCAGATGAGATGCGCCTCGCAATCGAACGGCTCGTCTCCCAATACATGTCGGAAGAAAAAGTAGTCATTCCGCGAAATGAAAAGGATATCCTGCTGACTCGTTTGATCAATGAATCGGTGGGGCTTGGTCCACTAGAACCGCTGCTCGCCGATCCGGAAATCACGGAGATCTCGATTAACGGACACAACCTGGTGTACGTCGAGAAACGAGGAAGGCTGGAATTAACCGATTTAAAATTTCGTGACGAGGAACATTTGCGGCATATCGTGGACCGGATTGTGGCACCGCTTGGTCGACGAATCGATGAAAGCTCGCCGATGGTCGACGCCCGTCTGAAGGATGGAAGCCGCGTGAATGCGGTCATCCCTCCGATCAGTCTCAATGGCACACTCGTTTCGATCCGTAAATTTCGCAAAGAGCCTTTCTTGATGGATGATCTGATGCAGTTTGGTTCATTCAGTGAAGCGATGTCTCAGTTCATTCAAGCCGTGGTGGAAGCCAAAATGAACACGCTCATCTCTGGGGGGACTGGTAGCGGAAAGACGACATTGCTCAATGCGACAGCAAAAGCCATTCCGCACTATGAACGTGTCATAACCATTGAGGATTCGGCCGAGTTGAAGCTGACTCACCCCAACTGTATTGGTATGGAGGCACGTCCGCCCAATATGGAGGGAACAGGGGAAGTCACAATCCGTCAGCTCGTGCGAAACTCCCTACGGATGAGGCCAGACCGCATCATCGTCGGGGAGGTACGGGGTGCAGAGGCATTCGACATGCTTCAGGCCATGAATACTGGGCATGAAGGATCACTTACCACTGTCCACGCCAACTCACCACAGGATGCCTTCAACCGTTTGGAAGGGATGGTCGTCATGGCCGGGATGGATTTGCCCTCCACGATTGTCCGTGAATATATCGTCAGTGCGTTAGATATCATCGTCCAGGTCACACGTCTTTCAGACGGAACACGTAAAATCGTTTCGATTTCGGAAGTAGCGAAAACGGAAGACAAACGGGTGGAGGTCAACGAGATTTTTCGCTTTCAGCGGCAGGGGATCGGCGCGAAAGGGGAAGTCCTTGGCTACTTTACGGCAACCGGGGTCATCCCGCGGTGCTTGGAGAGGCTCCAAGTTTTTGGAATCAATCTGGATGAATCCATATTCAGGGTGGAAGGAGGGAAGCAGCGTGACCATGCCTATTCTGTTTAGTCTCGCGGTGTTGTTTGGCATCTGGGGCATCTACGAGTATCTCGGCTATCGGGCCAAGAAGACCGAATGGAAAAAGAAAGCGGAAGAATGGTTCGAGGTGAAGGGAAAACGAAAAAGCGTCGTCATCGTTTGGGGAGATAAATTTGACCAGACGCCCTATGCCAAAGAAATCCAAAAAAAGCTGATCAAAGCGAACTTCCCGCTTGCTCCCTCGGAGTTTTACGGAATTTTGATCGTAGGTACCATGGGGCTCGCCTTCTTGCTCAGTAACGTTGTGAATATTTCTTTTCCTTTTAACATCATTATCGGTGCAGTGGTGATGTATCTCATACAGAACGTGCTGTTCTTTGTCCGACGCAACAAGTACCAGGAGCGATTGAATGAACAACTGTCTGAAGTGTGCCGCCTTTTGGCAAACTCGCTGCGCGCAGGTCTTACGCTTTCGCAGGGGATCTCACTGGTAGCCAAGGAGATGAACTATCCCGCGGGTGATGAATTTAGCCGTATGGCGCGTGAGCTGCAGCTAGGCGTCAGCTTTGACCGGGCGCTCTCTGACATGGAAAAACGAATACCGACGCGAGAATTCCGTATCTTTACGGCTACCCTGCTGATTCAACGGCGGGCAGGGGGGAATCTGAGCCAGGTGCTGCAAGAAATGGCGGAGACATTGGAGGATCGCCGCATCGTGAATCAGGAAATCAAGACGATGACGGCGGAACAGCGGTACGTCTCGATCTTGGTGCCGATCATGCCAATCGCCCTGGTGCTGATGATGAACATGATGAACAAAGGCTTCATTGATCCGTTGTTTTCCGGATTTGGTCTTTTTCTTCTGGGGTTGTTTGTAATCGGAACTCTCCTGTCCTATATCCTCGTCAAGAAAGTGACCAACATAAAGGTGTGAAAACATGGATGCTCTCATAATTACATGCGTGTTCTTGTTTCTATTGCTGTTTGCGATCTGTCTGAAGGAGTGGTATCGCTACTCCGTCGAGAAGCAAAAGCTGCTCGCACATGTCCATGAAATGAGCGGGCACAAAAACTACGGTGTGCGCAAGCAGGAGACCTCATCCGAGCGTCTGGTCAAGCGATTGCTACGGTATGGAGACGACTATGCTGTCATGGGGCAGCGCATCAACTTTTTCAGTGAGTCGCATGAGGTCGAGGATTGGTTGCTGAAAGCTGGACGGCCGCTAGATTTGACCGTCGCCCAATTCCAAGGGGTCAAAATTTTCATGGCTCTGCTCGGCATTATTGCTGGAACGCTGTTTTTCATTCTCCGCTTTCCCTTATCGCATCTAGGCTTGATCGCCTGGCCGTTGATCGGCTACTTTTTACCCATTCTTCTGTTGAAGAAAACAGCGCGCGATCGTCAACATCAGCTTCGCTACGACCTGCCAGAATTTCTCGACACCGTAAGCGTGACGCTTCAGGCGGGGGTGAGTCTCGATCAGGCTTTGCGTGAAGTCATCAAGTTTTTTGATGGGCCGATTCGGGAAGAGTTTTCTCGATTCAATCAAGAGCTGGATCTCGGTGTGCAGAGGGAAAAGGCGTATGAACAATTGCTGCGACGCAACGACAATCCGGAGTTTCAAATGCTGATCAAAGCGCTCATTCAGGGGATGCGCCTAGGGGTGCCGATTGCCGTCACGTTCAAGGCACAGGCGGAAAACATGCGGAGAATCCGCAAAGAGCTGATTAAGGAAAAGGCGGCCAAGGCATCGCCAAAAGTAACCCTGATCACCACGTTTGTCGTGACTCCTACAGCGATTATCCTGATTGGTGGTTTGATGGTATTGAATATTTTGGAGAACTTCAGTTTGTTCTCTGACATCATGCCATAATCCATGGCTTCACTTTTAGGAGGTGATGCCCGTCAGCGAGATGGGAGTGCACAGTTCTTTATTTATTCATCATCCAAATAATGAAGGGAGTAGATTTTTTATGAAAAGCATGATGCTGAAATGGTATGCAAAAGGTCAAGGAGCTCTGGGAAATGAAAAAGGAGCGCAAGCAATTGAGTGGATCGCATTGGCGGGTGTGGTGATCGCTGTGTTTGGAGCGGTGATTACTTACTTTAATGGTAACCCGGCACTTGTTGGCGAATCGATTGGGGATACGCTTAGCAATATCATCAAAAAATTAGACGGAAATTAATCAACAATTGAATGCTTTTTTGGTGATGAGCATATGGAAAAGAGGTGGTGAAGGGATGTTTCTTCACCACCTGAATCATACGAGGCTTCATACATAGTAAGTCGAAATCAAGCAGGAGGTAGCACTTTGATGAGACTCGTGAAGGGAATAATTGCAGTGATCCTCCTGTTGAGCCTGTTAACGGCGTGTTCGCAAGAGGCGGACAATCAACCGGAGACTCCCCAGAACACAGAGGGTCAAAATCCTTCTGTTCCACCAGGCACGGAAACACCGCCTACGCAAAGCCAGCCGCCAGACCAAACAGGGGAAACAAATGCCCAACTGACGCGAGAAGAAAAAGTAAAAGCGTTGGAGGCGATGGCACAGGAAGGAATGCCGCTAAAGCGGGAAACGACAGAGGACTTCGTCAATTCCCCACCAGGACGTTTTTCTGGGGTTTCGTATGACAACAACAGGGAAGAAGTATTGCCTGAACTTAAAAAGTTTCCTACTGTTGAAAACCCAGACGAAGAAATGATTAACCAATACTACCTTGCCTTGTTGGGGCTGTTTGCCCAGAGCTACCCCGATCCGCAACAGATCATGGATGAACTGAAAATGGCCTCATTTGGGAATCCGGACATCGATGATCCGCGGTTCAAGTTTAAGGAAAGCTACAATGTTGAAATTATCTTGGATGCGAGTGGCAGCATGGCGGCAAAATCGAATGGCAAGACGAGGATGGATGCTGCCAAAGAAGCGATTCAAGCCTTTGCTGAATCTTTGCCGAAACAGGCGAATGTCGCTCTGCGCGTATACGGGCACAAGGGCAGCGGGAAAGAGTCGGATAAAGCACTATCTTGCAGTAGCAGTGAACTGGTATACGGAATGCAGCCTTACAACAAAGAAAAATTGCAGCAATCTTTGAATCAGTTCCAACCTACCGGATACACTCCGATTGGCTACTCTTTGCAGGAAGCGAAAAAGGATTTAAGCAAATTGCCTGGAGATAAGAACACCAATATGATCTTCCTCGTCAGTGACGGAATCGAAACATGTGATGGTGACCCTGTCGAAGCTGCCAAACAGTTGGCCCAATCCGAGATTACGCCGATTATTAACGTGATTGGATTTGGTGTAGACGGTCCGGGACAGCAGCAGTTGAAAGAAGTCGCAAAGGCAGCGGGAGGCCGCTATGTTCTGATTCAAGATCAGAAGGAGCTACAGGAAGAATTCAATCGTGGGAAAGAAATCGCGAACAAGTGGAAAGAGTGGAAAGCCAATGCATCCCATCAAGCCGTATCCACTCGTAGTTCTCGATCGATCGACATTAGTCACTTTGCTTTGAAATGGAGCCGTATCGCCAAACGGGAAAATCATGATCTCACATCTGCGATCATGACTATGGATGCAAACAACATCATTTCAGATGAATTCGCTGATCATCTGCGGAAGTTGAACGATGAGCAGCTGGAAATCGCACAGAAAAAGGCAGATGAACTGGAGCAATTCCTGGATACCTTGAACGAGAAGTCCTATAAGGAAGCCGTGGATGCGATCAACCAGAAGTTTGCTCAACATACGAAAACGAACTAGAGACGAAATCTCCAAAAGGAGGTTTGTAAAGTGAGAAAATGGGTAAGAGGCCCAATGGCAGCGGCGACTTTCGCTTTTCTGATTCTTATGATGAATCTGTTTCCGCTGGTGGGCCTGGCAGCTTCCATTCAGTATCAAGGGTTACAATACGAGGCCCCGAAGTGGGATCAGCCAAATCTGGAGTCGCCACAATGGGAGCAGCTCAACCCACAAGCGCCGCAGTGGGAACAAATAAACCCACAGGCTCCTGATTGGGAAAAGCTGAACCCGCAGGCGCCGAGCTGGGATCGGACGAATCCGCAAGCACCAAATTGGGATCGGATAAATCCACAGGCACCTGATTTGCAGGGGCCAAGCATCAATCACTCGAACCCGCAAGCGCCAAATGCAACCGCACCTGCACCAAATGTACAAATGCCTGCTTCTCAGCAGCCTGGCGTCGATCCAGATAGCTCGAAGCCGATGACGGAGACGCTTGAATACGGTGCAGTTAAATGGACGTTCAAGGACGTCATGGGCGGAACGCTGGCATATAGCGCTGATTTGCTTATGAATGGCGAAGTAGACATGGCAGCGGGACTTCGTGGCAAAGGCTTGTTCTTGGGAGATCTGGCGATAAAAGGCCTTGATCTTGCCTTCAAGAATACGCCGTATGTAAACACAGTAACAGGCTTAGGTGTCGATTCACTCGACGGGATGAATGCGTGGGCCAACTATCAATTTGTGTTGGCACAATTGCCGAATAACAGTTTTCGAGATATTTTCCAAGGCGGTCAGCTGACGAATTCGGCAAATCCATCCGGCGTCAGAATGCCGGGGATCGTAAAAGGCTTAAATGTGGGCGTAGCAGCGATCAGCCTTCCGTTTGACATCATGGATACGATCGGCAGCTTTGGCATGGCGTTTGATCCGAGCCAGAATGAAGCGACACAAAATGAAAAATTCGTGGATGGCGTCGGTAATTTCGGCAGTGTGCTGATGGATGGAGGGGTCATTGCTGCCGTCATACCAGGTGGGCAGGCGGTAGGCGGTGTGCTTGTTGTCACCGGTGCGGTTTTGTGGGGGTTGAGCAAACTCGTGAAGTACGCTGATAAGCTAGCCGGAGGAGCGATTACCCGTGGAATCCGGGATGGAGTCGGAAAAGCTGTTGGCTGGGTAAAATCCTTATTTGCGTAACGGAGGTCCTTGCTTATGAAAGTCGTGAATACACCACAGGTTCAGGCTCAGATCGAGCGGAATAAGCGTTTTTTAGAGAGGACAGAGCTGTATAATTACCCGGCCTACGTAGACGGAGAATATTACTACCATGTCGCGTACTGGAGATGGGGGAAAAAAGACGCTGTCGGGTACTTGGTGTTGCGACCGGATGGTGAAGTGGTTCGCCGCAAGGAAGCAGAGCCCGTCGTGAAACTATTTTTGGTGCATGCACATGCGGGGCGCAAGATTAAGAACAATCTGGCCATTGATAAGGATAAGCCGATCGAGATGTACGAGCAAAAATACGAGTTTTTGACGGCGCTTTTGCCCAGCTACCAGGATAAGATGGACACGGTGCTTCGGCAAGATGCAGAGAAGCTGATCGACGTTTGCCAAACCATGATGGAAAGCCGGGACCAGCTGCGTGCCATTTATGATCGAGGGATGGATCTGCTCAATCAATTTTTCGCGCGCAACTACGTCATCGCGGGAGAAGAAACGGCATTACGGGATGTGTTATTTGAATCTGACTATATTTTGTATGATCGCATTCGCAAGCAGGTGCTGATCAAAGACTCGGTGGATCGACTTTACCAGTTTTTCCAATCTGATCGAGTAGAACTAGATCGGGTACAGGAGCAGAAACGAAAAAAGCTGAGCGACTTGCTCTCTGTATACAAAGACAAAACACTGCGAAATATTGCCGATGAATCCGTGAAAAGCTTTGAGACGCATACGACAGGGAAGCATGAGTCTTTCCATTCGGTTGAACAGTTGCGGGAAGCCCACGAGAAGCTGAATAGGACCATCTTGGAAAACGGGCTGATGGATAAACTGCGAAACCCTTAACAGGAAAGGTGAGAGAAACCCATATGCATCCCTTCAAAGAAAGCATTCGGTTTTATGCACGGAACATCGAATCTTTGCTGCTCTTGTCCGCCGTGCTCGTGGTTCCATTTTTTATCATCCACAACTTTACGCTGAACTACTTGAATCTGATTGCCGCGATCACGGGCGCCAAATTCGTAGCAAGCTTTTTCAATCTGTTTTTACTTCTTCTGTTTTTGCTGATCCTCCAGATCCCTTTTGCCCAGTATGTCCAAAGTGATCTGGATGGCGATGAGCGTCCGATTCGAAAAGCTTTTCGGACATTTTTTGAACACAGCTTTTCTGTATTCGTATTTGGGATCGTGTTTAGCTTTCTTGTCTCTACAGGAATGATGCTGTTCATGATACCCGGGTTGATTCTTATGATCTTGTTTTACTTGACGCCGTTTTTTGTGGTGCTGAAAAAACAATCGGCTTGGCGTTGCTGGCGATCTGCCATGGAAATGGGCAAAAAGCATTTCTTCCCAATCTTTGGCCTATTGCTAATGGTGAGCGTGGTGGAATGGCTAATCAGTATGGCGGGCTTGTTCCTCGTCACGTCTATTACGGCGACCTTTGGGGCGGTTATGTTTATTGAGTTGTTGCTCAATGTGATTGTTCTCCCGTTTTTTGCAGTCATGTTCATGATGTACGTGAATAAATGGAAAGACGAGGCGGCAGGAGCGGAAGCAGCTGTAGCAGGGGGATTGCTGCTCGATGAAAGATAGCTTGCAAATAAGTTCGAGAGGAGATGAGCGAAGAATGCGCCTGAAGAAGATCGTTTCCAATGAAAAGGGCTCGGTCACCGTAGAGTTTATCGCCATACTGCCGTTCGTCTTTCTGATCATGCTGATTTGCTGGCAGTTTCTTGTGGGCGTCTACGGCGTCATCATCTCTCAGTCGGCAGCAAATGAGGCAGCGAAGGTGTACGCCATTACAGGGAATTCGGGTGAAGCCATACAAGCTGCCAAAAACGTGGTGAACGCGGCAGGAGGCTATATTTCCTTCAGTGACGGTGATATCAGGTGGGATGGTGACGGATATTTTACAGCCAAGGTCGGCGTCCAGATGGAGCTGGGGTTCCTTCCTGACTGGCTCTCTATCAAAAAGGAAGACCGATATATCTCCTTTGATCGGGAAATGAAGAGCAGGGTGATGAACTAGATGGTACGTATACTGCGTCACTTGCAAAATGAACGTGGAAATATGACGATCTTCACCCTGACGATTTACTGGTTTATGTTCATGCTGGTGTTTGTTGCGCTGTTCAACTTTTCGACCATTTTTGTAGACAAGGAGCAGGCGTCGAACAGTGCGCAGCAGGCGAGTATTGCGGCGGTGAAGGATATTTATGATGAGATGGAGTGGGCTATTAAAATACATGATGCGTCACCCCAGCGGTATTATGACCAAAATTATCTCACGCTCAAACTAGGAGCTGCCAAGAGCCAGATGAGAGCATCGCACGCCGATTGGTCTCAAAGTGAAATTGAATATGGCGCGATTGACTTGGTATTGAGCAACGAATTACCAAGCAATGTTGAGTTGCAGACTTATGTCTACGCTGGTTTGCAAACGGCAACAGCAAAAATTACTGGGGTGGTTGCCAAAGTGCTATCAGACAACAATGCAACGCTCAGCGGCTCGTCCGTCCAATTGTTCAACAGTGACAATCGGATTGAAGTAACAACTTCTGTAAAGTACGAATCGGAATCGATGGGCTTTGACTTCATTCCTGCCTATTCCGAGCAAATCTACCAGACAGGGGAAAGCAGACGGATCGGTTTTATTGATGAAGTAAGCGGATGGGCGAATCTGCACATCCCTATGTAGGAACGGCGAGCATTGGAGGAAATGGCATGACAAGAAAGCTACAAAAAATGCAGCGGTTCTGGAATGGAATGACGGTGATCATCTATGGCGTTTTCCTGCCGCTGTCCTGTCTGTTCATGGCGTTGGGTGAAAAGCTCCCGTATGCACTGCTCTTTTTTATGTTTGCTCTTCCTTATATTGAACAGGCTGGCATGGACCATTTGCGTCGAAAAGAAATGAGTCGGTGATGATCAGTGGATGAGAAGGAAGGTGTAGGCCATGTCCAGACAGGAACGAAACTGGCAGCGCTTTTGGCGATACATGATGATTTACTTTTACGCCCTGATCGTACCGGCTACGGTCATCGGCGCATTTTATCGAGAAGAGTTTCCATTGCAACTGCTCATACTCGCCATCGGTATGCCTTTTATCAAAAGAAACCATCTGGCGTTCATCCGAAAGAAAAACGCGGCGATCTGATCAACAGGGCAACAAGGCAAGGAGGATATGACCGAATGCGTAACACTAAAATACGGATGTCGCTCTTGATCAACAGCATCATGATCATGCTGCTTTCTGGCTGTTCGCTGGGCGCAATAGGAGCGGGTACAGGGATCCAGCAAAATCAATGGCCGCAGACGACACAGGAGTTGATTGCTTCACAGCCCGGACCGCTTGCTGGCACACAATTTTTCCATGCAGCTTATCCGCATCGAGCTGAGATCATACAGGTTTTGGATAAAATGCCTACCTTGGTCGATGGAATGAATGATGCTTACTTGGATTTGTACTGGAATCAATTGCTCACCCTGTTTGCCGAGGATTACCTCAGTCCCCAAATGGTTGTCGACCGTTGGAGAATGGCTTCGTATGGGAGTCCTGACATCGAGGACGCCCGCTTTCAGTTTCGGGAAAATTTCAACGTAGAAATCATCCTGGATGCAAGCGGCAGCATGGCTGGGAAAATCGGGGACAAAACGAAAATGCAGCTCGCCAAGGAAGCGATCCAGGAATTCGCGGAAGCACTACCAGATGAGGCGAGAATCTCGTTGCGCGTGTATGGACATAAGGGTAGCAATGCAGATGAGCATAAACAGCTCTCCTGTGGCAGCAGTGAGATGGTCTATCCATTGCAAGCCTACGATGAGAAAGGTCTTGAACAAGCACTTGGCATGTTTGAGCCGACGGGCTGGACATCCATTGCGCACTCCTTGCGTCTCGCTCAGGAGGATTTGGCGGGATTCGAAGCGGATAAAAATACGAATGTCATCTATCTAGTTAGTGACGGCATCGAGACGTGCGATGGCAATCCGGTGGCAGTAGCCAAGGAATTGTCCCAGTCCAAAATTATGCCGTTGTTGAACGTCATTGGCTTTGACGTGAATGCAGAAGGGCAGAAGCAATTGAAGGAAATTGCCCACGCGTCAGAAGGTCTGTATGCAAATGTGACGAACCGTGAGCAGTTCAAGCAAGAGCTGGAACGCGCGAAAGAAATTGCCCAGAAGTGGGAGCAGTGGAAACGGGATGCTTTGACAGAAGCAGACGCTGTGCTGATCGACCGCAAAAAATGGGTGGATGCTTACGACCGGGACTGGTACGAGAAAAACTGGCGGGAGAGTCTGAACATCGGAATGGCGATTGAGTATTTGTCTGCAAGTGGCAAGATTGGCAATCAAGCGAGGGAGTACCTTACTGGGAAAAGGCAAGCAAGAGAAGCGTTGGCTACACAGTCCAAGGAGGAGCTTACCAATTACTTGGTAAGTCTCACAACCGAGACCTATCAGGAAATGAGAGAGGAAATTGAGGATAAATACAGCGGAAACTAACAACAGTGGGTTCTCCGTTACAAAAGCGATTGCGGTCGCAACGGAGAACCCACTGTAAATGTAAAGGATTAGGGTGCGTCAATCATAGGTGAACGTAACGACCTGTTGCAGGCCTGGGTCCACTCCGATTGCCACATCATGTAAGCCATCTGTGTAATAAAAGTAACGCTTGGCGTCATTGGAATGAGCGTCAGAAGCTTTAACCAATTGGAAGTCGTTCGTCGCAAGCAGGTTTTTCGAGCGGATGAAATCGGATGCCGTCTTTTCCAAATCTGCTTCTGTCATCGTTTTTGTCGCCATTTCTCCGTTTATTCCAATAACGTCAATCGACAGAGAAAGGATTTGCTTTGATCTCGGTTCGATGATGGCGTGAAAGCCATGGACATCGCCACTCACGGGTTCGCGTTTCAGTACGGCGTGAACAGGGACTCCTCTGTATACCGAATTGGTTGGGTCCTCCAGCGTGATTTCCCGATCAGTCGTATCAACATCCATCTGATAATATTGTCTAACAGCGGCTGCAGCGATTTGCGCCGCTTCTTCTTTTCCGAGCCCTTGCACTGCATCTGGTGAGCTGGAGGAGCATCCCATTAACAGAAAGACGAGAAGCGCCGTGCCCAGCCATGTGAACTTTTTCATTGTGAACCCTCCAGCCATCCCAAGTCATACGTGTAATCTTTTTTATCCTAACAGGGATTGTTTCGACTCCCTATCGATTAACCTTTCCATTACCTTACGATGTTGTAAGTTTTGAGAAAAATGTAGGGAATGACAGGACTTTGGGCAAAAAAGACGAAAAATTCGGAGTATGAGTGGTGTAAGTGAATACGAGGGGGCAAATGGAATGAACGCCATCGAGCTAAATCAAGCGCTTCAAATGTATGTGAGGACCGAGACCTTTCCTGTAGGAGTTAGCATCCGAAAAGAAGAAGCCGCTCTGCCGTCAAAGGCAAAGCGACCTGTTCGTGATCTGGGTTATCCGATTACCATTTGCCAAGCTGTCGGTTTTTCACGGCGTTATGGCTGGAGTATCGCGATGAATGGAGCCGATCTGTCCTGTCCGATCGCGCAGGTGGCTTTTGGCTATGAAGAGCAGCCTGCGTTTTATACAGAGGGGCATCTCGCCTGTGGGATGTATACAGATTCATTGGAAAATGGGGCGAAAAGCGAGCTGGATGTCCCGAAATTTTCAGCAGAAGAAAGCGGCTACTACGTATCATTTCCGCTGGAGCGGGCAGAGATCGAGCCAGATGTCGTCGTGATTTACGGCAATGCAGCACAAGTCATGCGATTGGTGGCGGGGATGCTGTACAAGCGTGGTGGATCGATTCCTTCCACCTTTTCCAGTCGGGCTGACTGTGCAGACATCGCAATCAAGCCGATCCAGACGGGACAGCCGCAAGTGATCGTACCGTGTTATGGAGACAGATTGTTTGCCCAGACACAGGATCACGAGATGGCCTTCAGCTTTCATTTTCGCGATGCCGCCGAGCTGGTGGAGGGATTAGTGGGAACGCAAAAAGGCGGAATCCGCTACCCGATCCCGTCCTTTTTGCGCTATCAGGCAGAGTTTCCGCCGACTTATCAGAAGCTTGCGGGGATGTTTGGAGAAAAAAATTAA
This sequence comes from Brevibacillus sp. HB1.2, assembly GCF_013332495.1. Taxonomy (NCBI): domain Bacteria; kingdom Bacillati; phylum Bacillota; class Bacilli; order Caryophanales; family Paenibacillaceae; genus Brevibacillus; species Brevibacillus sp. HB1.2. The sequence continues at coordinate 458,638 of NZ_JABMIU010000004.1, read as the reverse complement.
CCCTTCAGTCGGTTGAGCTGGAGTAGGTGATGGCGATAGTGCATTTCTACGACGGCAAACCATTCCTTTGCCGTCAGCGGACCGAAGGCTGGGTGAGCCACCGTGTGATGCGCAGGAATTTCGTCCAGAATCGGTTCCAGCTCTTTCATTTGTGTGAGTACGCTGATGAGTCCATCAATCAATTGCTCCTTGCTCTCTGGCTGTGCAGGTGTGTACTCCGGGGAGGCAGGGACTTTCACGCGAATAGGCGGCAAGGAGCCTTGAGCAAATATCGTCTGCCCGATCTCGGATTTTTCGGTACCTGCTTCTGTGACAGCAGGACCTCCTTGTCTACACTTCTCGATACTTCCCAGTTGAAAATACCGGGCAGATTGGATCAAGTGAAGGTACATTTGACCGATCGACCATTCCTCTTCACTTGGTTTTTGCAAGAGTTGTTCCATGGTGAAGCCTTCTAATTCATGCAGGTAGTGGTTTGTCACGTCTTCAAATTTGTTCACGATTTCCTTTGTATTCATGGGCGAATCAGCTCCTCTTGGTTTTCTTGTTTTTATCATAGTAGAAAGCTACTGACAGCAGTATGTCAGTAGCGTTCGAATAATTTTTTGGCTTCTTCTCGCATTCGGCTACGCAAGGATTCAGGCGTAAGAACAACCGCATCTGCCCCCAACCCAAGTACCCAAGACAATATTTCTTCGATTTTTCTGACGCGCAATCTGAGGAGAAAGCCGTCCGGATGCTCCGTAATCTCTTCTATATAAAAATAGCCCGATTCTTTTACCCGATCAGCGATAATTGCACTGATAACGATCTGCACCTCCAGGGACCGATCGTCGAGAGGCGTGTAATCATCAAAATGGAAATGGTCAGGGAGGATAAAGCGGTCTTCCAATACGATCAGGCCGCTCATGCGTGACAGGCGGAATCGACGAATATCCTGTCGCAGATCGCAATGAGCGAGAAGTATCCAAGAACCACGAACCAGCACCAGACCATATGGAGCAACGTCACGCACTGTCTCACGATCGTCATCATGCCCAGGTGTGCCCCTCCGATAGTGGAACCGTACCTTCCGCTCATTGATGATCGCATCGTGGAGGAGTTGTGCATGCGCCTTTTCCTGCTCGCGCAGATTGTTTGCTCTGGGGCTTATGAGGCGAAAGGTTGAACGGATACGTCTTGCTTGTTCACCTACATCCGTTGACAGGATTGCTTCTACTTTGCGCTGTACAGCTCTTGCACTATTGCCAAAGTTTTGGTCAAATACTTGCTCAACCATGTCTGCACCGATCAAGAGTGCAACGGCTTCTTCTACCGAAAAGCTGACGGGCGGCAGAAAATACCCTTCCATTAACGAATAGCCCTGCCCTGGTGCCCCAACGATGGGGACGCCTGCTTCGCTCAATGCCTGCATATCACGATAAATCGTCCGAACGCTCGTCTCGAAGGTCGCGGCCAAATCTTCTGCGCGCAACGTACCTTTGCGCTGCAGCTCCAGAACAATTGCCAACAAACGGTCTGTTTTGTTCATGCTCTGACCCCCTCTCTATCCAGCTAGCATCTTTATAAAAATGAATGGCCAACTTTAAAATTATTTTATATTTACCCTACTTTTTATTTTAACAGTTTTCCCTATCCTACATGTGTAAGTGAAGGAGGAACTGTAAATGAAAAAGAGGGTTTTTTGGCTTGTGATGCTTTTGCTGTTTGGATATATCGTGATTCAAAAAATAGCAGATGGACCACCTAATGTTGGGGGACACACTGAAACGTTGGGAGAGGCTACCGAGGTGGAGCACCAATCGATACAAATAACAAAAGATCAAATTTATCAAGGAGACCTTCTCTTGGTCAATAAAGAGTATCCGGTTCATGAGGCAGGGGTAAAAAACGATGTGGTTCGATTGTCTGAGAATGAAGAACTGTTACAAGGCTATCGTTTGCAAGATCAAAGAATCGAAGTGTCAGAGAGTGTAGCCAAAGAATTTTTGGAGATGATCAAAGCTGCGCAGCAAGATAACGTGAGCCACTTTATCCTGAACAGCGGTTATCGAGGCAAGGAAGAACAAGATCAGCTATATGCAGAAATGGGGCCAGCGTATGCGATGCCGAGCGGTTATAGCGAACATAATGTAGGCTCCGCGCTTGATATTGGATCGACGCAAATGAAAATGGAGCGCGCTCCTGAAGGCAAGTGGTTGGAAGATTATTCATGGAAATACGGTTTTATTTTGCGCTACCCAAAGGACAAGGTAGCCATTACAGGAACGGAATTCGAGCCTTGGCATTTCCGATATGTTGGCTTGCCGCATAGCGCGATCATGAAGCAGAATAACTTTTCGCTCGAGGAATACCTGGATTACCTAAAAGACGAAAGAAGCATCTCCGTGACAAACGATGGGAAGATCTATGAAATTAACTACTACCCTGTCGATCAAGAGATGACGCTCAAAGTACCGATTGCTCGCAACTATGAGATTTCGGGTGACAATATGGGCGGCGTGATTGTAACAAGCTACGTGAACAAAGAAAGAAGGAGTGAATGAGTATGAAGAAATTGACTGTAGCGATATTGTTTGGGGGATGTTCTTCGGAGTATGAAGTATCTCTTAAATCTACGAGTTCGGTGCTGGAGAGTTTGTGTCTGGAAAAGTATGAGGTGATTTTGCTAGGAATTACGAGGGAAGGGCAATGGCTGCGATATACCGGCAACATCGAAAGCATTCGGAATGACAGTTGGCATCAAAGTGAGAAGTGCGTGCCTGCCTTTCTCTCTCCTTGCAGACAGATGCGGGGAATTGTTACACAGGAGAACGGTGCCATGATGATCACGCAGGTTGATGTGGCGTTCCCAATTTTGCATGGCAAAAACGGAGAGGATGGAACGGTGCAAGGGCTGTTGGAGCTCGCCGGAATTCCGTTTGTCGGTTGTCAGACACTATCCTCTGCGATTTGTATGGACAAGGATATCGCTCACACGCTGGCGGCAAGCTCCGGTGTAAAAACACCAAGATCCGTTACCGTTTATCCAAATACTGATCTTGCCACTGTTCAATCTGCCACTGAAGCACTGGAATTCCCTTTGTATGTCAAACCTGCAAAGGCAGGGTCCTCCATTGGGATTACAAAGGCATACAACACGCAAGAATTGGTTTTCGGTATAGAAAACGCCCTTCTGCATGATGACAAAGTAGTCATCGAGGAAAACATCGTGGGATTTGAGGTCGGCTGTGCGGTACTAGGAAATCGTGAGATCCTTGTGGGAGAAGTGGATGAAATCGAGTTGCTCCAAGGCTTTTTCAATTATACGGAAAAGTACTCATTGGAGACTGCCCACATCCACGTCCCAGCAAGAATTGACGAAGAACTCGCTGCAAAAATCAAGCAAACAGCCACCCATCTCTATCAGGTTTTAGGTTGTCGTGGTTTTGCTCGCGTAGATATGTTTGTCACGCCAGACGGAGACATTGTGTTTAACGAAGTGAATACAATCCCCGGCTTTACCTCGAAAAGCAGATATCCAAGCATGCTGCGTGCAGCGGGAATTTCCTATAAAGAGCTTCTTGATACGTTGATTATGCTAGCGTTGGAGGAGGACTAATCGATGACACAACTTCACGTCTCTACGATTTCTTTGAACAGCGAAAATCTGCATCACGGCCATCTGATTCTGGTGAATCGCCAGTACCCGATCCGCTGGCAAACAGACGACAGTATTCTACTAAACCGCATGCGGCTGATTGATGGAACACACAACCATATTATGCTGGAAAACACGGCTGCGAAGATGCTTGCCAAGCTGCTGAAAGCCTGCAACGCACAGCAGACAATCGTGCCAGTCAGTGGCTTTCGCAGCAAGGCCGAACAAACGGATATCTATGATCAATCCTTGCTCGAAAATGGACAGGTGTTTACCAGTAAATTTGTAGCACGTCCGAATGAAAGTGAACATCAGACCGGGCTTGCGATTGATGTAGGGGAAAAGAAGGAAGAGATCGATTTTATTTGCCCTTCTTTTCCCGATCATGGCGTATGCCGAATGTTTCGCCAACGTGCCAGTCAATATGGGTTTATCAAACGCTACGACAAAGACAAGGAACAGCTGACAGGCATTTCGGATGAGCCGTGGCATTTTCGATATGTGGGCTATCCGCATGCCGTTTTAATGGAAAAGCTTCAGCTCTGTCTGGAAGAGTATATCGAGTATGTGAAAAACTACGAATTCCATCAGGAGCATTTGCTAGTGGATGAAGAGAGCATTGAAATCTACTATGTAAAAGCTACCGATACTGTTACGCACATCCCGGTTGTGGATGGTGAGAGATACGAAATATCGGGCAACAATGTGGATGGATTTATCATTACGGTGTTTCATCAGGAGGCACGTAATGAACGTGGGTAGTGAAAAGCAGTATGGTGGGCTGGATCAATTCCGAATCATCGCAGCGATCCTTGTCATCGCAATCCATACTTCTCCTCTGCTGTCCATAAGCGAATGGGCTGACTTTACACTGACACGAACAATAGCCAGGGTGGCGGTTCCGTTTTTCTTTATGTGCACAGGATTTTTCTTCTTGCAAAAGCTTGGCACAGATCGCAACAGAAATGCGTACTTGCTGAAGCCGTTTTTATGGAAAGTAGGAAAGCTATATTTGCTTTCGATTCTTCTCTATCTTCCAGTGAATGTGTACGCAGGCTATTTTACGGATCAATTGACCGTGTTTTCGGTGGTAAAAGACCTCCTTTTTAACGGGACCCTGTATCATCTGTGGTATTTCCCAGGCATCATGCTGGGGGTGTGTATCAGTACCTTTTTGTATACAAGACTATCCGCATGGAAAACGTTTTGGGTGACCATGCTGCTGTATGGCATCGGGCTGTTGGGAGACAGTTACTTTGGATTTGCCCAGATGAATCCGTATGTGGATAGTTTCTATCAAACGATGTTTACCCTGTTTGATTACACGCGGAACGGTATTTTTTTTGCCCCGGTTTTTGTAGTCATGGGAGGGATGATTGCCAATACTCGCAGACGGAAAAAGAAAAAGGTTGCACCGTATGCCATCGGGTTTGTTTTGTTCGGAAGCATGTTAGTTATAGAAGGCTTGCTTTTACACGCTTTTCAGCTGCAACGCCATGACAGTATGTATATTTTTTTGATACCGTGCATGTATTTTCTTTTTCAACTTCTGTTGTTCTGGAAAGGCAGAAATCGCCCAGCCTTACGAAAGCTGAGTCTGTATGTTTATGTCATTCATCCGCTATGTATTGTGCTCATTCGCGCGGCGGCCAAAGTAACGGGACTGACATGGCTACTTGTTGAAAACAGCTTGGTTCATTTTACGCTAGTCACGGTGCTGTCGTTTGTTTTTTCTGTGATGGCGATGAAGGTGATCCAGCGCTTTCGAGGTGAGAAATCGGATCAAACAGGACGGGCATGGGCGGATATCCATCTTCCTCATCTCCAACATAATGTCAGGGAAATCCAGCGGGTTCTCCCGAAGGATTGTGCGGTGATGGCAGTCGTGAAGGCGCAGGCATATGGTCACGGCGGGTGGCAAGTCGCGAGGTATTTAAACAAGCTCGGGATTGATCACTTTGCTGTTGCCACAATCGATGAAGGAATCGAGCTAAGAAAGAAGGGCGTAAAAGGGGAGATCCTGGTGCTTGGCTATACTGATGAGCAACGGATACACCAAATCGCCCGTTTCAGACTGACGCAAACCGTAGTAGATGACGAATATGCCCAAAAACTGAATAGCTACAACGTGAAAATCCCTGTTCATATCAAGATCGACACGGGAATGGGGAGACTCGGAGAATCTTGGGAACACACGGAAAAAATTGCGGCTATGTATCGCTATAAAAATTTGCAGGTATGCGGTACCTTTACGCATCTGAGTGTGGCTGACAGTTTGGAAGCTTCGGATATCGCATACACGAAAAATCAAATTGCTCGTTTCCAGAAAGTGATCGAGCAGTTGAAAGAAAAGGGAATCGATCCACAGAAGCTACACGTCCAAAGCAGTTACGGCGTGCTCAATTATGGGGAGCTGCAATACGATTATGCTCGGATTGGGATTGCTCTCTACGGAATGTTGAGCAAGCAGGGAGACACGGTAAAAACAAGCGTCGACCTACGTCCTGTGTTATCACTAAAAGCAAGAGTTGTGCAGGTGAAACAGTTGGAAAAAGGAGCCTCCGTGGGCTATGGCCGAGCTTACACAGCACAGCAAGACAGTAAGGTTGCCATCGTATCTATCGGGTATGCTGACGGGGTTCCACGTATGCTGTCTCAAGCGGGCGCTACCTGCTTGATCAGAGGAAAAAGGCGACCGATTATTGGCTTTGTCTGCATGGATCAACTCATTGTAGATATTACAGATATGGAAGAGGTGCAAAAAGGGGATGTGGTGACCTTTATCGGCAGAGATCAAGAAGAGGGGATCACTGCCGAGGAAATGGCCCTTCCATGTAAAACCATTACGAACGAGCTGGTTAGCCGTTTGGGAGAACGTGTCAAAAGAGTCTATCATGATTGAGCACTGGACGGAAGCGAGTAGAGGGAGTGGTTCATTTTTTCCATGATGAAGAGGAGATATAGCTTTCGTTCCAAAATGATTGAGCTTCTTGGGTTTGGCATGCTTTTGGCCGGTCTCGTAACCTATCTGCTCTATAAAGTGCTCCAGTTTTACTATCGGGCGGAGGTCAAGTACGAAGATCCGCTTGCCCTGGTTCGCCGTTACATCAAGGAAATGGGAGATATCAATTTCTTTTTGCTTGTTTTTGCTCCCATTGCGATCTTGTTGTTCTATCTCCTAACCAAACGGTATGTTGGCTATTTTCAGGAGATTTCCAAAGGCATTCATTATCTGGCAAATGGAGATTTTACGCACAATGTGCATATTTCTTCCCATGATGAGTTCGCAGATATCGCCAAGGATATCAATCTGGCAAGTGAAATGCTGCAAAAGGCGGTAGAAAGAGGAGACTTCGCGGAAAGCAGCAAGGATCAGCTTGTTTTGAATCTGGCACACGATTTACGCACACCACTGACATCCGTGCTGGGTTATTTAGATTTAGTTTTACGAGACGAGCAGATGCCACAAGAACAGATGCGGCATTATGCGACGATTGCTTTTACCAAGTCGCAACGATTGGAAAAGTTGATTGATGAGCTGTTCGAAATTACGAGAATGAATTACGGCATGGTCAACATCGAGCAAAAGGTCATTGATTTGAGTGAATTGCTGGTTCAGTTAAATGAAGAGATGTATCCTTCCTTTGAGAAAAATGAGCTGGTCGCACGGTGTACGATTGCTGCTCAATTAGTGATCGTGGGAGATGGAGAGCTGCTGGCGCGCGTATTTGAGAATATCCTGACCAATGCGATACGCTACGGGGGCGATGGCCATTTTATCGATTTGAACGCTTACCGGGAGGGTGATGAAGTAGTTGTTCAAATCATGAATTACGGTGACCAGATACCTGAAGAGGCGCTGCCGCATATTTTTGAAATGTTTTTTACGGGCGACAAAGCGCGAGCTCATCAAGGGGGAGGCACTGGACTCGGCTTGTTTATTGTAAAAAATATCGTTGAGAAGCATCGGGGAACGATTTCTGTTCAAAGTGATGTGATTCGAACGTGTTTTGAGGTGCGGTTGCCGTATGGATGAAATATGCCAAAGAACAACTCTCGTACCGAATTCTATTTCAAGCAATAGGTATATAAACTTCCAGCATAAATAAAAAATGGAGACGCTTCAAAGTCTCCATTTTTTTATTGCAGATATTATCTATCAACGACAAATGGAATTCCTCATTCATGGAGATCTAAATTCCGATTGGCGTGCGCAACTATTTACCGTATTTTGGTAGAATGTTCCTATAACTATACCGTGGGTTGACTCATTGTATGTCTTCGAAACAAATTAACTTTGGGGGTTAGTTATGAATAAATACACATGGACATTGATAGGTGCGGTAATTGTTGCTGGAATATCATTGGCTACTTGGGCTGGGGCCATTAACCAAGGGGATAAGGAAGCACTACATGCATATAAAAAGATGGAACAGGCACGTAACCAAGAGAACCAACCCTTAAGCAAATCGAGTAGTAATGTAACCCTGTCAGACTTTTCGATTCAGGGAGCTGTTTTACCAGAAGCGGATAAAATACGTAAATACAACGATACGAATATGCAAGGACTACTATCTTCAACGGATGAAAAACTTTCGTTCATTATGGAAGAGGATGAAGTAAAAGGTATCGTTATAGCAACAGATAAAGAGCCAATCATGGCTGGTGGTGAAAAAAGTGGCCCTGAATTGTTTGACCTTTACGAGAACATTAAAAATACACTCGAGAAAGATGTAAACATTACGTACGTTAGTTATTCAGGTGGGTTTATTTTCGTTGCAACTGATAGTGAAGGTGAGGAAAGCTTGTGGCTCGATCAACGTGCGTCTACATTCTTAGATCTTCCTTCGCACAAGCAACTCAAATCTGAAGAAGTTGTAGAAAAAATTCGAGAAGGTGCCGAATCGGTGAATGAAGAAAAGACAAACCAACTAGAAATGGGAAGTAAATCTGAATAAATGAAATGCATTTTACTTTGGAACAGCAATAGTGGCTGTTCCTTTTTGCGTATAAAACTAGCTGTCGGTTTTTCACAGAGATAGAAAATGGGCTAGGGAACCTCATTCCCTAACCCATTTTTTAATTCATTTCAATTAAATCAAATTCTCCGGGTTCAAGCCTTCCAGCTCTGGCAACACAAAGCGCCCGTCTTTTCTGATCAGCACATCGTCAAACCAGATTTCGCCGCCGCCGTATTCAGGGCGTTGGATTTGGACCAAGTCCCAGTGAATGGAGGAGCGGTTGCCGTTGTCTGCTACTGTGTAAGCATTTCCTGGCGTGAAGTGGAAGCTGCCCGCGATTTTCTCGTCAAACAGGATGTCCAGCATCGGGTGGAGGATGTGCGGGTTGAAGCCGATCGCGAATTCTCCGATATAGCGTGCGCCCTCGTCAGTGTCGAGGATGTCGTTCAATGCTTTTGTATTGGAGCTGGTCGCTTCCACGATTTTGCCTTCTTTGAAAGTGAACTGAACATCATTGAAGGTAATGCCGTTGTAGATCGATGCCGCGTTGTAGAAAATCGTTCCTTCAACGGAATCGCGCACAGGAGCGGTGTATACTTCGCCATCCGGGATATTGCGCTTGCCGTCACATTTGATGGCATTGATTCCTTTAATGGAGAAGCGCAGGTCTGTTTTTGGACCGACGATGCGTACACGATCGGTGCGCTCCATCAGCTCTTTCAACGGAGTCATGGCAGCGGACATTTTCGCGTAGTCCAGATTGCAGACGGAGAAGTAGAAGTCCTCAAAGCCCTCGAGACTCATTTTGGACAGCTGCGCCATCGACTTGTTCGGGTAGCGCAGTACAACCCAGCGTTTGTTCGGAACGCGCTCGTTCGTATGTACAGGTTGATACAGGACGCGAGCGTAAATGCCCATTTTGTCTTCCGGTACGTCGGCATACTCGTTGATGTTGTCGTAAGCGCGGATGGCGATGTAAGCGTCCATGTCTTTCATCCGGTCATACTCGTATTTTGCCATTAGGGCCATGTGTTCTTCGCTCGTGCCTTGATAGAGTGCACGCATGACTTCTTGATCTTTCAAGGTGACCAAAGGCAGAGCCCCAACTGCAAATGATTCACGCACAAGTGCACGAACGAGTTCAGGTTGCAGGCCTGTATTTTCGATCAGAACTTTTTCGCCTTTTTGCAAATGGAGCGAGTAACGGACGAGACGGCTTGCCAGTTCATTAATGCGTGGATCTGCCATAGGTGGTAACCTCCGTAGTAAAATAATTTTGATTAATGATTAATTTGTATTATTACACAACTAAACGAGGGCTCGCCAGTGTGTTTGATGCTTCGATTACAGGCAAGCCTCGTAGATCGCGATTACATCAGATTCATTCAATTTTCGTGAGCTAGGCAGATACCCGATTCCGCGTCCGCCGATGCGAACTGCTTCTTCAGCCATTTGTGCCAACGATTGTTGGGTCACGCCGAAGTCAGACAGACGTTCTGTGATTCCCATGCGCTCATACCAACGGCGAACGGCTTCAATCGTTGCTCGTGCTGCTTCGCCGTCGTCCTCCACGGTAACGCCAAAGCAATAACGTCCCATACGGGCTAGTCTCTCGGGACGGTCTTGCAAAATCACCTGTTCAAAATAAGGAAGGGACAGGATCGCCAGTCCCCGACCGTGAGCCATATCGTAGATTCCGCTCAGCGGATGTTCAACACCGTGCAACGGCATACCAGCACCACGACCACCAGCGGCGAATGGACTGATGCCCAGCGTGCTCGCCCACAAAAGGGTGGATCGTGCTTCTGCATGGTCTGGTTGCTGAATCGCTGTGATGGAGTGCTCGACGACGAGACGAATGAGTGTTTCGGAAATACCGTCCTGAACGTGGGTTCCTTCTGCGCTGATCAAATAGTTCTCAAACAGATGCGAAAAGATATCGGCGCAAGATTCCGCTGTGACACGAGCAGGAACGGTAAAGGTGATGGACGGGTCAAGAATGGCAATCTTCGGGTAAAGTGCTGGACCGTTGATCGAAGATTTTTCATGCGTGTCCCAATGAGTCAGGACGCTGATATGGTTTGCTTCCGAACCTGTAGCGGCTACTGTCGGGACGGTCATGATCGGCAGTGCTTCCTGAACGGGTACCAGCAATTGACCAGAGCCGCTCGGATTTCCTCGCATGTAATCGTAAATCGGGCGTCCGGAAACCGCTGCCGCCGCAATCGCTTTGGAGGCATCCATCACGGAGCCGCCACCGATAGCCAGGATGAAGTCACACAGATGCTCACGAGCAAGAGCAGCTCCAGCGTCAACCGTTGCCGTACGTGGATTCGGTTCGATTTTGTCAAAAACAAGATACGCCACCTGAGCTTCCTGCAATAGAGCCTTGGCGCGGTCCAAAAGTCCTGTACGTTTGGCCGCATTGCCGCCTGTGACGAGCAATGCTTTTTGGCCCATCGATTTTGCTTCTTGGCCCAAACGTTCCAGTTCGCCCATGCCAAAGTAAATTTTGGTAGGAAAAGACACTTCAAATGGAAACATCTGAAATTCCTTCTTTCACGTATTGGTTGTACCAACGACAAGTTTACCATAAACAAAAGAGAAGAGTCTGCTCCGTGGGCGGGCTCTATGTGCATATGAGGTAGTTTGAATAATGAGTTTGCGAATGTTAGTGAGGTTGAGAAGAAAAATATAGTGTAAATCCCGAACGTTTGTCGAAGTGTATTCCATCATTTTTCGTTGATAAATGCGTATGTTTGTGTTTTAATGTAGTTGAAACGTTCGTGAATTAACCGAAACTCAACCTTTTTGACTGGGAAGGTGACTCCTACGGTGGAAAAACAGGAACAACTCTACGAAGGTAAGGCAAAACGTATTTATCGGACATCTTTGCCTGATCAGTACTGGGTAGAGTACAAAGACGACGCAACAGCATTTAATGGAGAGAAACGGGCGCAAATCACTGGAAAAGGTGAGCTGAACAACCGCATTACGGCAATCTTTTTCACCATGCTGAAGGAGCGGGGCATCGACAACCATTTTGTCCGTCTGCTGTCCGCCACAGAGCAAGTTGTTCGCAAAGTGGAGATTATCCCTTTGGAGGTAGTCGTTCGCAATATCGCAGCAGGCTCATTGGCCAAGCGTCTTGGCATGGAAGAAGGAACTGTGCTTCCGCAGCCCGTTGTCGAGTTTTACTACAAGGATGACGCACTGGGAGATCCATTGGTGAATGCCTCCCATATCAAAGTGTTGGGGATTGCGAGTGAGAGTGACCAAGCGACATTGGAGCGCATGGGTCTTGCTGTAAACGAGGTCCTCGTGCCTTACCTGCGCGAGCGCAACATTACTTTGGTCGATTTCAAACTGGAATTCGGAAAAACAACGGACGGGGAGATTCTCCTCGCCGATGAAATATCCCCGGATACATGCCGTTTCTGGGATTCGGTAACAAATGAAAAGCTCGACAAAGACCGCTTCCGCCGCGATTTAGGCAATGTGGAGGAAGCTTACAAAGAAATGCTTACGAGACTAGGAGGAGACGTACATGTTTAAAGCTGTTGTTTATGTAACATTGCGCGAGAGTGTTTTGGACCCGCAAGGACACGCTGTAAAAGGTGCTCTGCACACCTTGGGTTTTGATGAAGTAAACAATGCGCGCATCGGGAAGTACATGGAGCTGGAATTGAACACTTCTGACCGTGCGCAAGCAGAAGAACGTGTACGTGAAATGTGCGAAAAGCTGCTGGCCAATACGGTGGTAGAAGACTATCGCTTTGATATCGTGGAGGGCTAAGGACATGCGAGTAGCCGTTATCGTCTTTCCAGGCTCGAACGCCGACATTGATTTGTTTAACGCAGTTGAAGATGTAATGGGAGTGCCAGTGGATTACGTATGGCATTCCGATACGGATCTTTCTAAATATGATGCGATTCTCTTGCCAGGCGGATTCTCTTATGGAGATTATCTGCGCTGTGGTGCAGTTGCTCGTTTTTCACCCGTCATGGAGCAAGTGGTGAAGGCAGCAGAAGAAGGCAAGCTGATCATGGGAATCTGCAACGGCTTCCAGATCCTGACCGAGGTCGGGCTGTTGCCAGGAGCACTCTTGCGCAACCGTTCACTGAAATTCCGTTGCAAGCTGTCCGAATTGCGTGTGGAAAACAACGATACCTCCTTTACCCGTGATTTCGCGGCAGGGGAAGTCATCCAAATTCCGATCGCACACGGCGAAGGAAACTACTATTGTGATGAAGAAACGCTGGCGAAGCTAAAAGCGAACAAGCAGATCGTTTTCCGCTATCATGGCGAGAATCCGAATGGCTCACTGGAAGATATCGCAGGCATTTGCAACGAACGTGGAAACGTACTTGGCATGATGCCTCACCCGGAGCGTGCCGTCCACTCATGGATGACTTCCGATGACGGACGCCGCATGTTTACTTCGATCCTGAAGACTTGGAGGGAGCAGAACAGTGTCACAACTCACGCATAAAGAACCGACAGCCGAACAAATTGCCGATCAAAAACTATACAAAGAAATCGGTCTGACTGACGAAGAATATCAGCGTGTCGTAGAAATTCTCGGCCGCAAGCCGAACTGGACCGAGACTGGTCTCTACAGTGTCATGTGGTCGGAGCACTGCTCCTACAAAAACTCCAAGCCTGTCCTGCGTCGTTTCCCGACAAAAGGACCTCGCGTTTTGCAAGGACCAGGGGAAGGTGCGGGTATTGTCGACATCGGTGACAATCAGGCGGTTGTTTTCAAAATCGAAAGCCATAACCACCCATCTGCGATCGAGCCGTACCAAGGGGCTGCGACTGGCGTGGGCGGTATTATCCGTGACGTATTCTCGATGGGCGCGCGTCCGATTGCGCTGCTCAACTCGCTTCGATTCGGGGAGCTCAAGTCTCCTCGTGTCAAATATTTGTTCGAAAACGTCGTTGCTGGTATCGCAGGCTACGGGAACTGCATCGGGATTCCGACTGTGGGTGGCGAAGTGAATTTCGACCCTACGTATGAAGGCAATCCGCTTGTCAACGCTATGTGCGTCGGCTTGATCGACCACGAAAAGATTCAAAAAGGGGTAGCGTCCGGTATCGGCAACCCTGTTATCTACGTTGGTTCCAGCACAGGGCGCGACGGTATTCACGGGGCGACTTTTGCGTCTGAGGAGCTCACGGAAGAGTCGGAGAAAAAACGCCCGGCGGTACAAGTCGGCGATCCATTCATGGAAAAGCTCCTGCTGGAAGCGTGCCTGGAGTTGATCGACACGGGTATCGTTGTCGGCATTCAGGACATGGGAGCGGCTGGTTTGACCAGCTCCAGCTCCGAGATGGCGTCCAAGGCGGGCAATGGTATCGAAATGAATCTGGACCTGGTGCCACAGCGTGAAGCTGGCATGTCTGCATACGAAATGATGCTGTCTGAATCGCAGGAGCGTATGCTCGTCGTTGTGGAAAAAGGCAAAGAGGCAGAAGCGATCGCGATTTTTGACAAATGGGGTCTGGCGTCCGCGGTAGTTGGAAAAGTAACGGCAGACAGCAAGCTGCGCCTATTGCATCAAGGTGAAGTAGTAGCCGAAGTGCCAGTAGACAGCTTGGCAGATGATGCGCCTGTTTACCATCGTCCAGCTGCGGTGCCAGCTTACTACGAAGCAAACGCGAATGTAGATGCAGTGGCTGCAATCAGTGAACCGAAAGATCTGAATGTTACGCTGAAAAGCTTGCTGGCTCAGCCAACAGTGGCGAATAAAGCGTGGGTATATGAGCAATATGATCACATCGTGCGTGCAAACACAGCTGTAAAGCCTGGTTCTGACGCTGCTGTTGTCATGGTGCGCGGTACTCGCAAGGCTCTTGCCATGAGTACGGATTGCAACGGTCGCTATGTATACCTCGATCCAAAAGTAGGCGGTGCCATTGCGGTTGCAGAATCTGCGCGCAACGTCGTCTGCTCCGGTGCAGAACCGCTGGCGATTACGGACTGCTTGAACTTCGGAAGCCCGGAAAAGCCTGAGGTGTTCTGGCAATTTGAAAAATCGTGCGAGGGCATGAGCGAAGCGTGCGTAGCACTCGATGCTCCGGTCATCGGCGGAAACGTATCCTTTTACAATGAGCGCAGCGGTGACGCGATCTATCCAACCCCAACGGTGGGAATGGTCGGCTTGATCACTGATGTTGACCATATTACGACGCAGGATTTCAAAAATGAAGGCGACGCGATCATCCTGTTGGGTGAGACCTTCGCTGAGTTGGGCGGTAGTGAGTATCAAAAGATGGCTACCGGCAGCATTTCCGGACGTCCTCCACAAATCGATCTGACCAAGGAAGCGGCAGTACAAAAGCTGGTTCTCACAGCGATTCGCCAAGGTCTGGTGAACTCCGCACACGATCTGTCCGAAGGCGGTCTGGGTGTTGCGCTGGCTGAATCTTGCTTCGGCAAAGGCTTCGGTGCGCAGGTGGCTCTTACGTCCGAGCTGCGTACTGACGTGCTCTTGTTCAGTGAATCTCAATCTCGCATCTTGCTCAGTGCTTCTGGGGAGAAAGCAGCGGCGATTCTCGCATTGGCAGGTGAACATGGCGTACCTGCTGAAAACATCGGTACGGTCGGCGGCAATCGTCTGGTAGTAAACGTGAACGGTACAGAAGCGATCAACGCTTCGACTCAAGAGGTGAAAGCAGCCTGGAAGGATGCGATTCCATGTTTGATCGGCTAATCTGGGACAAATTGAACGAAGAATGCGGCGTCTTTGGCATCTACAACCACAAAGAAGCATCCCAATTGACCTATCTGGGTCTGCACGCCCTTCAACATCGCGGTCAGGAGAGCGCAGGTATCTGCGCCTCCGACGGCGAGAAATGGTATAAGCACCGCGGAATGGGTCTTGTGTCAGAGGCTTTTGGCAAGGGCGATCTGGAGAAGTTCAGCGGTCATATCGCGATTGGTCATACCCGTTATACGACTGCTGGTTCGAGCAAGATTGAAAATGCCCAACCGCTCTTTTTCCGCTATGCGCAAGGCAGTATGGCTGTTGCCCACAACGGAAATCTCGTGAATGCCGCCGTGCTTAGAAAAGAGCTGGAAGCAAAAGGCTCCATTTTCCAGACGACCAGTGACACAGAAGTGATCGCACATCTAATCGCCCGCTCTGAGTGCAAGGATTTGCCGGGAGCGGTAAAGGACGCCCTGCAATACATTAAGGGAGCGTATGCCCTTCTCGTCATGAACGAGAATCAGCTCGTGATCGCCCTCGATCCGAATGGCTTGCGTCCGCTGTCATTGGGACGACTCGGAGATGCGATCACTGTCGCGTCCGAGACTTGTGCGTTCGATATCATTGGCGCCCAATATTGGCGTGACGTGCAACCGGGTGAGCTGATCGTCATCGACAAGGATGGCATTACCGAAAGCAAGTTTACCGAAACGACACAACGTTCGATTTGTACGTTTGAATACATTTATTTTGCCAGACCAGACAGTGACATCGACGGAATCAATGTCCACATGGCGCGCAAACGTCTGGGCAAGCAACTGGCATTGGAATCCGCGATTGATGCGGATGTCGTCACAGGTGTACCGGATTCGAGTATCTCTGCTGCTATCGGATTTGCGGAAGCGACAGGAATTCCGTACGAAATCGGCTTGATCAAAAACCGCTATGTCGGACGTACCTTCATTCAGCCGAGTCAGGAGCTGCGCGAGCGTGCTGTCTATCTCAAGCTGTCTGCGGTTCGCAAGGTAGTGGAAGGCAAGCGCGTAGTTATGATTGACGACTCCATTGTTCGTGGTACGACGAGTAATCGGATCGTTCGCATGCTGCGTGAGGCTGGCGCCAAAGAAGTGCATGTGCGTATCAGCTCTCCGCCTGTTATGAATTCTTGCTTTTATGGCATCGACACCTCGTCGCGTGAGGAACTGATTGCATCGACCAAATCCGTAGAGGAAATTCGTCAAATCATTGAGGCAGATTCGCTGTCGTTCTTGTCTGTTGAAGGAATGATCGATGCAATTGGCCGCACCGATTCGGCTCCTAATAGAGGACACTGCCTCGCATGCTTTAACGGAGAATATCCGACTGAGATTGAATTCGAAGAAGCGCTTCCTGCGCTCAAATGCTAATACAAGCACCTCTTGCTAGGGGGAGAAACGATGAGTGAAGCATATAAACAAGCTGGTGTAGACATCGATGCGGGCAACGAAGCCGTCGAACGCATGAAAAAGCACGTCAAACGAACATTCCGCCCGGAAGTTATGACGGATTTGGGCGGGTTCGGAGCGCTGTTTCGCCTGGATACCAAAAAATACGAGAAACCGATTCTCGTTTCTGGCACAGATGGAGTAGGAACCAAGCTGAAGCTCGCTTTTGCCATGGACAAACACGATACAATCGGCATCGATGCTGTCGCTATGTGTGTCAATGACGTAGTGGTTCAAGGGGCAGAGCCGCTCTTTTTCCTCGATTATCTGGCAGTAGATAAGGTCATTCCGGAAAAAATCGAAGCGATTGTCAAAGGGATCGCGGAAGGCTGCTCCCAGTCTGGCTGCTCGCTGATTGGTGGGGAGACTGCCGAGATGCCTGGCATGTACGCAGAAGGCGAATACGACATCGCAGGCTTCACCGTAGGTGTCGTGGACGAGAGCAAAATGATTACGGGAGCGTCCGTGGCGGCAGGCGATGTACTGATTGGTCTGGCTTCCAGCGGCGTGCACAGCAACGGTTTCTCGCTCGTTCGCAAGGTTCTTTTGGCAGACAAAGGCATGTCCCTGCATGATCATGTTGACGTATTAGGCAAAAAGCTCGGCGAAGAGCTGCTGACACCGACCCGCATTTACGTGAAGCAAGTGCTATCCGTTCTTGAGTCACATGAAGTGAAAGCTCTGGCACACATCACAGGCGGCGGCTTTACTGAAAACATTCCACGCGTGCTTCCAGAAGGAATGCAGGCTGTGATCAACGTTGGTTCCTGGCCGGTGCTGCCGATCTTCGAGCTGGTACAGGATGCAGGTAACATTTCATATCCGGATATGTACAAAACGTTCAACATGGGCGTTGGCATGATGCTTGTCGTGAAGCCAGAAGACGCAGTGAGTGTGATGGAAAAGCTGCAAGAGCTGGGAGAACAGGCGTATTTGATCGGACATATTCAAGCGGGAGAGCGCAAAGTCGTATACAACGGGGTGGAATGGTGAGAAAGCTGGCCATTTTCGCCTCAGGCAGCGGCTCCAACTTTGAAGCGATCGTGCAGGCTGTACAGGACGGCAAGCTCCCAGGTGTAGAAGTTGCCTTGCTCGTGTGCGACAAGCCTGGCGCCAAGGTTTTGGAACGGGCAGAGCGTTTAGGGATCGACACCTTTGTTTTTCAACCGAAGGAGTATGCAGACAAGGCTGCGTTTGAGCAGGAAATAGTGGCGCAGCTCCAAAAACGCGATATATCGCTGGTTGTGCTGGCAGGCTACATGCGGTTGGTGGGCGACACTCTTTTGTCTGACTACGAAGGAAAAATCATCAATTTGCATCCGTCGCTTTTGCCTGCTTTCCCAGGAAAAGACGCGATTGGTCAGGCACTCGCATACGGGGTAAAGATAACGGGGGTAACGGTACATCTGGTTGATGCCGGTCTGGATACAGGGCCGATCATTGCCCAGATTCCCGTAGCGGTGCAAGATGCAGATACGGCTGAGACTTTGGCGGCTCGTATCCATGCCGTGGAGCATGAGCTTTTGGTAAAGGTCATTGGCTATTTAGCAGAAGAGAGAGTGAAGCTGGAAGGAAGGCTTGTCCAGCTGACGTAAATCGAGAGATAAAGAAGAAACCGACATCCTTTTATGATGTCGGTTTTTTGGTCATCTGTTTTAGAAATACTTCTTTCTCCAAAACAGGAGGGCTGTTACGGACGTAATAGCAGTGGACATGACCATAATGATCGTGAATGCGTGCGGATGATCCTGTAAAGGAAGCGGGACGTTCATGCCATAAAAGGTGCCGATCACCATAGGTAAGGTGATGACGATGGTAATGGCGGTCAACAGCTTCACTACGCGATTCAGATTGTTGGAGATGACGGAGCCAAAGCCATTCATGATGTTCCCTAAAATGGCGGTATAGATTTCCGTCATTTTGATGGCCTGCTTGGTTTCGATTTTTACTTCTTCCAGCAGTTCCTTATCTTCTTCGTACATTTTCAAATAACTGCCGCTCCGAAGCAGGGAGATCAACAGACTGTTCGTTTCCAGGGACGTCGAAAAATAAACGAGGCTTTTCTGCAATTCTAGCAAGGTAAGCAGTTCATTGTTTTTCGTCGATTGTCGCAACGATTTTTCCATCGTTTCTGTCTGCTTGTTGATTTTTTTCAAGTAATGCAAATAATCATGCGAAGTATTCGATAAAATTTGCAGGACGAACCGGTTTCGCATGTGCGTGTGAAAGTTTTTCACTTTCCCTTTGACGAACTCATTCATGACAGCTGTTTCTACCAGGCAAACGGTTAAGATATAATCTTCCATCACCATAATTCCCAACGGAACCGTCGTATAGTGGTCCTTCGTCGCTTCCTTCGTGGAGATCGGAATGTCCACGTAGAGCTTCACGCGGTTTCCTTCCTTGTCGATCCGTCCGATTTCTTCGTCATCAAGGGCATCCTGCAAAAAATGAAGATCAATCGACAACTCCCTGACGACTTGTTGCTTTTCTTGCTCAGAAGGATCGGTCAGATGGATCCAGCAGCCTTTTTCAAATTGATGCAGTTCTTCTATTTTTCCCATGGTATTCGTTTTGTAAATGTTCAACATGGTTTTCTCATCCTTTCGCAAATAAGGATCGGAGGGATACGACCATGTTGCGCAAGCATGTCTACATAAAGTTACTTACATACACTCGTCCCATAAAAAGGGAGAATGTCAAATAAGGTATGGGGAACATGCCGCAGCGCCACAAGGCCGGAAAATTCTCCGTACACAATCTTGATTGCAGTTATTCATTCGGTACCTTGGACTACTGTCCATTAAAACGTTCCCCCCTTTCAAAATAAAAACCCTCTAGCGGGAATCTAGAGGGTTAGAAAAGTGCACAAAATAACACCACTTTTTCTCCCCCTACCAGAGCTTTGGCACTATACAACGTAAAGGAAACATTCCTTAGCCACCTTAAGAAAAGCCTTAGTTCGGCAGTTCCTGTTCTACCCATTGGCATCTTTCGATATTTCCGGGCAGTGGCCTATGTTTGTATAGGAGCCTCACCTAACGAGGATGAATGATTGACTTTGTCATCGTATTCCTGTCACCAATATTTGTCAATCATGTTTTCTCGTCCTACATGCATGTTATTCATGTCCTTTCATACGGTGTCGGCTTCTAACTATGACCGACTCACCCTATTTTGCTGCGAGGTTTGCCAACAACCACTCACATTCGGTTGCTGAAATAGGTTTGCTGAAAAAATATCCCTGGAAGGTGCTGCAGCCAAGTGAGCGTAAAAATTCCAGCTGCGCTTCTGTCTCCACGCCCTCGGCTACTAGAGAAAGACTCAAGCTATGTGCCATGGCAGCAATCGCGGACACGATGGACGTGTTGGTGGGCATGTTACGCATGAAAGACTGATCGATTTTCAAAGAGTTGATCGGGAGCGACTGCAAGCAACTTAACGAGCTATAGCCTGTCCCGAAATCATCGATGGAAATATGGATCCCCATGTCTTGAAGTGCCTGAAGACGCGGGATGACTGTATCGAGTCGATGCATGGCAATGCTCTCGGTAATTTCAAGCTCAAGGTAAGCAGGGGCGAGACCTGTCTTCTGCAACGTTTGCTGGACCATAGTCACCAGATGCTTGTCTTGCAACTGGCGCATGGACAAGTTCACGGCGAGACGTACAGGTGGCAAGCCTTGCTGCTGCCATTCCACGCATTGTTGGCAGGCCTTTTCCAGCACCCATTGACCGATTGGGATGATCAAGCCCGTTTCCTCGGCTAGGGGAATGAAATCAAGAGGGGACACAATTCCGTATGCAGGATGCTGCCAACGAATCAAGGCTTCCAGGCCGACAATCTTTTCATGATCGTACTGCGGCTGGTAATGTAGCTGAAACTCGTTGTGATCCAATGCGGTTCGAAGACCGGCTTCCAGCATCATTTTTTTGGCAAGAGCAATATTCAGTTCGGGGCAAAAAAACTGATAGTTGTTTCTGCCGTGTTCCTTGGCTTGGTACATCGCTGTGTCCGCATTTTTTATTAAGGTTTCAGCGTCAGTTCCATCTTGAGGGAAGAGACTGATGCCCATACTGGTAGTGACCACGAAGCTTTGGTTGCCCAAAAAGATCGGCGAGATGAGCTTTTGCATGAGCTTTTCAGCAAAATGCATCGCTTCATCGTGAGCCATTCCTGGCAGGATGATGGTAAATTCGTCCCCGCCTAGACGGCAAACGGTGTCATGAGGACCGACGCTGTCTCGCAAGCGCTCGGCAACTTGCGTAAGCAGATGATCCCCGGTGGAATGGCCGAGTGTATCGTTAATGTATTTGAAGCGATCCAAGTCCAGAAACAGGATCGCAAGCGGTTGTGCTTGGTGAGAGGCATGGAGTAGCGAATCTTCCAGCTTGCTTTGGAATAAGGAGCGATTGGGCAGACCTGTCAGTGTATCATGGTAGGCAAGGTAGTGAATCATTCTCTCGGTTTCTTTGCGCTTGGTAATATCTTTGGCAATGACAAAATAGCCGACATTGGTCTCGTTTACGACAATAGGGACGACGGTGGCGTTTAGCTCAATGCGCGTTCCATTTTTATGGAGCACAGACAGATCGTAATTATCGGATACGCCTTTTTGTGTATGACGTGACATGGAGAGGACGCGCTTGACGCCTTCTCTGTCCAGTAACTGTTGAAAGGACTGGTTGCGAAGATCGTTCAGGCTGTAACCAGTGACGACTTCAAACGCCGGATTCAGATTCAAGAACTTGCCTGCTAGATCCAGCCAGCACACGATGTCCGGGTTGTGCTCAAACAGTGATTTGTAGCGCTGCTCGCTAACCTCCAGCCGTTGCTCAGCCCATTTACGCTCCGTAATATCGTGTGTAACGATCAGGGCACCAACAGGTTCACCAGATGCTTGGGTGAGGAGCTTCCCATTGGCTACGAGAATCGAAACGGCTTTTCCACTCGGTTGTGTCCATAATTCCTGGCCATTGACGATTTCCCCGCGTAATACTCGAACAGACGGCAACTCCCCAAAAGCTACAGGAGTAATGCCGTCTGGATGATAAAAGGCAGAAGAGCCGTATGTTTGCTCGTGCAGATTTATCGGTTCGGACATGCCGAAGTGTTTGGCAGCTTTGTTGAAAAAAAGGACATTGCCGTCAAGCCCGTAAACAGTCACCCCTGCTTCCATATGCTCCAAGATCGGTTGTAAAAGGGTTTCATGTAGGGTAGAGGACGACAAGCCACCCAAAGAACCGTCAACAGGCGGAGAAAACAGAGAATTTCGAATAAAGTTCATATGGGCCCCCGGACTGTTGGATTTTGTTGGTATCATTTAAATGTTATATGAAATTAAAAATCATTGTCAATATTTGGACAGCGTTCCTTCCTCCGCGAATCATGACAAACCAAATCAACTCTTGTGACATACAGTAAGAGAGGGATATTCCCACAAAGGGAGGGGCCGACTTGAGCGGAGATTTTGTTTCGAACTTGCTCGATAAGCTAAGCCAAAAAACAGGGCGGCAATGGACGCTTAACGATATTATGAAGCTAGCGGAAAAAATGCCGAAGGGCGGAGCCAATGTAGATGCACTGCTCGATGAGTTGGGAAACATGGGATTCGAAGTGCCAGAGGAGACGAAAGAGCGCGTCAGGGATCGTGTAAAGGACGGCGAATCCATCTCTATGGAAGAGTTAGGGAACTTAATGCCCAAAGAAGTAAAGGCGAAGAGCCGCAAGTCGAAGAAGCCGATCAAGCCAATCAGGGCGAATGCCAAAAGCAAATCATTCTCACTGTCAGGTCGCATTAAAAAGCTATCAGGCAAAGGCAAGAAAAAACGATAACTTTATCAAAGCAAATGCAGGTGTATGCAGTCGCAAGTGCCGAACAGGCATGGGCGGCTGCGTTTGTTTTCCTGACGAAGTTGTTGATAATAGCGTACAATTATTTTATAATATATAAGTATTGTTCGTGTTTTGGTCAATAGTTACCCATGTTTTCACTAAAATTCAGGAGGTTCTATCCGTGAGTGTGAAAAAAGCGTTGATCAGCGTTTCTGACAAGACAGGATTGATTCCGTTTGCCCGTCGATTGGTAGCAGCCGGGGTACAGATCATTTCTACCGGGGGTACGGCTTCTCTCTTAAAAGCAGAGGGAGTTCCCGTCATTGGCATTTCTGAAGTGACTGGATTTCCAGAAATTCTGGACGGTCGCGTCAAAACGTTGCATCCCAATATCCACAGCGGCCTCTTGGCTGTAAGGGACAGTGAAGCACATGTGCAGCAACTAAAAGACCTTGGGATTGAAACCATTGATCTGGTTGTCGTGAACCTTTATCCTTTCAAGGAAACGATAGCGAAGCCAGACGTGACATATGAAGATGCCATTGAGAATATTGATATTGGTGGACCAACGATGCTGCGCTCTGCTGCGAAGAATCACGCGTTCGTCAGTGTCGTAGTCGATGCAGCCGATTACGAAAAAGTAGCAGAAGAAATTGAGGCAAATGGCGATACTACGCTAGAAACCCGTCGCAAGCTAGCTGCAAAAGTATTCCGTCATACGGCTGCCTATGATGCCTTGATC
Source organism: Brevibacillus sp. HB1.2 (assembly GCF_013332495.1). Classification (NCBI taxonomy): domain Bacteria; kingdom Bacillati; phylum Bacillota; class Bacilli; order Caryophanales; family Paenibacillaceae; genus Brevibacillus; species Brevibacillus sp. HB1.2. Next base: position 435,262 of record NZ_JABMIU010000004.1, on the reverse strand, counting down.
TCTCGCTATTTGAGTGAGCAGGTGGGCGAACTGTTGCCTGAGAGCTACACGGTGACTTACGAGAAAGCACAAGATTTGCGCTATGGGGAAAATCCACATCAACGTGCGGCATTTTACCGTGAGCCGTTATCGGATCAGTTGAGCATCGGGAATGCTAGTCAACTGCAAGGAAAAGAGCTTTCCTATAACAACATCAATGACGCAGATGCAGCGTTGGCGATTGTACGCGAATTCGCTGAACCTGCTGTCGTTGCGATCAAACACTCCAACCCTTGTGGAGTAGGGATCGGTACTGATATTCGCGCCGCTTACCAAAAAGCGTACGAAGCAGACCCTGTCTCTATTTTCGGTGGGATCGTAGCTGCAAACCGCTCGATTGACCGTGACACCGCACTCGCGATGAAAGAGATTTTCCTGGAAATTATCATTGCACCAGACTTCACCGAAGAGGCGTTGGCTGTTCTGGCTGAGAAAAAGAACCTGCGTCTCTTGCGTATTCCTGCGCTGAATGAACCAGCCAAAAAAGTGGACAATCTGTTCCGCGTGGCTCCTGTTGCAGGCGGGGCACTCATTCAAGACTTCGACTACAAGCAGCTCGAAGAAAGCGAGATTCAAGTGGTCACAGACCGTAAGCCTTCGGAAGAGGAGCTGGCACAGCTGAAATTCGCCTGGAAAGTCGTCAAGCACGTCAAATCGAATGCGATTCTCTTGGCAAAAGACAATATGACCATCGGCGTGGGTGCAGGTCAGATGAACCGCGTTGGGGCAGCGAAAATCGCCATCGAGCAAGCAGGTGCATTGGCAAGTGGCGCGGTTATGGCTTCGGATGCCTTTTTCCCGATGGGAGATACCGTGGAAGCGGCAGCCAAAGCAGGGATTACCGCTATCATCCAGCCAGGCGGCTCCATTCGCGACCAAGAATCGATTGATGCTTGCAACCGAGCGGGCATTACGATGATCTTTACCGGCACTCGTCATTTCAAGCACTAAAAGAGGCTATTTGGGAGTAACGTTCGCTTTTTTATCACGTACTTACGAGTGGATTACCTCTCACACAGGAGGAAATACGATGAAAATATTAGTGATCGGCGGTGGCGGTCGAGAACACACGATTGCCTGGAAGCTGTTGCAGAGCTCTAAAGTGACAAAGGTATACTGTGCGCCAGGAAATGGGGGCACTGCCCAAATCGCACAAAACGTGCCGATTGGCGTTTTCGATTTTGCTGCACTGGCTCAATTCGTCAAAGATGAGGGAATTGATCTGACAGTCGTTGGCCCGGAAGATCCTTTGCTGGCGGGGATTGTGGAATTTTTCCAGGAGCGCAATCTGCCGATCTATGGCCCGAACCAAAAAGCGGCAATGATCGAGGGCAGCAAGTCTTTTGCGAAAAATTTAATGAAACGCTACGAGATTCCGACGTCTGCCTATGAATCGTTCCTGGATTACGAATCCGCGAGTGCGTACGTGAGAGAGCAGGGAGCTCCTATCGTTGTCAAAGCGGACGGCTTGGCAGCGGGGAAAGGGGTCGTTGTCGCAGAAACAGTGGAGGAAGCGGAAGAGGCACTCCGTCAGATCATGCAGGAAAGTGTCTTTGGTGAAGCGGGAGCGCGCGTGGTCATTGAGGAGTGCATGTTCGGCGAAGAGCTGTCGCTGCTGTCTTTCGTCGATGGAGAGACAGTTAAGCCGATGATTACTTCTCAGGATCATAAGCGAATCTTCAATGATGACCGAGGCCCCAATACAGGCGGCATGGGAACATACGCCCCGGTACCGCAAATGTCTGCTGAGCTGGTAGACGAGATCGTCCAAACGATTGTCCAGCCGATGGCGTCAGGGATGGCCAAGGATGGGATTCCGTTCAAAGGCATTCTCTACACAGGTCTGATGATTACGGAGCAAGGCCCGAAAGTCGTGGAATTCAATGCGCGTTTTGGCGATCCAGAGACACAGGTGCTCTTGCCGTTGCTCGAAACAGATTTGCTCGATATTTTTGTCGGAACGATCAATGGTGAGCTTGATGCAGTTGATGTGACATGGCAAAAAGGAAGTGCTGTCTGTGTCGTCATGGCAGCCCCGGGTTATCCGGGAGAATATCCAAAGGGTGCGTTGATTCAGGGACTGGGTCAGGCAAACGAGGGAGCGACGGTGTTTCACGCAGGTACGAAGGCAACCGAGGAAGGCATCGTTACGAGCGGTGGCCGTGTGCTTGGCGTCGTGGCAACCGGAGCGGATTTGGCGCAAGCGCGTGAGACAGCGTATGCGAAGGTCCAGGGGATCTCGTTTGATGGGGCGCAGTACCGCACGGATATTGCGGCACGAGCGATGAAGTATCAGCAAAAGTCGTAACAGCAAAAGAAACTGTTCCTTAGTGGGAAATTCTACTAGGGAACAGTTTTTTTTGAAAGATAAGTGAGTTCACGTTAGCATTCACTTTTATTTATTCAAATCCTTGAATTAAATAACTTAATTTTCCAAAAGTTATAGAATCTATTTACCGAAGATAGTGAATGTAGTATAAATGTTTATGGTAATATATGTAATATTTACCAAAAATATTTATTGAAGGGGGCGGAAGGTTGATTGCTACAATATGTAGTATCAACTGAATTTATGTTTAAGAATCAAAGGTGGATAACGGTGTTTATGGTCATCGCATTGTTATTTGGAAATGCTAGTGGTATTTTTGCAAAAACGAGCGATGAGAATGACGGCTATATTCAGCGAAATGAAATTGAACAGTATATAAACATGTTGTCAGAAGAGGGTACAGATAATTCCAAAAAATTGAGTGCTGAGTTAGATAAGTACTTGGAAAATAACGAATATTACTTGTTCGAAGAAATTGCTTTAATTGTTGATGAGTATGCAGATAATACAACGCAGTCTGAGAACAACGATAATAATATGCCGGTAATAGATAAAGAAGCTTTACAGAGGGACTTTGAGCGAATAGATGCGCTTGCTAAAGAATATTATGATTACTATCAGATCCACAATGAATTCCCAGAAGAGGTGGAGATCAGAAGTATAACGACGAGCCACGCTCTAACAGTATTAGAAGATATAGGGATTAAAATAACTGAGAAACAGTTACTTAAACGCTTAGCAGCATTGGGGGTTATTGCTGCGATTGATGGCCCAATACCTGTTGGGGATTTTATAGCTCTTGTTACAGGAGCGGTAATAACAGGTGAATTTGTAGGCGATTATGTTGCAAACCAGGGTGCCCTTGCTAAGGAAATAGGGGAATATTTTGGCAGGTCCTTTATTAAATTTGTGACTAAAAGTGTTACAATGAGTGAAGAAGTTGAATATCAAATTAAAAAGAAAAAAGTAAAACATTTCAAGGCTTATTTAAACTCAGACGGTGGAATAATAATTTCTGAACCTTTAACTCTCAGTCAGGCTCAATTAGAAGCAAGAAGGGGAGGGGAAACCTTCAGTGTTAGCAAAAATTATGCAGAAAAAGTTGTAACACAGGAGAACTATAAATTTGAATACGAAGATCCCCATTATTTTGATAGGCATGGTAGATTGATGGTAGCTAATCTTCCTCATTTCCATTTAACAAAGAAGGTTAGTGGACAGTGGGTAAGATTAGACGGACATCATTTCTTCCCTTGGTAAAAATATAGGTTAACTGATTCGGCGTAACATTATTTTCTGTTACGCCCTTTCTTGATATGATTGCTGAAAAATAAGGAGATACCATGCGACTAAAGGTTGTTGACGTTGAAGCATTTTTTATAGTTGGTATTGAAGTGGATTGTTACTATGATCGGGACGAGTTCTTGCAAGCGCCAGATTCCAGATTGTGTGAAATTAATAATGTCGTCGACAGTCATTTATACTATGAAGTTTGGAATTCGATTTCGGAAAAGAAAATGATAGGTAGACGAGTAAGTATCATCACTCATGTTCCTGACGGGTGTGTCGTGGTGACCATTCCCACTGGTCCCTTTGCAATGATCCATAAGAGCCAAACCAATAATGAACACGATCTGTTTGCAATGACGAATTATGAGGATATCGAAAAGATTGAATTTAGAACTCTCATGCTAAAAGACGAGACGGCAACTGTTGTGCACATGTATCGTCCAGTTGAGTATAGAGAAGATGTATTGAACATTCGTAACATACCTGTCCTTTCTAAAGAAGTGTCAATCCAATTGAGAGAGCAATACATTCATACATTTTTTAACGTCAAGGGTGATTGTGTAAGGGAGTTTTTTTACAAACGGTACGTAAAACTAGACAAAGGCTATTTATGGGGATTTATCCAGGGAGACAGAACCACAGGGTTAACAGTTTCAGAAGCGATGGATTATCTTCATGACAAAGAAGAAGTATTATTTTTCTGGGATTCTGTTAGTTCGATTGGAAGAGACTTCACTCGAAATAAAGTATTCAGGCTGAGTACCAAGCGATTATTACAATCATACACCCGCTTTACTTTTGATCTGTATATCTTTGACTCTACATTGACCTGGACGATTATTTTTCATCATGAGCCGGATGCAGAAGGTTACAAATGTTGTTTGGTTACTAGTCCATAGGTGTTATAACGAAGTAGCTGTTCCCCATGAAGAAATTTGTTCATAGGGAGCAGCTTTTTTATGGGGAAAATAGGTTGTTTCAACTACACACCAACGTTTTCACTCGTCAGCGCCGCCTTTTTCGCCTTGGCAGCAGCCAGCTGCGAAAGGAAATAAACGATGAGGAACAACAGCAAGCACGCTGCCGACCAGCGGTACATGACAGAGTAGCTCGAATGTGTCGCAATGACACCGAGGAGCACAGAGCCGACCGCGATCCCCAGATCGATGGAATTAAAGAACAGTCCATTCGCCATGCCGCGTTGCTCAGGTGTGACGACCTTCACCATCCACGCCTGGATAGATGGCTGAATCATGCCATAGCCAAGCCCGTAGAAGGCAGCAGAGACGAGAAGCAAGGACTCTGTCGTTGTTAGGGACAGGAGCAAAAGGCTGACCCCGACGAAAATCGCACCAGGAGGCAGGACAGCAATGTGCCCTTTGCGATCATACAGCTTGCCGGAAAAAGGACGAATCAACACCATCGCCAGTGCATTCGTAAGGAAAAACCAGCCAACATTCTCAATGTGGGCTTCTTTTCCATACAAGGCCAAAAAGCTGAGAATCCCGCCATACGTAATGGATAGACAAAAATTCAATCCAGCTGGAAGCAGCAGCTTTTTATCATAGAACCGGCGAATGCCTGTGACGGAGGGCGTGTTTTCGGTCGACACAGGAAGTCGATTATACGCACGAATGAAATGCATCAACGGAAAAATAATAGCAACGAGTAGCACGAGAACCATGAGCATCCAGCCAAACCCAAACGAGTTCAACAGTCCAAGTCCAATCATCGGGCCGAGCGCCATAGCCAAGCTGGTCGATAAGCCGAAATACCCCATACCTTCGCCGATCCGTTTGGCAGGAATCACATTGGAGACAATCGTCGGAAAGGTCGTGCTGCCCATACCAAAGCCGATGCCTACCAAGATTCGCAACAGAAGAAAGAAAACAATGCTTCCCGCCCAATAATAGCCTGCGCTAAAAATCGCGACGAATCCAAGTGCTACTATCGCCAAGATCTTACTGTTTTTCGTTTTCAATGCTTCCCCAGTAAACACCCTTGCGACCACTGCTGAAAGTGAAAACAAGCTAATGACCAGGCTGACGACAAAATCATTGGCCTGATACGCTTCCTTCACATAGGCAGGGAATGTAGGGGTCTGCATTTGAACAGTGAGAAACAACATCAAATTACATACCGTTAACAGGACAAAATCTCTCGTCCACAGTCTCTCTCTACTCTCTCCCAATGCTGTCACTCCTAGTCTGTCGTTTTTCTATTGATGTTCTCGTTAATCTCCAGCAAGATTTCCCGCAAGAAGGCCAGCTTTTCAGGAGAGATCCCTTCCAAAATGTCTGCAACGGCATGAGCCTCTACGGGAATCGCCTGCTCAATCCATTCCCGTCCTTTCGGGGAAAGGGTAATGATGTAGGCACGGCGGTCTTGTTCGCTCAATGTCTTTTCGATAAAGCCTTTTTTGGCGAGTGTGTCTAAAATGCGTGTCATGGAAGGCTGATCCTTGGCCGAGCGCTGGGCCAGCTCTTTTTGATTGATGCCCTCTTCTTCTCGTAGCCGATACAGGACGGCAAACTGCTCCGTGGTCAAATCAAACTCTTTTAAAAAAAGAGAAACATAATGAATCATTCTCCGGTATGTATTTCCAACGAGAAATCCAACCGGTTCTTTTTGCCAATGATCGATCAGGGGAATGACCCTCTTTCGTTCAAAAATACTTGCAATGACAATTATATGTATAACAAGTAATTATGTAAATGGAAAAAACCGCCTGATGACAGGCGGTTGGTTGCTTCTCCTTTACTGACGATACCTTCCTTTTCTTCTCGACGTTCGAAAGAAGTAATATCCCATCACGCCGATGACGCCAATGATCATGGCAATGACAAAGAAGTTATGCGACATCCATTCATACATCTGGGAGCCGACAAGCATATGCAGTGCCTCCTCTCCTTATGTGTACGTGGGGTAGCGATTGCTGCTGTTGTTATTATCTTGGGAACGAAATGAAATGAACTCTCTTGCCGCCTTTTCGAGAAGTTGATCCTCGGGAGTAAGCTGCGCGTTTTGCTGATTGTCGATAGGTTGTTTTTCCTGGTTCGCTGATGATTGTGGGCTTGCAGAATACTGTATGTTTGCCTTATTCGTTGTCGCTGAAGTGTTGCTCGCATCATCTTGGCTATTGTTCGAGTCTTTGATGGGCGCAATATTCATGGAGCGCGTGAACTGATTGACCGCCATCTGCACGCCTTTCTTCTTGAGCTGATCCATCATGCCCTGCATGCCATTCCCTTTTGTCGTATTGATGCCCATCGCTGCGTACATCGGACAAAAGCGCGTAGCCCCTTCTGCTACTTTCATTGCTGAAAATGCCATGAGCAGCCATGGAGCATTGTATGGGCGACGACTCATTCTTCCGATGCCGTATGCCAAGCCTAACAGACCGCCAGTCATACGAATCATGGCATCCGTTCTACCTACGTTTTTATGCATGAGAGTTGTCCTCCTGTCGCAATGACTTCTAATCGATAGTCTGCGATGAAGGACGACAAGACACCCGTGGGAATTGTTACTACCATCACCAATCTTGCAGGGGAATGATTTATGGGCGGCGAAGCTGTAAAGAGCAATGAATGATCGTTCATTTTTTAAAAACATCGGCAGACCAGCAAGGAGAGAAGAAATGATGCGCGTACGAGCCATATCAGATCGTGATTACTTGAACATGATTCGCGTGAGCAGAGGTCAGGCACCGGCAAGCCTCTGGATAAAGGGTGCAAGAGTTCTCAATGTGTACACAAAAGAATGGCAAGAGCATCACGTCGTAGTGGCAGGAGAACGTATTGCTTATGTAGGAGAAAAAGAGCCATTGGTCGATGACCAGACCGTGATCATGGAGGCGGCTGGGCAGTATCTCGTGCCAGGATACATCGAGCCACACGCGCATCCGTTTCAATGGTATAACCCTTACACGTTGGCTGACTTTGCACTGCAAACGGGAACGACTGGAATGGTGTCGGACTCACTGATGCTCATGCATCTTCCTTTTTCGCAAACGGCAGCGATCATGGATTCACTGGCAGCTCATCCGGTGAAGCAATTTTTCTGGGGCAGACTCGATCCGCAGACAGGGAGGGCTCATCCGGCGTTCACTAAGGAAAGCTTGGCGCGAATGCTGGAGCATCCAAGAGTGATCCAGGGTGGGGAGTTGACGAATTGGGGCGGGGTTTTACAAGAGGATGAGACGCTGCTTTTTGGTTTGAAGCATGCGCGGGATTTAGGCAAAAGGATGGAAGGGCATCATCCGGGAGCTTCTTACGAGACCTTGAACATTGCCGCAGCAGCTGGCGTAACAGCTTGTCATGAAGCCATCCATGCAGCAGATTTGTTGTCGCGCATCCGTTTAGGCATGTATGCGACACTGCGCCATTCCTCCATTCGCCCTGATCTGCCGGAGCTGGTGAAAGGGTGGCTTGCGCTGGGGGTGCCGTGGTCATCACGGATGATGCTGACATCGGATGGAAGTACGCCGCCGATGCATCGTGACGGGTTCATGAATAGTACGATCCGTGTGGCCATCGAAGCGGGGATGCCGCCAGAGGAAGCATATGTCATGGCGACGTTGAACCCGGCTGTCTATTACGGGCTGGACGCTGAGGTCGGAGGAATTGCGCCAGGCCGAATCGCGGATATGCTGTTGTTGACTGCAAAGGATCAACCGACACCATCCATCGTGATTGCAAATGGACAACTGGCAGCAGAAAATGGAAACTTGCTTGTTCCAACGGTTCAGCCACAATGGGATGAAGCTTCGTTGCGATTGCAAGATCCCTTGGCGAAGAGAGCCAATCCAGAATGGTTCCGTCTACGGCCAGATGAAGACAGGAAGGCCCCAGTCTTGGAAATGCTGAATGCCGTTATCACGCGGTTGTCGCTAGAGGACATGCCCGTCGATAAGGATGGTTATGTAACTTTGCAGCATGATCCGCAGTTGGCGCTGATCGCGATCATCGATGCGACTGGCGGCAAGCGAACATTGGCAGTGCTTCGTGGCTTCGGTGAGCAGCTTGAAGGGCTGGCCAGCACCTATTCCGCGTCTGGCGATTGGATCGTAATCGGACGCAATCCCCAAGCGATGGCGCAAGCATTGGAGCGTATTCGTGAAATAAAAGGCGGAGTCGTCCTGATCGATGAAGGAAAAATGATATGCGAATGCCCATTGCCTCTTGCTGGAAAATACACGTCTGCGCCGATGGACGAAGTGATCAGCATGGGTGAAAATTTGGTAAATCAGCTCCGTGTCAAAGGCCATGTCCATCTCGATCCAATTTATTCAATTCTGTTTTTTACCGCTACTCACTTGCCATATGCGCGTCTGACGGCAGATGGCATTGTCGACATTAAGAGTGGGCAAATCGTCGTTCCGGCACTCCCTTTACCTTGAGGGAGTATTTTTTTGGGTTTTTTGTTTGTGCATCAATGATATATGTACATAAAAAATATTTTACTTCTTGTAAATTATCAGATTTATTTTAAAATAAAAGCAACCAAGCCTCATCTATCTTTATCCCCGAAGAGTCATCATTTTTGAAAGTCGCAACCTGGCTAACGAGGTAGATGGACTGGGTAACAAGAACAAAGAATGATAAAAGGGGGATTCATTCTGAATGAAAAAGCGTTCTTATGTCGGGGTTTTATCTGCGGTATTGGCTGCGAGTATGGCATTAACAGGTTGCGCAGGAAACAGTAATTCAAGCGGCGGAAGTAACGCAAGTGGGGGGCAAAGTCAATCAACTCCAGGCAACAGCGGTGGCGGAACGACAGAGGGTGGTCTCATCAAAATTGCCACACAATCCCCTCTGTCTGGGAGCAATTCCGCTGTCGGAGATGCGATTAAGACTGGCGCGGGTTACGCTCTCGAAAAGCGCAAGGAAGAGTTTAAAGCACTTGGCTTTGATCTCCAGCTTTTCCCTCAGGATGATCAAGGCGACCCGAAAATTGGGGTATCCAATGCGGAGATGCTTATCTCTGATCCCGATGTGTACGGTGTAGTTGGGCACTATAACACAGGTGTTGCGATTCCATCGTCTGTGAAGTACGAGGAAGGCAAGCTGACCATGGTATCCCCAGCCAATACAGGGGTGAAGCTCACGGAGGAAGGCAAGAAAACTGTCCATCGAATTTGTGCTCGCGATGACGCACAAGGACCAAAGGCTGCTCTTTATGCAAAAAATACACTTGGTGTAAAAACGGCCTATATTATCCATGATAAGACAGCATACGGCCAAGGTCTGAGCGATCAAGTGAAGATGCAATTCGAAAAGGACGGAGTCCAAATCCTTGGCTTTGAGGGCATTACTCAGGGCGAAAAGGACTACAGCGCGGTACTTAACCAGGTAACGGTGAAAAAACCGGACATCATCTTCTTCGGCGGTCTTTATCCAGAAGGTGGAATTATGGTCAAGCAAGCTCGTGAAAAAGGATTTAAGGGTTATTTTATGGGTGGCGACGGCTTGGATTCTTCTGATATGATAAAAATAGCCGGTGATGCTGTCGAAGGTGTAGTCTTTACGTCAGTAGCAGGGGACGTAACGCAAACCGAAGAGGGCAAGAAATGGGCTGAAGAGTACAAAAAAGCCACAAACAAGCCTCTGGAAACCTATTCCGTCTACGGTTTTGACTCCATGAACGTCATCCTCAATGGTGTTTTGGAAGCGACCAAAGCGAACGGAGGCAAAAAACCAACCCGCGAGCAAGTCCTCGATGCAGTACACAAAACCAAAGATTTTCAGGGTCAATTCACCAAGGTTACCTTTGATGAAAAAGGTGACAACACAAATGCAGATGTATTCATTTATAAGTTCGACAAGGACAAATCCATTTTCGTAGGCAAGGCCGAGTAATCACACCACACAACGCGCACACACTCCCATGCCTCATATCAGGATAGGGGGCTGCACGCCGGTGTTGGCCCCTTTTCCACGAGAAAACAAGTCCAGTCAACGGAATGGATGCAGAAAATTTGTACAAGTCTACAAGAGAAATGAGGGATGGGAAAGCATGATCAATATTTTGCCGCAGGTGTTGGTTGACGGATTGACACTTGGATTTATGTACGCAGTGGTGGCTTTAGGCTACACAATGGTTTACGGGATTTTGGAAATTATCAACTTTGCCCATGGAGACATTTTCATGGTCGGAGCCTTTATTGGTACAGAGGTATTATTGATCTCTGATGCGCTAGGGGCACTTGAAGGTATGAATCCATTTGTCGCACTTTTCATAACACTCATAATTGCCATGGTATTAACTGGTGCTTTGGGGGTAGGAATTGAGAGGATTGCCTATCGACCATTGCGCGGAGCACCTCGTCTTGTGCCGTTGATTTCGGCGATTGGCGTATCGTTTTTGCTGCAAGACCTCGTACGTTTTACAGAAGCACTGGCTCGTAATGAGTTTTATCTGAACAGTCCCGCTCTTTTTACAGGTTCGATTCCATTAGGAAGTATTGCTACGATTCCAACAAAAGGATTGATCGTAATTGTAATTGCGATCGTCATGATGATTGCGTTGACGTTATTTGTGAATAAAACAAAATGGGGAATCGCCATGCGCGCCGTCGCACAAGACCAGAGTACGGCTTCGCTGATGACCATAAATGTAAACAAAGTAATCATGCTTACGTTTTTGATTGGCTCCAGCCTGGGTGGCGCTACAGGTGTTCTGTTTGCGCAAAACTACGGGACGATCGATCCATATATCGGTTTTATTCTTGGATTAAAAGCATTTACAGCTGCCGTTCTCGGCGGGATTGGGAACCTGCGTGGTGCGATGATCGGTGGCGTACTCCTCGGTCTTCTGGAATCCCTGTCCGGTGCCTTTATGGGGCCGTTGACCAACGGAGCCTTTGGTGCAGAGTACAAAGACGTGTTCGCGTTCAGTATTTTAATTCTCGTGCTTCTCTTCAAGCCGGAAGGACTGTTTGGCGAAGCTGTAAAAGAGAAAGTGTAGGTGAAATAAATGGCAAATCTCGCTTGGAAATCGTTTAAAGGCATTCCGCTGGTATTCACGTTGATTTGGATTGTAGCTTTTTCTGCCGCGTTGTACCTTATGGATAAATCGGTCATTGCGTTTCTCGGTATTCTTTCTTCCATTGTGCTTGTCTATTACACCAATACCTCAAAGACGATCAAGATGGTGATTGGCGCTATCGTTCTCCTCCTGATCATTCCGTTGGTAGCCGGTGAAAACCGTTACTACATGGAGGTAGCATCACAGGTAGGCATTTACGTAGCGATGGCTTTGGGCCTGAATATCGTAGTAGGCTTTGCTGGTCTGCTTGACTTGGGTTACGTCGCGTTTTTTGCTGCTGGGGCTTATGCGTACGCGATTTTCTCGACTTCGCAAGCGAATGAGTTTATTGCAGGGAACCTGTTCCCGCTATCCGGTGAGTGGTTTTGGCCATTTCTCATAGTCGGCTTGATTGTGGCTGCTGTTTTCGGAATATTGCTAGGATTGCCAGTTCTCAGAGTAAAAGGAGATTACCTCGCGATCGTGACCTTGGGCTTCGGTGAAATCATTCGCATTGTTTTCAACAACCTGGATAAGCCCATCAACATCACCAACGGTCCGCAGGGAATCACGCCGATTCCGTCTCCAGAGTTGTTTGGGATCAAAATGGGGACGCCGTTTTACTTTTACTTCATCGTGTTGTTTGTGATTGCCTTTATCGTTTTGGCGAATATACGCTTTGAGCATTCTCGTTTGGGCCGTGCATGGATTGCGGTACGTGAGGATGAGCTGGCTGCCCAGTCTATGGGGATTTCCCTGTTGAATACCAAGCTGGCTGCATTTGCCTTGGGTGCTTCCTTCGCTGGTGTCGTCGGTGTTATCTTTGCGGCCAAGCAGACGTTTATCGATCCGACCTCCTTTACACTGATGGAATCGATCGGGATATTGGTCATGGTCATTCTGGGTGGTAGTGGCAGCATACCAGGGGTTGTGCTTGGTGCCGCTTTTGTCACAATCTTGCAGGTACAGCTGTTAAAAGAATTCTCCAACTTCCTGCACGGTCTGCAAAATGCGGGGATCATCAGTTTGCCTAACCAGCTGGACCCATCCAAGTTCCAGCGACTCATTTTCGGAATTATGCTCATTCTCGTTGCCTTGTATCGCCCTAACGGATTGATTCCGGCCAAACGGAAGAAAAACGATCTCGATGCGATCAAAAATAGCGAGTTTGGCAAAGAAAAGCTGGGGATTCTCGGTAAACTGTCCCAATTGGCTTCTGGAAAACAGTCATAGCGGACGAGGAGGGAAATGGGCATGGCATTGTTAGAGGCAAAAAATTTAACGAAGCGCTTTGGTGGCTTGGTAGCCAATCAAGACGTCTCGATTGGGATCGAAAAAGGTAGCATTACGGCTGTCATCGGACCAAATGGGGCTGGAAAAACGACTTTTTTCAATATGATTACCGGATTTTACGAGCCAGACGAGGGAGAAATCCTGCTGAACGGCAAAAGCATCAAGAAGCTTCGTCCTGATCAGATCGCGAGTCGCGGTATCACCCGTACTTTTCAAAACATTCGTCTGTTCAAAGAAATGACGGCATTGGAAAATGTCATGGTGGGTGTGCATAGCCGCTTATCGGCTGGAATTCTCGGAATCCTGTTCAATTCCAAACGGGTACGCCAAGAGGAAGAGCGGACGCGCGTCGAAGCTTATCAGCTCATGGAGTATGTCGGGATCTCACATATTGCCAATGAAGCAGCAGGGAGTCTGCCTTACGGGTTACAACGAAGATTGGAAATTGCTCGGGCGATGGCGACCAATCCGCAAATCATTTTGCTCGATGAACCGGCGGCAGGGATGAACCCTCGCGAGACGGTTGAGATGACGGATTTTATTCGTCGGCTGAAAAAAGAGCTCGATTTGACGATTATCTTGATCGAGCATGATATGAAGTTGGTCATGGGACTTAGCGAATACATTCACGTGCTGGATTACGGGAGAAAAATTGCAGAAGGAACACCCGAACAAATCCGCAATAACCCTAACGTCATTGAGGCCTATCTCGGAAAAAGTGCGTCGGACGTGTCGTAGAAGGAGGAAAATCGATGGCATTGCTAGAGCTGACTAACGTTCATACGTATTACGGCGGCATCCACGCATTAAAAGGATTGAGCATGACGGTAAACGAGGGCGAAGTGGTGACACTGATTGGTTCCAACGGGGCAGGTAAATCGACCACGTTGAAAACGATATGTGCGCAGACTCGTGCCAAAGAAGGAAAAGTTATCTTTAATGGCAAAGATATTACGCAGATGCGTACCCATGATATTGCCTTAGCAGGAATCGCCCACGTTCCGGAAGGTCGCCGCATTTTTCCTAAGCTGACCGTACGCGAGAATTTGGAGATGGGTGCCTTCAGTGTATCTGATAAAAAGGTGATCGAAGAAGGAATCGAGCGTGCCTTTGCTTACTTTCCACGGCTGAAGGAACGGGTAAATCAAAAAGGTGGCACGATGTCCGGGGGCGAGCAGCAAATGCTGGCGATTGCTCGTGGACTGATGATGAAGCCCAAAATTCTCATGCTCGATGAGCCGTCGATGGGATTGGCGCCGATTCTGGTGGAGCAGATTTTTGACATCGTTACGGAGCTGAACAAGGAAGGCATGACGATTCTCTTGGTCGAGCAAAATGCGAATCAGGCACTGTCTGTCGCGCATCGCGGTTATGTGATTCAGACAGGCGAAATTATTTTGAAAGACGACGCCCAGACATTATTGATGAATCCGCAGGTAAGAGAGGCGTATTTGGCGTAATATTGGTGTAATAGAAACGTGAGTACCGATGGGGATTTTTGTCTCCGTCGGTTTTTCATTTGGTCTGCGAGGAGGATGTAGCTTGCTAGATATTAGTCCCCGCTTTGTAGAAGGGAGCGAGCCTCTCTATCTACAGCTTTATCGCTATTTTTGTACAGAAATACAAGGGAGGCGCTTGATCTCCGGGACGCGTCTGCCCTCTGTTCGGGCGTTGAGCGGATTTTTGCATGTAAGTAAAACGACAGTCGAAAGCGCGTATCACCAGCTCATGGCAGAAGGCTATATCGAGAGTCGGGAGCGCAGCGGATTTTATGTGGTCGATGTGGACTGGGATGGGCCAATGCCTGTACCCACAGGGAAAGGTCAGCCACCAGTTAAAACGGTTCACGTCCAAACGCCTCCACCTACGACCTCACCAGTCCCGGTTCAATATGATTTTCATCAAGCACGCGTAGATGCCGAGCATTTTCCTTTTGACCGTTGGCGCAAGTACACCAACCAATGCATGCAGGAAGAAAACAAGCATGTACTCTACTACGGTGACCAACAAGGCGAGCCGCAGCTGCGGGAGGAGCTCGCACGCTATCTCGGACGTGCTCGAGGTGTACAAGCTACGCCGGAACAAATAGTGATCGGTGCGGGGACGCAAGTGATGATCAGCTTATTGGGGTTCTTATTCGGGACACGAGGACAGGCTGTTGCGATGGAAGAGCCGGGCTATCACGGTGTTCGTGCCGTGTTTTCTCATTTGGGCTATGATGTACGCCCGATCAGGCTGGTGGAGGATGGGATTGATGTGGAAGCGCTCAATGAGAGTGGAGCGCAGCTGGTTTATATCACTCCGTCTCATCAGGACCCGACTGGAATTGTCATGCCGTATGCCAAACGGCTAAAGCTGCTACACTGGGCGAATCAGACAGGGAGCTACATCATGGAGGATGACTACGATGGTGAGTTTCGCTATCATGGCAAGCCAATTCCTTCCCTTCAAGGGCTGGATACGCAGGGACGCGTCATTTATTTGGGGACGTTCTCCAAGGCGTTATTGCCGTCGATTCGGATGAGCTATATGGTTTTGCCACAAACTTTATTGGCGGTGTTTCAGGAGAAGTTGGCGGATTTTGACCAGTCGGCATCACGAATTCATCAGGAGACGCTGGCCTTGTTCATGAAAAATGGCGATTGGGAACGGCATATTCGCAAGATGCGGACGCTTTACCGCAAAAAGCATGGGGCTCTGCTTCAGTGCTTGCAGGAACACTTCGGGGCGTACATCCAGATCAAAGGTCAGGATGCCGGGCTGTCCGTAACGGTAGAAGTGAAAAGTGAGAGCACTCCGCAACAGTTGAAGCAAATTGCGGCTGCATCAGGCGTTCGTGTCTATCCAACCGCACATAAATGGGTTCATCCGCAGGAAAATGGACTTCCGGCTTTTCAGTTCGGCTTCGGGGGGCAGACCATCGAGGAGATTGAGGGTGGCGTTCGTCTGTTGAAACGTGCATGGGAGCCTTATTTGCACAAGGACATGGGCGAGGAATAGAACAGGGAGAATCGCGAATAGTGCGCTAATCGATTATAAAACGGCGATCAAACGATCCCGGTTTAACAAAAGAGAAAAAATGAAAAGCAGCATCCCAGAAAGGGAATGCTGCTAATAATTAAGGGACGTACTGTTCTGTAATTTTTGTGATGATTCCATTCGTTACTTCAATGTGGAATGGTAGATGATAAGGAATTCCCTTGGATAACATGAACTTTTTAAAAGTATCGGTGTTTACTGATTCATTCCAATTGAAATTGTCATCTTTTATAGAGTTGGTTTGAAGAGTAAAGGAAGCTTTTGGAGAAACTTCAAACGTTCTAATTTTAGGACTGTTATTACGAATGTAATAGGGCATTGGATAGTCCTCTTTTTCTAATGGATGATCTTGGCGATAAGCTTTTGCTCCTGCCTCACCGAAAAACCATTGAACATAGTCAAGCGAGACGATTAGTTTTCCATTTTTCACTTGTAGCGATTTCACATATGCCATTGATTTTTCAATGGTATTTCCGTGTTTGTCCTTGCTACTTGTTGGAACCATTACTTGGGGAGGAACAGGTGCAGCCGTTCCTTGGGGTGAACCTGCATGAGCGTCAGTACCAAACAATGTACAGAATATCAAAGAGGTAAGCAGCAAATATGTTTTTCTCATAACAGGGTGTCACTTCCTTTCTAATTACATGTAATACGATTCATAATTAGTAAGACGAAAAACGAATAAGACCGTTTCGCCTCAAGATGAAAAATTTTACATAATTTTTGTTGGTGATCTGCGCCATTACAATGGGCAAAACAAGCGAGTCAGCACAAAGAGAAACCTCCTGTCATCAGAGCAGACTGATGAACAGGAGGTTTTTTCATGGCAGTTCAAGCAGATTTCAAGACATTCGATACCCTAACTGAGCAGACATCGCACGTACTGTCGCTAGCGTTTCTTGTAAAATCTCGTCTTTTTTCGGCATCACGCGGTCAGAGGGACCGATGACACTGACGGATGCAGTTATGTGTCCAGTCGAATCAAAAATCGGGGCAGCGATTCCGGTCACCCCTGTATTACGTCGATTCGAGCTGATTTCATAACCTCTCTCACGGATCGTCACCAAGTCCTCTTTGATTTGCTCGACCGACGTGTACGAATGAGGCGTGTAGCTTTTCAGGGGATGTTCCTGCAATATCTCGTCCTGAAACTCCTCCGGCTGATAGGCGAGCAAAACCCTGGCGGCGGAGGTAGAGTAAAGGGGAAAACGCCGGAAGGATTCTACGGTAAACCGAACAGGGTGAAGTGAATCCTCTTTGGCTACATAAATCGCGTCCTTGGAATCTTGTACACATAAGACCGCCAATTCGTTTGTCCGTGAGACAAGCTGGTCTAAGAACGGTTTGGAAAAATCAACGATATCGTGATTCGTGAGCACCTTAGTGCCCAGCTCCAAAAGCGTGTAGCCAAGCGTATACTGCTTGGTTTTTTCATTTTGGCGGATAAAGCCTTCAGACTCCAGCGTGGACAGGAGCTTGTGAACGGCTCCCTTGGACAGCTGGAGCTTTTTGCTGAGCTCCGTTACCCCGAGTTCCTTTGGCGAATCGAGAAATATTTTTAACAGCCGACAGCCATTTCGAACAGAAGACAATACTTGGTCCATACAAACGTCTCCTTTGCTTACATTAGCCTTATTTTACGTGTAAGAAACAATGCTGACAATCTCGCAATTCGGGCAATGATGATGCTATTACGACTACCTTGAATAGTCTGTATCTTTATGCTAGTATAACATTATCGTTCTCTAATAGGAAACGCTGTTCTCTATTCGTGAACAAAACAGACAATCGGGGGTCGAACTTACATGAAGAAAAAGGCATTATCCGTCTTGTCCATTTTCGCTTTGACTGGTTCCTTGCTGGCTGGATGTGGCTCATCCGCACCACAAACATCTGCTCCTGCACCGGCTGCTGGCAACAATAGCGGCACCGAAGCACAAGCTCAGCTGGAAGACACTCTGGTAGTAGCAGGAAACGGCGCAACCGTTGAAAAGATGATGAAGGATGAAGTCTTCAAAAAGTTTAACGAGAAATATCCGAATGTAAAGCTGACCTATGTTTCCGGGGTATCTACGGACATCGTAGCGAAGGTTAAGGCACAGAAAAATGCTCCGCAAATCGACTTGACCATCGTTGAGGGCGGCGAGCAAGAGAAGGGTCGTCAAGAGGGCTTGTGGGAAACCGTATCTGCAACAGATATCCCGAACATGAAAAACGTACCGGAAGATTTGCATGTGACGGAGGATAGCGGTGTAGTCGTAAACTTTACGCCGATGGGGATTTCCTACAATGCGGACCTGGTAAAAGAAAAAGGCTTGCCTGTACCGAAGTCCTGGAATGATCTGGCGAAGCCGGAAGTGAAAGGCTACATCACGATGACAGACGTAGCGAGCAACTTCGGACGCTCTGCGATGATCATGCTGGCGTACGCAAATGGCGGGTCCGAGAAAAATATGGAACAGGGCTTCAAACAAATGGAAACGATTGCAGGATACATGCCGACCTTTGCAAAGAGTGCAGCACAGCTTCAGCAAAATCTGCAAAACAAGAGCGCAGCGTACACCACTTGGACAATGGCGCGTAGCTTGACCCAAAAAGAAGCAGGCGTACCATTGGAGTTCGTTTTCCCTGAAGAGGGCGGAAACATCGTACCGAACGTAGCTACGCTGGTAAAAGGTTCGAAGAGTCCAAAAGCCGCTAAAGCATTCGTCGATTTCCTTTTGACAGATGAAATTCAAACGATGTACGCAACGAAGCTGTACTACAATCCGGCAACATCCGTGAAGCTGCCAGACGATGTAGCGAAAACATTGGAATTCGATCGTACAAAGGTAGTCGACTTCGACTATAGCGTAGTGAGCAAGGAAACATCTGCTTGGTTGGATCGCTTTAACAAAGAAATCGCACCTAAAACAGGAAAGTAGGTATTCACGTGACCAAGGTGATTGACGTTGAACTGCGCGGCATCATGAAAAAATTTCAAAGCAATGTCGTGGTTCAAAACTTCAACCTGCAGGTGGAGCAAGGCGAATTCATCTCGTTTCTCGGCCCATCTGGTTGCGGTAAGACCACGACCTTGAATATGATTGCCGGTTTTTTGGACCCGGATGGCGGAGACCTCTTGATCAAGGGGCAGCGAATGAATGGCGTGCCTCCGTACAAACGGGAACTGGGAATGGTGTTTCAGACGTACTCGCTGTTCCCGCATATGACTGTGGCGGAAAACATCGCCTATGGCTTGAAATTACGCAAAGTGAGCAAGCAAGAGATGCAAGAGCGTGTGAATCGTGTACTTGGCCTGGTCAAGCTGCCAAACGTAGCAGACCGCTACCCGAAACAGCTCTCTGGCGGACAACGTCAGCGGATTGCGATTGCACGGGCGCTTGTTATTGAGCCGTCGCTCCTGCTTTTGGATGAGCCGCTCAGTAACTTGGATGCCAAACTTCGGGAAGAGCTGCGCGATGAGTTAAAGCGCTTACATCACGAAATCGGCGTTACGACTATTTTCGTTACACATGATCAAGAAGAGGCGCTCGCGCTCTCTGATCGCATCGTGGTTATGAATCACGGATTCGTGGAGCAAATCGGTACACCGTTGGAGATTTACAATCAGCCCGCATCTGAATTCGTACATACCTTCATCGGTAAGACGAACCGTTTGGAAGGGGAAGTCATCGGAATTGACGGGGATGTACTTACGCTGCGGACGACTGGTGGAATGCTCGTGAAGGCGGCAAAGCAACAGCGAACAGTGGCACTCCATGAAAAAGTGATCATTTTTATCCGACCAGAGAAAATCAAGCTGACCGATACAGCAGTCAGTGAGGAAGCGAATCGGGTAAAAGGACATTTGCAGCTTGCCTCCTTCCTGGGTTCGTACACAGAATGTGAGGTCAAGGTCGGGGAGCATACGCTTTCGGTAAAAGTCCAAATGACCGATAGTTCGGTGGACCGCCAAGAAGGTCAAACGGTTTACTGTCAATGGAACGCGGACGACGTACTGGTCATGCCCGCAGGAAGGGGATGACGGATGAGCAAGCGTCTCTCAGTTACATTGTTGACAGCACCTGCGATGATTTTGCTGCTTGGCGTATTCATCCTTCCGATGCTGATGATGCTTTTGCTCAGCTTTCAGGATGAGAATCAGGCGTTCTCTTTTCACAATTATTCATTATTTGTACAAGATCCGTACTACTTGGAGATTCTTTGGCGGACAATTCGCGTGAGTCTCTGGACGGTACTGGCGTGCCTCTTGCTTGGATTTCCTGTAGCGATGTACATGGCGCAGGCCACAGGGAAAATGCGTGGAATCGTCACGATGCTGATCCTGGCCCCTCACCTCATCAGTGTTGTTATTCGCAACTTCGGTTGGGTAGTGGTATTGGGGGAAAAAGGGTGGATCAATGAAACATTGATGAGTCTGGGGTTGATCGATCAACCATTGCGGCTATTGTACAACGAGCTGGGTATTGTGATCGGTCTGACGGATTCCTTTATTGCCTACATGGTTCTGGCGATTGCAACCAGCTTGTATGCCATCGATCCGTCCCTGAATAAGGCGGCATCGATTTTGGGGGCTTCCCGCGCACGTACGTTTTTCAGTGTGACATTGCCCTTGTGTTTGCCGGGGATGATTGCTGGTACGACACTGGTGTTCAGCTTGTCGATGAGTGCTTTTGTAACACCTGCCTTGATGGGTGGAACGTCCGTGAAGGTCATGCCTGTCATTGCCTATGAGCAAATCATGGCGACACTGAACTGGCCTTTGGGTGCGGCACTTGCCTTCCTGCTTCTGGGCAGCACGATTCTATTGGTGACTTTGTATACGAAGCTGATTGAAACCAAGCGGTATAAAGAGGTGTTTGCGTCATGAAAAAAATAAACGTACTCGGACTCATCACATTCTTTGTGCTTGTTTTGGTCAATCTGCCGTTTCTGGTCATCATCCCGAGCTCCTTTACCGCAGCAGGATATCTCGGATTTCCGCCGGAAGGGTTTTCGTGGCAGTGGTATGAAATGATTTTGGATCGACCGGAGTTCATCGATTCGCTGTGGTTCAGTCTTAAGCTAGCTACGGTAACGGCAATTTTGGCGACTCTCATAGGGACATTGGCTGCATTCGCGCTGTCCAAATACAAGTTTCGTGGGAGCGGCATCATCAACGCACTGATGCTTTCACCGCTTACCGTTCCTTCGCTCATTATCGGGATTTCCGCGCTGCTGTTTTTCACACGAATTGGTATCGCGGGGACGTTTACGGGGCTTTTGCTGGCGCACATGCTGATCTCGATTCCGTATGTCGTAAGGCTGGTGCTCACAGGGCTTAGCTCGTTCGATTATACGTTGGAAAAAGCGGGATACATGCTGGGGGCCCATCCGTTTCGGGTGTTCTGGGATATTACGTTGCCACTGTTGCGTCCGGCCATCGTGTCGGGGATGATCTTTTCGTTCTTGACGTCGTTTGACAATGTGACGGTTTCCTTATTCTTGGTGGCACCGGATACGACGACGCTGCCACTCGCGATTTTCACCTATATGCAGGAAACACTTGACCCGTTGGTGGCTTCGATCTCCTCGGTGGTCATCCTGCTGAGTCTGGTGTTCATCGTCTTGTTGGAAAAAGTGTACGGACTAGAGCGCCTGTTCGGACTCAATTCACAATCTCACTAAGGAAGAGGCACTATGTCAATCCACACTTATGTACAAGAGAATATGTCCCACTATCTACAGCTACTCGAAGAGGCCGTCAACATGGACTCGCCTTCTCGTGACAAACAGCTGGGCGACCGCATGGCGGGCTGGTTCGCTCTGCAGTTTCAACGGCTGACAGGGGGAGTAGCAGAGCTGATCCCGAATAAGACGTATGGCGATCAGGTGCGTTGTACGCTGGGCAACGGGGAAAAGCAAATCCTCATCATTGGCCATTACGATACCGTATGGCTAGAAGGAGAGGCAGCTCGCCGACCATTTGCGATCCGGGATGAGAAAGCGTACGGGCCGGGCGTATACGATATGAAAGCGGGCGTTTTGCAAGCCATGTTTGCGATGCGGGCATTGGTAAAGCTGGATCGCCTGCCTGCAGATAAAAAAATCGTGCTCCTATTAAACAGTGACGAGGAGATCGGCAGCCCGACTTCTCGACGACTTGTAGAAGAAGAAGCCGCGCGTTCGGTGGCGAGCTTTGTGTTGGAGCCACCAACCGAACCGAGCGGCGCACTCAAAACATGGCGGAAGGGAAGCGCCCATTTTACCGTGGCAGTCAGTGGTATTTCCTCACACGCTGGTGTCGATCATCAAAAAGGTGTCTCTGCTATTGAAGAGCTGGCGAGACAGGTGCAATTTCTGCATGCCCTGACCGATTACGAGAAAGGAACCACGGTCAATGTGGGCGTCATCAAGGGCGGGATTGGCTCCAATGTTGTAGCCGACTCGGCAGAAGCTGAAGTAGACGTGAGGTTTATCTCGATGGAAGAGGCATTACGTATTGAGAAGGTAATGAGTGAACTCACGCCAGTGCTCGCGGGAACAAACATCAGCGTAAAGGGAGGCATTCGCCGACCGCCAATGGAGCGTACCGAAGAGACAGGCAAATTATTTTCCCTTGCACAATCGATTAGCATCAATGAACTAGGGATGGCTTTGGAAGAATCGGGTACAGGTGGAGTAAGCGATGGCAACTTCGCTGCTGCTTGTGGAGTCCCGACACTGGATGGACTTGGTGTAAAAGGTGGCTACGCCCACTCACCGGATGAATGGATCGAACTGGGAGAAATATCGACGCGGGCTACTTTGTTGGCGCGGTTGATAGAGGAAGTATAGAGAAAAAAGAGAAGAAGCACCTGCCCTGATGCGAAAGAGATTGCATCGGAGCAGGTGCTTTTGTTTTTGTGTGAGGAAGAAGAGGTTATTGTTTCGAGGATGTATTCAGCTTTTTCACAAAGCTGTTGAGGTAGTTCGCTCCGCGGCTGGTGAGGATACCAGCCAGCACGGCAGAAACGTAGTAGCCGCTGCCTTCAAGACCAAAGGGGTTGACTTGAAAAGCGAGGGAGAGCGAAATGCCAATGAGGATAGAGAGGATGTAAGTGGAGCGATCTTTTAATAGGGGGAAGGCATTCTTTAAAATTTCGGTTACGGCTTCGATCAAGATCGCCATAAAAGTAAGCAAACTCAGGCTGTGAATGAACTGGTCCATGTCAATCAAAGGTTGTTCCTCCTTTTGTTAGTAAAGCGGGGCGTGTTTCGGGGAGTCAGAGGCGATCAAGGCTGATAAACAAACATCCAGCCGTCATTCATTGGGAAGGGAGTTAATTCGCGAGGCGAGATTTCGCCCCAAGGAAGGTAGGTGTCACCTTTGTGGTTAACGATGCAACATCTAGGAAATCCTCGCTTGCATGTACGTTTTGAGTTCGGTTTCTAGCTCTTTGACACGGTACTCCAGCTGTTGTCTTTCTACTACCAGCGTCGTGTATTTATCTCGCCACTCCTGCACGATGGTTTCAAGCTCCATGCAACGGTTGCGCCAAACGTGGAGTTCTTCCCGAAGCTTGTCCATTTCCTGACGAAGCTCCTGACGAATTTGCTGGTTTTCCTGCGAGATTTGCTGCCTGTCTGTAATCATCAACTCTTTCTTGTTGTTGTGGCGGGCAACCAGATAGGTGACGATTGCTGTCAGTACACTGGATACTACCAAAGGGAGAGTGGAAGAGTTGAGTAGTGTTTGGATCATCCGTTTATTCACCCGCTTTCTCTTGTGAGGTCTATATATAGAGTAGACAGTTTGGGAGATTTCTCACGGTGTTTTGAGTGAAAATGCTACCACAACTGCTTGATTTGGAAGTAAGAATAAGCGGGGAGGGCTTCGATGACGCCATTGGCAGAAAACGAGTAGCCGAAAAGCTCCACGTAGTCGCCAGGCTTTAGCTGGACGATGCTTGAACCGTTTAAACACCAGGCATGGTTGGAATAGGAGACGATGCTGCTGAGTACTTTATGGAGTTCACCGTTGATTCGGATTTCTAAATGCAGTCCGTTTGGTGAGGTGGTTGGGCTTTTGATTCGTGCTGAGCCAACAATTAAGTAGTCGCCGGGTGTCTTTGCGATAAAGCGATTTAGGTTTTTATCGAATTGTTGCAGTTCGTCGTGGATGGGTGTGTTGAAATTGATTTTGGTAAAGGTGTCGGGGGCGGTTAGGGCTTGGTCGGCGGACATAGTGACGGTTAAGTTTGTGGCTGTTTTTGCCGTAAAATTGGTAACGAGATTAGAGGAGACGATAGTGAAGCTCTGGATGACAGGACTATCGAAAACACCATCCGGAGAATGAATAACAGCTTTTACTCGCAGATCTGAGTTGATTGGATTCGGGAAGGTAACTTGATTACTGAGTGTTGCGGGAATCCAATTAAATCCCCCGTCATTGGTAATAAACCAACTGATTGTACCATGCTTCTGATCCTCTTCCGCTGTTAACACTGCATTAAGAATGGGAGATACAGCTGGCAGACGATTACTGACGAATTCTTGTGTGAGATTGCCTGATTCTCCACCGATTGTCAGGCTGAATTTAGTTATCTCTGGGGTCATGGTTACTGTTGGCGTTACAAGCTTCATCCTAAGGGTGATCGTATCGGTTGGGGATGAAAACTTTATCTCTTGACCATTTTGAGCAGGTAGCCACTGTGCCCCATGGTCTGGAGAAATTTCCATAGTGAATGACGAAGAGGTAGACACAAAATCGCTCCGCATCATTGTCAGATTTTTGCTGTAGGCGGTAGATGCGTAGACACAGCGAATTTTTTGATTGGAATCCTTATATACATAGGAGAGGCTGCCGTTAAAATTCGTCACGAGAGTCTCGTCATCGGCGATCTCTAAGGTGTCTTCATTTACTGATAAGGAGCAGATTTTTCCTGTTAATTGGGTATCGTAGGTGAAACGATAGGTGTTTCCGTCTTTGACTAAGCTGTTGATACGATCGGCAGTTCTGGGAAGTGCTTTTGCTTGGAGTAAGGTACCTGAGAGGGGAGCTATCGTGCAAACGTAAATAGAGCTAGGACTGGCACTTTGTACGGCGGCAATAATAATTCTACGTGTATCTGGGTCAAAATAAGTAGCTAGGGAGTCATTGAAGCGTTGTATAGTAAGTTGCTTTGGAGACTGTAAGAGAGATCCAGTAAGGCTTATTTTTGTGAGGAAGACTCCACTTATATATTGTGTATGATGTATGGATACAATTGCCTCTTGATCACTATCGTAAAAAAGGCTAAGGCTGGTCAAAAGACCATTACTGTTTGTTCCTGGTAGAAGAAATGCTGGTATCAAAGTATTCATTTCACTATCGAATTTGGCCATATAAAGGCCATAGTATCCATATGTCCAACCGAACCATATGTGATTATTTTTGTCTACACAAAGAGAGGTAGACTTATAGAATACTTCTCCACCACTTGTGGAATGGTGTAATACCCAGTCCTTATGGAAACTTCCGTCGCTATTAATACAGCCAAGGTAAAGGTGCCTATAGTAATTTTCTCTGCTTGTTGGTACACCGAGCCAAACTCGGTTGTTATAATCGACCACGAAACTTACATCAGGTATATAGACTCCATTAGTTGAAGCAGGATCAAAGTTAGGACTGAATGGAGTAGGAGATATTTTCTCAAAAGCAAGCGAGCCATCCGGGTTTTCAACTCGATAATAAACTCCCTCTGTTTTCAGGAAAGCGACATGCCATGTCCGATTCGTTCGATCTGTAAATGCAATTGGCTGGAAGTAGGAGCGAGTATCATCGTTGGTGAGACGTTCCGAGTGAGAAAATGCCATTGTTGAAGGAAGGACAGTATTGGCGTTTATCGTGACGGTATCGGAGCTTTTAACAGGAATAGGTTTGGTATAGAGGATCCCTTTCGAATTCCCGGGGGCAATTGATGCTTTCTGGTTCGAAGTATCGAACAAGATGTTAGTGGAATTGATGCTATCGTAGTTATTGGTATTTTCAAAGCTCTCTTGAAAAGAAGCCGTTTTGGCAACCCTGACTGCATTTGTCCGAACTGCTGCCGTAGTCTTATCAAAATCAATACGGGAGCGGTTGCTAAAATCTTCATGGTGCGTATAAGTAATGGTACTTCGCTGTTTTTCGATCGAATCTATCCGGTCTTTTAATGCTGGGTCAGCCCCGGCACTAGCGATCCCGGTACCAGTCCCAATAAATAGTTTATGAGTGTCTGTGGTAAAAAGAGGTTCCCCAGCTGGGGCGGAGGAAGGCAAATCATTTTCTTTTCCACGTTTGAATTTGATTGGTAGTGTCATTAAAAGGTACCTCCATCTACTTCTGTGAGGGTGGAGCCGCTGCCGCCGCCAGAGCCAACGTTGATTTTGTAGTCTCCATTTGACAGCAAGAGGACTCGGAGATTGGTATTTCGGTTATACCCGTATTTGTAATCGACCCCGGGCATCGCCATGTCCCAGGAATCTAGTAAGTCCACATTCATTGTAAGGGAGTCTAGACTTGTTTCATCAGTGGATGATGACTGTTCGAAGTAGAACGCGCATCGCAAGTTTCTAGATTGGCCAAGCTTCTCGTCCCATTCAGAGATGCTATTGAAATCGTCTATTGTCATTGCTTTTGCTTTGAAATCAATGGGGTTAGTAACATCAACAGTTGTCCATGAGCCATCCTTTTGTTTTGCTCCCCATGTTGCTCCACTGTCCGTACTTATTGCGACTCTTAAAACGCCTTTCTCTGTACCTGATAAGGTTAAAGCGTTGATTTTAGCTACGCCAAGAAAGCTAGTATCATTTTTCATTTTCACTATTCTTGGTATAGGGACTCCAGTGAGATGAGCGACTGTTGGCTCTCTCTTAGGTTTCGAAACAAGGATTTTGAGGGTGGATTTGTCTTTTAATTCCTTTAGGAATGGGGTGCATGCACTGAGATCAAGCATGCCTTTATTTAGAAACATTTCATCTGTGGGGGGAGTAGTACCAACGGTTTCCCAGCCGGAAGAAGTGTACGTTTTCACGTCTGAACCGTCTTGTACGAGGAATCTATTGTTTATTGACTCAATCAGGAGAACGGGACGGAAGCCTCGGCCAGGAGTTGTTAGATCTGTTGAACCAGATATCCAGTTTTTGAGACCGTTATAACCTCGAATCACGCGGGCCTTTGCATTCGATTGATCGGTTGTACTGGTCCATGAACCGTGATTTAAGTTATTCCAGATGCGATCATCGGTCATGTATCTATCCCATTCGTTGTCTTTATCTGTAGCGTTTACACCACCAGTCGGGAGACGAAAGGTGAAGGTACTGTCGTGTTTTCTTTCGGCCAGTTCTGCTTCGACAATTGCAATTTGCGTAGTACTGTAATTATTGTGGCTAGTTAAAACATTGAGTCTGTAATACTGATACGATTTATTATTGATAAACTCGTAGACAAACTTAGCGTCTTCGATATTAGGCACTGTCCCTAATGTTAATAATTCGTAGGTACTGTCATCATTTGAACCAAATAGTTGCCAATCTTTGATGGAATTATTGAGGTAGCCTGTCGATATTTTCATCCCAATCAATGAGAGATAATTGATTTTCTTTTGGCTACCAAAGTCTACCTTTATCCAATGACCTCCAACCGGAGCTTCTGTTCCATTCACGTACCAGATACTTCTTTCTTGGCCTAATACATTGTTGTCAAAAGCTTTCCAAGGCATATCATTGGCAGAATACGCACTTGCAGTTATAGTAACCCCATTAGTAGTTTGTCCAGTCATAGTCGGGACCAGGTCCTCAAGTATTTCTAATGGTAGCCCGCTTCCACTTGTAACACCAGCGGTATTCAAGGCATCCCAACTAATATTATTTTGGATGTTTCTATCCGCAAGAAGAACTTTCCGCCCCCGGTAGTCAGTGTCCACCATTATAAAGTAACCATCACCATTGGGACTTGCAGAAGAAGCTACAGGGATAAATTTACTTGTTTCCATACCTAAATCTGAAAATTTCCCCACAGTCCCGGATGTAGCAGAGTAATGGAACCGAACGCGCTTTCCTACCTCAAGGTCATTTACCTCAGCTACCTCGTCAGGATGAAGTAAGCGACCATTTGCATCAATGTCAATTGCATCAATATACCACCAGTAACCTTCAACAGTAGAAGAAATTTCAACAGAGTGCCTTTTTAGTTCAAGTCCTAATTTCTCGTACTGAAGAGTAGATCCCTGATTTTGACTTCCAATGGTGGCACTATAACTTTCTTGCACTCCGTTAATTACTACTTTTAAATTCGGATGGTAGCCACTGTTAGCCATTCCCAAAATTCTTAACCTAGTACCATAGAAATCAAATCTGACTTTATTTTCGCCAGTCCTCTCCGCATAGATCGCAGTTCCACCAGACGATGTATTGCTTGTTTGCACAACCCATGTACCGGAATAGGATAAGGCCTGATCATCTTGTTCGTATCTTTTCCACCCAAGCTCTGGTTCAGACAAACGTTGTCCAATATTTGCAATTAGGGATCCAGAGTCACCTATATCAATAGCATCGAGAGTTGCAAAGGTATTAGTTCCCAAATGAGTAATTTTAACAGTGTGTACCTTCTCTTGTAGACCTGTAATTTCATAAGCGAGTGTTTGAGGTGCTGATTTATTGTGATACCCTTTAAATACTTCGGGGAGCAGATCATCTACGACAATTTGCATGTCAGACCTGTTATTGTAACTGTTAACTAAAACTCTAAGTTCTGTACCATAAAACCTAAAAGAAACAGTATCACCAGCAACTGCACTTATCTTGTCATTTGTATTGTCACTCCAGCTTCCTTTATAGAGTAAGCGTGAATCAGTAAAATCGTACCTATTCCACCCTATGTCTGGTTTAAGAAGTGGAGAGCCGACTTCTCTTACTAACCAGCCTTTGTCATCAATTTCAATTCCATCAATATCAACATATCCTGTATCATTCGTTTTAATTTCAACAGTATGTTCTCCAAATGGCAGATTCAAATTTTCAAACCATATGGTAGAGAGTTGTTCTGTAGTTGAATGCATAGAGACCGTTTTCATCTCTCCATCAACAGTTACGGAAATATTTGTACTCCTATTGGGGTGATATAAGCCTAGTAATCTAATTTTTGTCCCATAAAACTTAAAAGAGGCACTTTGATTTACGGTATTTGCATGTCTGGTTTTTCCCTTGAAATACCTATAGTCTGTATAGTCACTCCATCCTGAGCTCCATTTAAATGCATCAATTTCATCATGAGTGTCATATCGAATCCAACCTGTATCTGGCTCGAGTAATTGATCTCCTACACCGGATATTAGATAACCTTTGTCATCTATATCAATAGCATCTAGAGTCGTGAACCCTCCTAAACTTATGTGTTCAATTTCAACGTTGTGGATGACATCTTCCAGATTTGATTTTTCATAGGATAGGTATTTTCCAATAGGACTACCATACATATCAACTGTTTCGGATATGCCATCTATAGTGATTTTCGTAGATTTTCGTTCTCTATTTGTATTTCTGTCCGATATCAGTCTAATTTTCGTTCCTTTAAATTGAAAAGTAACCTTATCTCCAAGAGTTGAGGTAGCTATGGCGCTTCCTCCACTGTGCGCTGCATTCGTTTCTGTATTCCAGTTTCCATGAAAATGAAATTGAGTAATGGAGTTTTCGTATCTTTTCCAACCTTTTTGAGGTGATTCCAATTGCCCAACTAGAAATCCTTGCGTATTTACTTCAATAGCATCAAATAGAAATAATTTCGTTCCCACAGTTTTTATTTGAACGGTATGGAGTCCGGCTTCCAGCCCCTCGAGATTGTAGACAAGTGCTGGAGCAACGGGAGAGCCTGTCGTATGCTCATTTATTGTTCCTCTGAGAACACCGTCAACATATACTTCAGTTGCTCTTGCACGATCGTTGAACATACCCCCAATAATACGTAACTGAGTCCCACTGAAACTAAAAGAAATGGTAGCATCACTTGTTGTAGTATAAGTAGATGTTCCACCAGAGTTCCATGAGCCAGTTTCTGTTTGCCAAGTCCCCGTGTATTTAACAAAGGAAGAAGTATGGTCATACCTGACCCAACCTTTTTCTGGAGTCAATAAACGTTCTCCTATTGTTGCCATCTTCTATACCTCCTTGTATTCAAATACTGGTCGGAAACCGATTGTGGAAAGCTTGTTTGTCGAAGTTGTGTAGCCTATGTCATTGGCAGGTGTAGCTTCATTAAACCCTCCACCTCTTAGTATGCGGTTGTAAGGTAAATTGGCTTGTACACTTCCACTAGCATCTTGAAGACCATTTGCTGGCGTATCTTGAGTTATTGACCATACTTCCTTCCAATGAAAAACATCATCTAGGGTTTTTCCTGGTTGGATCATATCCACTGGGAAATTCACAATGTATATATCCCATTCATTATGGAGAGGCCATGCGCCTTTATTTTTGTCAGTTAGGGAAAGATGTCCGTTTTCATCTGTATAAGCTACTCCGCCCGTTAGACAGCGGATCCATCCATTTAGATCACCTACTTTTGCTGCAAGCCCTTGAACTTGCTTGCCACTATTTAAAGTATCCCAGGAAACTGTATGATACCAAGCACGGTCACAAACCAGTAATCCCTTATCAATTTTAATAAAATAAAAAAAGTGGTTCAGGTGGCTGGCTGGTTTAGAGGTATCTGTATTGTAGAAGATGCCAGAAACAGGGCATTCTGGCTTTCCTCCATCGCCTATCTCATAATTGGCAGGCCCATTCCAGTTTGCCTTTATAAAATCGCCAATTTTCATATCTGCGATTTTATTCCGTAGTTGTCCTGTTGTAGCAGGTGTTGGCATTCCTCATCATTCCTCTCTGTATTTGTTAGCAGAACCTCTCCGTATCCGATTTCCAAATGATGTAGTAGTATTTCCATCATATTGTCGCTTTATGAGAGTATCTAAGAGACTTTGTTTGATTTCATTGATTGTAGTTTCCGTGTATCCTGCGGTATTTTCTCGGAAATTTGTAAAGACATGTTTAATTCACTTTCTATTTAAGTCACCCTAATTTTCTCAATACTCGAGTATTGGTTAACATTGAGAGTAAAAGAGTACACACTATTACCAGATGGAAGCATTGCATCTTCTGTCAATTCAATTGAGTAGTCGGTTTTAAGCCGTAATGTACCATCCAACTCCATATAATGGTCATGATCAAAGTTTGAGGCCTCGTTGGTAGAAAAGGATGCAATTTCGTGAGTGTAATTTTGTTCACCGGGGGCAAATTTCAGAACCTCAATAGGGGGTAATTTATAGTTAGAAGTGTAGGGGATGGTGATATTTACTTCTGAAGGAGAAACAGGAGATGCGATAACGCCATATTTCTCTACTTGGATCATTCCAGGTACGTTACCCCCTGAACTACCTCCTACCGTATCTGTATAGGTGGGGAGCGTGTCTTTGTCATACCAAATGCAACCAATGCTGTTGAGGACTGCTTTATCACTAAGGTTGGCTCGAATGACAAGAGAATTACCTGGTAGGAAAGTGCTTAAGTCCACCAACTGATTCAAAGGAAAACCAGTTGTGAACGTGGTTCCTCCATCGAATGACAAATCAATGCTGGCGTTACCCTCATACTCTGCATCCAATAAAAGATGGGTCGGGGCCTTTGCCAATGTGATCGGATTGGAAACCATGACGGGATTTTTATCAGATGCTTGCAGGATTTGTACCTCAGTGACGGTCATATATGAGCTTTTATTCCAGACAGTTACTTTGACTTCATTAATGAGATAGTCTAGCTCGATGGGGTAGTGCCATGAACCGTCACCATGTACTCCTTTATCTGTTTTAGAAGCGAGATTAATCCTTGGGGTAACTGCTTCCCATTTACCTGTTGATGGATTTTTGACAGAAATTTGATGATCGCAGTAATCGTGTCCGTTTTGTCCTAAACTACCATTCATCCAAAGAATGATTTTATATATTTCTACAGGTGTTCCCCATTTCATGAATAAGTCAGCATTTGTACTATTATGAAGCCAGTAATCGGTATATCCACCTGGTGTTGCAATAGCATTATCGTCTGCGATTTTTTCAACGGCATAGGTTGGGGAAGTACTATTTGATTTGTAAGGTCTAAAACCGGTGCTACTATTATACCAATCTCCAGTAGATGAAGCGGTTTGCACACCTAGATCCTTCCAGTTGAAAGGTACTCCAGCAGCTTTGATAAACTTTCCATTTCGTATTTGAAATGCTTCTGACTTAGATTCATCGACCCCAGATGAATTTACAAAAGCGTCTGCATACAAATTATGCCGAACCGACGCTCCCTGATTCGTACATTCCAAAGTGCGATAAGCATTACGCAAAATATTAGTAGCTGCCACGACGTCTACTAACGGTTTGGTACTGCTTTGATCCCGGCCTCCTCCTTCTTTACCTGGCATCTCAATAAGCATGCTATCGTCATACCAAGTAAATCCTAAAGATTTTAAACTGCCTGTTGCTGGAATGTTAGCTCGTAATTGGAGGTTTGTACCTTTTAGTGAAGAGGTATCGAGTAGCTTGTTTAAATCGATGTTGTTTACCCAAGTTGTTCCATCAAGGGTCAAGTCGAAGGTGACCGCGTCAGTATACTCCGCAGTCGTAATAATCTTGTTTGGAGAGCGCCCAACATTAACCGCTTTAGTTACGAGCGTAACCGCGTCAATAATTTCATAGAATTTAATCTCGTGCCAACCGGTATAAATTACTGGGTTTGCACTGCGATAACTGCGAAGCTTGGCCAAGCGGTAATAGCGGTATGCAGAGGTATTAGTAAAGCTGTGTTCTAACTCTGAACCTGTGTTTGCATGAGATCCTGCGTATAAATCTGTCCAGTTCGTATTGTCTTGTGAACCTTGCAGAGTAAACGTGGCTAGACCGTACTGTCCAGCTGAGATTCCAATAGCTCGTATTGCGAGCTTAGTAATTATTTTGGGGACGAAAAAGTCAATTTGCCACCAATGACCTTCTGCCGGAGGAGTCGCTCCATCTGAATAATAGGAATCAGTTAAAATTCCGTTGATCCCCATCCACCCAGGGTAACCAGATGTTTCACTAGACGAGGTTACGTGATAAGGGGAGGGTTCAGTTGGACTGGACATGATGATGTTTGTATCGTAAAGCCCGGGTAAGACAGCACCATTTATAATCCCAAAAGAAGACGACTTTTCGTTATCAATTCCTGAGGAATCGCTAAATACATCTACATACATGTTGTTTTGACGATAGGCCGATCTGTTATGTGTTTCCGCATCACGAAAGGTATTCAGTAAAATATTGATTGGGGTTTGTAAATCAAAGGAGCTGCTTGAGGCTCCTCCATTATTTCCCCCGCCACCCCCCGTACCAATCTTCCCCTGCATGTCATCCAACCGAGCTTTCAGACTAGGAAAAGTTCTTCCATCCCGATCTCGGCGTGCAGCGACCACCTCGGCGTTGGGGTTAGAGGAGACATCGCTTTGCAGCTTTAGAATGGCTTGGTCTTGCTGGGCGTTTTTTTGTTCGACTTGCGAAAGACGGAGATCTTGCGTCTGATTTTTCGCTTCTGCCGCACTGACCGTTGATGATAACGTATTTAGCCGCGTTTGAAAAGTAGAAACATCACTTTTCACGGCATCAAGCTGACGATCCTGTTCATCATCTTTGTCTTTTAGCTCACGGAATTTATCCTTTAAGCTCGGTTTATCTCCTCTGGCATCATCAAGCTCCTGGAGGTAGGAGTCGATTTCGGCATGGGTACGTTTTCCCTTGTTGGCCAACTCATTATGATCCAGGACGACTTCGGTGCCTGCTCGGGTGATTCTGACCGACATACGTTCAGCTCCTTTTTGATTTATTTGGTATAAATGGCGGACAAATTGAGACCGAAATGGACATGCGTCGTTTTATCTATAAGGGATGGATCGGTTTCTCGGGAAATCCGCGTCCAGAAAACTTGTTCATTTCCTGCCGCAGTATCTGGCAGGGTGAAGGAATCGCCCCACGTGCCGGGCACACCGTTTTTGTCTGTGGCGACATCTACAAGTCGCTTGTACTGATCGGTACCTGCATAGGAGGTGAGAACGCCTTGGATACCTGTAAAAGTTCCATGACGCATCGTATTTCGGGCGATCATTTTCACTTCTTTGTACTGGCCTTGGAGCATATGACCGAGAAATTCCTCTGTGTTGTCTTGCAGAGGGACCTCATTTCCTTCGCCATCGATAAAAAAGAGGGTGGGAGAAGGGGAAAAACTGTATTCGTCCCCACCCCACATTTCCATCTGGTCGCTGGAGCTAATGGTTGTCTTTCCATCTGCCTCAATAAAACGGAGGGAACCTGTAAAAGGAATGGGATGCTGAGTCAAATCAAATTGAATGGATGTTTGGCTTGTCCGACACGTTTTGGAGTCGACAACGGCTCCTGTGGAATCTAGCAGCTCCACGCGGGTGCCGGGGGAGAGGTTTGAGACAGTGAGAGTGGGGAGGGAGAAAACGCGGACGTGTTCCATGTCCAGATAGTCGTCTGTAGCGCTGCTGTTGAGAAACATACCGATTTTAGGAGCAAGGCGATTAAATTCCTCTGAACCGATGATATGCCAGATGGCTCCGTCCTCGGACCAATACGCGGTGTAGGTATTGTAGTCGCGTATTAATCGAAGCCAGGGGAAGGTTTTCGCAGTACCTTGCGATGCATCGTAATATTCTTCGACATGGAAAAAGTCGTTATGGTTTATGAAGACAGTTAATCCGCCGGTGTTTCCGGAAGCTTTCGGATTGTATGAATTTTTCATATCGAGGACAAATTGTTTTACGGGTGTCAGTGAATCTAAAAAGAGTTGAAGTGGCTCAGCTCCGCCTTTTAAACGGAGCGAGCCTGGTGCGTCAGATAGCGACCACCTTGAAGAATCATTTGGTGTCATGTTCCACTTGGAATCGAGGGTTAGAGAATCGAAAGAATCCTCGAAGAGAAACCCTGATTTACGCCGAGAAACTACACTCATAGAAGTACCTCCTTACGTAAATAGCCATATTCGTTTGCCAATCACACATGCCTCAGGGCGTTGTTTCCAGATCGCCAGCAAGCATTTGATCAGTGCTTCGACGCATTTGTCCCCGCTGCCGGGATCGCAGTAGGGGGTGACCCGTACGGCATCACATATCCAATTACTGAGTCTAATGAAGTCAATGTCACAATAATCCCAAACATCTTCGGTGCCGTTGGTCGTAAAGACCCATCTGTATGTGTGTTTACCCTTGGAGACAGGAAATACGGGTACTCCATGTTGGTTAGTATATGAGCCAGCAAGTGTACCATCTATAAAAAAATCTAGTCTGCTATTAAACGGAGCGGCTTTAAGACTCCAGTTTTCGGTAGCGTTGAACGAGCGCACCCGAAAAAGAGAAAAGTACTTTTTTCCTGTCCAAGTGCTTATCTGACCACGTTGTTCCGTTTTTATTTCGACTTTTACTTTGGAATTTCGTTGTTTTACTAGATTTGAAAAAGAGAAGCTGTAAAAGTCTGAAACTGCTAAAGTGTTGGATTGAAGTAAATGATCATTTTCGTCATACATGTTCACATGTAATTTACTTCCATTACATCCTCCCATCCAAATAGGTACATTTGCCGTTGTTTTAAAGGCATAAACAAAGGCGCTTGAAGGTTTGAGCGGGAACTTATCTTGAAATGTATATTGACCATTACTTATACGTGCTTCAACATCGCAGTCAGAATCAAATTTGATTTTTATCGAATAGTTTTTCCCTTCTAAACTATCATTTTTTATACGTGCACGTATTGTCTGGATATCATCAAAGTCGTTGTAATTTCTTTCTGATATTAGCTGATTATCATCATCATCATCATATATTCTGACCCTTACACGAGCGTCACGGCACGGTTTCTTTTTTCCTTCACGAATTGCAATAGTATCAATCCAACACCAAGAATCATCAGGGATAATTTCGTCAAAAGAAGGAGGTGTATTAGGTTCATAGGGGGACTTATTTTTGGGGTAGATGTTATTTAATTTGTCTAAAGAATAGTCTTCCCAGGTCTCTATCATGTTTCCGTTACTGACAATAAACATCCCACCATCGTCATATTTGCCTCCGCGATTGCTTTCACCCTTAAAGAGGCGGTATTGGACAGAATACGTTTTACCTTGAGGAACATCAACTGTAATAGTGTGTTCGACACTTTCTTTACCTTCTGTATAATAGGGTTTTCTTGAAATAGTCTTTCCGTCAAATCTACGCATAACGAATACTTCGACTGCTGTATTATCATATTCCTCTGTTAACTTATGAGGCTTATTAGAAGTTATTTTTAAATCTTTGATCGCCATGTAGAAAGGCCAGTTATTTTTACCGAGTCCGGAATCTTCTCTATAAATATCATAAAATCTGAATTCAATAGCATAGGTACCTCGATCTTTAATGTACAGAGGATTCATCTTATATGGTTTGGAACTTCGCCAATCTTTTATTTCAAGAGGATTTTGAATCGAACCGATATTATCTTTTTTAGTAAGCTGACCTAATGATTGTGAGGTTATTAATTTCCCTTCCTCAAATTTTCCTAAGTGACCCCATCCTTCCATACGTCTGACATAGGTTTGTTTCCCGCCACTTGAATTATTTTGTCCATTATCAAGTTCGTAAGCATAGTATTGATAATCAAAATTAATGGTTATTTTTTCATCACCAACACTTTTAAAGATGACATACCAAGCAGTAGGTACAGAACCCGCACTGTCTTTATACGGTGCTACCTGTTGTGAAGTAATAACGTAAGTAGAATTGTAATGAATTGGGGTTTTTATTTTTGCATTTTTATGTGGGCTAAACTGCCATGTTACAGGAACATTATAGGAGTCTTGAACAACTGTACCTTTCCCAGCTAAAATCTTAAGCGTTTCCGTATATTTCGCTGTTCCAACGGAAGATGCACAGATTGCTCTGTATACACTCTGCTTATCCTTTGAAATAGCATGGCCAATTGGGGTAGAACCTTCAGAATAAATTCTGCCAGAACGTGAATATAGGTATGCCTTTCGAGGAGTATTTATATAGTGCTCGTGAGCAGTTGGTTCTGAGTAATCTATTGATATTGTCTGACTTCCTTTAGGATAGCTTTCCTCGCCAGCTACTACAGGATCTGGTCTTGTAGGCGGTTTATAATCTCGATCAGGAACTTTCACCTTATCGTGATCCTCAAATTGCCACTTTAACGTTTGCTTGCCAGAAGGAAGCGGAACAATAACAGTTGTCCCCAAAGGATCGGAGGTGCTTTCTCTACCCGACCAGATTAGCGTTCCATTACGATACAGCTTTAGCTTCTCATACTTTGAAAAAGAACCACCATACTCAAATTTTACGTATCCATCTTCGGCTAAATCGATGTCCTCAACATATAATCGATTTGTTGTCCCATCTTTATTTTCAACCTTAAGCACACCGTCACCACCATGACCAGGGCCATTGTAGCGGGTTACAATATCTTCCCATTCCCAGTGGTCTTCCACCCGGATTTCTTTAGCGTAATGATCTTGGGAGTTAAAGTCTTCAGAAAAGATCTCGGTATATTCATTTTCATGAGCAGATTCATCCACCAAGCTTCTTAATGCTAAGTCCTCTGTA
The DNA here is from genome assembly GCF_013332495.1 of Brevibacillus sp. HB1.2. Classification (NCBI taxonomy): domain Bacteria; kingdom Bacillati; phylum Bacillota; class Bacilli; order Caryophanales; family Paenibacillaceae; genus Brevibacillus; species Brevibacillus sp. HB1.2. Next base: position 397,583 of record NZ_JABMIU010000004.1, on the reverse strand, counting down.
AGTTCAAAAGTAGTACCGGGATTTAGGTGGATCTTGTAGACATTTTCATCTTCATCGTTGTCCGTATAGCTAGAGTCACCATCCGTCCGCCAATCACGGTCTACTTCGATATAGCTCCCCATCGGTGTGCGGTGTTTTCCCCGAGAGGAACCATATGAAAATTCCCCCGTGTATTCATCTTCTAGAGGTTCTTCCGTGGAAGTATCATGAATTCGGAAGGTAACAGTATTGGTTCCTTGGGAAAGGGGTACTCGTACGTTTTTCGCAGATTCATTTTCAAGGGAGCTAAGAACTTCTTCTCCATTAACGATCACAGAAAAGGTTTCAGATGGACGCAGTTTGTGAAAAAAGCTAAACTCCATCCAGCCATCAGCTTCTAAATGTATGACTCGTGTGACATCTCCAGTTCCTGTTACGATGGGGTCCTCCATGTGGAACCCTGTGCCCACACCTCCAATTGTTTTCCAGGTCCATTTATTTTCACCAGAAAGTGAGAAGCCATCTGGTTCTCTCAAATAAGTAGAGCGTTCTTCATAATGGTCAATCTCTAGTGGAGGGCAAATCATTTGAATGTCACCAGTCAAATCTACTGTGCAATCGTCTCCGACAGTTACCATATAAGTAACAACTGCATTGTCTTCTTCTGTAGATGATTGTCTTCCATCCAAAGACCACTGCCAGCCATGTGTAGAATGAACTGTACTCCCCTTTTTACCGGAGCCAGATTGGTTGTTGGATGTAAAAGTGTCGTCGAAAAACATAAGAGACTCTTCTGTATAAGGGAGGTCATTCGTGCCCATTTGGTATTCGAAGCTAAAATCCCCTGCACAGTCGCTATCCATTTCTCGTTGGACTCTTCTCGAGCTTGTTCCAACGATTCCTGAGAAAAAGGTGGACATTTTACTCGAATCGGAATAGGTTAACCATTCCCAGCCAGGAATGTTATAAGCCGCATCCCCCAATGTATCCACATCCGGCGGCGTCTGCTCATCCAGACTCTGCACCACCTCAACACACTCCACATCTTTAACATAAACGGCATTCTGCCCAAACCGCCGATCACTCATCCGACGCACAAACCAGTCAAACTTGTACGTCTGCCCTGGCTTGACGTTAAATTTCGCCTCCTGCCAGCTGCTGTTCTGATTCCATTCCCCACCGACCTGATTGTTGTTAATAAAAAACAGCAACCCATCGCCAGGAGAGGTGCTAGCCATGTACTTGAAACGAATGAAGCCTTGCTTTTTAAAGCGCCATTGAAAAGTCACCTTGCTGGAGTTACCGTGCTTGAGCGTGGTCACATCCAGCTTCATGATATTCTCGTTCCCTGTCATCTCATTGGAGCCGATAGAGTGAACCATCTTCCATTCCTGATCTTCTGTCGAGGATACGTAACGGAAAAGGCCGTGAAACTTGTCCGACAGTGGGAGAGTCCGCATATCGAAGGTCAGGACTTCTTTATCGATGGCATCGTAATGATTGAGGTAGTAGCCGCTGAAGTGATGATAGTATGGAGCCGGGCAGACTGGCAGCGAAACATTTTGGTGGGTTCCATCTGGCTGTTCGGCGTTTTTCAGGATTTTGTAAATGCAATCTCGTACCATGAGCAAGGCGCGCTGGTAGTCGTTTTTTTGCGGATCGATTTGCTGATTGACCCACCATTCCAGACGACGGTACATGTTCCACAGCGCTTCGCGGCAACGAACCTTGGCGTACCAGTTTTTGTCCCGAACAAATTGCTCCATCATCTGATCGATCATGCTTTCGAGAGAGTCGAGATTGACCGTTTGCCAACGACCAATCTGACCCTTGCCGGGATCACCTAGCAGTGGATTCTGATATCCAGCGTAACGATCCTCTGCGCGAGGACGATTGGGGCTGTCCGGATTGTCCGGATGATTCGGGTGGAATGCGCCCTCTACCAATGAGGAGCGCATTTTTCCGAATGTGACGTTGCCCACTGATTTAGAAAAAATGCCAAACGTATGACCCAAAATGATCACCTCTAATCGGTAAAGTCGTATTGCAGGTTATGATCTACCCAGACGCGGATGCGGTTACCCGTTACCCAAACACGCAGCGTATACCATTTCTCTTTTTCCCAGGCAAACGGGTTCATCGGGGTAGAGTACATGGTTGAGCTGCCATTCTCTACTTTAAAAAGCTGCATGGGTCGCGGCATTCCGCTGGCGCTTCCATCACTGACGACGAACATCCAGTAGTTCTGGTCGTTGTGATATTTGAACACGATACCAGCGCTGTCTCCATCTGCGGGCTCATCGACTTTGAAATCGACCTCAAACTGATAGTCTGTATAGGTAAAGTCATTTCGAATGTAGCCGCTCATGCCACTGGAGCCTTTTGTGTGGGTAAATGTGCCTTGGTCGCGATTATGCTCCCATGTACCAGAACCAAAACGAGTCCAGTTGTCTTGCCCCATCGCGAGTGCGTTCCTATCTGTCGTCCATGGGTAGTACGCATTGAATGGATCGTGGGGATCGTATGCTTCTGGAACAGAAAAACCACCTGACCAATGCTCGGGATCGTGTTCAGCTTCGAGTACATCGTTGGAGTAGTCGTAGACCAAACCTTGTCCTATTTCTTCTATACGATCTGCCCAGGCATTCTTGTAGTCGCGGACCGAAATCAATGGTTGTTCGATATAACCTTTTCCGCGATCCAATTGGCCAGCGAAGTATTCCAGGATGACGGCATCTGCGAGTTCTTTTTTACCCATGATTTGGGTGAGAAGTGAGGTAGCACGCTCTTGGTTGTTGGCTATCCAATCCGCGTTCATAACAGCTTGATCTGGTTGCTTGTAGCTGAGGATGGATTCGATCAAATGAGCTGCTGCTTCCGGTTGATAGGCAATTAGTTGCTCATGCAATACCGTTTGTTCCAACGCGAGCTTGGCATACTTTCGCCATTCATCGTCTTGCAGTTCTCCATCGCGGGCGCTTTTTTCTGCCACATCGTATAAATCGACGAGGTAACTGGCTCGTTCATGCGGGGAGGTAGCGAAGAGATAGCCGCTGCACAATTCCGTGATTCTGCTGCGCAGCAGTGCGGTGACCGGCAATTCGTCAAGATCGCTGGCGTGAGCGGATTTACGGGCAGTATGCTCGTCAAACAAAACGGACGGATCGGGTTCCATGTAACCAAAAGGATGCTCAATTTGCAGCTCGGCTGGACGGAATACATCTTCGCCAACGAGTGTTTCTGCTATAGATGCAGGAGCCGCTTCTAATTGGCTTGCGATCCCTTCTTCTGCGACCGTGGAAGAGAGTAAAACTTCCCGTTTCCATAAAACTCTGTCCTCTTCAAGATGCGAGATAACCTCGTTCGGGCGGGTGGACTCCCATGTCTCAAAGGAAAGAATCCCTGCCTTTTCTTGCAACGTCTTACTGAAGATGACTTCGGATTCGATCAATGCCTGAACCCGCGTACGCACACCCTCCAAAAATTCTTCATCCACATAAGCCTCGAAAGTCTTGTTGGTCAGTGCCCATTCCATGAGTGCTTCCAAAATGCTTTGACCGTCTGTAAGGCGGGAGGCAAAAATCATGTCGTCCATCAGGTGGGAAGGAAATTCTTTAGAGGCGAGGATATCCTCCAAAAGATGAGCGGGCAGTAACCGTAAGATGGTCGCGAAGACCATATCTTCAGCCAGGAGACTTGGGCGTACATTTTCCAAGAGGGCGAAAATGTCATCCTCATCCTGATAAAAAGATGGCTTAGGTGCTTTGCCCCCGCTAAGATCGATGGCGCGTTCCTTTTCCCAAAGATGAGTAGCATGTGTGAGCTGGCGATCTGCGCGAACGTCATCCCTGATAATCGAAGTGGGGCGAGAAAGATGTTTCTTTCCAAGTTCGAAGTGCTGGGGAATCCAGAGCTTACTGGCTTTTTCGCGCTGAGAATGGATGAGAGGATTGGGGATAAACAGTTGAGGACTGTTGCGTCGAAAAGCTTGTTCGAGATAGCTCAGGATCGATGCGTCTGTTTGAATCGAACGTGTGCCAGTAAGTTGTGACATGAAAATAGCTAAGTCCGAAGCTGCGTCTCGATTACCGATTGTATATTGTGTCATGAGTGTGCCTGGTGATTGATAGGGACGAAAAGCATGGAGTTGAGAGCTAATGATGAACAAATCATCTTGGTACGGACGGAAAGCTGTTGGTGAAAAGGAATCAAGGGAGAGAAGGCGCGTGAAATCGCGATAACCCCAGTCGTGCTTCTGTAAAATAGAACCACCTTGGTGTATGGTTCGGAAGCCTGTGGAAGCCGTATGGATAGCTAAATCTTGCGTAGCGATCCTGCTTGCACGGTGAAGGAAGTGCAGCAAGGAGTCATACTGACGGGCTTTGAGATAAGCCCAGTCAATGTCGCGAAGTACCTTCGTCGACTTTGTTTTAATCCGGTGAAAGGCTTGCACGAAGTGTCGGGTCATCTGGAAGGCAAATTGACGTTCGCCAATGGAACGGGACCAATCCGTAAACATGGCATGTTTATTGTCGCGGATGGATAGGGGAATAGCGTTTTCAACAGTGAGGTTGTGAGCAATCGATCTAGTCGCGTATTCTCTTTCTAACTGCAAAAAGAGCAACGCCCAAAACTTCCGCTCAGCTAAGCTTCTTTCCGTGTTGACGAATAAATCAAACGTGGAAGTACGCTCTCCCGTGAACCATTCATCTATCTTTTTCCCGGCGAATCGCTCAGTCCGTGTTGCCTTGTAATGATCTTTCATAAGATCAGCTTCTGCGGAAAAGGTACGGTTCGCTCCAGCTGGTGGCAAATCAATATACAGCTCATCCTTATTTACGCGCACGGACATTTGGGCTGGATTGAGCTTTGCCATTCCTGCTGTTTTGATCCGATCTGATAAATGAACGCGACGAATAACTTGTAATGGCTGCTTGATGATCCGGTCAGCATCCAAGGCATCGTCCTGAAACAAGCTTTCTTTAAGCGGCGAGCGATCGGATACCACGACCAGTTCCATGGGATTGGCCATGCTGGTATCATTTCGGATCATATCCTGCAAAGAGTCTTGAAGATCAGCAGCAAATGATTTCCGATTCGCGAGCAAATAATCCAGCATGACCATACTGGCACTTTGTCCGTAGGGAATATAGACGAAGGAATACTTACGGGAGGGCGAAGTCGTGAAAGTTACTTTTCCTATATAGTTGCGAATAGAAGCGTAGTGGTCTGCAAGTCTGAATTGATAGGCTGCTAGAGAAGAAATCCCGGTCAAATGGTTCACCTCCCAAAAAGAAGGGGGAACACCAGAGATGCGTTCTAGTTTCCCCCTTTTGCTAGCTATACGGTTTTAGAGGGACTTCTTTTAGTAGCGAACTTCCTTCAGGAATGCGACCCCCATTTTTACGTTGGCGGAGTAGTTCATGAAATTCTGCTCGGTATTGTGGTCGAAATAGCGGTAAACTTCCTGTTTGTGTTTCTTAGTCGTGTCGCTCGGATCGACATCAATGATCAATTCATCCAAGTGGAGAATGTTGTTTTTCGAAACAGCAATGCATGCATCCAAGCTGCCGCGGTATCCATCATATCCGTGCACGACATAAATCGGGCTCAAATGGTAACGGCGTGTCCAAGCAGATGCGTTAAAGCCTTGAGGCTCTAAAAGAAGTCCGGTGTCGCCGAGCTTGCTATCGGAATATGCCTTGCCCGGCTGTGGAGCTTGGGTAATGAAGGCAGGGTAGTGCTTTTGGAAGCGAATGCCCGATTTTGTCGCCAGCATTTGCAAGGTGTTGTTGCCAAAAGAAGTGTATTGACCATAATCGTGTGGGGCGATCGGAGCAGCAGGCTCAGTAGCGACAGCTCCGGCTGTCAGCATGATGTTTCCAACTACGTCATCCATGTTGTACTTGAATGGCTTGAGTGCGCCTACGTACAGGAAGCTCTTACGATAATCTTCAAAGTGAACAGCCGGATCACCAACAGCTACGAGTGAAAGGCGATTGTTCATCACATTCATGTACAGGTAGACAGGTTTATCAATCGTACGATCTGTCGGTTTGCCATTCACGACGAATTTCTCGTCAGCCCATTCGAAATTGACTGGATGTCCTTCTGTCGCGAAGGTTTTGGCTGTGGAATTGTAGTCTGCCAATACTTGAACCGTCAAGGAGCTGTGTTCCTTTGGGGTGGTGAAGCCTGGATTGACGAATTTGACATAAAAATCTTTGGACACGTTGTTGATGTTGGAGCTACCCTTTAGGACCAGCTCGGAGGTTTTGCCAGAAGCGGTATCTTTTTTGGTGAGATCGGTCATGACTGTCCAGGTTGATTTTTCTTGTGTCTCTCCGGCAGCTGGGTTAAAGGTATAGTTAGTAAGTTGTTCGAATTCAGATTTAATCGTATCCAGAAGCTCTTTAGAAGTGGTGATTTTTTCAATGTATTTAAAATTGGCCATGTGAAATTCCTCCTTTAATATACTTCTTTTAAGATGGCGATGGTGCAATCCGTAGGGTTGGGGGAGTACTTGAAGAAGTTGACAGGGGTATTGATTCGGAAGAACTTGTATACCTCTGTCCAAGTTCCGGCAGCGGGGTTTTTCGGATCTTTTAGTTCCTCTGTATCTACGACGAGCTCGTCCTTGTTGATCAGATTATGGTCCTCGATTGCTACGACACTGTCGAGGTAGCCCCGATAGCCTTCGAACTGGTGTACCAGATAGATCGGTGATGCATGATATTTCTTCGTCCATTTCGAGCTTTGGAAGCCGTTTGCTTCGAGTACCATCTTGGACAGCTCAGGAGGGAGCGTGCCCACTCCATCGTATTTGGGGAGCTGAGTAATGAAGGCGGGGTAGTACGCCTGGAAGTAGACGGAGCTTCGGGTTTGCAGCATGGAGAAGGAGTACATGCCGTTGGAGGTATAGCGTCCCCAGCCCGAATAGTTAGGATTGGTGTCCTGCTTGATGTCGGCTGGAAGGAAGCCTGATTTTTCCTTTGTCAAATCACCCATGCCGACAGTAATTCCAAAATTACCTTTGTGGTCATAGTCAGCAAAAGGAATGGTTTTTCCGATATAAGCAAAGCTGCTGTAGTAGGCATCCATATCAGGTGAAGGGTCACCCTCAATTACGATTGCTACACGATCATTACTGATGGAGAGATTGTATTCGACCCAGTAGTCTGGGCGACGCTTCTTGTTTGGTACCCAGGAGACGACAGAGTCGGCACCATAGAAAAAGTGGGAGGAAGGGCTTTTGATTTCTACTTTGTCATCGTAATCGAGTGCCCATGCTTCGTGAGGTGGAGTGTATTTGTCGGTATCATCGGGATCATTCCATTTGTTGTACTGGAGTTCAGCCTGTTTTTGATCGATGACGACAGGTACTTTACCGGGAATAACGTTACTATTATCGCAGGCTAGTAGGTAGGTATCGGCAGAGTTTCCAACCGGATTTTTGCCTGTGAAGCCTTTGCCATACGACACATCCAAGTAGTTGTATTGCTGGATAGGATGCTTCAGCATGACGAAATAATCGTTAGGCGTTTGGCCCGAAGGTACGTCAGGAACGGCTTTTAGGACGACAGTGCGGTCGTAGTGATGGACGGGGTTGGCAATGTATTTGACCATTCCGAATTTGTATAGTGGGGCACTAACGTAAGTGGTGTAACCTCCCGAATAATAGGTAGTCCATTTCGTTTTTGAAAGTAGGTCGTTCCAATCGGAAGGCAATTGTGTCATGATCTTGTACTCGTTCCATTCGACACCGGGTGTAAAAGTAACCCCATCAAGCTCGTATTTACCTTGAAGGAGTACATAGCATTTCTTACCGACAGTGTTAGTAGGATCAGCATCATCGATATTAACCACCAGTAGTCCTGGAACAGAAAGAGTCATATCGTTGCCTTCAGCATCCTTATAGACAAATTCCTTCACCTGGATTTTTTTACCGGACCTTGTATTGGTATTGTTGAGAGTTTCATAGACATAACCATCTTCATCAACGAGCGGAATTCCTGAATTTGAGGCTCTCAACTCCCGCACATCCGGCAACACATAAACCGGATAACTCTTCCCATCCGTATGCTTGTACGTCCCTTGCGTATCCGCAACAGTCGTCTTCTTAAACGTAACCCACTTGTCTTCATTAACTTCAAACACCTTTTCCCATCGGTTCTTCGTATCCGGGATTTTTGCGTTGACGATTTCATCAGCCAGCTTGTTGATGAGCAAATCGGCTGTGACCTCGCCCTCGATCCAAGCTACTTGTTTACTAGGCATTCATACGCCTCCTTTACAGTTTCTTGCGTAAAAATTTCACATTGTACCAAACTTTCTTTTCCGTACCTGAAATGTTGTGAAAGTCAAAGCGGATCTGCGCATTTGGCTTCAACGGATAGACGATCCCAAAGCTATTTCCCATCGAGACGGACTCCGGAAGCTCTTTGGTATAAATCGTTTCACAGACCTTCACGCCGTCCAGACTCAGCTCCCAGTAATCGCCGACGCAATAATTATTGGTAGCAAACGCCACAGATAAAAATTCTGTCGGATAGGGAAGGGCATAGGTATCGGAAAAGACTTGCTTGGACGCGGTCACATCAATCATGCGTCCGCGAATGAAGGGCTCGGTAAATTTGGAAAAGTGTGGGTAGGGGAGCTCTCGTACCTTGTCGATTACGCCCCCGCCCGAATAAGCAACGGAGAAGCCCACTAGTACTCACCTCTCTTTCTCTATACGAAGGACATCGGTGCCAGTTAAGAGGCCCCTCGTATCATAGAGTAGACGGATCAGGTAAGATCCTACCGTTTTTCCGTCAGGTGCGTATCCCGCAGTGGTTACTGAGGTCAAGCGCCAAAGAGAATAGTACTCCCAGTCTGGATGGAGCTGATCGACTTCAAGGGGGAAGGTGGTAGTGTCAGTAGAGCCAAACGTGAGGGAGATGTCCAGCATGTAGCCAGACTCGTAGAATAGCTTGGCACCCGTGACCTTTTCCGGATCGAGAGGATGCTCTCGGATCAGACGAACAGAGGGTTCCTCTGCGAACGGGTCTGCCGCGACTGTCGTAGTACGGTGCACTTCATCACGGATCAGATCGAGGATCGGGTAAATTAAATAATCATTGGCAATCCCGGCCATTACACAATCGCCCCCTCGTTGTTGCTCCAAAATAAATCGAGGATTTGCATATAGCCGTTCTGCGCATCAAACATCGTGCGGATTCCTTTGATGGTATACGCTTCGCGGGTGGTTGTATTGGAGTCGATAATGTAAATGCGATCGAGGACATCCAAGGCAGGGTTGCCGGGAATGGAAATTTGCAGCGTACGGCACAAGCGTTTCAAATCAAAAAACGTTCGCTGGGCAGCCAGCCTCTTCAGCTCGTCGGTTTTGGCAAAAGGAACGGATCTAACGCCTGTACGTACCTCGCCCTTCAGCTCCATCAAAATTTCCGTGTCTACGAAATGACCAACCTTATTTTCTTCATCCAAAATGACAAGATGGCTTTTGCCACGTGAAAAATCGATGGTCTTATGAATCGTGATCAAATTGTCATGCTCTGTAAAAGTAGCCACAATCGGCCGATTCATATCAATCTCTTCCAGGCGATACGTACCGTAACGGTCGCAATAGGAACGGAAAGGCGTCTCTTTCATAATTTCCGCGATGGCTTCTCCGACTTTGTATTGATACGATTCGAATTTGCGTCCGGGTGGCTCAACAAAAGGATTTTTCCAACCTTTTGGGGTCAAAGTGGATTCGGGATCGACTTCAACGAATTCGCCTTCTTTATCCGGTACAGCTTTGAAAACTTTGCCTGTCGCCTGCGTCACGTGGGTATAGCTCGTCTCTTGTACAATGGCATAGGGGTAGAAAATGTCTTGCGGATTACTGCGCCAGCCGTACATTCCTGCATAAGCGATCAAGTCTTGTACGATGGCGGATTTGAGGTAGGCAGCTTTGGCAGTTGGTTCGGTTGGGACAGGTGCGGTACTCTCCCACTCTGGAATCGCATCAAACTCCGTGCTTGAGCGGAATTTTTGATAGATTTGCCACACGCTGTTATACCAGTTCGTATCGCTCGCCCATTGATAAGCGCCCTTGTCGCCTCCTTGCCAAAAATATTTGACATCGTCGACAGATTGAAAGCGCCAGCCTTTGCTCGCCATGGCTTCCCGATAGCGGACGGCTCCGCGATAGAGCTGTCGTTCGAGCCCTTGGTATTGCGGGTCACATTTTTCTCCGGTATAGCATCCATATCCGAGAATGAAGTCTCCTGGAGGAAGACCTTTCCCCAGCGTCCCCATTTTGGTTTCGTGCTCTGCAATGGCTAGCAGAAATTTATAATCGAGCTCTGGGCCCTGCTGCTTGGCCTGCTTTTTGGCTATCGAGATGATTTTGTCCCGGCGAGCCATTGAGGAAAAAACGTTAGTATCATGTGCGGCAGAATGCCCGACGTCTGAGGGATACTGCTTGTCTTCGGTAATGACCTTGTTCAAAATCTTCTTGTACATATCGCGGCAGTAAATGGTCATGGTCGATTCCTCGCCATTCAGATCGAGCTTGTCGATCAGCCCTGTAAATACCCGCATCAAATTCAGACCATAACCCATGTAGATCCGGACAGGAGTATTTTCGGAGAGAACACCGACATGGAATCCATTCACAAAATAAGACCAAGGCGTTTCCTTGTAGGTTTCGGGAAAGTAAAACGGATTATAGTCCGGACTGTAGTAGCCGCCAGGGTTTGAGATTGTGATGCGTGCCTCACATGATTCCATTTCATATTGGTCGTCCATTTCGATGTGGTTAATATTGTCGAGGGTAAGGGTGTCCATATAGACGAACTTTCCGACCTGGAGCGATACTTTTCGCGGCTGACCAGGCATGAAGGTGCTCGTAATTTCCCTTTCCTCAAAAAACTCCTGCTGCACAGTCGGGTCCACTTTGTCTTTGTTCCCGTAGAGATCAGGTCGCCCTTGCAATTCCTTGATCTGAATGTATTGGAGGGAAAAACGATTGACCTGTTTCCCGTTCCAGAACAGCTCGATACGGATTTCCATTTCTCCATTGGGAAAGGGGATATCACGAATCTCTACGTTTTCTGTCCCGGAGAATTTGATGACCTTGACTTGCATTTTTCCATTGAAAAAAACGCGCAGCTCGCCGGCACCTTCACCGAAGTTGGTAGAGAATCCCATGCTAAAAATGCCGGGGTGAACGGAGGTCAGCTTGAGATTCATACCTGTCGTAACGGTAGGGGATGGGAAGACGGTCTTGTACCCTTTGGGATCAAAGGTAAAGGTGAGGTTGCTATGCTCAGTCGAGCTTCTCTCGATCATGGATAGTTTTTTGGTCAGCTCGTCTACTTTGTAGACAGATTTTGTGTGCCACGTATTATTGGTAAACCGTTCGTCAAAAAGAGTTGCTCCTGGCGTTCCAACATAGGTGGCATCGGTTGTGACTCCTGCGCCGTTATTGGAAGAGGCAGCGAACAGATGCTTCGAGCCATTCATATAAGGAAACGGATCGATGACGGCTTGTCCGTTCCAGACTTCAAAGTGCAGATGAGCTCCTCTTCCTTTGGAGCGGGGGGAATTGGGATCGTCATAGGTGCCCATGTTCGTAACACCTGCAGAGCGGACGTCTCCTGTATTGCCGCTTTTTCCGATAATAGTGCCTTGCGTGACATAATCCCCTGTTTTGACGTGGATTTCGCTCATATGGGCGTAACGGGTCCACATGCCATCCGCATGCTGAATTTCTACGCGAAAGCCAAAGCTCGTATATTTTTCAGACACGGTCACTTTTTTTACTTGGCCAGCCCAGGCAGCTTTGATAGGCGTACCGACCGGACAAGCAATATCGATCCCTTGGTGCTTGCGATTGTCGCCCATATAGGCGGTAATATCTCGGATGCTTTTGCCCTCGACAGGAAAGACAAAGGGAATCTTGGAGAGAGCAGTTCCCCCGTCCCCTGAACCATCTTGAATGATGGTGCGGGTCAATGTTTTCTCTTCCCGCCGATCACTCATAATGAAATCGAGTTCTTCGGTACGGCCCGGCACGAAGATGAGTCGATCTATCTCGACACGGCACGCGGGCTTCGATAATTCTCCTAGTTTGAGTCTTTCGGAGAGAATTCTGCGCAGCTCATTGGACATCGTTTGCATGAAAGCACCTCCTATTTAAACCGTTCCAGGGACCATTTTCGAAAGCGATTCAAAAAAGAGACGGCCTGTGCCCGGGTGAGCAACGAGTAAGGCATGAACCATTTTTCTTTCTCTTCCGCATTGGATGACGATACCTCGTACATATGGTTAACGACAGCTGCTCCATCGGCGAAATTGTTGATCGAAATGCCTTCGACCAGGTAATCACCGTTGCCAAATCGCTCGTCTTCCATAGAAAGGACGGATGGTGCCCACCATGAAGGCTTGCTGCCCGTCATCCCGCCGTTTAGCGCAATTTTTTCCCCGGTGTTGCTGTTGTACATATACTTTTCGCGCCCGACATCTTCAAAGCGGGTGCTCGTCTCTTTGACATAGAGGAAATGAACGTTTTTGCCCGCCTCAAGCGGCATGTTGAACAGTACCGTATGATCATCAAATTCTTGATAGTCGGAACTATTCACCACTTTTCCATCTACTTTGACGGCAAGCAGCTTTTTACCCGCGGGATAGGTACCGTTTAGGCGGAAAACACGTTGCCCTTCGTATGCCGTGTGGGATTCATCTAGCCGCTGTGTGGGGGGCTGTGAATCCGTAAAGCGTTGGTAAAAAGAGCGCCGAAGCCGGTCAATGAGCAGAAAAGCCTCTGCCCGATTAATGTAGGCGTTGGGAAAGAAGCGATCATTTCTCCAAACGCCAGGGCTTTTCACCGAAAAATATCCGCCTCGCATAAACAGAGCGCCGCTTTCGTAGCTGTTGTAGATGAAGCGCAACTGTACGCCGTTTAGATTGTAGGGAAGATAAATCGTGGCTCCGGGAGCAGGGCTAACCATGTAGACGTCTTGCTTGAGTCCGATATATTTTTTGGCGAGCTCTTGGGCAGGTGTCGATTTCCATTCTTCTTCAGGCACATCAATTCGCTTAAAGGAGCGTCCATATGCGTACAAATACTCATTGAATTGGCGACTGAACGGATTGTAGAAATAGGTGTCTCCGTTATCGAGGCGTTTGTTCGGGTAAGCAAAGGAAGAGGAATTGGGGGGAATCGGTTTGCCAAAACGGTCCAAGGCAGGCTTGCCGAAGCTGGAAAAAGCGACAATCGAGTTGGCAGAAGGAGCGTAATACAGCTCGATGTCCGTTTTGTTCGGGTCTGTTTGATTCGGCCGAATTTCTTTGAAAAGGGTTTGCGTGCCGTCAATATAGACAAAGAGAGGGTTATCTGCACTCGGTGTCAATTTGGCAGTGAGTGTAAATACCTTTTGCCCAGTGGAACCCTTCTGTTCCTCATACAAGTAAGGAGCATTGCTTTCAAAGGAGCCATAAGCAATCCCTTGAATGAACGGTTCTCCGTCAGCCATCAAATAATTGCTGGCCTCCATTACTTCATTAAAAAACCAGTCTTTTTCATTCACATCAGCCCAGCTGATCATTTTCATCACCTCCTATATAGAGTAGACAGAAACGTTTTAACTGCCTCAGCTATTCCCGGATCATCCGTTCTACCAGTCGCCTTGTCCGATTTAAAAAGGCAATAAATTCGGCGCGTGTCACAAAATCATTGGGGCGGAAGTAAATGACAGGCTTCCCATCTCGGGTAATAACCGTGATGAGCCCGAGATCGGCCATTTCCTCAATGTTTTTCTGTGCCCAATGTCCCTCAATATCTTGAAACCGAAAGCGTGATTCGCGCTCAATTGAGTCTTTTTTGATGAGGATCAGATCGACGGTTACGCTGTAGCGCCGTCCTGCCTCAAGGACTTGGGGGGTAATAGATTCTGCGCTTCCGAGAAAAATGCTTCCCTTTTCATCGTAAAATTTGTGGGTCCAGCCTGCGTAGCTCAAGTATTGGTTATACGATTCCTTGTCTGGAAAAAGTAAGGTCAATGAACACTGGTAGCTGCTAAAACCGGAGTGGTGGATGTGCGAGGGAGCGTTAATGATTTTGATTTCGCGCAAAGAAGGCTGGGGGCTTGGCGGAGAATAGGGCTCGATGAGTCGGGCGTTTACTTCGATAAACTCAAAGCCAGTATCAAGGAACAGCTTTTTTTTGTAGCGCTGATTAGCAGTGCCAAAGGCGTATTGTTGGGTCATCGTTGTACCTCCTTACAATCTCGTGTAGCTCGTGGCGATGCCGGAGCGGACTTGTTGGCTTAATTCGGTGGAAAGGCTTGCTTGTGTACTGCGAACGGCTTCGCTGACGGTCGAGCCGATGCGCTGTAGGTCAGCTTCCGTTCCGCTCATTTTGTCGATCGTAATGTTCACATTACTGCCGCCGCCATAGGTAAAGTCGTAGGTGCTGTGTGTTCCATTGGCCGTTTGCATGCCCCAGTAGGTCAGTGGCTGCAAGCCGTCGGGCATGTTGAAGGTTCCTTTGGTGGGCTGCTTGGACATGTGCAGAGATACGAGATTGTCGTATTTGGCTTTTTCGAGGCCTTTTTTTAAGTTCTCGATGTCTTTCTTGAATGTCTCATTCATTTGGTTCCCGGACAAAAGGCGATCCAATTCAGAACTCGTCGCTTCGAAAGTCTCATTGATACTGCGTAAATATTCTTCATCAAGCTTCTTTACTACTTCAGAATTTGCGCTGTGGCCTGCCAAGATTGCTTTGTTTCTGTCGATCGAATATTGAAGTTCTTTACTTTCCAGCTCAGAGCTCAGCTTGTCCTTCACGGAATTAATTTTTGTGCCGGAGGTATGGTTGTTTTTATCGAGGCTATTTTGTGCGATAGAAGCCTTTATATCAGCGATTACTGAGTCTACTACGTCAGAGGCAGCTGTACCCTTAGGGATTTTAGCGAATACTTCTTCGAAAAAGGCTAAGTGTTCATTCCGTTTCGTATTAATACCACTGTAGTAATCATCATAAGCTTTCAGCATTTCTGGAGAATCATCGGATTTACCTTGATTTTTAAGAGTAGCCTGCGTTCTCTCTAATTCGGATCTTAACTTGCCTTCCTCTAGAGAGAGGCTTTCCAGGTGATGACCAACCACTTCTTTGCCAAGGTCGAGTGTTTTGACCTCTTCCCATGAAGTAATTGGAGTATTGTCCAGCTTGGAGCCGCTGTCATCGATATCTATAAGCATTGAGTTCTTGTCTTTTTCTTCTTTATTTTTGTACGCAGCTTTATATTTATCGAATTCGAGTTGAGATTCCTTGCTGTCTGGCTGGAAGGTTTTATTTAACTCTTCTTTGAGTTCTTTGCCATCATATTTGTAAGCAGCTTCGAAAGCGTTATAGTAATCGCCAAATGAAGGAGTAGTGCCACCCATTAAGTTGATCAAACCATCTGAAATACCTGTAATGGCGGTATCTACAAAAAAAAGATGCTTTAAACCAGGAGGCATTTTGTCAATATTCGTGATTTTGCCCACGAGGCCTTTTTGATTTTCCAACACTCTGCTTTGTTGCTGGGTATCGGACATAAACATAGGTTGCAGCCAATCTGTGTTTAAACCATCCAAAAATTCTGCCGCTGTCATGGCAACGCGTGCGAGAGCAAAACCTTTTAGCAATGTCCCGGCTTTTTTTAATCCTTTTCGCCATAGTGGTTCGCTTGGGCCTGGATTATTATTGGGAGGCGTTGGATCTCTGTCTGCGCTCCCTCTCGTTGGGATATCCGGCGTGGAGCTTGACTCATCCTTATCGTCCGCCGTATCGTCCGATTCTTTCTTGTCCTCCTTCTTTTTGAGCTTTTCCCGTATCTTCGTCTTGAGATCACCTGAGAACTCCTCAAAAAGGAGAGCAGCAGCAACAGGGGCGAGTTTGCTAGACGTGGAGGATGAACTGCTGGCGGCTGGAGCTGAGGAAGCAGCCTGAGGACCCGCTACGGTACTCGGAGGTTTGGGTACAGCCGTGGACAGTGCTTCTGTCAATTCCTTCAAGGCTTCCCGTGTTTTCTGGAGCTGTTTTTCCTGCTGTTTTAAGTCACTGGTCATGTTCTGGATTTGCTCATCAGTAGCAACGGACGTATCAGATAGAGCACGCAGTCTCTCGTCCAGCGAGGAGACGGAAGGAATCAAGGTGGTAATCGTGTTTTGCAATCCACCGAATGCGCGCTGGACCAAAAGGATTCGGCTGGTGAGCAAATGTGCCTGACGCTCTACATCGCGCATCTTCAGCCAGAGCAGATGCAACTGTTTCAGCAGCTTTTTCTCTTCTGCAATCAGTGCTTTTAACAATTTGTCATTGTACGGATACAGCTCTTGTACCCTTTTCTGTTCCAATCTGTTGCGAATCAATCGAGTGCGGCTAGCCTGATAGGAAGACAGATTTTGCAATTGCCAGGATTGGATCTCCAGTGCTTCTTGCGTAAAGGGTGAAGAGGATTGACCAAGCAGGGCGGTAACACGCTCTTGTCTTCGCTGCTCACTTCCTTCATGAAGATTGCGCTGAGCTTTGACGTAGGCAGCTTTTCCTCCGTATTGATCCGCAGCATTTTTCAACAGGCGCACAGCGAGCGATAATTGGCTCTGGCTTTCTCTCATGCGCTGAAGCAAGTGGACCAAAAGCGTGGGAAAGCTACCGGGCTGATTTTTAAAAAGATCGAATGCTTCAAGGGATGCTGCTTGCCAGATGGATTGCATCTGGGTTTGGGGAGCAAGAGGGTCATCTGGTAATAGAGCTGCTTTCTCCCGAATATCAGCTACAGTTACATGCGGGTCATTGGATTGGCGAGAAGACGTATAGTAAGCTCTGGTTACTTCTTCAAGGCTGACGGCATGTGTTAGCGCGATATCCCGCAGGTCTTGTTTGACTCCCGATCGCAAGTATTCGCGCAAACCAAGTGCTTCTTCTTCCACTTGTTTTTGATCCGTCGTTCGTCCAGAAACACGTGCCTGCGCCAAATCCATCATGTTTGTGTCTTTGAACAAAAAATTACGCTCTGCCTTCTTAATCATACGGTTCAAAGATTTCGCTGACTCCCAATTTTCGATATCCATCGAGGTGATCAGCGTGTGAAGGCCGTTACTCATCATGTTTCGTAACATATCTACGGCAGCTTCTTCCCATGCTTGTGAATGGCGGGTGCTTCTTGTGCCGTAGGACTTTTCCGTTCTTTTAACAGGAGCATCAGGAAAAGTAGCAAAGCGGAACGGAGAAATGACTTCTCCTGTACTTACGGATAGCCGGGAAGTAGGAGCAGCATGGGAAACGGGCTGAGACTCGTACTTACGAGAAAAGCTGAGCGGCTTCGACTCAATGTCGCGTATCATCTGGCGCAATTCATACAGTTGTTGATGCATTGCTTGAAAAAATGGGGTAGCTTGTTGGGCACGAAATGGAGATGCCGACTGCTCTACAGAACTCCGTGCAGCATTCGTTACAGAGCGGAGGGCATCGGTCAAGCGTTGAGTTTCCATGAATATCACCTTCCTCAAAAGAAAAATCCCGTTCTGGTCTTAGAATAGACAGAAACGGGTTATAGACCACCTAACACTTTGCCAAGTACGGCAATATCGTCTTCGGAAATTTCCTGATAGTCTTGCGAGCTAGATGCATGGGGAGAGCTGTCGACCGAATTCGTTCCCTTTCTTCTCAGGAAAGGAAAACCCATGCGTGTCTCTACCTCAAATTGAATGTATTTATTCACTCTCTTCATTAACTCTGCTACTTGGGGAAGGGTGTACTCCCAAATATCCCATTTTTTCAAACCACAGTCTTTATGGAGATGAAAAAATAGATCGCCCCAATCAAGTGGCTCACCAGATTCCATATCGCGAATCGCGGAACTGTCACCCTCGCCACTCTCTACTTTTTTAAGCCGTTTAGACCAATGAGAATGTTAATAAGCTTTTTGGCCGTCTCCAAATCACAATGTTCATCCAAGTACTCGCGAGTGACCATAGGGTAGCTGCGAAAGCCTAGAAGTAGGATATCGAATAAATCTTCTTCCTTGTTTTCATAGGGGAGAAAATTTAGGATAATCGCGTCGATATGGACGGTTCCCAGCTTTTTCATCAGGATGCGGGCGTCTTTTAAGGTCACAGGCGGAATCCGGTAGGTTTTGCCGTCACGCAGCATGATTTCACTATCATCTTCAAAGAAAATAGCTTCTACCAGATCAGCCTCCTGCTGTTTTTTGATACGCTCTACAGCTTCCAGGTTCATCATCTCTGCGTGTTTTTTTTCCAGATCTTCTTGGTGGTTTAGCATGGAAAAATCCCTCCTTGTACTATCCGAGAAATCATCAGTAAAATTTATCCACTTGCTGAATGTGATTTCGTTCGCTATGATTCGTTGTAAGTTATTCCCTTTTTAAAAGAGCAAGGCAAGAGCGAAGAGCATGATGCTCTCCACTCAGCCTGCTTAACCTCGAAAGATTTACACTTTTTTGTTAGATACGAAGCGTTTCACACTGCCTAGCTTGCCATCTGCTCGCTCTGGATCGATAACGGACAAGGAAATAGCGGAAGTGCTGGCTGTGGAGCGTGCCGCATCGATCGAGAAGCTGCCTTTTGCCATGCAGGAGAACAGCTCTGTTTCAATACCTGCATAGGTTCCGTCCTTTTGCAGGAAAGAGCCGTGATGGACGACATGAACAGGGAATGGCACTTCATCCATCAAAATATCGACTACATCTACGATTTCTGTTCGCTGATAGTTGAAGACCACATCTTCATTGAGCAGGGCAGGCGAGAAGATGAGACGAGCTTTATCTTCACTGCCATCTTTGAAAGTATCCACCATGAATTCGTCAGCTTTTGGAGCAGCAGACGTGCTCAAGCTAACTTGTTTCAAAAGACGATTGCTATTTTTCAGACGAACAGCAAATCCGCCGCCGTTGAAGAGGGTACCGCCAAAGTCAACTTCACAAACACCAGCGTCGCCAGTGGATGCAGATCGATCCAGGCTGCCAGCTTTGATTGCTTTCTGCTCACCCAGCACATACACATAGTCGCTCTTTTGCTCTTGCAGCTTGGAGCCCATCATGAGCTCAAGTGCGGCCAGATCAAATTTGGCATCCGTTGCGGTAATCTCAATGCTTTTCGATTTAACGAGAGTATCAATGGCGAAGAGTCCATCGCCGCCGAAGATATCCTCCATTTCAACATTCATGTCAATTTTCAAGTCCTGCATATTACCAAGCGTAATGACTTCGACGCCATTTCCATCCTTGGAAGCGCGTTTGGCAAGAAATTGACCGACACCTTTGATAATCATTTTTTTAGACAATGAAAGTCACTCCTTCAAGATAGGGGATTTGGGTGCTGTTGCTGAATCGTGTGGAAAGGGAACCTCGATCAGCTTGTCATAGGATAGACGGGGTTTTGAAATGTCTAACAAACTTGCAAAGTAAACTTCGTGATCAGTGTGAAGCAGTACGCAGAGGAATGACCCATATCCGTTTCCTGCTGGGAAACGACATACGTGTCCAAACCTTCTATTCCATTCATCGATAAGCTTTTGCCGTCTAAGAGATGGAAAAGATGGTTCGCGATTTGATGCGCCAGCTCGATATCACCAGGAGTGATCACATCGAATCGGAAGAAGCTGGTGAGAAGGAGGGGATTAACGGTGTCGCGCTTTCCGGAAGTTGCGTAGAAGGAAAGGAGAGGCTTCGCAACATCAGATAGCACGGCGAGCTTTCTTCGCTTGATAATCTGCTTGGATAGGGAGGCCTTGTCGTCTGGAGCAATGCCGAGTAATGCGAGCACCTGACTATCCGTAGACAGTAATTCATAGAGATGATGATAGAGGTCGACAACCACGAATGATTCACCCCCTTTTGCTGAGAATTTTTGGAACAAAATGTGCTCCTTCTACGTTCATAGGTTAGACAGATGGGGAAGATGTCTCCCTTGAAATACATATTCGATCGTAAATAAAGCCAGGAGGTCATAACATTGCGAAGTGATAGGATACAAATCATCATTCAACAGACTAAGGAAAAAGTTTCTACGAAAGCGATCGAAGATCATGAAGCCGTTGTTGGGATTATGGCGATGGCCAAGAACTACACACTGAATGAAGAAAGTGTGCGTACAATCATTTACGAGGTTTTTGATGGAGATAAGGAACGAATGGCAAAGGCATTGACAGTAGCCAGCCATTTGATTGATGAAAGTTTGATTCAAAAAATAATCTCAGATGTAAAGTAAGCTCGTAAAAAAGCGGGCTTTTTCTTTTTGTAGAGAGAAAACTCATTCGAAACTGTCTATTCTATCTCAAACGAGAAAGAAGTGAGGGGATAAGAATGAGAGATTCCAAAAAAGCTGTATTGTATGTCGTGATTATTTCTGCATTAGCTGAATTTCTGCTAGGAGAGGATATCGATCGCGAAGGCTGGGAGGAGCTTAGTGACGCGTTTGGCATGGTGGGAATGGATCTGAACGAGGTTTTCACAGAAAACGATTCCTTGCTGTTTGGATTTCAAAAAGTTTGTCAGGAATTTGGAAAGATGAATATAACAGAGGAAATGATAGAGGAATTATATGTAGAGGACCAGCTGGAATAAACGGCTGGTTTTTTTTATTTTCAAAATCCGCTTAATTCACCTCAAATCGCTTCGTATAGATTCGACAAGAGGCAAAAGGAGGGGAGAAACCATGTTATATCAGATTAGTTTTTCGGCAGATGGAGAGCAGGTGCAGGTCATGAAATATACGTCGACCCAAGACACCCCGATAGCCGTTTTGGAAGAGTTCTTTCGCGAGCATGTTCAAGTGAACCCAGAGTCCTTAAAAGGAATCGGGATCGTCAGGATCGGTGGGTAGCATGGCCTGTCACGGATGTGATTATGAAAAAGTCTGCCAGAAGAAAATGACAGTCAATGACATCGTGATGTCAGCAAAGGAACAAGATGTCGTGCCGATGACTTGTCGTTGTGTGGTTCATGACATTTGCCGCGATTGCCAATGGTACATCAAGCGTCAGTGCGCCTCATGGAAGATTTTGAATGGAAAAGTATTCACGGCTGGTACCTTGCAAACTTGTCCGAAAAAAATTTTGAAAACTGGTTGCTAAAACCCTCCTCAAATTACCTAGTGTGATAGAGCCACTGTGAATAGGAGCATGAGGAGGGGAGAAGTATGAAAGATCAACTTCACCAAATGGACGAGTTATTTTTCGAAGGGAAAGTCGATGATTTTTTGCAGAAGGCAAAAGAAAACTGTGAAGCCAAGCTGACCGGGATGACGTTTGCTGGAATGACCCATGATGATGTCGTTCAGGAGGTTCTCTTAAAGGTGTATCGCACGATGAAGGATTACGACCAGGAAAAAGCCAGAGTGACTACCTTTGTCGATCATGTGATTACCAATAAAATTCGTGACTGCTTGCGGAAAGCCGGCACGCAAAAAAACCTGACAAACAGTAATGCAGTTCTTGTCTCTGGTGGAGATGAGAATGAAGAGGAAACGATGATCAGCCGTATTGCTGCTCCGAGTGAGGAGTTTCGATATGAGGAAGTAGAGATGATGATCGACATCATGGAGTATATGAAGCTGTCCACGCGAGACAAGCTGATTCTCCAAATGAGAAGTGAAGGCTACTACCATGAGGAAATTGGTCAGAAATTCAACATCAGCAAGGAAAGAGTGTGTCAAATCATCAAGGCGATTTTGAAGCAGTACGGTGAGCTGTAGACATACACAAATAATCGATGAAAAGGAATGATCCAGCATGGCAGTTTTGTTGAAAAAGATGAATGAGGAATTGACCGAGGAGCTCTCCCACCAGGTCATTGGAAAATATGTACACGTTCCGACCAATATGCATACAACACCTACAGCCGAGGGTGGAGAAGAAGAGGTCAATATTTGGTTCGGCGGTTGCGTAGCGGGCATTGAAAAAGCAGTCATTGCCTTCGATTACGAAAAGCAGGAGTTTCGTGAGGAGCCATTGACCTACACAAACTTTTTACTGACCGACGGTATGGGATACACGGTGAACCTACTCCAATCCGAGATATATGAGATTACAAAGGAAGAATTCGAGCAAATGCTAGCAGACTATCTGGCTACTCAGGCTGCTGAGCTTGAAGCAGAGAAAAAGCTTCGTGAAGCAGCAGAGGAAATCTCGACAAATGAGGAGACGATCTAGTGCCATGAGACAGCCCATGATTGTCGCTTTCGAAGGAATTGACGCCAATGAGAAGGAAGCCCAAGCGGCGTTGCTAGAAGAAAATTTGAGAGGCCTCGGATATAAAGTGAAAAGAGTAACGTTTCCGCGTTTAGATACCCCAATCGGAGCGGTCATTGGCATGTGGCTTCGCTGCGAAATTGAACTGGATGAGAAAGCGGTAGGAAAGCTATTTGAAGCGGATTTTCTGGACTATCAACGAGAGATGGCGCGGATTTCGAAGGAGAACGTCGACTTCATCATCATTGATCATTACGAACTGTCCAATTATTACTACTTCTATATGAAGGATACTCCTCTTTCCTGGTATGCCACGATGAGTGATTTGACGAAGCGGCCCGATGCAACCTTTTTTCTGCGAACGGAAGTAGATGCGAATAATGCCATGTTGCTAAAGGTGCAGGAAGCCTATCTTTCCCTTGCCCATGCTTCGCGCCGATCGGTACATACACTGGATACGGCAATCGGGGTGGAAAGTATGCAGAAAAACATTCTGCAAGCAGTCCATCAGCTACATCTGAAAAAGCGAGTTACGTGCTAACAAAGCTAATCGGCATTGTTGCCGCAGTGTTCATTCCCGCAAATGTTGTAGGGCCAGCCGTGGAAAAGGGGCTGTTGGAAATTCATTCTGTGGTGAAAATGGCCAGGGACACAGATAGGCAGTTGCGTACAAAAAGGGAGCTTGCAAACGTAATCACACAGGTTGCACCGAGACTGGATATTGCTACAGTCGAGCTTTATACAGAAACAATTTTTGTATTATCCAAGCAATACGAAATAGATCCGGTTTTGATCATGGCGATGATCTGGCAGGAAAGCCGTTTTCAGCACGACGCGATCTCTGGCAAGGGCGCTAGAGGACTATTACAAATCATGCCGCGTACAGGAAGCGGGCTGGGAGTTCATCCTGATGACTTGTTTGATCCCGTGACCAATCTACAAACAGGTATCAAGTATTTGGATCTCTTGCAAAAGAAATATGGAAACCTTCGTTTAAGCATCATCGCCTATAACCAAGGCGAGGGAAATGTCGACCGAAATCGTTATCACGATGGCTACTATACAAAAGTCATGACCCATTACCAAAAAATGAACGGCTTATTAAGAGAATCATGAAGATAGGCTGGGAGGAGGTATTATGAGTGAGCATGCCATGTTCGTAAAACAAAGAGTTGGCAAGGATAAAGAACAATACTCCTTGTATAACATGGAGAATATTCGCCGCTGCAAGGAAGACAGTGAGTATCTGGGTGAAGTGATACTCGCAAATGAAGATCTCATTTGGCATTCTGTGCACAAATATATCGGAAAGCCAGAGACATTAGTGAAGCAATATTGCTTGGAAAAAGCGGATATCTTGCAATTGGGGAGAATGGGAATCATCAAGGCCATCAAAGCATTTGATATAGCAAGAGGCGTGAAGTTTTCGTCCTTTGCCGTCATCACAATTGTGAGGGAGATCAACTGCTTTTTTCGAGATAGCGGACATATTGTACGGCCGACTAGAACGGCAACAACGATTCTCCAACAGATAAGTAAAATAGAAGCAGACCTGGGATATCTCCCTACAATGGAAGAACTGTCCGAACTGTTGGGGGAATCTGTGGAACAGATCAAAAAAGCGCTGGATGTCGGGAGACCTGTGAAGTATTTACAGGAGCCACACCTGAAGGCATCCGCTTCGGGCAATGAAGCTGCCACCGCTATGGATGTCTTGAAGGACGAAGGACGAGACGTGGAAGAATATGTGTTGGACAAGCTATATGTTGCTGCAATGCTTGCGCAACTGCAAAATCAAATCTCATCAAAAGAATGGCAAGTCCTGCAATTAAGGATGGCAGGCTATAATCAGACACAAACAGCAGATTTTTTAAAGGTATCCCAAATGTGTGTATCAAGAACCATGAAAAAAATTCAGAATATTTCGAAAAATAAACTTTCCTAATCTTATTTTTCAATCCCCACCCAAATAGGAGATAATGGAAGAGCACTCCTATTATGAAAAGAGGTCGATCACAATATGAAATACTACCGACTCGGTGGCAGTGGATTGAAGGTATCAGCATTGGGATTAGGCACGAACTCATTTGGAGGGCGTGCGGATGAGCAAACGTCTGTAAACATCATTCATACCGCAATCGAAAGCGGGATTACTTTTATTGATACGGCAAATATTTACACGCAAACAGAATCGGAGCGAATCATCGGGCTGGCGCTAGAAGGAAAGCGGCACGAGGTCGTTTTGGCGACGAAGGCTGGTCTGGTAAAAGGCGAAGGACCGAATCAGAGAGGCTCATCGCGTTACCACCTGATGCTGGAGCTGGAGAACAGCTTGAAGCGTTTACGCACCGATTATGTGGACTTATATCAAATTCATACGTTTGATCCAGAGACGCCTTTGGAAGAAACACTCCGCGCACTAGATGACATGGTTCGATCTGGGAAAGTGCGTTACATCGGGGCTTCTAACTATGCGGCTTGGGAATTGATGAAGGCAATTGGCATCAGTCAGCGGGAAGGGCTGAATCGTTACGTATCGACGCAGGTCAGCTACTCGCTGGCAGATCGGACACCGGAGCGTGAACTCGTACCGCTTTGTCTTGACCAGGGGGTGGGGATCATTCCGTACTTCCCGCTTGCTGGCGGCATTTTAACAGGCAAATATACCTCCGCAGAACAGGCCCCAGCTGGTTCGCGGGCGGACAAGGAGCCGCGATTCGTGCGGTTGCTGAGTGAAGACAAGCTGGAGTTTGGACGCAAAATCAGTCAGGTAGCGGCGGAGGTTGGTGTATCCTCCAGTGTGCTGTCCTTAGCTTGGCTCATGCACAAGCCGGCTGTCTCTTCGGTGATCGTGGGCGCGACCCGTGTAGAACAGCTAACGGATAATTTGCAAAGTGCAGCTTTGACGCTGGATGCAGCGACCTTGGCAGAGCTGGATCGATTGAGTGACACGTACCGAAACGGGGAACCATTTGCCGTATATCGTTTGCCGTAACAATGATGACAGTTGTCGAATAATATGACCAGTCCCGAAGCCTCCTAGAATAGGGGGCTTTTTTGTGTTCAGCATAGACCCCAGAGCCATGAGGGATAGTAAACATATCCCGAACTGGAAAAAGAGTGATTTGAAATGATCCATACAGAAAAACAAGCTGCGCCCTTCCTTTACTCGTTGGACGAAAATCTGGAAAAGGTGAAGCGAGAGCTCGGCAACAGCACGGATCTTGTGACGCGCCAAGTGCGTTTGGAGGCTGTCGATCAGATGCAGGTGGGGATTTTATACACCGAGGGTCTGGTCGACAAAAATATGATTAGCGGCTTCATGGAGTCTCTCATGCTTCATGCCAGGAAAGAGGACTTCCCCGTAGAAGCCAATCCGTTGATGCTGATGAAGGACTTCTTGCTCACGATCGGTGGAGTGGAAGAGGTCTATGACTTTGACCATTTGTATGATGCGATATTGACGGGGGATACCGTTATTTTGGTAGATGGGTATTCGTATGGCTTTATTGCAAATACGAAGCAGTGGGAAGATCGTGGTGTTCAGGAGACTTCCGTACAAACGGTGGTTCGGGGTTCCAGAGAAGCGTTTTCGGAAAACCTCCGGACCAATACGGCTTTGGTGCGCCGGCGGATCAATAATCGCAATCTTTGGTTGGAGACCATGCAGATTGGGGACATGACACAGACCAAAGTCGCCATGATGTATATAAAAAGAGTCGTGCAGGAAAGCGTAGTGACAGAAGTCCGAGAACGCTTGGGGCAAATCACGATCGACGGTATTTTGGAGAGCGGAAACATCGAAGAAATGATTCAGGATCATACCTTTACGCCGTTTCCGACCATTTACAATACAGAGCGCCCCGACTCGGTGGCAGCCGGGCTGTTGGAAGGGCGCGTCGCCATTCTGGTGGACGGTACGCCTATTGTTTTGTTGGTACCAGCTGTCTTTGTCCAATTCTTTCAGTCCTCCGAGGACTACTACATGCGTGCGGATTTTGGGATTCTGCGTATTTTGCGCCTTATCTCTTTCTTTATCGCTTTGCTCGCGCCATCCCTGTATGTCGCCGTTACGACCTTCCATCAGGAAATGCTACAGACGAATCTGATCATGAGCATTGCAGCCCAACGTGAAGGCGTGCCCTTCCCAGCAGCAATTGAGGCGCTGTTGATGGAGTTTACCTTTGAAATGCTGCGAGAGGCGGGGGTACGAATGCCGAGGGCGGTGGGGTCAGCTATTTCCATCGTGGGAGCACTCGTGTTGGGGGAAGCTGCCGTGCAGGCAGGGCTTGTTTCACCCGCTACCGTCATCGTCGTTTCCATTACAGCGATCACCAGCTTTGTCTTCCCTTCCTTTTCTATGTCCATTCCGATCCGGATGTTGCGGTTCGGGGTGATCGCACTCGCCGCCAGCTTTGGTCTGATCGGCGTATTTGTGGGGATGATTGCTTTGTGCATTCACCTGTGCACCCTGCGTTCGTTTGGTGTCCCCTATATGGCTCCGCTTGCACCAGTGAATCTATCCGATCAAAAGGATACGCTGATTCGGCTGCCAATCTGGATGATGCATACGCGTCCCCATTTTTTGCGCCAGAAAAACAGCGTCAGAGAACGAAAAAGTAAAATATAGCGCAAGTATCGTGCCGATGTGATGATAAATCGATAGCCGAGGTGGAGAAGGCATGAATCGAAAAGGAGTGTTCCTCCTGGCCCTGGCTCTTCTCGTTTTATTGACAGGCTGCTGGAACCGCAGGGAATTAAATGATTTGGCAATCGTCATGGGAACGGGTATCGACAAGATTGATGGAGAGTATGTGATATCCGCCCAAATCGTCAATCCGGGAGGGGTAGCGTCAAAGGAGAGTGGGGGGATGAGCCAATCAGCTGTTGCGACTTACAGCATGCGGGCATCGAGCATTTTTGAGGGAATCCGGAAAATGACAACGGTAACGCCGAGAAGGCTGTACTTTTCCCATATCCAGGTGCTGGTTTTGGGGGAGCAGATAGCAAAAGAAGGGACAAAGGAAGTGCTGGATTTGTTATTTCGCGATCATGAGGTCCGGCCCGATTTTTATGTCATTCTGGCCAAGGACGCGACAGCACTACAAATTCTTAGCATGATCGACCCCCTGGAAAAAATCCCGGCGACGAAGCTCTATAAAAGCTTGGAAACGGCAGAGCGTGCTTGGGGATCAATTGTCTCCATTCAATTGGATGAATTTATTGCGGATTTGCTACGGGAAGGGATCGAGCCAGTGTTGGTAGGCGTTAATCTGAAAGGGAAGGTACATACGGGGACTTCTAGTGGTACTTCCCAAAAAGAAAGCCAGTCAACGCTGCTAAGGTATCACGAAATCGGTGTCTTCAAAGAAGACAAGCTACTGGGGTGGTTTAACGAAGAGGAAAGCATCGGATTCAGCTACATCACGGACAGAGTGGACAGTACAGTAGAAGAAATTCCTTGTACCAAAAACAATAAAATTGTCATTGAGATCATCCGAAACAAAACAACTGTGAAAGGCAAGGTGGAAAAAGGAAAACCACAAGTAGAGGTGAGCATTTCCGCAGAAGGCAATGTGGGCGAGGTGGCGTGCCGTATCGATTTGTCCGATTCCAAAACCATATACAAATTGGAAGCTGACGTAGAAAAGCAGATCAGAAACAAAATCGTAAGCGCCATCCATAAAGCACAAAAGCAATACCGATCAGATGTTTTTGGATTTGGGCAGTCGATCTACCAAAATGACCCCAAAGGGTGGGAAAAGGTGAAAGAGGATTGGGATTCTCAATTCTCCAACCTGAAAGTGAAAATCAAAACAGACGTGAAGCTCAGGCGGACAGGAAAAGTGGGCAATTCGTTTATTCCTTTCATGAAAAAGGAGTAGAGCATAACTTTTTCCATCCATGGAAATGGTAAAAGTAATCCTGCAAAAAAAGTAGGTGCACTGCACAGCATGTGGACCATCATGTTGATTTTGCTGATCAGCCTATTCATTGCCCTCTTTGAAGTGCCTTATCTGAGAAAGAACGCGATGAAAAGGGAAATGCTGGTTTTTTTCATATTGCTAGTAGTTGCGACGGGGCTTGGCATAGCGGAATCGCTTGAGGCGAATATTCCGAACCCGTTGGACTGGATCACATTTGTCTATAAACCATTCAGCGACTTCATTTTGGGAACTGTGGAATGAAGCAGTAGCCAGTAGCGAGGCGGGGGAGCGAGAGGAATTGTTAGACAACGGCCATATTAGCGCAAGGCAATTCATGATACTCGTGGCGCTTTTTGGGATTGGTGATGCGATTTTGTACGTACCATCCCTTACTGCTACCGCTGCCAAACAAGATGCCTGGATCTCCGCCCTCATCGGGTGGGGGGAAGGCTTTCTTTTAACCTATCTGTATGTTTCGCTGAGTATGCGGTATCCGAACAAGTCGATCTTTCAGTACAGCGCGGAAATATTGGGGAAGTGGCTGGGGAAAGCGGTGGCTGTGTTGTTCATCAGCTATTTTTTCATCGACGCTTCGCTCATGCTGATGGAGATTGGCGATTTTGTCACGACGCAGATTATGCAGGAGACCCCCATTGAAATTATTCTTGTCCTTTTTCTGGTGATCATCGTCATGGGGGTCCGCAGTGGAGCAGAAGCCTTATCTCGAGTGAGTGAGCTGTTGTTTCCGTATTTTCTGTTGCTTTTTTTTATCTTGATCGCATTTATTTCCCCCCAGATCAAAATAGAAAATGTGAAGCCTGTGCTTGCGCATGGATTTGCTCCTGTTTTCGGGGGGAACTTCAGGTACGTGGGTTATTTGCTGGAAACGGTCATTCTGATCGTGATGTTTCCCTTGGTCAAACGGCCAGCGCGTGCGGCCAAAGCTTATATCTTGGGCATCCTTTTTGCGAATTTCTTCCTGACGATGATTACCGCAGTGGCTATCTTGGTCTTGGGTGCCGATATTACCGTACTGCTCGCTTACCCAAGCTACACACTTGCGCAAAAAATCAGTATCGGCAATTTTTTTGAGCGAATCGAAGTGTTGATGGCCGTCATCTGGTTTATTACGCTCTTTGTCAAAATTACGATTTGCTATTATGCGACGAACATTGGAATCGCATATACACTGGGGCTGCGGGATTACCGCCATTTGACACTTCCGCTGGGGATGATCATGATCGTAGTGGCATTGACGACGATGCCTAACCGCCCGTATTTTGACTCTTTCGTTTCGGACATTTGGATGCCTTATTCCTTGACGTACGGTTTGTTCTTGCCCGTTCTCTTACTGAGTGTGGGGGCCCTAAGAAAAAAACCAGTCTGCTAGCATTGTGAGCCGCAGACTGTTTTTTTGTGATTACGCGTCGATTGTATTACTCAGCAGCCATGCTGCTTTCTTTCAAGATAACGTCATGTGCGCCGCCTTCTACCAAGCTAGTAGCAGAGATGACGGTGATTCGCGCTTTTTGCTGAAGCTCTGAGATGGAGAGCGACCCGCAATTGCACATGGTCGATTTGATTTTGCTCAAGGTACGGTCTATGTTTTCGCGCAGGGTGCCCGCGTATGGAACATAGGAGTCTACGCCTTCCTCAAAGACGAGACTGCTTTTGCCGCCAGTGTCATAGCGTTGCCAGTTGCGAGCGCGGTTGGAGCCTTCTCCCCAGTATTCTTTCACGAAGTTGTTGCCGATCTTCACTTTTTTGGTCGGGCTTTCGTCGAAGCGAGCGAAGTAACGTCCCAGCATGACAAAGTCTGCACCCATAGCCAAAGCCAGTGTCACGTGGTAGTCATGTACGATTCCGCCGTCGGAGCAGAGCGGAACGTAAATGCCTGTTTCCTTGAAGTACTCGTCGCGAGCTGCTGCCACTTCAATGAGGGAGGAGGCTTGACCGCGTCCGATTCCTTTTTGTTCGCGGGTAATGCAGATGGAGCCGCCGCCAATTCCTACTTTTATGAAATCTGCGCCCGATTCCACGAGGTAGCGGAAGCCTTCCTTATCGACGACGTTACCTGCACCGATCGGAACATTGAAGTTTTCTTTTACATATTGAACCGTCTCGCGCTGCCATTCGCTGAAGCCGTCGGAAGAGTCGATGACCAGAATATCAACGCCTGCTTCCACCAATGCAGGGACGCGCTCCTTGTAGTCCTTTGTATTGATACCGGCACCTACGATATAGCTCTTGTTCGCGTCCAAGAGGGACAGCGGATTGTTTTTGCGGGAATCGTAGTCCTTGCGGAAAACGAGGAAGTCGAGGTTTTGATTTTCGTCTACGATTGGCAAGCAGTTGAGCTTGTGCTCCCAGATCAGGTCGTTGGCTTCGGAGAGCGAGATGCCAGATTTGCCATAGATCAGCTTCGAGAATGGTGTCATGATGTCGCTGACGAGCTTGTCCTGAGAGTCGCGGCTGATGCGATAATCGCGACCCGTTACGATTCCGAGCAGCTTGCCTTTTGCCGTACCATCTTCCGTGATGGCAACGGTGGAGTGGCCTGACGCCTCTTTCAATTCCAAAATGTCTTTCAGCGTATGGCTTGGTGTCAGGTTGGAGCGGCTCACGACGAAACCAGCCTTGTAGCCTTTTGCTTTGCGAACCATGGTTGCCTGGCTCTCGATAGACTGGGAGCCAAAAATAAACGAAATACCGCCACATCTAGCCAATGCGACCGCCATATGATGGTCGGAAACTGCTTGCATGACTGCGGATGAGAACGGTATGTTTAGTGAGATGGCAGGCTTTTCACCTTTTTTATACTTGGTAATCGGAGTGGATAAGTCCACATTGTTCGGATTGCATTCTTTTGTGGTGAGATTTGGCAACAACAAAAACTCATTAAACGTCCGAGATGGTTCTGTGTAATAATAAGCCACGATTCTCTCCTCCTAGGTGATGTTGGTTTCCATTTTTTGAACTGCCTCTTTAATAGAGAAATTTTTACCATGTTAACCGCGAAGTACGACAACGTCAATAGGGAATCGGTAGAAGGAGTGATTTCTTTGCTAAAATTGCGAACAGGTCATGAACAACGCCAGCTTTTGGAACAAATTTCGTTAGAAGATTCGTATATTTTATACGGGAATATGTACTTGCGAACGGATCGGAGCGTCGTCGTAACGGACAGCGTCCAAGGAGAAGTAACCGCCATCGGGTCTTACTTAAAAGGGATGCCGTTTCACGCATTTTCTCTCCATGTGGTCGAGGGGGAGGAAAATTACGAGGTGGAACCGATGCTCTCCTATATGAAAGAAGTGCTAGATGGAAGCCTGCCAGATGGACAAAAGGGCGTGATTGCACTCGCAGAGCCTTGTCTGACGCGCGTACAGATTCCGAATATACTCGCCACACGTACCATGCGGTTGATGAAACTAGCAGATCCAGAACGGCTTTTACCTGTGGGAGAATCACGAATACTGGAGTTATCTGAAGCACAGATCGTGGAGAATATGGCGGCAGAGCTCGGGATGATTAGTTTTCGGGCGGAGGAAGTAGCAGAAATGCCACACATCGCGCTCTTTTCGGAAGGAGGAGAGCCAATGGCCGTAGCCGGCTTTCATGTCTATGACGAAGCCTACGTCGAAATCGGGAACATTGGCACATCTGTCCATCATCGGCAAAAGGGGTTGGGTACGCAAATCAGTTCAGATATTTCCCGGATTGGCTTGGAGAAGTCTGATCATGTTTATTTGGTTGTCTTTGCAGATAATCCCCCGGCGATACACGTGTATGAGAAGCTCGGTTTTATCACGGTATCTTCCTACGCTTTTATTGAATTTCTCCTTTAGAATAGAAAAAGAGAGGACAAGTGTCCCCTCCTATCAGTTCAATCGGCCTTTAAATTCAACGGGTACGATCATCGTAAAGCAAGGTCCATCTGGATCGTTGCGGGCATCGATCGTCCCTTTATGTGCTTCCAAGACGGCACGGGCAATCGCGAGTCCAAGCCCATGCTTGCCCGACTTTCCTTTGCGGAAACGCTGGAACAAATTCGGCAGCAGCGCCTCCTCAATGGGTGGCCCATCATTGGAAATCGCGACGACGACGCTTTTTCCCGCGTGTCTCCCTGTGATGGTAAGTCGGCTTTTGGCGTAGCGCAGTTGATTTTCCATGATATTCACGAAAGCAGTGCTCAATTGCTCGCCGTCTCCCTCCACGATCAAGTCGGCTGCCAGATTTAACTCCCACTCGATTTGCGGGTTGAGCACGGAAAGACGCTGCTTCAACAGGTGCATCATCTCTGACAGGTCGACGCGGTCGACTTGCATCATTTGAGAGACAGACTCGATCTTCGTGATATACAAGAGCTGTCCGACGACCTTTTCGAGGCGCTTGCTCTCCTCCATGATGATGGCAAGCCCTTTTTCAGCCTGTGGGCCCTGAAAGACGCCTTCGATGAGGCCTTGCGTGTATCCTTGAATCGCCATGATTGGTGTTTTGAGCTCATGGGAAATATTTTGGACAAAATGTTGCTGAGACTCGTCGTATTCCTTCAGTTGGTTTTTCATCATATCGAAAGAGCGGGCGAGCTGTCCGATCTCATCTCCGCGATCCATCGTAAGCGGGATATCGAACTGACGACGAGCGATTTTTTTACACAGCTCTTCAAGTGTGCGCAGCGGTCTGCTCAAATACCCGCTAAACCACACGGCCAACAACCAGCTTACGAGCAGCAGCAGACCAAATATGAACAAAAACTGACGTGTCAAAATCGAGTTGATCTGGTTGAGCTCCTGTTCCTTGGAGAACAGCACCATGTAGTAGGGGAAGCCGTGGTAATCCATTTTTTTGCT
The DNA here is from genome assembly GCF_013332495.1 of Brevibacillus sp. HB1.2. Classification (NCBI taxonomy): domain Bacteria; kingdom Bacillati; phylum Bacillota; class Bacilli; order Caryophanales; family Paenibacillaceae; genus Brevibacillus; species Brevibacillus sp. HB1.2. The sequence goes on along the minus strand of NZ_JABMIU010000004.1, from coordinate 364,575 downwards.
GACGAACAAATAGCTCTCGGCTCCTCGGTCCAGCGAACCATGCTGGAGCTTGTTGCTTGGATACGAGGCGGCTTGTCGGAACAACTCCTTGGCATCCTCGTAGGGAATGCGGCCATTGCTTCGGCTGCCCAGCTCTCGTCCGTTCTCAGCATAGACGATCATATCAAATGAGTACTCATAACGTTGGAGCAAGAGCTGTAAAAAGTAAGGGGCCGCAGCCGGAACAGGCAGCAGCTCATTATGCTCGTTGAAGGAGATATGTTGTGATAATGTGTAAAACTCTTCTTCCAAGAGCGTGTAAGTGTTGGATACCAGATACTGTTTGACAGCCAGTGGATACCCGATGCCAAGGCCAACCCCGAGGACGCTTGTCAGGATCATGAACAAAATGAGGATTTGCCTGGAAATCGGCAGGTTTTTCAGTCGGAATTTGCTCATATACGTGTCATTCGGTAGCCGAAGCCATAGACCGTCTCCAATGGAAACTTGGGCATTTTTTTGCGGATGCGCTTCACCAAGTCATCGACAGCCCTGTCTGAGCCGATGTAGTCTTCCCCCCAGATGGAGGTCAGAATCTGCTCGCGATTCAAGGCCAAGCCTTGATTGTGCAAAAGGTAGACGATGAGCTCGAATTCTTTTGTGGTTAAATCAATGAGTTCGTCGCCTTCTTTTACTTGTCTGCCTTTTTCTGAGATCATATAAGGATCAACCGTTACCCAATCTTGGAAAGTTTGGGTAGAGGAAGCAGTGGCACCAGGCTTTTCATAGGTGCGTTGTAGCAGCTTTTTCGCACGGATGACCAGTTCGCGTGGTAGAAAAGGCTTCGCCAAGTAGTCATCGCTGCCTAGTTCCAGTCCGATGATTTTATCGACATCTTGATCGCGAGCGGAGATGAAGATGATCGGGACATTTGATTTTTCACGAATGAGACGCAAGAGCTCATAGCCGTCGATGTCGGGCATCATGATGTCCAATATCCACAAATGTGGTTGTGTATCTTCATCAAGTAACGGCAAGACGTCCTTGCCACTAGAAAACGCTTTCACCTGCAATCCGGCACTTTGCAAATACGATTGCAGCAACTCCAACAGGTTTGTTTCATCGTCCACCAGATAGACGAGGTAGGGGGTATTCATAGATTGTGGCCTCGCTTTGCATCTGTTTTTCATTATTGTAGCATAGCCAAAAACAAGATGTGTGGCACGGGCGTATGAGAATCGTGGAAAACGTGTGGAAGCAGGATTCCCCTGTATCCTTCTGGAAAAAGAAACAGGGAAAAAAAGACAACGAGAGATGGAAAGGAGCGATTCATATGAAACGAACAGTCAAATCGTCTCTCATGGTACTAGCCTTCATGCTCTTAACAACGGCCTGCGCTCAAAAGCCGGTGGACACCCAACCTAGTCCGCAGATACCCGATCCGATTGTGCAAACGCCACCGGAAACGAATCAGCCCGTCGAGTATGCGTATAAGGCACCAATGACAGGACTTGGCAGTCACGAAAACCTGGGGAGCAAACGTCCGATCATGGTAATGATCAACAACGCGCCGCCCGCCCGTCCACAAACAGGCGTCAACAAAGCGGATATGATTTATGAGGTATTGTCAGAAGGGGAAATGACCCGCTTTCTTGCGATATTCCAAAGCCAAAAACCAGAAGTAATTGGACCTGTCCGCAGTATCCGTCCTTATTTTATCCAGATTGGGAACGGCTTTGATGCGGTCCTCGTGCACGCAGGAGGCAGTCCGGATGCGCTGGAAACCTTGGCGAGAAAAGACTACAGCCATCTGGATGAAATTCCGAACGGTCAATACTTTTGGCGAGAAAAATTCCGGAAAATGCCACATAACCTGTACACCAAGCCAGAGCTCTTGGAAAAAGCGATGCAGGATAAAGGGATGCGTCAAACGGCAGAGGTGCCTCACTTCACTTTCCTGAAGGAGGACGCTGAGATCAAGGAAGGCGAGCCTGCAACACAGGTAGATCTGACCTTCCACTCATTGAATAAAGCTGCTTTTACCTATGATGCCGAGCAAAAGAAATACATGCGCTTTACGGCAGGCAAGCCGCATTTGGACTTGAGCGACAAGAAACAGTTGTCCACGAGCAATCTGTTGGTCATCTCCGCCAAACACCGCGTGCTGGATAAAGAAGGGCGTCTATCGGTCGATGTAATCGGGCCGGGGGACGGTTATTTATTCCAGCAAGGAAAAGCACGCAAGGTCAAATGGAAGCGCAGCAATGGTGTCATCCGTGCCTATGAGGACGCGGCTTTGACGCAAGAGGCACCGCTTTTGCCAGGAAATACATGGGTGGCGATATTGTCGACCTCACCGGGTCTGTCGAAGTCGCTCAAGTTCCAGTAAGGATTAGGGCTTGCGGATGAAGGCGGTTTCTTCTAAGATAATTGTTAAAGCTTTAGTGCTTAAAAATTGTACAGTGAGAAACCGTTCGAAAGACGGACTATATAACAGAGGTGACAGACATGCAATTGGAAAAATTAAAAGGAAAAGGGCTCGAACAGTTGTTTGAAGCTGTTCTTTCCCTGGAAACGATGGAAGAGTGCTATCAATTTTTTGACGATTTGTGCACGGTGAACGAAATGCAGTCGCTCGCACAGCGCCTGGAAGTAGCGAGAATGCTCCGCAAAGGCTTTACTTACAATCAGATTGAAGCAGAGACCGGCGCAAGTACGGCGACTATTTCCCGTGTCAAACGCTGTTTGAACTATGGAAATGACGGATACCAGATGGCGCTTGAGCGGATCGGAAAATAGCTAGGAGGCAGGCAACGTTGATTGACTATCGTGGCTGGCGCCATACATTTAAACTAGACCCGGATAAAACAATCGATGACGAGGCCTTGGAGGCGATTTGCGAGTCCGGAACAGATGCGATCATTGTAGGCGGCACGTACGGTGTGACCTATGACAATACGCTCGAATTGATGTCGCGATTGCGACGTTACGCAGTACCGGCTGTCCTGGAGATTTCCTCGCTGGATGCAGTTGTGCCGGGATTTGATTCGTACTTGATCCCGCTCGTACTGAACGCTGGCGATCCAGACTGGATTTTTGCTCCGCATGTATCGGGGCTTCAAGCGTTTGGCGCTTATATTCATTGGGATGAGATCATTACAGAAGGATATATTATCGCCAATCCAGATGCGGGCGTAGCACATCTGACGAAAGCACGTCCGATTGCGGATGCCTCGCAGGCCAAAGCGTACGCACAGGTAGCGACGAACATATGTCGTTTGCCGATTGTCTATATGGAGTACAGCGGTACATACGGCGATCCGGCAATCGTGAAGGCTACCAAAGCAGGCGCGGGCGAAGCCCACCTCTTTTATGGTGGCGGGATTCGCAACCCGGAGCAAGCGGCAGAGATGGCTGCGATTGCAGATACGGTTGTCGTAGGGAATGTTATCTATGACGATCTAGCTGCTGCATTAGCTACTGTGAAGGCCGTTAAGAGAACAAGCAACTAAAAAACCACCTCCCCAACTTATGATTGGGCGAGGTGGTTTTTCATGTCTGCTTTAGTTTTTCAAGGGAAGGGTTGCGCTCCAGTCGACATCTTTGTTTTCTTTCAATTGTTCTTTAATGACAATCGTCAGTTCTTTCGGGATCACTTTCAGATCTTTCACCAAATCGAGTGGACCGCTCAAGACAATATTGCCTTTTGCATCTCTTGTTAGTGAGCCTTTGAAATAGCCAGTGTATTTATTGCCATTTTCATCTACTGCTGCAAATTTATCTACGTCCGCAACACCTGGTGCCAAGGTTGCATCCAGTTGCATCGTTGCACTCATTCTCTTCTCGTTCCTAATCGTTTCTTCTTTTACAGTAAAATTCGAGAAGGTGAACACGTTTCCATCATGCTCTGTCGTGACAGACTTGTTTTTCAGAGTATCAATGGACAGCTTTTGCTCAAAGTCTGCGGAAGTTGTTTGATAGGTCGCTGCGACTCTAAAGGTCAGGTCTTTATCTGTTGGCAAGGAGTGAAATGTGAGAAAGTTAACGATTTTGCCTGTAGGTGTGTCATCGACAATACGGACATCGTAGTTTCTGGCTACATTTTTGTAATATGGCTGTGGGTACCTCTCCTTGTTCCCTCTGTCCATTTCGCTCCATTTCGCAAGCACCACTCCCGTATCATCCACAATTTCATAGGTAAGATTCTGAGAGGTATCCTCTGCCAAGGTGCTCTCGATGACGAGTTCCATCTGGCCTGGTGTCACCATGACTTGTTTGAGATCAATCAATTCGCCATTTGGAGCGGTGTATTGTTTATGGATGGGAACAATTTTTGTGTCTTTTTTCGCTTTGGAAATGTCAACTGGAAAGGTAACCTTCCATTTTCCGTCAAGGTCTTCGACGTCCTTGATCACAAGTTCGATGTTCAATTCATCTGGAATCTCGCTCGTATCACTAAAAAAGGTTTGGATGGGACGGCTGAGCATAATGAGCTCGCTCTGTCCTTTTACTGAGATCAAATCATTATGCCCGTTTTGAAATTCCTGATCGTAATTTGTATACGTCTTGCCATCCTTATCTGTTATTTTCAATTCATAGGTTGGAACATCGTCCTGCAAAACACGAGAGAACAGATCCTCAATTGGTTTTCCATTCTGATCCTTGATGGTAAAAAGAATTCGGACATCCCTTGAGTCCGCCATGACTTCTTTTACTTCAAGGGTCATTCCATTATCGACAGCTTTCAGATCAACTTTTTGGTTATAGCCTTCTTGAAGGCCACGTTGGATGAGGAGGTTTGTGGAGGCTAGTGTTTCAAAAAGGCTGCTCTCTTGCGTCTGCTTCAGCTGAGGTTTGATGGTAGATGCATACAAACCATGTACATAAGTTGCAAAAGAAGGGGAGGTAAGTGTTCCAAAATAGACGACTGCTGCTATTCCTGCTACGGCGATCGTTGCTTTTTTCACGATATCCAGACTCCTTTTTTTCCAATTGATTTTTTTTTGTGATTTTTGTCTCTCTGATCGTTTCAGAACGTGTATAGGGTAAGGGGGAAGGTTCGCCATGATGCTATGAATGACAACTTCGGACGGCTCGTCTGTCGCCAGTGAGTCTTCCGGATCTTCCAGCTCATCCAGCTCCTGCTTCAACTTACGCTGGCAATGACGGCACTCTTCCAAATGGGCGGACATGTCCTTGGCTTCTTCTGGCTCCAGAAGGTCGTATAGATACAAAGCAATTTGTCCTTTATCTAAGCATTTCATAGATGAAAGTCCCCCCCTTGCCCTGCATGCCCGATTGCTTCCCTGAGCTTGTCTTTCCCACGAGACAGGCGCGTCCGCACAGTACTCGACGGAATGGACAGTCGATGGCTGATTTCCTCACAACTCAATGATTCGAAGTAGCGCATTTCGAGGACGATCCGATACTTTTCTTCGACGGACATCATCCTTTGACGCAACAGGCGCTGACCCTCCTTATTCAGTAAGGCAACCTCCGGCGTATGGCTATCCACTGGTTCTATCTCTTCGCTTGCGGTGAGCCGCTGCTTTCGCTTGCGTTTGCGCAGCTCGTCCAGACAGTGGTTGGCTGCTATCCGGTATAACCATGCAGAAAAATCGTAGTTTGTTTTATATTCTGGTAAATGGTAATACGTCTTGATGAAAATTTCCTGCACGATATCTTGTGCATCCGGTGTATGTCCCAGCATTTTACGAAGAATGGAACTTACTTTTCCGTGGTATCTGGAAATGATCTCGGAGTAGGAGTCTTTGTTTCCTTTCAAGACCCGCCCGATGATCACTTGATCTTCCTCCATTTGTGCTCCCCCTAAGCAAAAAAGGCTCGCTGCGCAGCTTCTCCTTTTTTGATCAAACAAAAATGACTTTGGTTACATTTCCCTATTACATCCTATTACTACGAATCCCCAAATAAAAGTGTCCCAAAATCAGGGGTATTTTCCAAAAAGAATGAAAAACATTTCCCTGAAAGAAGGAATTTTGAGAATATTCATAGAAAATGGAAGGAAAATCCTATTGCATACGAAATAAATAGTCGAATATTACCAAAATATATAATTTTTTGCTAATATTTGTAGATTTATGTAAATTTATGAAATATAATGAACTTGTCTTAATTTTCGATCATAGAGAGGAGGAACTATCCATGAAAATCCAAGCGAAAAAAGTTGAAAGCGTTCGCACTACTGCAGTAGCAGCTTAATTCTCTTAAGAAGAGGGGGAATAGCACACGAGCTATTCCCTTTTTTTATCTAAAATGAGCCGGGTTAGCGAACCCCATTATTGGGAGGTGTTTTGTATGGAACGTCGTCCTTTATTTAAACCAGTACATCCCGTTTATGAAGTGACAGAGCAAATGATCCGCTTGGGAGAAGCTCCTGGCTATACCTTCGAATTGGAAGACGAGAACGGGTCCATCCGCAAGATGATCAGACTGATGGATGGCACTCGTACTATCGGTGAAATACATACATTATTGGTTGTGGATTACCCCGAAATTACGTATGAAGAAATATCGGAAGCAGTGGAATCACTGAGTGGATTGGGCTTCCTGATGGATCAGGCGAAGGAAGAGGCTTCCGCTCTGACTTCAGAACAAAAGGAAAGATATAAAGCGAATATCCGCTACTTCTCCTTGTTTACCGATCTCAATCAAAGTCCAAGCGAGCTACAGGAGCAAGTAAGTAGAAAAAAAGTGACGATCCTGGGAATGGGTGCCTTTGGCTCTACACTACTGGTCAATCTGGTAGGAGCGGGAATCCAGCATATCAAGCTCGTGGATTTTGATAGAGTAGAGCTCAGCAATTTGAACAGACAAATGGTCTTTAACGAGCATGATATTGGTCGCCTGAAGGTGGAAGCGGCACGTGATTTCATCGGAAGGCTTCATTCTGAGGTATTGATTGAAACGGAGACGCTGCAAATCAAGTCAGGCGAAGACGTGGAGCGGGTTATTGCCGGAAGTGACCTCGTGATGCTCGCAGCCGATCAGCCCTTTTTCTTTTTGCAGAGATGGGTGAATCATGCCTGCACCAAGCTGCAAATCCCGTTCATTGCCGGGGGATTCAACCTGATCGAAGGACAGTTCTTCATGGTAGAACCGGGCAAGACAGGCTGTATCGACTGCATGCATTTGCATCGTTCTACACAGATCGAGGACTATCCGCAGTTGATCCAAAGGCTGCTCGATACCAACTTTATTCTGCCTACCGCCACCATTGCCCCCAACACCATGATGATTACGGGAATGATGGCTTCCGATGCAATCAGGTATTTGACAGGAATCGCTCCGGTACAATCGGCAGGCAAATTTATCATTTTTGATTTCAACACGTTGGAAAAGAGCGTGTTTTTTGAGTGGGAGCGAAATGAAGCCGAATGCCCAACTTGCGGGGGCGGCAGCGGAACGGAGCCGATTTTTCATATCAAGAGAAATGAAGTGCTCGCAAAGTAAGGAGTCGTTCCTGTAAGAGAGGAAGGTGTCGGTCAAGTGAACATCTCAGGAGAGAGCATTCTCAAGATGCACCCGCTTGCGCGTCGGGCGGAAAACGAGGAAGAGATCCTCATTGGACGAACGGATATCAGCAATTTCATTGTGCTTCCGGCCATTGGTGTCGAGATCATCGATATGCTGGATGAAGGGAAGAGCATCAATGAAGTCGCGACGATCATGGAAGAACAGTTGGGCGAACCGGTGGATGTGCTTGACTTTGCGCAGGATTTAATTGCTTCCTATCAATTTGTGTACATGGCAGATGGAGAAGTTGTCAACGAGCCAGTACCGGTAGTAGATCATTTCTCTTGGATCAAGCAGGAGACGGGTCAGTTTTTCTTTAATCGTGTTGCCTTTGGATTATACGGTCTCTTATTTGTCACAGGTCTTTTGATTTGTGTGTTTACGGGCAAGTATATTCCGGTCTATTCCGATATTTTTGTTTCTTCTTCCGTGACGGTTTCGGTTGTGGTTTCTTTCGTGGCCACTTGGGTTTTTCTCTTTTTCCATGAGATGGCCCACTTAATGGCGGCCCGATCATTGGGAATCGGCAGTCGTATTGGTCTGGGGCATCGACTTGTTTTTGCTGTAGCAGAGACGAATATGTCCAATATTGTTCTCGTGGAGCCACAGCGCAGATACAGGGCGTTTTTGGCGGGAATGTCCTGGGATGCGATGTTTATGGGAATCGGTGTCATTCTGTTGTTTGCCAATGATCAAGGCTGGCTGACGCTTGTGCCTTTCATGGAAGCATTCATTCGTATGCTGAATGTGATCCTGCTCATGGCTTTGGCCTTTCAGTTCATGGTTTTCATGCAGACGGATTTGTATTACGTGCTGGCAACCAAGTTCCATTGCTCCAATTTGATGGTGAATACACGTCTGTTTCTAAAAGGGAAATTCCGTTCCTTGAGGCAGGATGAGCAGGAGGAATGGGAGTACGTAGCCGACCATGAGAAAAGAGTTATCCGCTGGTATAGCTGGGTCTACTTGATTGGATCGGTGTGGGGAATCTGGTTCTTTGTCCAGTATCAACTGCGCATGGCGGTCGATTTTATCTGGATCATCGGCGACGACATGAAGAACGCTCCGCTTCACTCGTGGGAGTTTTGGGACGGCATTCTGTTGATCCTGTTGGTTCTGGTTCCGTTTCTCATTTTGGGCTGGTCGTGGATGAGAGCGTACCGACAACGGAGAAGCGAAAGAGAGCGGGCAAAATCTTTGCAGGGCACATAAATTACGTCTTCACCTTGCCAAGTTGCCCTGTTACGCTAGGGGGAAGAGAGATACTCAGGCAAAGGAAGTGCTCACATGAACCCGATGATCCAAAATATCATTCAACTGCGAAAAGAAGGGCATCTGGACGAAGCGATCCAGCTTGCCCTTCAGCTCGTCAGCCAATCCCCGACTGATCCTGTCGCCCATTATCAATGTGCGTGGTGCCACGACGCAGCTGGATTGGAGAAGGAAGCCGTTCCCTTTTACGAAAAAGCGATTGAGCTTGGACTGTCTGTCGATGACGACCTGCAAGGGGCATTACTGGGTCTGGGCAGTACGTATCGCGTGCTGGGACTATACGAGCAGGCAGCAGCTACGCTCGCGAAGGGGATGCAACAGTTTCCCGAGGACCGTTCCTTTCCGATTTTTCTTTCCATGGCCTATTACAATCTCGGGAAGCACCACGAAGCCATGAATCTCCTCCTGAAAAACCTCGCAGAAACCTCAAGCGATCCTACGATTTTGGCCTATCATAAAGCGATTCTGTTCTATGCAGATGATCTGAATATGACGTGGTAGCGCCATAACCTTCCATTGGCAGGAAAACAGTCGCCTCCCGTTGTACAAATACAACAGCGGGAGGTGCCTATGTATAAGCTGATATTGGTAGATGACGAAGAAGATGTGAGAGAAGGGGTTAGCCAAGAAATTGACTGGCATAGCCACGGATACGAGGTGGTTGCCAAAGCAGAGAACGGCAGAGAGGCATTGGAGCTGGTTGAGAGACTGCGACCGGACGTCGTCGTAACCGACATCAAGATGCCCTTTATGAACGGACTTCAGCTGGCGGAGTCCATCGGGCGCGAGTATCCTGCCATTCGCATCATTATCCTGACTGGGTTTGATGAGTTCGAGTATGCACAAAAGGCCGTGAAGCTACAAATTGATGAATATGTGCTCAAGCCGTTTTCTGCGAGTGAGCTGATGGAAGCGCTGGACAAGGTCAAGAGACGGATGGACGAAGAGGCGGCTCATCGGGAAAACGTTCAGCTTTTGCGCGATAGCTATCGAAAAAGCTTGCCGGTTTTGCGGGAGGTTTTTTTATCATCTTTGCTGAGTCGTCAGCTAGTCCAGCACGATGTTTTTTCAAAAGCCTGCGAATACGGGATAGAGCTCAGGAGTCCCGAATATCTCGTGGCTGTCATCTGTGTCGACCAGCCCAAGCAGGAGGAGCAGCAGCTGTTTCTTTTTGCTGTGAAAAATATTGCAGAAGAGCAGCTGAACGCAGGCAAACAGGAGGGCATTGTGTTTCTCCATGAAGATCAGGTTGTGCTGCTCATGCAAACAATGGCAGACGACACGCAGCGAATTGAAGTGCGAACACAAAACATCGCAGATGAAATCAGGCGAACGATTGAAAAATATATGAGCATCACGGTAACCATCGGAATCGGCAACGTCGTGACAGATGTAGCAGCACTCCCTTACTCGTATGAGGACGCCAGGCAGGCACTCGACTACAAAAGCATCCTTGGCTGCAACAGGATGATCGTGATCAATGACGTGGAAAAGCAAGCGAGTGAGCAGATACGACTCGATGAGAGAAGGGAGCATGAATTTGTTCGGTGTATCAAAATGGGGACGAGTGCGGAGCTTCGGACCGTAATCGATGAAATGTTTGATCAAATAGCGGGTGTACCCATATCGATTGACGATTATCGAATTTTTTTGTTGGAGATTATGACGACGATTTTGAAGACGGCTCATCGAGCTGAGGTCGATATGGATCAGTTGTTTGGTGGGCAATACCACCTGTTGCAGGTCATGACGACTTTTACTGGTATGGAGGACGCACGCGTACAGATTACAGAAATTTGTGAGCGCATCATGGCAAGTATCGCAAGCGGACGGCAAACGACGTACAGAAGATTGATCACCCAGGCATTGGACTACACCCACAAGCATTACCATTCTCCCGACATATCCATCCACAAGGTGTGCGATCATCTGCACATTAGCCTCGGTTATTTTAGCGGTATTTTCAAGAAAGAGACGAAAACCACCTTTGTGTCCTATCTCCTGTCATTGCGCATGGAAAAAGCCAAGGAGCTTTTGCGGACGACCGATTTGAAGTCCTTTGAAGTCGCGGAGAAAGTAGGATATACCGATCCCAATTACTTTAGTTTCAGCTTTCGCAAGTATGCAGGCATGTCCGCTAAAGAGTACCGAAGTCAGAGCGAGCAGGAAGGTTAACCGATGAAAAGATTGCTCGCGGTGATCAAGGTCAAAAGGATTCAATTTATCATTACCACTTCTTTTACACTCGTGACGGTACTCGTCATGCTGTTTGTCGGAGTAATGCTGTACGGAAAATTTGCGCAGACAGCTGAGCAAAATGCCTATCTGCACACGCAGCAAATCCTGGAGCAGGTGAAATACAATCTGGACAGCTATTTGAATGGGATGACGCAAATTTTCGAACTCGTCGATGATAAGATCAGAAGAAGCAAGGGACTCACGGCAGACAAGCTGAGTGAACAGCTGGAGACAATCGTAGAAACGAGAAAGGACATCGTCTCCATCGCGGTTTTTACACGTGACGGAACGTTATTGGCCACAACTCCTTCCAAAGTACTGAGGAGAAACACTCGTTTGACCGAACAGAGCTGGTTCCAAAAGGCGATCGAGGACCCGACGAACCTGTCCTTTTCGCTCCCGCATATCCAGAACTTGTTTAAAGGGGAGTACACCTGGGTCGTCTCGATGAGTCGGGAAATTCTTCTCCACGGACCTGACGGAGAAATTCCGGCTGTACTTTTAGTCGATGTGAATTTCAAAGAGATCGATGACCTGTGCCAAAGAGTGGGCTTGGGGAAAAAGGGGTACGTCTACATCATCGATTTGGTTGGGAACATTGTCTACCATCCGCAGCAGCAGTTGATTTACGCCGGATTGAAAAATGAAAACCGTTCCTTGCCGCTGAAGCATTCCTACGGCAGCTATGTAGAAGAGACACAGGACGAAACGCGCTTGATTACCATCAAAACGATCGATCAGCTAGGCTGGAAAATCATTGGGGTGTCCTACATGGACGAGATTGTGACGACCAAAAAAGAAATCAGTCGCTTCATTTTTTGGCTGCTCATCTTTGTAATTGTCATTGTGCTGTTCGTGCTGCACTATCTCTCTGCGAAAATATCACGACCGATCAAGCTGCTGGAGCGATCCATGGAAAAGGTGGAGCAAGGAGACTTTTCAGAGAGTGAACCGATCCGGGGAAGCCATGAGGTCGAGCAGCTTTCCTTGCGTTTTCATCTGATGGTCGCGAAGGTCAGGGAATTGATGCACCAGATCATTTGGGAACAGGAAGCCAAACGAAAAAGCGAGCTGGAGGTGCTACAGGCACAGATCAATCCGCATTTTCTGTACAACACGTTGAACTCTGTGGTCAGAATGGTCGGCAACGGAAAAAACGAGGATGTCATCACCACGATTACTTCGTTGTCAAAGCTGTTTCGGATTAGCCTGAGCAGAGGCAAGAACATTATTACGGTGCGAGAAGAGCTGGAGCATGCGCGACATTATCTCATTATTCAAAAAATGAGGTACAAGCAAAAATTTGAGTACGAGATCGTGGTCGAGGATGAAGGTGAGGTGCTCAACTGTCTGACGCTGAAGTTACTGCTCCAGCCGATTGTGGAAAACGCCATCTACCACGGAATTGAGCATTTGGCTGATCCGGGCAGGATTCGTATATTGGCAGCACTCATCGACGGTAAGGTGTTACTCCAGGTAAGCGACAATGGCTTGGGCATGTCCCCTGATGTTCTTGCACAAGTAAAAGCTGGCTTTTACAAAAGCGAAGAAGGCTCGGGCGTTGGGATTCAAAACGTGCAAGAGCGCATCCGCTTGACCTTCGGCGAAGAGTACGGTTTGGAAATCGCGAGCGAACAGGAAGAGGGGACCGTTGTGCGTGTATGGATTCCGCGCCAACTTGCAGAGGAGCGAGATCGTTTATGAGGACAGCAGCGGTGAAACGATTTAGCGTATACGGACTGTTCTTTTTGGTAGCGGTGACGCTTTTCTACTCGTGCAGTGCTCCGCTTACGAATGGGGAAGTAGACAAGAAAAAGACAGTGGCGCTGATCGTCCGTATGAAGCACGGCGATTATTGGCGAACGGTCAAGCTCGGAGCGGAGATGGCTGCCAAGGAATATGAGCGAAACCTGAATTTTTACGCGCCGGACTATGAGGAGGATGCCCACAGGCAAATGGAACTGGTGCAGCAGGCAATTGCTGATGGCTCCGAGACAATCGTGGTGGCACCTAGTGACGAACAAGTCTTGCGAGAAGCCATCAAGCTGACAAGAGAGCGGGCCATCCCGATCCTTGTACTCGACACAGTCGGAAATGATTCAGCCGTCAAAAGCTACATTGGGACGGATAACTACGATATGGGCATGAAGGCATTCGAAAAAATGGTATTCCTGATCGAAAAAAAGGGACAAATCGCATTGCTCGGCACAGATCGGGTAAAGGCCAATGCCAAACAAAGAGAACAGGGCGTCCTCGATTTGCTCCCACGGGAAACGCAGGTTGAACTGGTGGCCAACGAAAATGTTCCCTTGGATAAAAAGCAGATCGGTGACTGGACGCGCGAACTGATCCGTAAGCATCCGCAGTTGAAAGGGGTGATTGCACTCGATGCCAGTACTGCGATCGGTGTGGCCGAGGAAATGGAAAACAGTGGACTGCGGGACAAAGTCAAAATCGTAGCAATCGACAGTCCGCCGGAAGTACTGGAGTATTTGCAGGAAGGAATCATTTCCGCGACGATCATCCAGAAGCCGCTATCGATGGGATATCTCGGGGTCAAGTACGCAGTCGAAGCGAGCAACGGTGAAGCCGTGCCCAGTCTGGTCGACACCGGAACAAAAGTAATCGATCGGGAGAATATGTTCTGGTCGGAGAATCAAAAGCTCCTTTTCCCCTTCGTTAAATAGGCCCCCGAAAAACAGATGAGAATTTTGATAGAAATGCGCAGGATTTTCGATGGAACACATTTGGGAAAACGCTTACATTTGGTGTATATCAGATGTAAACATAGGGGATAAAGGGGGATTATCGAATGAGAAAGCTGATTGCCACTACATTGGTGGCCGCTGTTACACTCTCGGTGGTTGGATGCTCACAATCAGGCGGTTCGCAGCCGGCAGCGTCGGGGGGAGGATCGGCTCCTGCGGGGAATCCCAAAATCGGAGTCGCCATCTACAAGTTCGATGATACGTTCATGACAGGAGTGCGCAATGCGATTTCTAAGGCCGCGGAGGGCAAAGCGGAAGTGGACATTGTAGACAGCCAAAATGCCCAGCCTACGCAAAATGACAAAGTGGATTTGTTCATTAACAAAAAGGTAAACGCCCTCGCCATCAATCCGGTGGATCGCACAGCTGCTGGTGTCCTTATCGACAAGGCGAAGCAAGCCAATATTCCTGTCGTCTTCTTTAACCGTGAGCCGATGCCAGAGGATATGCAGAAGTGGGATAAGGTCTATTACGTGGGAGCAAAAGCGGAGGAATCCGGCACGATTTCTGGGCAGCTGATCGTCGATTACTGGAAGGCAAACCCGGAAGCAGATAAAAACAAGGATGGCGTCCTCCAATACGTCATGTTAAAAGGTGAGCCAGGGCATCAGGATGCTGAGCTGCGGACGAAGTTTTCGGTGAAGGCGATTGAAGATGCAGGGATTAAAGTAGAGAAGGTCGCGGAAGATACAGCCATGTGGGATCGCGTAAAAGGGCAGGAAAAGATGGCAGCCTTCCTCGCAGCATCCGGTGACAAGATCGAAGCTGTTCTTGCCAACAACGACGATATGGCACTAGGGGCGATCGAAGCGCTGAAGGCATCCGGCTATTTTGCGAATGGCAAGTATATGCCCGTTGTTGGCGTGGATGCCACAGCGCCTGCACTGAAGGAGCTGGAGGCAGGAACCTTGCTCGGAACGGTCCTCAACGATGCGAATAACCAAGGAAAAGCCACCCTTAGTATCGCTGCGTCTTTGGCAATGGGCGAAACGCCAACGAAAGATTCCACAGGCTTTGACATTACGGATGGCAAGTACGTGTGGGTGCCCTACAAAAAAATCACCAAGGAAAACATGAACGACGCGAAATAAAAAAGCAGGAGAGTCGGTGAAGAGACGAATCCGACTCTCCTGTTTCGGTGATGGGGATGATTTTTGCAAAAAGGAGGGCATTCGCATGGACCAACATGCGTTTTTGTTGGAAATGAACCACATTCATAAAGAATTTCCAGGGGTCAAGGCACTCGATGATGTCACGCTAAAAGTCCGTCCCGGCACAGTCCATGCACTGATGGGAGAGAATGGAGCAGGCAAATCGACCCTGATGAAGTGTCTCTTCGGAATTTATCGGCCAGATGCGGGAGAAATCGTGTTAAACAATGAGCAGGTGACGATGAGCAGCTCAAAGGACGCGCTGGCACATGGCATCTCCATGATTCATCAAGAGCTGCATCCGGTGCCCTTTCGCAATGTCATGGAAAACATATGGCTAGGACGTTTTCCGGTCAAAAGAATCGGTCCTTTTCCGTTTGTGGATGAGAAAAAAATGCTTTCGGATACAGAGAAGCTGTTTGCTGATCTGGGAATGGACCTGAATCCGCACGCTGTAGTCCGTGACTTGTCTGTATCCAAGGTACAGTCGCTTGAAATTGCCAAAGCTGTCTCCTACCAATCCAAAGTGATTATTATGGACGAACCGACGTCTTCCTTGACGGGAAACGAGGTGGAGCAGTTATTTGCGATCATCCGCGAACTGAAGAGCAGAGGTGTCGCCATCATCTATATTTCACACAAGATGGAAGAAATTTTACGGATTGCGGATGACGTGACGATCATGCGCGATGGCAAGCTCATTGGAACATGGCGGGCGACCGAGCTGACGACAGACCTGATCATCTCCAGAATGGTCGGACGGGACCTGACGCAGCGTTTCCCGAGTCGATCCAATACGCCAAGGGAACCGATTTTGAAGGTAGAGGGACTGACCTCACCATTCCCCCAGTCATTTCAGCACGTGTCGTTTGAATTACGCAAAGGCGAAATCTTGGGCATAGGCGGCCTCGTGGGCGCACAACGAACAGAGCTGATTGAGGCATTGTTTGGACTACGCGCGGTGTCAGCAGGAAAAGTGTCGATCAACGGTCAGGAGGTACGGATCAAATCACCGAAGGATGCGAAGAAGTACAAAATGGCGCTCTTGACGGAGGAGCGGCGCGTCACCGGCATCATTCCTGTCTTATCGATTTTGGAAAATACGGTCATTGCGAATTTGTCCAGTTACCAAACCCCTTTTCTGCTCCTCAATGAGCGCAAGTGTAGAGCCGATGTCAGCCGCAGCATCGAGATGCTCCGCGTTAAGACTCCCTCTATGAAAGCACTGATCAAAAACCTGTCAGGAGGCAATCAGCAAAAGGTTCTGCTGGCGCGGTGGCTTTTGACTGATCCGGATATTTTATTGCTGGACGAACCTACGCGTGGGGTCGATGTCGGCGCCAAATACGAAATTTATACAATCATCGCGGAGCTGGCGAGTCAGGGAAAAGGCATCATCATGATTTCCTCGGAAATGCCGGAGCTGCTTGGAATGTCAGATCGGATCATGGTCATGTGCGAGGGGAGGCTCTCGGGGTTTTTGTCTGGCCCAGCGGCAACTGAAGAAGAGATCATGCGGCTGGCTACCAAACATCTTGCATGAGAAAGGAGGGGAAGAGGTATGTCTCAGTTGTCTGCTAAACAGGTGCAAGGCTTTGTTACGCAAAACGCCATCTATATCGTTCTGGTTTTGTTAATAGCGGGAATAGCGATTTACGATCCCAATTTTCTTTCCATTACAACGCTTCGGGATATTTTGATGCAATCCTCAACTCGCGCCATTATTGCCTTGGGTGCTGCGTTTGTTCTCATCACAGGAGGAACGGATCTCTCAGCGGGGCGAGTGGTTGGATTGACGGCTGTCATCTCCGCCTCGATGCTGCAAAGCCAAGATTATCCGCGGAGGTTTTTCCCGGATTTACCCGATTTGCCGTTGCTTATCCCCATTCTCATTGCAATTGCTGCGGGCTTGCTGGTTGGTCTGATCAATGGCATCATTGTGTCTCGTTTTAGTGTGCCCCCTTTTATCGCCACGTTGGGCATGATGGTCATTGTATACGGATTCAACTCCATCTATTTTGATATGGAGCCCAATCAATCGCAGCCAATTGCTGGACTGCGCAGTGACTTCAATCAGCTTGGGACAGGGTACATCGGCCCGAGTGGCCCGTATTCGATTCCGTATATCGTTATCATTGCGATCATGGTTGCGTTCATCGTCTGGGTGATTTTCAATAAAACACGGCTTGGAAAAAACATGTACGCCATCGGAGGCAACATGCAGGCCGCAACTGTTTCCGGGATCAACGTCGCTTTTAACCTCATGATTATTTATGCCATTGCTGGTGCCCTGTATGGACTCGGAGGCGTTCTGGAGTCAGCCAGAACAGGTGGCGCGACGAACAACTACGGCAACATGTACGAGCTGGACGCCATTGCAGCCTGTGTGGTAGGTGGAGTCTCGACGTCTGGCGGAATTGGTACCGTTCCAGGTGTGCTTGCGGGTGTCCTTATTTTTGGCGTCATCAACTACGGACTTACGTTTATCGGAGTCAACCCGTATTGGCAGCTCATCATCAAAGGGCTCATCATTGTGGCAGCCGTTGCTTTTGACATTCGCAAATACTTGGCGAAAAAATAGAAAGAGACCCCGGATCAGCTGTCAGGCAGCTTTTTCTGGGGTCTTTGCTTGTTTATTTTCGCAGTGGTGTGATTTTCATATACGTAAATAATCGCCATACCCACTCAAGTGGCCCCATGCGGAAGACAGCCAGCCAGCGTACACTAAATACCATTTGGACCACGTAGATACCGAGGCAGATCAGTGTCGTTTGCAAGTAGCCCAGATTGCCGAACCAATCGAACAAATAGCTTCCCACAAGGATCAATACGGTTTGTCCGACGTAGTTTGTCAAAGCCATGCGACCGTAGCTGGTTAGCGGAGACAAGAGCGTTTGGACGGTTTTGTTTTGCAAGAGCCGAATCAGGGTCGTTGTGTAGAAGGCAGCCATGACAAGACCTGTGGAGGTCAAGGCAATCGTGTAGTTCATCAAATGCTGTAGGGTTTCTTCTGACATGGTATCGTCTACAACCAGATTCGCTCCACCCATTGCTGGATCAGCAGGAGTCAGCCGGTATTGGATAAACAAGCCGATTAACGAAAGGATGAAGGTCACGCCCTGCACTTTTTTAATCACAGGCAAAAATCTCGGAATGTCCTGAAAGACCCCGTACTGCCCAACAGCGAGTCCCAAAATAAACAACGGAAGCACCAAAAGCGGCTTGAAGCCGGTAGCGCAGACAGCTATAGACAGAATAAGGCCGATGACCAGATTGGTTTTCGCCTTCAAACGATAAAAAGGCAGTAATATGAAGCCGAAGATGGCGTAGATGAAGAGCGCTTCGCCAGGGTGAAACATTTTATGCACAAAGCCAAGAGCGAGCAGCGCAATCAAACGCCGAATGAACAAAACGGTACTATTGGCCCCTTTTGCTTTTGCACGACTGATGAAAATATAGAAGCCCACGCCAAACAAGAAGGAAAAGATCACGAAGAAGCGAGATTCCACAAAGAAATTGAAAAACTGGAACAGCCAGTGGTCCACACTTCCTATCTCAGGTGTTTGTGCATACAGCAATGCCACGATGTTGACGAGGAGAATGCCCATTAAGGCGAAGCCCCGTACGGTATCTACTGTATCAATTCGTTGGTTCATGGTAGGTGCGTTTTCTTTCAATCCCATCACTTCCTTCTCTCGTTGTTAGTCGTCCGATCGCGCACTTTTCCTATCCTAGCTCATCCGGAGATGGAGGAGAAATGGCATATGCTTACGTCTCGCTTACAAAAGTGTAAGAAGTGAGGGGCTCTCCCGTATTCGACCGCAACTTCATCCCAAATTCTTGCGTCTATTGTAATAATCAGGAAGTCGGGGTGCGCAATGAAACCGATCGCACGGGGAAAGTGGCGTCTGGCAGCAGGCATGGCCTATTTTCGTTGGAAAAGGTATGTACAATGGACATTTGGTCAAACGAGGTTCGCTCATGAGAAAAGAAGCGAATGGTTGCGTTATGTCCATTATTCTCATCAAACGATTTTGTTACGCCCATTGCAGAACGTGGAAATGTGGATGCAGCACAACAAAGTGATCAATTTGCGTCTGGCGATTGCACGACTGAACGGATTGCTTATCCATCCCGGAGAAACCTTTTCGTACTGGAAACAGATTGGCAAGCCGACCCGTAGCAAAGGCTATGTAGAGGGCATGCTGCTCTCACAGGGACGCGTCACAGCTGGAGTTGGCGGAGGGCTTTGTCAGCTCTCCAATTTGCTGTACTGGATGACCCTGCATACGCCGTTGACAGTGACGGAACGACATCGTCATAGCTACGATGTTTTTCCCGATTCGAATCGGACACAGCCGTTCGGAAGTGGGGCAACTTGTTTCTATAACTATCTGGATTTGCAAATCGCCAACCGGACGACTCAGCCCTTTCAACTGCATGTCTATCTGACCGATACACATTTGGTAGGGGAGTGGCGTTCAGACATGCCACCGACACGGACGTATGTCATTATCGAGAAAGAACATGAGATCCATCCTTCGATTTGGGGAGGGTATGAACGGAAGAATGAATTGTATCGTGATGTTTATTCGCTGGAAGGAGAATGGGTGGAGCAAGAATGGCTGACGCAGAATCGGGCTTATTTGATGTACGAGCCATTGCTGCCGAAAGGATGATGTTTCCTGTTCGGGATACGAACTGGAACTCCACTGCGATCTGTGCGAAAATAGGAACATATGCTTTCGTCTAGGGAACGTGGAAAGGTGGATTTATACATATGTCTTTTGCAGATCGTATCACAGCAGGGCTGAACCCGGAGCAGCGGGAAGCAGTCCTTACAACAGAAGGCCCCGTCTTGATTTTGGCCGGTGCGGGTAGCGGCAAGACCAAGGTACTGACACAGCGTATCGCATACTTGATCAGTGCCAAACAGGTAGCACCTTGGAGCATTTTGGCGATCACCTTCACCAACAAAGCAGCACGGGAGATGCAAAACCGTGTGGCTGCCATTATTGGCGGAGCGGCAGCGCAGGATGCATGGCTGTCGACATTTCACTCCTTGTGTGTGCGGATTTTGCGCAGGGATATCGACCGACTCGGCATCAATCGTAGCTTTTCCATTTTGGATGCTGGTGATCAGCTGTCTGTCGTCAAGCAATGTTTAAAAGAATTGAACATCGATCCGAAGCAGTATGAGCCGCGTTCGATTTTGGCAGCGATCAGTGGAGCGAAAAACGAGCTGACCGATCCAGAAACCTATACGCGTCTTGCAGGCGATCCATTTGCACAAGTGGCAGCAAAGGTTTACACGGCTTATCAGAAAAAGCTGAGAAATAACCAGTCGCTGGACTTCGACGATCTGATCATGACGACGGTTCGTCTGTTTAAAGAAGTGCCGGAAGTCTTGGAGTTTTATCAAAAGAAATTCCGTTACATACACGTTGACGAGTATCAGGATACAAACCGGGCGCAATACCTTTTGATTTCCATGTTGGCAGACAAGTATCGAAATGTATGCTGCGTGGGGGATGCTGACCAAAGTATTTATAAATGGCGCGGTGCCGACATCTCGATCATTTTAAACTTTGAAAAAGACTATCCCGAAGCCAAACTTATTAAGCTCGAGCAAAACTATCGCTCTACCAAAACGATTTTGCAGGCGGCGAACCAGGTTATTGCCAACAACAAGCTGCGCAAGGAAAAGAAGCTCTGGACGGAGAATCCGGGTGGCGACAAGATCATGTGCTTCCAGGGTGATTCCGAGCATGACGAGTCGTATTTTATTGTCGATACGATTCGCAAGCAGATGGCACAGTACAAGCGCTACGACAAATTTGCAGTCCTGTATCGGACGAATGCACAGTCCCGTGTGGTCGAGGAAGTGTTCATCAAGTCGAACATTCCGTACACCATCGTCGGCGGAACCAAGTTCTACGATCGCAAAGAGATCAAAGACATCTTGGCTTATTTGCGTCTCATCTCCAATCCGGATGACGATATCAGCTTGCAGCGCATTATCAACGTACCGAAGCGTAATATCGGGGATACGACAGTAGATAAGCTACAAGCGTATGCGAACGCAAATGGTCAGTCCCTTTTCCAAGCGATTCAGGAGACGGCTTATATGGGGCTGCCTTCACGTACGACGAATGCGATCCTGTCCTTTAATGATCTCATCTCGAATGTGATGCAAATGACCGATTACTTGAGTGTGACTGAGCTGGTGGAAGAAGTGCTGAAGCGCTCTGGATACCGCGATTCTTTAAAAGAAGAAAAAACGCTGGAAGCACAGGCGCGTCTGGAGAATATCGAGGAGTTCCTGTCTGTAACCCAGGAGTTCGAGCGCAAAAATGAAGACAAGAGCTTGCTAGCCTTCCTGACTGACCTCGCGTTGGTGGCAGACATCGATTCCTTGGGAGAAGATGGTGCTCAGGAGGAAGTATCGGCAGATGGGCAGGTTGTATTAATGACCTTGCATAGCGCCAAAGGGCTGGAGTTTCCTGTCGTGTTCCTGGTTGGTTGCGAGGAAGGTGTCTTCCCGCATAGTCGCTCTTTGTTTGACGATACCGAGATGGAGGAAGAGCGCCGACTGGCTTACGTGGGAATTACACGGGCGGAGGAACGTCTGTACATGACTTGTGCCCGTATGCGGACGTTGTTCGGACGGACCAATGTGAATGCGCCGTCTCGTTTCCTGCAAGAAATTCCGGCTGAGCTGTTGGAAGGAAATCCAGCGACAGCGGACCGAAGCTTCGGCGGTGGACGAAGCAGTGCATTTGGACAGCGTGATGGCAGTGCGTTCGGACGTGACACGGGAGCGAGACCGTTTGGAGCGTCTTCCTCACAAGCAGGCTCTGCTCCGAAATTTGGCATGGGTCAGCGAACCGCAAGCAGCACACCTGCTACGTTTACCCGTCCAGCGGGTGAAAAACTGCCTGGTCACGGTCAAGGAGCAGGCGTTGATTGGAAGGTTGGCGACAGAGTAGCACATGGCAAATGGGGCAACGGTACGGTCGTCAAAGTAAAAGGAACGGGCGACGACATGGAGCTCGACATTGCATTCCCAAGCCCGACTGGCATTAAAAAGCTATTAGCGAAGTTCGCTCCTATTCAAAAAGGATAGTGTGCAAATGCAAATACAGCCAATCGCAAAAATGGTAGTTCAAAAAGTCGTCTTTTGATCACGAAGCAGTCCGGGAAGCTTATTCGCATCGATAATGGCGTTCACCTTCGAAGTCCGGTGCTCATGTAGGGACCTACACTCCGCTCCTCCTTCGTACGGTTCTCACCATTATCTCGGTGCTGAAAAGCCAACTTTTTGAACAGGTAAGAGTAAGAAAGGATGAACGAAATGGATCGATTGACGGCGGAAACAAAAATTAAAGAATTAGCGAAACGAATTGAGCGGCATAATCGTCTTTACCATGAAGAGGATCGACCTGAGATTTCTGACCAGGAATACGATCAATTGATGCGGGAGCTAAAGGAGCTTGAAACCAGCTTCCCTGATTTGCAGTCACCTGATTCTCCTTCCTTGCGTGTAGGGGGAGAACCGCTGCCCTTCTTTGAAAAGGTCGTTCATAGGACACCGATGCTCAGTCTCGGTAACGCCTTTAATGAGGAGGACATCAGGGATTTTGACCGCCGAGTACGTCAGGCCGTTGGCAGTCAGGCTGTCCGATATGTAGCTGAACTGAAAATTGATGGTCTGGCCGTGTCACTTCATTATGAAAATGGGCTGTTCGTCCGCGGGGCTACCCGTGGAGACGGAACAACAGGCGAAGACATCACACAAAACCTGAAAACGATTCGTTCCATTCCTTTGCGGCTGACGAAACCGTTGACCCTTGAGGTTCGCGGTGAGGCTTACATGTCCAAAGGAGCATTTGAAAAGCTGAATAAAGAACGCGAGGAGCGTGGAGAAGCGTTATTTGCCAACCCGCGCAATTCCGCAGCAGGCTCGCTCCGACAGCTCGATCCAAAGATTGCCGCATCCCGTCAACTGGATACGTTTGTTTACGGCATTGGCGATTTGCAGGGGGAGTCAGTGGAATCGCACAGTGAAGGGCTTGATTTGCTGGAGACGCTCGGCTTCATGGTGAATCAGGAGCGACGCGTATTTGACGAAGTCGATGAACTTCTCACTTTTATTGCCGGCTGGACAGAGAAGCGTCCACATTTGCCTTATGAAATCGACGGCATGGTGATCAAGGTCGACAGTTACGCGCAGCAGGAGGAGCTCGGATTTACTGCGAAAAGTCCGCGTTGGGCTATCGCATACAAGTTCCCTGCCGAAGAAGCGGTGACGGTTCTCGAAGGTATTGAAGTATCTGTGGGGCGTACAGGGAATGTTACCCCGACTGCTTTGTTGAAGCCAGTTAGTCTGGCAGGTACAACTGTGAAGCGTGCTTCCTTGCACAACGAAGATATTATTCGGGAAAAAGGTCTCCTTATCGGCGATCATGTTGTCGTCAAAAAAGCCGGGGACATTATCCCGGAGATTATCGCGGTCTTGCCAGAGCGTCGTACTGGAAATGAAGTACCGTTTGCCATGCCAACGCATTGCCCAGAATGCGGCAGTGAGCTGGTGCGCTTGGAGGAAGAAGTGGCTCTGCGCTGCATCAATCCGATGTGTCCGGCACTGATCCGTGAAGGCATGATTCATTTCGTGTCTCGAACAGCCATGAACATTGACGGCTTGGGAGAAAAGGTCGTGGCTCAGCTGTATCGCGACGGTATTATTCACAGTGTTGCTGACCTGTATTACTTGCACCAACAGCGCGATGTTCTAATGGGCATGGAGCGCATGGGTGAAAAGTCCGTAGATAATTTGCTCGCGGCGATTGAAGCGAGCAAGGAAAACTCGCTGGAGCGCGTACTGTTTGGTCTTGGTATTCGTTTGGTCGGAGCCAAGGCGGCACGTGTTCTCGCGGAGCATTTTGGCAATATCGATGCCATTATGCAGGCATCCGAAGAAGAGATTACACAAATCGATGAGATCGGGCCGAAAATGGCTGCGAGTCTCGTGAACTACTTCGCACAGCCGCAGGCTCAGGCAGTTATTGAGAGACTGCGTACGGCCGGAGTGAACATGGAGTACAAAGGAATCCGCATTGAAAGTGGCGCAGACCTCCCATTCTCAGGCAAAACAATCGTTTTAACCGGCACCTTGACGCAATTATCGCGACAGGAAGCAGAGGAAGCGATTGCGCGCTTGGGTGGGAAGGTAACGGGCAGCGTCAGCAAGAAGACAGACCTGGTGATTGCAGGTGAAAAAGCGGGCTCTAAGCTGGAGAAAGCAGAAAAACTAGGCGTGGCTGTTATGGACGAAGCAGGTTTCCTGCAAGTATTGGAGAGCAACGCCTAAGAAAACGGTGGCGACAACGGATGAGTAAGGGAAGGGACGTGAAGAGCATGAATAGCTATCTGAAATGGGGAATCGGTGTATTAGCCATGCTGCAATTGGTTGGCTGTGGAAGTAACAGCAGTACTGGCAGTGAACAAATCAATACGAATCCTCCAACAGTTACAGCTGCTGCTCTACAAGGGGACTTGACCTATCAGGACGTATTGGAGCAGGGAGCAACCATTCACAATCTGATGATGACCGATGATGCTAAGCAAATATGGGTGGGCACCGATGCAGGGCTGTATAGCTCGGTTGGGGGTGGATCGTGGGGATCTCTCTCGGCAGATTTAGAGCAGTATGCGATCGAAGGTTGGTTTGTGGACCCGGATGATCCGAAGCAAATATTTGTCGGCGGGATTGATGGGGTTCTTCATTCGACAGATGGCGGTAAAAAATGGGCTTCTGTCAACAAGGGGTTGCCAGAGCCTGCGAATATCAGCAGCTTTGTGGGGAGTCGCCAAGGAGGCGAAATACGTCTGTTTGCCTTTGTCTCGGGTGAAGGCATTTATCAATCGACGGACGAGGCCCAATCTTGGAGCCTGTGGCAGCCGATGGACCAGGAAGTATTTGCCATGGACTTTGATCCCGAACAAGACCGACTCTATGTAGCGGCTCAATTCAGCTTGCTCTATAATGAAGAGGGGCAGTGGAAGACAGAGGAGATTCCCGGAGCACAGCAGATCTATTCGCTCGCCATTAACAGACGAACTGGCACTCTCGCTGTCGCAACCGAAAAAGGTATCTATGAGAAAATCAAGGGCGAATGGCGTTTGCTTGATGCTCGCTCACCAGAAAAGCTGATTGTCATTGCGTCAGGTGGCGAGGATACAAAATGGGTGGGGATTGGCGAATCGGCATTGATCTATAAGCTCGAAGACAATCGATGGATCAAGTGGAACGAATGATTTGTACATCGCCCACTTTTGGATACGAAAAGGAGTAATCTATGAAAGTGAAGTTTTTGACAGGATGCAGGTTCTTCACAGATGTACTTCTTGTGATGGCATTGACTGGCTGCTCGTTGATACCTGGGGGCAAGGACAAAGCTCCTGAGCCTACTACACCGTCCTTGTCGGAGGTAGTGGAAGTATCCGAGGATTACTACGGCAGTATTACGCCATATCAGCCGAACCAGACGCGAGGTATGCTTGGGGATACGAAATATCGCATCGATTTCAGTCATCTTGAATTAGGCCTGATGGAGTTTGCTCGGGAGACATTCCCGACGTCCGAGTATTATTTCCAAGAAGGTCAAGTGGTGAAAAAAGAGCAAGTCACCCAGTGGATCGCACAAGAAAAGACGGCTGGGGCCAACGGGAAAAAGAAAAACGGAATTCTCGTGCACGTGTTGGAGCACGATTACCTGAACAAAAAGGATAAGAGCTTAGCTGGCATGGTGTTGGGCTTGTCGCTTTCGCCGAACTACCAGGATGCAACCGGTCAGGACAAGGTCTACACGACTCAAGAACTGCAAGCAAAAGGCCAGCAGGTCGCAGCTCGTATTGTGCAGTCTGTACGTGCCAACAGCCCGCAGGTTCCGATATTGATTTTGATGTATCAAGTACCGGAAGCGAATTCTTCTCTGGTGCCAGGTCACTTTATCATGTCAGGAACTGTAGGGGCGAATGAAGCAACGGTATCCAAGTGGCTGCCGATCGAAGAGGAGTTTTTACTATTCCCAAGCTCTGAGGCTGAGAAGAAGTACCCAGAAGTGTCCTTGCAGTACGATAAGCTCATGCGCCAGTCTAAGGGTTATTTCGGTGAGTACATCGGGATGACTGGTCTGGGGCGCTTCATGGATGGCAGGCTGACGGAAATGACAATCACAGCTACGGCAGAGTATGACTCCAGAACAGAGGTATTGCAGTTTACTCAATTTGCAGCGGGCAGTATCAACCAACTATTCGATAAGAACGTCCATGTCAACATGTACGTGCAGTCGATGAACAAACCATTGTCGCTCTACATTCGACCGACAAATGGTGAGCCGTATATGCATATTTACAGACAATAAGGAAAAGCAACAAGCACCCGAATGATCGCCTGAAAAGGTGAGTAAGTCGGGTGTTTTTTTGTACACAAAAGATAGCGAGTTGAACAAAAGTGTAAAGTGATGAACGGTTCATGTACAAAAGTGTTCGAAATACTTCTTGAATCATGGCGGTGATTTTTCGGGAAAAATGCAAACACTAATAGAGTCGAGCTTTTAATTGTTTGGTTGGTATGATCCTTGCATATGTTTTATGAGTGATCCGAAACATGGAAGATATCGATAAGGAGGCGTCACAGATGCAAGTGGAATTCAAAAACGAGGCGTTCACCAATTTTAGTCTGCCAGAAAATAAAAAGGCATTTGAAGAAGCGCTCGCTAAGGTAGAAAGTGAGCTTGGCCGTGAGTATTCAATTATTATCGGCGGAGAACGCATCACAACTGAAAAGAAATCCAGCTCCTTCAACCCTTCTAATAAAGAACAAGTAGTGGGCGTTGTTTCCCAGGCTGACCAAGCACTGGCTGAAAAAGCGATCCAAACAGCTGCTAGCACTTTCGAAACATGGAAAAAGGTGCCTGCACAAGCACGTTCCCGCTATCTGTATAAAGCAGCAGCAATCCTGCGTCGCCGCAAGCATGAGTTCTCTGCTTGGCTCGTAAAAGAAGCAGGAAAAAGCTGGCCAGAAGCTGATGCTGACACAGCAGAAGCAATCGACTTCATGGAATACTATGCACGTCAAATGGATAAGCTGTCCCAGCGCCATGACTTGCCACGTATCCCGGATGAGGACAACGAACTGTACTACATTCCACTTGGCGTAGGTATCGTTATCCCGCCTTGGAACTTCCCTCTGGCGATCATGGCTGGTATGACGACAGCAGCTCTCGTAGCGGGTAACACTGTTGTATTGAAGCCTGCTTCTACTACTCCAGTTATCGCTGCGAAATTCATGGAAATCCTCGAAGACGCTGGCGTACCAGCTGGTGTTGTGAACTTCGTACCAGGTTCCGGTAGCGAAATCGGCGATTACCTCGTAGAGCACAACCTGACTCGTTTCATCAGCTTCACAGGTTCCCGTGACGTAGGTCTGCGTATCAACGAACTGGCTGCGAAACATCGTCCAGGTCAAAAATGGATGAAGCGTCTGGTTGCCGAAATGGGCGGTAAAGACTCCATCGTGGTTGACAACGATTGCGACACCGAGTTGGCTGCACAGTCCATCGTGGCTTCTGCATTCGGCTTCTCCGGTCAAAAATGTTCCGCTTGCTCCCGTGCGATCGTTCACCAAGACGTGTACGATCAAGTACTGGGCCGCGTAGTAGAGCTGACCAAACAACTGACTGTCGGCGACATCAGAACCAACGAGTTCTACACAGGTCCTGTAGTTGACGAGAAAGCATACAACAAAATCCTCGAGTACATCGAGATTGGTAAAACAGAAGGCAAACTAGTTGCAGGTGGCGAAAAAGGTCCAGAATCCGGCTACTTCATCATGCCAACTGTATTTGCAGATGTAGATCCACAAGCTCGCATCATGCAAGAAGAAATCTTCGGTCCAGTGGTAGCGTTCACGAAAGCGAACGATTTCGATCATGCACTGGAAATCGCGAATAACACCGAGTACGGTTTGACTGGCGCTGTCATCAGCCGCAACCGTGAAAACCTGGAGCGTGCACGCGAAGAGTTCCATGCTGGTAACCTGTATTTCAACCGCAAGTGCACAGGCGCTTTGGTAGGTGTACATCCATTCGGAGGATTCAACATGTCCGGTACAGACTCCAAAGCGGGTGGACCAGACTACCTCTTGCTCTTCACACAAGCAAAAATGGTTTCCGAAAAACTGTAAGCTTCGCAATAAAAAAGGCTGCCTCTTATACAGGGGCGGCTTTTTTGTTCCCATTTTGTCCACACTAAAGACAAAATGAAGGGCAAAGCAGGTGAGGGTAACTGTTTACTTATATCGTGTCAGGACTCTCCTCGTTTTTTGTTGTGTATTTGTTAATGCCAGTAGCAAATTGGCTGGCTTGGAAAACAAAGCTGCTAGATATGCCAAAGGGAAGAAAGGGACATAGCAGACCGATCCCATTATCTGGCGGGTTGGCGATGTTCGTCGGTCTCTTGTTGGTGTCAACTTTTTTTGCAGGGGCGCAAAAAACCGTTGCAGTTTTGGCAGTTGGAGGGGCCATGCTGGTGGCCATTGGATGGGTAGACGATACGTACAAGTCGAAGAAAAAAGAGTTTCCGGCACTGCCGAAGCTGATGGTGCAGTTATTGGTAGCGACGCTGACATTCTTCATGGATATTCGCTTTCGGGGAATCAATTTCATGTGGCTGGGGGGAGCGGAAGGGATGTATATCTCATTTCCAATCCTGGTTTCCCTGCTGATGACCGTGCTGTGGATCGTCGGCTTGATCAATATGGTGAATTTTTTGGATGGGGTGGACGGACTCGCTGCAGGTGCTACTGTGATCTCAGCGGTGACCTTGTTCTTTTTATCGATGCTCAAAGGTCAAGAATTAACGGCACTATTGGCAGTCGCACTGGCAGGTGCTGCACTCGCTTTTCTACGCTTTAATTTTTATCCGGCGAAAATTTTTATGGGTGATGCGGGATCGATGTTTTTGGGATTCGCTCTCGGCGTGATCTCGTTGGAAGGAACGATGAAAGGGGCTACGCTCATTTCATTAGTCGTGACTGTGCTGGCAGTAGGCTTGCCCGTCATAGACACTGTACAGGTCATGATCAGTCGGCTTTTGGCAGGCTCCCCCATGTACCAAGCGGATCGTCGACATGTTCATCATCGGCTCATGTCCCGGGGGTTGTCTACGAAGCAGACGGTCATCATTTTGTATGTGGTGAGTTTGCTGTTCTCTGTCTTGGCAGTGTTTTTGTTTTATAGTCAATAATCAAATGGAGTCAAAGAAAAAGAAACGATTGCGCCCTGTCTTTTTGGCCTGATAAAGTGCTTTGTCTGCATTGCTCAACAGTTGTTCCGCTTCGCTTGCAGATGCCGGGTAGAGGGCAATGCCTATGCTTGTCGAGAACGGTATGGCCCGGTCCTCGATCATCCACGGCTCTTGAGTCGCAAGCAGGATACGGTTCGCAATTTTTTCAACCTGACGTTCGGAGTGAATGCCGGTCAGAACGATGACAAACTCGTCTCCCCCCAGACGTGCGACAATATCTCCATCTCGAACGGATGATTTGAGGCGTGTAGCCAGCATTTGCAAAAACAAATCTCCAGTGTCATGACCCCAGGTATCGTTAATTTCTTTAAAGCGGTCACAGTCCAAATAGAGGGCAGCGACTATCTCCTCTTTTGATTGGGCAGCACGTAGAGCTTGCTGGAGCTTTTCGGAGAGGAGGCGCCTGTTCGGTAATCCTGTGAGCACATCATGATACGCCATATAGGCCAGCTGTGACTCCAGGTTTGTGCGTTCGGTAACATCGCGGGTAATGGAAAATACATGCGTACATACACCATTACTATCGTAGACAGGAGAAAGAATGGATTCGCCAATGATGTCACCATTTGCAGTAAAGTGGATCGGGCTCCCGCTTTTTACTGCCTGTGTGTACATGTGCTGCAATAAGCTTGCTTTCTCATAAGGATAAACGTCTTCAAACCTTTGTCCGTATGCTTCCTCGCACAATTGAGCATTGTGCATAGCAGATGGATTCATCAAGACATAGCGGAACTGATACTCCCCGTCCGCAGCTTGTTCGACAGCCATGAGAAAGAACATGTCCGACATATGATCGAACAGACTGGTTAGGATATCTCCATGTTGACTGACAAGGGTAGTAAAATCGAGCTTCTTCACCATAACCGATATCTCCTGATAATGTGTGTTCAAAAAGTCGACCTTTTGAACAACCACTGATAGTTGGCTTGTTAGAATGATTATAGTATAGCAAGACCGTCGAAGAAAATGATGAACCTCTGGTAATAGTGCGGGGTTTACTGGCTGTTAGCAGAAGTGGTAAAGTAAGGGTATTGTTGTTTTACGAAGGAGCATTTCTTATGGGCAAAAAGCTGCTCCCAGGTCTCATTCATCGCTTGCCACAAAACGCGATGTCGCGGACTATGGGCAAAATTACCGCTACTCCCTTTAGTCGATTAGCCATTCAACGATACATAAAGCACTATCAAATTGATACGTCCATCATAGAAAAGCCGGCTTCGGAATACCGCACGCTGAAGGAGTTTTTTTCCCGACGCCTGAAGCCCGTAGCGAGACCGATTGCACCTGGCCCAGATACCATCGTCAGCCCGGTAGATGGAACTGTTTCGCAGTTAGGTGATATTTGCGAAGGTACCTTGATTCAAGCAAAGGGAAAAGAGTTCAGTGTGAGTGAGCTGTTGGGCGGTTCGGAGGAAGAGGCCAAGCGTTACTACGGTGGTAAATTTATCACCATTTATTTGAGTCCAAGGGACTATCACCGGATTCATATGCCGGTAACGGGCGATTTGAGCTGTTATTGCTATTTGCCTGGCAGACTCTATCCAGTCAACCAGCTCGGGATAGAAAACGTAGACCGCTTGTTTGCCCGCAATGAACGCTTGGTAACTCACATCAAAACAGATAGCCTGGGCGATATGGCTTTGGTTAAAGTAGGAGCTTTGTTTGTAGGAAGCGTGAAGGTCTGCTACAACACAGCTACGACGAATATCAAGCATGGGCGCCAAACCCACGAGAATATTGCTGGGACACCTCGTTATGAAAAAGGGGCGGAGCTGGGCTGGTTCGAATTTGGATCCACCGTCATTTTGTTGTTTGAGTCCAACGAGCTCGAATGGGCAACGGGCGTTGAAAAAGGGAAGTCTCTTTTGATGGGGCAGGCCTTGGCGAAAAAGAAGGCTGAATAGCAAGAGATAGAAGACGCACAGTCCAGGGCAAATGCCTTGGGCTTGTTTTTCTTAGGAGATGAAGTTTTCTAGTAGATGTGGCTGTGGTGGGGAGAAGAATATTTCCAGTCTAGGCTCCAGGCTCCGTCCTGCTGAGGGCTAAGACTGCCCGCTCCGAAGGGATTCGCGGGGAAACGCAAAAGTGGTAGCCGCTACGTCGCACGGGCACGGTTGCGTTTCTTTTGCCCGCTCATCCCTTCTCCGCTTGGTAGGACTCCACAAGTCGCTACGTCTGGAAATATTCTTCTCTGTCGTAACTGATTACATTCTTCCATCTTTTAAGTCTTTTAAGACCCGTTTAACACCCGTTTAACACTGAACGCTCGTAGAGGAAACAGGAGAAAAAAGCGAAGATCTTTGGTACACCGACCGAGACGGAATGCAAAAAGCGAAACACGCTCTTAAGCGTCCACCTCTGAAACACATCCTGAAAGGACTACTTTGGACGCGGTTTCGCTTTTTGCATGGAGTCGGGCAGTGAATCCCCCAGCGGGTGGGACAAGAAGCTGAGCGTTTTCTCCTGTTTCCTCCCCACCACAACAGCGAGCCAAAGTTTTTATTGGCGAATAATCGATCAATATTTTTTTGTCGAGAACATTATTTGTTTTTCCTGTTGAAATCCCTGCGAAAATTGACTGAACCTGCTCTTTTCAAGTAAGATCAAAGTTATGTGATACGATTCGGAGGTGGAAAGAATGAGTGCCATTACTCGCAAAGAAGTAGAACACGTAGCTAATTTGGCCCGTTTGCAGCTCGCTGAGGAAGAAGCGGAGCGGTACACAAAAGACCTGAATGCGATTCTTGATTTTGCAGCCAAGCTGAATGAGCTCGATACATCCAATATTGAGCCAACCAGTCATGCTACAGACGTGAAAAACGTCATGCGCGAAGACGTAAACAGACCGTCCCTGCCGCGTGAGGACGTGCTGAAAAACGCACCAGATCACGAAGACGGGCAGTTTAAAGTACCGGCTGTATTTGAATAACCTACTGGATAACGAGAAGGGAGGAACCCACTGTGTCGCTGTTTGACAAGCGATTGTCTGAGATACATAGCGCCCTGCGCGCAAAAGAGATTTCGGTAACGGATCTGGTGCAGGCTTCCATCGCTAGCATCAAGGAGCATGACGGAGAAATCAAATCCGTCCTGCATGTAGATGAAGAGGGAGCCTTGGCTCATGCCCGTCAATTGGACGAGCGTCTGGTCAAAGGAAATGAGGAACTGGGTCTTCTCTACGGCTTGCCTGCCGGACTGAAGGACAACCTGGTTACAAAAGACGTTCGCACGACTTGCGCGAGCAAATTTTTGGCGAACTACGATCCTGTCCATGACGGGACTGTTTCCAAAAAGGTCAAGGATGCCGATGCGGTCATCGTTGCGAAGCTGAACATGGACGAGTTTGCGATGGGCGGCTCCAACGAAAATTCCGGCTTTTTCCCAGCGAAAAACCCGTGGAACACCGACTACGTTCCGGGAGGCTCTTCCGGTGGCTCAGCGGCGGCAATGGCTGCGCGTCATTTTTATTTCACACTCGGCTCTGATACAGGTGGCTCCATCCGTCAGCCTGCTGCTTTTTGTGGCGTTGTCGGCTTGAAGCCTACATATGGACGCGTATCCCGTTTCGGGCTGGTTGCGTTTGCGTCCTCGCTGGATCAAATCGGACCTGTGACGAAAAACGTTGAGGATTCTGCCTATGTGCTGCAAGCGATTGCGGGACATGATGAATACGACTCTACCTCTGCTAATGTGGACGTACCGGATTACTTGTCCGCGTTGACTGGAGATGTGAAAGGACTGCGTATCGGGGTACCGAAAGAGTTGATCGGAGAAGGGATTGACCCTGAGGTTCGCGATGCTGTTCTGGCAGCATTGAAGCAGCTGGAGAGCATGGGAGCTACATGGAGCGAGGTTTCCATGCCGCACACGGAATATGCAGTACCAGCTTACTACCTCTTGTCTTCGTCTGAAGCTTCGTCCAACCTGGCTCGTTTTGACGGCGTACGTTATGGTGTGCGCGCAGACAATGCGGCAAACCTGATCGAGCTGTACAAGGAATCCCGTAGCCAAGGCTTTGGCCCAGAAGTGAAGCGCCGAATCATGCTCGGAACCTACGCACTCTCGTCTGGTTATTACGATGCTTACTACAAAAAGGCGCAGCAGGTTCGTACCCTGATCATTCAGGACTTCAACAACATTTTTGCTGACTACGATGTAATCCTACACCCAACCACGCCTTCTACGGCTTTCAAAGTAGGCGAAAACGTAGATGATCCGGTGAAAATGTATCTGGAAGATATTTGTACCGTTCCTGTAAACCTGGCTGGACTGCCAGCAATCAGCGTGCCGTGCGGATTCTCCAAAAACGGTCTGCCGATCGGTTTGCAGATCGTAGGTCGTGCATTTGACGAATCCACCGTATTGCGCGTAGCCCATGCGTATGAGCAAACAGCAGGCTTCTACGGGCGCAAACCGGAATGGGTGAGGGGGTAAGAGCATGAGCAAATACGAAACCGTCATCGGCTTGGAGGTTCACGCCGAGCTATCGACCAACAGTAAAATCTTTTGCGGCTGCCCGACTGAATTTGGTGCACCGCCGAATACACATACATGCCCGATCTGCTTGGGACACCCAGGTGTACTGCCTGTAACGAACAAGCAAGCGGTAGAATTCGCGATGAAAGCAGCACTCGCCCTCAACTGCGAGATTTCCCGTGAGACCAAGTTCGACCGCAAGAACTACTTTTATCCAGACTCGCCAAAAGCGTACCAAATCTCGCAGTTTGACCAGCCGATCGGCTACAATGGCTGGATCGACATCGAGGTAAACGGTGAGACGAAACGCATTGGCATCACTCGTCTGCATTTGGAAGAGGATGCGGGTAAGCTGACGCACAGCGATTTTGGCGGAGAGTCTCTGGTAGACTTCAACCGCGTAGGGGTACCGCTCGTCGAGATCGTTTCTGAGCCAGACATCCGCACACCGGAAGAAGCACGTGCGTATCTGGAAAAGCTGAAAGCGATCATCCAGTACACCGAAGTATCTGACGTTCGAATGGAACAAGGCTCCCTGCGCTGCGATGCCAATGTTTCGATCCGTCCATACGGTCAAGAAGAATTCGGAACCAAGGCTGAGCTGAAAAACATGAACTCCTTCCGCAACGTACAAATGGGCTTGGAGTACGAGGTACTGCGTCAGACGGAGGTAGTTTCTTCCGGTGGCAAGGTTGTTCAGGAAACACGCCGTTGGGATGAAGCGAACAAGAAGACGTTGACGATGCGTTCGAAAGAAGAAGCGCACGACTATCGTTACTTCCCAGACCCGGATCTGGTTCGCATGCAGATTTCCGAGGAGTGGATTGAAGCGGTTCGCGCAACTATTCCAGAGCTGCCAGATGCTCGTCAGGCACGCTATGTGAACGAGTTTGGCTTGTCTAAGGATGATGCCGGAGTCATTACGATCTCCAAGGAGACGGCTGATTTCTTTGATGAGACTGTGAAAACAGGAGCAGAGCCGAAGTCCGTAGCGAACTGGCTGATGGTTGACCTGTTGGCACACCTCAACGCCAACAATCTGGTGTTTGCTGATGTGAAAATGACACCAAATGGCTTGGGTGAGATGATCAAGCTGATCGAGGACGGAACCATTTCCTCCAAAATCGCCAAAACCGTCTTCAAAGAGATGGTCGAGACCGGCAAAGAGCCGAAGCAGATCGTCGAAGAAAAAGGACTCGTCCAAATTAGCGATGAAGGCGCTCTGCGTCAAGTCGTCGTCGATGCGGTCAATTCCAACCCGCAAGCCGTGGCAGACTTCAAAGCCGGAAACGAAAAAGCAGCTGCTTTCTTCGTGGGCCAAGTCATGAAGCAAACCAAAGGTAAGGCAAACCCGGGAATGGTAAACAAGTTGATTCAGGAAGTATTGAACAGCCTGTAGGCAAAACATACGACAGCACTTTCTCTGGAAGGGGAGAGTGCTGTTTTTTTGTGCTGTAAGCTATGCTAAATAGTGGAAAAAAAGTAAGATAGAATGCGTAGCTATCATCATAATTGATTAGGAGAAATGTTCATGAAACAAAATTGGAAAAGTGCAACGGCTGCTTTTGCAGTGACAACCATGCTGCTGGGAACGGGTGCCCAGGCATTTGCTACAAGCCCGGAAATGATCTTGAAAAATGCAGAAACTCCATCGGAAGCACAAGTCAAGCTGCCTACTCGTGCGGTAGAGATTGTCGCTGCGCTGGAGAAGCTGGAGCCTGCTTTGAAAACTTTGACGGTACGGGAAGTCTTCATTTCCGAGCAAGATGAAAATCAAGTGGTCTTGACTATGCATCATCCAGACAACATACACGAGGATGCGTATATCCTTTTTGATCGCAATAGCGGTGAGATGGTTGGCTTCGAGGCTGCCACCATCATCTGGGATCAGAAAGAAAAAGCAACAGATGAGGCCATTTTGAAAAAAGCCGATAAAGCCGTTGAGGAGTTGTTTGGGTCGAAGAAGCGGAGCATGACGGATGCCCCACAATTGTCAACATACGTGGATGATGAGGAAGAGTCAAATGAATTCCGAAATGTCTATTATCCGATTCTGTTGAACGGTCTGGAAATAGAAGGAACGCGTTTTGGCATAGATGTAGACATGGATTTCGCCGGTCATTTAATCGGGATCTCGTTTGAACCACTCGATTTGAAGGGAGTTCAGGTTGCTGACCCGAAAAAAGCTGTCGCAAAAGAGGCGATCCAGAAGCAGATTTTTACACCTGAACGAATCCAGCATGGATATGTATGGGAAGGCAGTGAAGGTAAGCCTGGCTTAGCGTATAAGCTAAGAACATCTCCAATATTTGATGCACTGACAGGCAAGCAGATCGTTGATGGATGGGGGGAAGAAAACGGGGAAGGCAAGCTAAATGCTGCCGATTTGAAAAATATTTCCTTGAAGCCCCAGGCAAAGCCATTCATTGAGAAAAATGCAACGGATACACAAATTTTAGAGCGCCTGTTTGGAATAGATACGAAGAAGACGTATTCGACCTATCGAAAGGAGGAGCAGGACGGCATAATCAATCATTATTGGGCGAACTATGTTGAAGTGAATTACGCTTCGGTAGTGGAGGACAAAATGACAGGAGAGATTGGTGGTTATCTGAATTGGACGCATATCCCATATCTTCCTGCTCCGCTCACCAAAGAACAGTCGTTACAAAAAGCGATTACTTTCTTGGAGCCTTATGCTAAAACATCCGAATGGCAAGTCGAAATGTACGAACGGATCAAACCAGAAGATTCATTGGCTCTGAAGGTTCTTTCGAATAGGGATAACAAGCAAGAGACTGAGGAAAAGAAATCCATCGAGCAGTACGGCTTTTTATTTTTCGAAAAACAAAACGGTATACCAGTCATGGAGTATTCCTATGGAGTAGTTATTGATCCAATTAAAGGACAAGTCGCAGAGTTCTTGGCCTCAGTTCCCGCAGAGGATCGCAAATATCCTGTGCTCAAACCATCCGTAACAGACCAGCAGGTTGCCGAAATTTTCGCCAAAAATGTACCGGTAAAGCTGACTTACATCTGGCCGACATCCAGTGATCATAATGCTCCCATTCTTGCCTACAAACTCGAT
The DNA here is from genome assembly GCF_013332495.1 of Brevibacillus sp. HB1.2. NCBI lineage: Bacteria > Bacillati > Bacillota > Bacilli > Caryophanales > Paenibacillaceae > Brevibacillus > Brevibacillus sp. HB1.2. The sequence goes on along the minus strand of NZ_JABMIU010000004.1, from coordinate 327,697 downwards.
ACCAGCAAAGGCTGGCCAACTGTAGATGCCGTAAACGGATCGTTTACGTGGGACGAGATAGAGGATTAAGGGAGGAGATTTAATGAAACGAAATGGGAAGCACATAGCAATTGCTTTGACAATAGCAATGATGTTGCTAGGAACAAGTGGAACAGCTTTGGCTGCAAGTCCTGAAATCCATCCTAGCCACAGTGCAACTGTTACAAAAAGCGAGGAAAAGCTCCCAGAGCGGGCCACGCAGATCGTAGCTGCTTTAGAAAAGCTGGAGCCTGCATTGAAAGCATTGACGAAACGAACGATTGTGAAAAGTGAGATCGATGAAAAACTGTTAAAGCTCTATCTGAGAAGTCCCGAATCCAATGACATGGGTGCCACTGTTGTCTTTGACAGCAAAACTGGAGAGCTGTTCATGTACAGTGCTAGTTTTCCTATTTGGAAGCAAGGGGAAATTGCGACAGACGAGGTTATTTTGCAACGGGCAGAAAAAGCAGTGCTTGAGTTATTGGGAGCAGACAAAAGAAAACAATTAGGCTCCCCTCAATTATCGGACGCTGTTGAAGAAGTAGACTCTGAAGTTTTGACTGATCCGTTAGCAATATACCGTATTGTTTATTATCCAAAGTTACTAAATGGGCTGGAGATATTGGGAAATGGAACGGGCATATACGTGGCGACGGATTATGCTGGTCATCTTTTAGAGGTATCCAGTACGACGGATTAAGCTGGTCATATTTTGGAGGTATCCAGTACCCCATTTAGGAAGCTCCTTTTCTCACCCTTGTCTATACGATTGACAAGAGCAAAGGCTGGCCTTACGTAGATGCTGTAAACGGCACACTTGAATGGGGCGAATACGAGGAATAATTCGAACGAAAAAGAACGCAGCTTGTTTGACTGCGTTCTTTTTTCTGTCCCTTTTATGTGCGCGCCTGATTTGCAGTGAGTCCCGTCTGTATTTGTTCCAGTACAGATACGGCAGCACGCTCATTTCGCTCAATCGCCTGCAACAACGCAATAGCCTGCTTACCCTGCTCCGCATCGTTCGGCTCGCCTCCAGCCGGGAACGGGAAGAGCTTGCTTAACATGTCAAAGCCATCGGCAATCGCCCCGTACAAGCTAGCTGCTTTTTTCATCAGTGGGCGAACCTCATCAAACACAGAATCTGTCCACGTATCAACGATTTCGCTCCAGAAAAGAGAGGCGTAGCGACGTGCATCCCCGTTCACCACGGTCGTATACGCGTTGCCATTCGACTCAACCGTTCCCTTTTCATAGGCTTCCTGCCAAGCAGCATAGGCGGCTAGACCATTGACGCAGCTCGCGTCCTGCGGTTCTTCTCCACGATAATGAACGAGTGCAGATTGGAGGGCATTTGCGAGCATCGTGCGTTGATCGATTGGAAACGCACGGTCGATAGCAAGGACAAATAGCTCCTCGAGGATACCCCGTCCCAAGTTTTCATAAGGAATGGTGCTGTCGTTTCGGCAGTTATCTCCTGCGTAAAACACTCTTTTTTCATCATCATAGCCGTAGATCAATCCGAACTCTGGCATGAACAGGTCCCAAGCAAGCACAGGGTGCCCTTTGTCGATGGAGCGGTGAACCAGCTCCAATGCTTCTGGCAAGAGGACAGACAGCTGACGCTTCTGGCGTGCTTCCGGGCTGAGCAGCGAAGGTTCTACTTGATTGGCATTCATGCTTGGTTCGCAGGAAAGATGATACGAGGTAACGGCACGAGACTCAAAGCCCATGTTTTTCAAACCCTGCTGCAAGACCCGCTGAAAGTGAAACATCGTCGGACCCGCAATGTGGATATTTTCAGGGACGATTGTCAGGCGAAAGGCATGCCCGCTCAGGCCAAGGATCATCGGCAAAGACATTTTTCGATCGGTCGATTCTACCAATCCGTATAGTGCTGCTGCGCAAGTAACCCAAGTAGGCATAGTGAATGCTTCTGGTTTATTTAATACTGCTTGTTTCATACTCCCCGCAACCTTTCTCGTCTTCATGTATTGATCAACAACGACACGAGTTTTTTCCTGAATGAGTTTTTTGCGAGAACGGGATAGCACTTGGTAGACATTCGCCTGAGACATCTGGAACATGTGGGCGATCTCATGAGGGGCCAAATGGTCAAAAAAGTGAGATTCCACAATGCGTCTCTCCCGAGGATTGAGGCAGTACAGCAGGCTCCTGATCGTCTCAAACAGTTCACGCCGCACCATGACCTCTTCGGGATTGGTGTTCTGCGCAGAGTGTGACCAAGACCGTCCCAGCCTGTGCAGAATACTATCGAGGTCCTCCCAGTCAGTCGGTTCCTGCTCATACGTCTGTTTGCCTAGACTCGAGAAGACGGTTTCCCTTTTTTGCGGACCCTTCGCCAGACGCGTGTACGCCTGATTACGCACAATCCGATGCAGCCAAGGGAGGAAACGTCGGCTGTCCACCAGTGTTCCAAGGTGCAAAAAGGCGCGAATGAGAGCATCCTGAACGATGTCTTCGGCAAGAAAGGCTTCTTGTGTATACGACCGTGCATAGCCGTATACTTTGGAGCGATGACGCCTGACCAGCTCGCTAAACGCCGCTTGATCTCCGGCTTTTGCTTGCTCTACCAAAGTCTCGTCGTCTGTCTGGTCTTGTTCTTCTTGAGTCTTAGGCTTGATAATCAAGTGATCCATCGCAAAAACTCCTCGTGATTTGTTGATTTACTATGTAGACTTCTGGTTCACGGATTATCTGACGCGGGATGCGAAAAAATTTCGGAGTTTTTTAAATCGTTCTGTCTAGTGTATCAGACAAATAAAGGCAGTGGTTTTTCCAATGGCAGATGACAAAGCAATTTGTAACAATTTCCACTCTCCCCTATAATGAACGTACAGGAAGAAAAAGGAGGATGGAAGTACATGAAGCTCATTTCTGTTGCAGGAGAAAGTGTGGCACCTGGAAAAGGTGGATCACCGTCTGATACATTTGATCGTTCCATTTCTACGTGGCAAGAAAATGGTCAAGAAAAAACAATAACCGTCACCTATGTGCGTTATTTTGGCAAAGTGCTCGCTGAGCGGGGCATTTACGATCAAGAGGCAGAAGGTGTTCCTGTCAGCCATTTGGTAGCAACGTTGTATCTAGAAAAGCATCCAGAGGCAAAAGAAACCCGTCATTATATTAACGATACGGAGTCTTTCGTCGCGCTGTTTGAAGACTTTTCCCTGACAAAATGGAAAGAGCGCTATCCGCTGTAGGATAGGAGAGATACAATTTTCGAAGTCAAAAGATTCTGATTCGCCAAAGACACATACGGGTAACTTTTGTGAGGGCATGCTAAGGGCACCAATTATTGGAGGGAATTAGCATGTTTTCTATTTGGTTGCCGCTGGTGATGACGTCTTCTGCACTTATTTTTGGTGCAATACCTTCGCATGTCCCTACGACTACGACTTCCTCGGCGTGGATGGTTGCTGTACAGGAGTTTGATGCGTTTTTGCAGGACTGGAAAAAAGGGCAGACGCTTGCGAACCTGCGTCATCCGCTTTTTGATCTCACGGAAGTGTCAGCGGTGTCAGGAATGATGGAGATCATCCGTTTTTCGGGAGAAGCCCACGGGCAAGCGGGAGAAATCACCCTTTCGTTTTACACACTGGAAGGCGACAAGGTTTTTTCGCCCCCAGGCTCCGTGTCTGTCGCGCGAGTCGATGAGAAGCGGCGGGAATTCCAAGTCACTGGCGCTATACCAAGGGTTTTGCGTGGGAGAATGGGTGTCGTACAGGTAACGTTTACGGGAGAAAAGCGGGCATCGTACTTACTGAAGGTACGATTCTAGTGAAAATACGGGAGAGGAGGGGCTGCTGTTGATTGAGGTCAAGGATGTTAGCAAGCGATTCAAGGAAATCGCAGCGGTCCAGCATGTATCGTTTCGCGTCGAGGCAGGCGAGGTGTACGGACTTCTGGGGGAGAACGGTGCGGGTAAGACAACGACGATGCGCATGATGGCGACAGTTTTGACCCCGACCGAGGGAGACATCGAGATTAGTGGTTTTTCCGTTCGACAGCAACCGCTTGAAGTGCGCCGCAGAATCGGCATTTTGTTCGGGGGAGATGTGGGACTTTACAGCCGTTTGACAGCGCGGGAAAATATCGCGTACTTCGGTCGTCTATACGGATTAGAGCAAGCGAGGCTTGAAGAGCGGATTCATAGTCTGAGCCGGATGCTTGAGATGGACGACTTTATCGATCGGCGAGTGGGGGCCTTTTCCCGGGGAATGAAGCAAAAGGTAGCGATTGCCCGGACGCTGGTACACGATCCAGATGTCATTTTGTTGGATGAACCGACGACAGGACTGGATGTAACGGCTGCTACAATCTTTCGAAGAATGGTCGGAAAGCTGCAAGAAGAGGGGAAGACGATTCTGTTCTCCAGTCACAACATGGGCGAGATTAACAAGCTGTGCAAAAGGGTTGCGCTCATGCACAAGGGTAAGCTGCGGTTCGCCGGAGGATTGGATACGTTGCGCGAGCAGTTTGGGACAGAGGATCTGGACGACATTTTCATGGCTGTCGTGGAAGGGAGCGAAGGCTGATGGGCTCGCATGTCGTTTGGACCGTACTGAAAAAAGAACTGATGGACTTGTTTCGCGATCGCAAGGCGTGGATGGGGACGCTTCTGGTGCCATTGCTCGTCATTCCGTTCGTCTTCTTTTTGCTGGGAACATCCTATAGCAATGTGGAAAAAGAAGCGAGGGAGTACATCCCGTTAGCTGTTCAAGGATCATCCTCATTGATTACGTCTTTGCAAAAAAATCCTGCCGTTCAAATCCTAGAGCCAGCCAATCCGGAGCAAGCACTGCAAGCAGGTCAGCTGCGCGCCATTTTGACGATTCCTGCTGGCTTCGATGAAGAGATCGCGGCGGGAAAAACAGCACAGCTATCGGTTGCCTATGACTCCACCAATCAAAAATCTGTCTATGCCCGTACGTTGATCGAGCAGACAGTAGAGGCGTACAGCAAAGACGTCGTAGCGAAAAGGTTGAACCAAGCGGGCTTGTCCGAGCAGACGATTCAACCGATTGTCTCCACCTTTCAAAATACAGCCTCTGAGGAAAGGAAGTCGGGAGGGATGCTGGCTGGCATCATTCCGTTGATGTTGGTAGTCTCACTCGCATCCGCGGGAATGGCCGCAGCGAATGATCTCGTCGCAGGTGAGAAAGAGCGGGGGACACTCGAATCGCTGTTGACGGCGCCGATTGCAGCCCAGCACATCCTCACGGCAAAGCTGTTGGCTGTCATGACCATGAGTACCATGGGGGCAGTAGCGTCACTGATCTCTGTCACGCTGGCCATGCGTCTGGGACCAATGGGGACGGAAGGAGATCATTTTACCCTCGCCTTCTTCTCGCCTGTCACTTTGTTGGTGCTCATCGTGACTATTTTGTTGTTGGCGGCGCTCTTTGCAGGGTTGGAGCTTGTTTTGAGTACGGTTGCCAAGTCTTTTAAAGAGGGGCAGACGTACATGAGTGCTGTCATATTTTTGGCGATGGTTCCCTCATATATGCTGATGCCAGTCAGTCCGGTCGACATCCCTACACATTACTACGTGATGCCCGTGTTCAACGGTGTCGCACTGTCCAAGGAAGTGTTTTATGGCAAGGTCGACCCGATGCATGCACTCCTGGGGATTGGCTCTTTGCTTATCTATGTGGTTTTCACCATTTTTCTCGCGTCGCGCATATTCCGCAGAGAAGGGGCGGGGTTGAAGCACTGATCGTAACATTTTCAGACCTGTCGCATCACTCGTCGCTGTCATTTCGAGAAAGCTGGTGAAATGTTGTGAATCCGCTGTATGTCGGTGTGTTCTATATTTTCGGATCGGCTGCTGGTTTTGGCGTCATGTCTATTTTTGCTGTGTACGCCTACGAAGCGGGTGTGTCTGTTTCAACGCTCTTATTTTTGCGGTTTTTATTGGCGACTGCTCTGTTTTTTGGTTTGTTGCTCTGGCGTAAGGAGTCGCTTCGCTTGGATAAAAGACAGGTGCTCGCCATGTTTTGTCTCGGCGGGATTTTGTACACCCTGCAATCCCTTAGCTTTTTCTCTGCGGTACAGTACATACCGACCTCAATGGCGGCCTTGCTGCTGTATACATTTCCGGTGTTTGTTGCCATACTGAGCTACTTCGTCGAGAAAGAGCGATTGACGAAAAAGACTGTCATCGCCATGCTGATCACACTTGTTGGTCTTGGACTGGTGCTCGGCTTGTCATTTGGCGGGATTCAGCCGATTGGCGTGCTGTTGGCGCTTGCAGCGGCGTTGTTTTATTCCGTTTATATTGTGGTGGGAAATCGAGTGGTTAAAGGCGTCTCGTCCTATGTAACGTCTGCGTACATTGCCCTGTTTGCTGCCATTTCTACCTTTTTCATTGCGCTAAAAGACGGAGGTGTCGACCTGTCTTTTGCGGTACAAGGGTGGTGGGCGCTGCTGGGGATTGTCGTTTTCTCTACGGTGGTCGCTATCAGTTTTTTCTTCCGCGGCTTACAATTGATTGGCTCAACCAAAGCGTCGGTGCTAAGCACGCTGGAGCCGGTGGTCACGTTTGGGTTTTCGGCGTTGTTGTTTGGCGAAGCTTTTAGCCTGCTCCAGTTGTTGGGGGGATGTGCAGTGCTCGTCGGTGCTGCGCTGATTGTTTCAGGGAAAGGCGGCGAGCCAGAGGTGGCACCTAGGCAGGCTTCTTCATAAGGCTATTCCAAAAAGACGCTCTTGCTGTGAGGATTCACGTGCAGGAGCGTCCATCTTTTTATAGTGGATCAGGATTCGTTCATTTGTGAGCGGATTAACCAGCCTGCACCGTACACACCCGCATCATTGCCAAGCTCGGCCGGAACGATTTCTGTGGACTCGACGACATAGGTAAATGGAACAAAGCGTTTGAATGATTCACGGATTCGGGAAAAGAGGAAGTCACCTGCTGCGGCCACGCCTCCACCGATCATAAACTTCGCGGGATTCAGTACATTCGCCAAATGAGAGAGAGCGAGACCGAGATAGAGCGCCACCTGATCGGTAATGGCTAGAGCTGCTGCGTCTCCTGCTACGGCTGCTTCGAGGACATCCTTGGCGGCAATGTTTCCTTTGGTGGCTAGTACAGCGGCAAGCACCGGGCTTGATCCGTTTGTAGCTGCACATCGCCCTTCCCGAATGATGGCAGTCGCAGACGTGTATGTTTCGAGACAACCTGTTTTGCCGCAATTGCAGGGGGCGCCGCTATCCGGGGTCATGGTGATGTGACCGATTTCGCCGCCAACACCGTTGATGCCATGGATGACCTTTCCATTCAAAATGACTCCTCCACCTACACCTGTGCCGAGTGTGATGAGAACGAGGTCTTGTGCCCCTTGGCCTGCACCTTGCCACATCTCCCCGAGGGCTGCGACATTGGCATCGTTGTCGACCGCGACAGGCAGACCTGTAAGGGCTTCCAATTTTTCTTTTAATAAAACGGGTTGGCGCCAGTGAAGATTCACCGCTTGGAAGACGATTCCCTTCCCGCCATCGACGGGTCCGGGTACTCCTACACCGATTCCGCAGACTTGTGAAAGAGAATAGTCGTGCTGCGCAAGAAGATCATGAGACATGTCTACGATTTTTTGCAAAATGCCATCCTCGCCGTCCGCAACAGGCGTCGGTTCTTGCATTTTTGTAACCAGCTCGCCTTCTGGCGTAATCAAAGCCATCTTGATTGCAGTGCCACCCACATCTACTCCCACGATGATCTTCTTCACAAGCGTCTCCCCTATCTCCTTGATTTCCATCTTTTTCTATCTTATCACGCTATATGGAGCATAGCGATTCCCAAAAATGGCTATACAGGATATGATGGAAGAGAGTACCCCCGTGAGCGAGGGAAGGAAGAAGGGATCTGCCTTGAAACGAGCCAGATTAATCTACAATCCAAGCTCCGGCCGGGAGATCGTGCGTCGGCGATTGCCGGAAATCCTCGATTTAATGGAGTCGGCCGGATATGAAACTTCATGCTATGCGACCAAAGGGGAAGATGATGCGACAGAAGAAGCTGCTCGTGCAGTAGCTCGCGGTTTTGACGTCATCCTGGCCGCTGGTGGAGATGGAACCATATATGAAGTAGTAAATGGGATGGCAGAGCATAAAGCGCGTCCATCTCTAGGAATAATCCCCTGCGGAACCAGTAATGATTTTGCCCGGGCGGTCGGTATACCGAAATCGATCACGCGTGCAACGGAGATTGTCGCCCAGGGCAAGAAGAAACGCATTGACCTGGGGCGCATCAACAACCGCTATTTTATGAACATCGCAGGTGGCGGCTCACTGACGAATTTGACCTATGAGGTCCCGAGCAAGCTGAAAACGCTGATTGGTCAAATGGCGTATTACGTCAAAGGATTGGAGAAGCTGCCGTCACTGCACCCGATCCGTGTTCGTCTGGAGAGCCGCAGAGAGGTGCTGTTGGATGAAGAAATCATGGTGTTCCTCATCGCCAATAGCCGATCCGTAGGCGGCTTCGACAGGCTCGCCCCAGATGCGGACTTGACGGACGGCAAGCTGGATGTCATCGTTGTGAAGAAGTTGAATATTGCGGAGTTTATTCGCTTGGCGACACAAGCAGTTCGCGGCGAGCACCTGAAGGACCCGAACATCCTGTATTTCCAGGCAGATTATATCAAAGCCACTTCGCCGGGCGGAGAGACGGTTCAGCTCAATCTGGACGGTGAGCTGGGCGGACAGCTGCCTTGCGTGGTGGAAGCGTTGCCGGGGCATATCGAGTTGTTCGTCCCGTAAGAAGATAGTAAAATGAATAGCAATAGCCGTGGGGATGCCGCTTTTCGCTGTGCATCCCTGCATGCTTCCTGGAGCGAAAACGAAAACCTATAGAGCAAGATAAAAGGAGCAATAGATAGTGGCGAAGACAACAAAGAAGCGGCGCGGTCCGCACCCGACAGCCAAAGTGGAGCTGGACGTCCCTGTGCGTGTCGGACAAACCGTGGAAGTGGAGATAACCGGACTGAACCACGAAGGAGCAGGAGTCGGCCGGATTGAAGGATATACGCTGTTCGTAGATGGCGCACTTGCAGGAGAGCGAGTTCATGCGCGCGTCGACCATGTGAAGAAAAACTTCGGCTTTGCCAAGCTGACAGAAGTAGTAGAAGCGAGTACCCATCGCTTCCAGCCGCCCTGTCCGCTGTACGACCGTTGCGGAGGCTGTTCGTTGCAGCATCTCGCATACGAGGAGCAGCTGCGGCACAAGCAGCAAATCGTGCGAGACAACCTGCGGCGCATTGGAGGTTTCCAAGTCGAAGGGGAAGGGGCTATTACCGTTCACCCGACACTCGGCATGAGTGATCCATGGCGCTACCGCAACAAAGCACAGGTACCAATCGGCGAGGAAAACGGGGCGTTGGTCGGCGGCTTTTACGCGGAGAAATCCCACTCGATCATCGACATGAACGAATGCCTCATCCAGCATCAGGCGAATGATGACGCAGTGGCAGCCGTGAAGCAGGCGGCGACCAAGTTGAATATTAAGGCATATGACGAGACTCGCAATACAGGCCTGTTGCGTCATGTGGTCGTCAAGGTGGGCGTGAAGACAGGGGAAGTCATGGTCGTGCTCGTAACGACAAAGGAGCAGATTCCGCAGCGCGATCAGCTGGTGGAAGCGATTCGTGCAAAGGTAGCTGGCGTGACGAGTATCGTGCAGAACATCAACCCGGACAAGACCAACGTTATTTTTGGTAAAAAGACCGTGACACTCTGGGGCAGCGATGTGATTTACGATTATATCGGTCCGATCAAGTTTGCCATTTCGGCGCGTTCGTTTTATCAGGTGAATCCTGCTCAGACCGAGGTGCTGTACAACAAGACGCTGGAGTATGCGGGTGCGACTGGTACGGAGACCGTTATTGATGCGTACTGCGGCATCGGGACGATTTCGCTGTTTTTGGCGCAGAAGTCCAAGCATGTGTACGGTGTGGAGATTGTACCGGAAGCGATTGCGGATGCGAATCGGAATGCGCAGTTGAATGGCGTGGAGAATGCGACGTTTGAGGCAGGGCCTGCGGAGGTTGTCATTCCTGCTTGGAAAGAGAAAGGCATACGGGCGGATGTGATTGTGGTAGACCCGCCGCGCAAAGGCTGTGATGAGGCGTTGTTGACGACGATTTTGGAGATGCAGCCGGAGCGAGTGGTTTATGTTTCTTGTAATCCTTCTACGTTAGCGAGGGATTTGAAGGTGCTCGCTGACAGTTACGCGGTGAAGGAAGTGCAGCCGGTGGATATGTTTCCGCATACGGGGCATGTGGAGAGTGTTGCGTTATTGGTGAAGAAGATTGTAAATGGCAATTAAAGACTGCCCAAAGCTCTCGGTCATATCTTCAACCAACCTTGATATTAAAAACATCCAACCCTTTAAAAGAGCACATATAACAATTTTCTGTATCCGAGGTAACTTCTATAAAATTTGCTTTCCCGTCGGCACTGTACTCTATGTGAAAGTAGGGGGCAGATTCAATCTGTTTAGAGTAAGCTTGAATGAGTGCTTCCATATCTTCCTTACAACTAGACAACTAGAGAAGTCCCTCTGAAACGTTGATGTATCAAGAGTTTCGATTTTAAAAATGGGGTGTCTCTCAGTCGAAAAAATCGACTTTTGAAACAGCCCCTTCTTTATTTCCACTTACCAAGTCCAAAACTCTGTTCCTTGTGCAATTATTAATCTTTCTAACCAAGTTTCAAAAGTCATATTTAAGTAATAACCTTCTGAGGTTGATACATCATCATGATTAAAACACACTAAATAGTTGTTCTGACCGGACGCAACTTGATTAGAGTCAATAAAAATGTAATCGCCATTGTTGATCGAGATAGGATACCAATGTTTAGGCATATAATCTAAGTGACTATTCTTAATTTCATCCAGACTCAGTAACTCATATCCTCCACCATACCTTACACCTTCGAATAGCCATGCTCCATTATGGATTAGGAGAAAATTCTTATAGTCAGTTGGTAAGTGCCAGTGAGTGTCTCTTAAAAACTCTTCAATCATTTCTAACGTGGCAGGGGAGTTAAATGTAAATTTGGTTGGATATACTAAACCCTCCCATTTTTGCACTAATAATTGATTGCTTGCATCTAGTCGTTTTTTTAACCATCCAACGCCAGTTGAGATAAATTGTTCTTCAAAGAGAATCACCCACTAAAATTAATAGTCATCACCAGAAGGTACATATTTGCCATAACTAGCCCACCAAGGAGTAACCTCTTTTCGGTGGAAGTCTTTTGGTAACGGAATTAAATTATCCTAGCTGTTATCCCCACCATATGCAAAAGGAGAGATTGAGTCCACTCTTGGGTATGCCAAGCATTTCACGAAAAATAAGCGGAGATGGATTGGCGGACTGAAAAAGTGGGGCGGAGAACCCCTCTTTTTTGTGCTAATGTGCTACCTACTACAAATGAAACACTATCAGTTGAAAGTAGAGAGTGGGTCATGGCTGCTACCAAAGTAACTGAATAGGAGTAACTGAATAGGTGCATCTATTCGGCATGTCTTGTATGTATCTGGTTTATCACCAGACATGTTCCCCTAACCAAAAATAAGATTCACCAACGATTTAATAATCCAAATGCTCATAACAATAGCAAAGTATTCAAGAATAATAAACTTCCAAGTAGCATTATGCTTACTTAATCCATATCGAAACAAACTGAAAAAGAATATGCCTCCAGCAATTTCAAGCAGCTCTACGAAACTAAAGACAGTTTCATTCATATTCCTTTACCACCCTTTATAACCCAAATTATACTAAAAATGAACAGGACGCCCATAAAACATCTCTTCTTAGTCTTCAAATCTACTAATCCACTAAACCTATGATCTACTTTAACTGTTCCATCCTGCTCAACCTGAAAACTAGCACGATACTCCCAGCTTAGCTGAATCTTCTAGAATGTCAGGGCTATTTTTTCACGTAGTATCTACTATGGTTTCTAAGTTTTTGGTATTTGCGTCAACGGGATACTTTGGGGCGGATAGAGCCTGAGATTCTTTGGCAAAAGAGACAGAGGGGACAAATAGTATGACTGTGCATAGGAGAGAAAGTATAAACTAATGCTATTAAGAAATTTTAAATATTTCGAACAAGAGCCAAAAGCGGAGCCGGGATTCCCCCCAACTTACAGAAAAAAAGCTGAGAGCTTACTCCCAGCTTTTTGGCAGTCATGCATTAGTCGTCCGATTTCATCCTGAATTACTCTTCCTCCTCATGGAACGGAATCCAGAATTCCTTCCCCTCATGCTCGATGAGCTTATCCAGCCATTCTGTAAATGTCAGATCAATGTCAATCGGATTATCAGGGTCCATCGATTCGATCCATGTGAGGTAGCCGTTTCCGCTATCAAGTCGGTCTTGATCTACGCATATACAACCTAGCGAGTGGCTACTCCATGCGATAGGATAGTAAGGGTGATCTATGCTGTATCCTTTCCAGTATTCAATAACATTGTGAGGGTCTAATATCGTGAAGAGACTGCTGCCAAATTCTAAATCGCGAAATAATACGGCTCTGTTGTACTGAGAGAAGTAGCTCACATAATCCTCGGGTAGCTCAAATGACTTTAGTTTCTCTAACTCTGCGGCAGAGTCAGTAGGCATTTGAAAAATAAACTCAAATTCTTCACCGATAATATGCAAATCACCGTTCAATTGCTCTCTTCTTCCCTTGATCTTGTCTAAAATACGGTTAAAAGAAATGCTCACGGAGTATTCACACCCTTTCTAATGAAAATACGGACTACCATCCTACAGACGGTAGTCCATTTTTCTCAATTCTTCCGGTAACTCTCCCACCACTCAGTTACTTCCCTATGTGGCAGAATGTAATCGTTTTTTCTATCCTTTTTGAGAAGAGGAATCAGGTTGTCGAAATGATTCCTTCCATAATATTCTAGCGGAATCATATGATGGATTTCAACATCATCCCAAGCGAAATATTGAGGTTGACCGAAGTAACCAACGTAACGTCTCTCGAAGTCCTTTCTATACCCCGAATCTCGCTCCCTCTTCTGAGGTACCATGTCAGCGTCCGGTTTAATTAACTTGATGTTTGACTGCGGATCGACGTAATCATGGTAAATTTCGCCTTTATTGTTAGTCAGGATCTTTTCTACCTCCCTCAAAGGAGCGATAGGCGAGGAGCCCCCTCCCAGGTATCTAACAACTCCTTCCAATTTTCCTGACCACCAGTAAGTCTCCGCATTAACGCGTACCCTATGCGTAGATAGGTTCTCGTAAGGGGGTTTAAAATACAAACTTCCGTTTTTTTCTACGTTATATTTCCCGTCCTCTTTTGCTGAACGGATGATAGTGTGAGTAGCGTCTACAGAGGCTACTCTGCCTACCACGGCGATTACTTTAACGGTCGAGTATACGTCACCACCAGCCCAGTCGGACGTCATCTGGTGATCAAAGAACACTCCATCAATGCTAGGACGCCAACTCCTTGGCTCAACCTCGTCAGTGTCAGATTCAGCAACCTTGGCAACTTTGTCGGCACTATTGTAAGAGAAGGCACCGAAGTCAAAGATAGAGTCATCTTCTTTTTCAACTGGTGCTGCATTAGGGCTATACACCATTTGACGCTTTCCGATGACTTCATCCGCTGAGCTGTTCTCTATTATAGTTACGTTTTTGCTTTCAAGAATACGTGGTTCATTGATGGCCTCTGCCAATTCCTCAAGTGTTACCCCCTCCGCCAGTTGTATGGGAAGGTTTTCGAAATCAACGACTTCTTCTGTCTCGGCAATTTCCTGTATACTTTCAGCAGATGCTGGCGTCAAGACTGACACAGGAGCAACTAGCAATGAGAACACGACAAAAGGCACTAATACTCTTTTGAATTTCTTCATAGGCTTCCCTACTCCTCTTTAAAAATTATTCTCTAAAATTAATTATCCGAGTTCTTCGAACAAATGCTCCGCTATGTTTTTTAGGTCTATTTCGTAAGAATCTCCTTCTTCCGAATCTGAACATCTCGTGATAGAGTTAAATATAGGAGTTTCAAGAGGCTCCTATTAAGGGCGTTCCTGTTGCCGGGAAGCAAAGGGGGAACGTCCTTTCTTGTTGATTCGCCTTCTTAAAACAAGTCCATTCACTTTTACAATGTACCTCCTTTCTGATTAGTAAGATTTCTTCGTTGGCACTCTAAGATGTACTCGTCTAGTTCTTGACTTATCTTCAACACATCGGAGTCTGTCAGTTTGCCCTGTTGTTTGAAGACTTCTTTAAGCTGATATTGTAGATTCTTGATGATTTGTGTAAGGTCTTCATTGCTTACTTCTTGCCATTCAACCATCGTTATCTGTCCCCCATAGTCTCACCCCCTCTTTTTTCACTATAGCACGTATATCAAAAAGAACATGGAAAAATTTACCTTGATACATTTGACATTATTCGATAATTTCCGCAAATTTCAGTCGAAATATGTCTGTTTGTTTTTGTTGAATTCACAAACTTCACCTTGCTATAATCCTACTCGATTGCGTTGTAAAAAAAAGGAAGTTTTTGTTGTGGGGGGAATATAGTGCAAAAGAAAACCATTGGGGACATGTTGTCTGAGAGCCGAAGAAATAACGGCTTGTCTTTTGCTGAGTTAGAAGATAGAACTGGTGTAAGTAGGGGCGTACTACAAAAGATTGAGAGTGGAGAGACAAAACGCCCTGAATTTAAAACAGTGAAGTCGATAGCCGCTATATTTCCGTACCCGTATGAAGAAATTATTGAAGGATACCTTGAGGATGAGAATAGGAGTGAGACGTTATTTGAAATTCTTCAAGAAATCATTCAATGTGAATATTCTTCATTAGTCGAAAGAGTATCTTTGAAATTTCTTCAATCTCCTAATGAAAAGATTGAGAAGGCATTGGAGCGACTGTATAACTTCTCTGATTCGACTGCTGTAATAGTAATAAATAACGAAATACGCTTAGCTCTCTATAAGGTCATCGCAAATTATGCACGACAGTGCGGAGAGCCGAAATACATTGCAAAAGCTTTATTTCAGAAATATCTAATTGAACGTAATGATCTCAAAAAACTAAAGGAAACCTTTTGCAATGGGGAGGAAATTTTACACTATGTTGACTTCCTATCCCATGATGAAAAGATTACATTTTATTATAGAATGGCGCTTCATGCTCATAACATTGAAGACTATAACAAATGTATTGAACTGGGGAAAAAAGGTCATCTCGAAGATAAGACAAGTAATACGTTAAAAGAACAGGTTGCATTAGCTATATGCAACTCATACCTATTCTTAGGAAAATATAGTAACTTGGAAGAACACCTGAATATTTATGAAGAATTGAATTACACGCAGATTATTAAGCGGTTGAAGTTTTACCGCGCCATTATTCTATCTCGGACAGGGAAATATAGCGTTGCTATTCCTATGTTGTATCAGTGTGTAGAAGAAGTAACTGATAGTAATCGTTTACATCGAGTAAATATGCTTTTGGAAGCTTTATTTAAAGTCAATGATCTTGATTCAATTAGCAGTATTCTGGGGTCAGAAGAGAGTAAAATACTACTTCAGTACACCGATCCATATCAATATGCCGAACTAGGAAGGTACTACAAATACAAAGGCAGATTTTTGGTTAAGAGGGGGTGTTTTGATGAAGGAATGGAAGCTTATCTAAATAGTATATTACATTACGCTAAGATAAATGATTATAAAAGTATTTTGCAATGTTACAATGAGATGCATTCTCATCATTACACACATGAAAAAATGATGAAATTGGAACTTATAGGAAATCTGAAAGAGGTATATAATGAAGTATATAAGGAAAGCGAAGCGAGGGATGAATGATGAAAAAGTTAGTAATGAATATTGTAACGTGTTCTGTTATAATGTCGTTTTCTGTCTTGACAGTAACTACTCCTAATGTTAGGAATGAAATTGAACATGGAACTAACGTTTCTCCAATAAAAACTATAAAGTTATATTCGGATAATCCCGGACATTAATAAACGAAATCCAAAGGGGAAAGTGATGAACAGGCTTCTCTTGCATATATTAATGACGGTGTTCTTAGTTGCTGTGCCTCTAACTATTCAAGCAAATGAGGTACAAAACATTCCAAACCATTCTCAAGTAATTTCCTATGGCACTGACCCAGGGTGGTAAAATCAGATTCTTTGTTCTTGTGTAACAAAAGCACTTTGACAACTATTGCCAAGGTGCTTTTATTCATCTTCTCTGCACAAATATCCACAATACTTACTGAGACGAAAAGGATGCATCTGTCGAGAGCTAATCTAGGATATTACTTAGCGAATACTGCCACATCGGGAGCTTGTCTATTTTGCTCACACCACACATGTGGAGACAGTTGTGAGACTTGACCTGATTTGAGTGTCGAAACACAAAATGTGTCAGCTAATGAGGTTGTAGAGAGTAGCAAAGTCACTAATGATGAAGTAACATCGCAAACTGAAGAGATGGTTCTTGATGAAAACCACTACGAAGATTTAACGTGAAGCACATGCTAAAGAAGTCTATTTTAAGAGAAAAGCAGAAATCGATGAGTTCTTCGAGTCTTGTTAACAGCCTGATGAGTATCTCTTGAAAACGCCAAGTTCTTAGAACTAGCGTTTTACAAATTAAATAAGATTAAAAATCGTCAAGTTCAGCCCATTCAAAATCATCATCTGTTAGCTGTCCTTTAAAATTCATTTCTTGCACGAAAGCGTCAACAGTATTTTTTAATGCTTCTTGGATACTTTTACCTGTTCCCAAACCAAGTACAGCCGGTTCATCATCAAGTCTCTTTACTCCAATATTTGTAATACCATAGAAATCTCCATCTTGTTCCTCAAATATTTTCACTTTGAACCTACCAGATGGAGTTCGTCCGGATCCAGTTTCCTTAATACGGAATTCTGCCACGCATTTGTCAATACCTCTTACTCCATTAATCTTAATATTCTTCCAGTTGGTCATTACTACTATCTCCCTGTTGAGTTCATTTGGTACGAAATAATTGTACCAGTTAACATATTAATTGTATCGTAACCTGTTGAAATCATTAGTGCTTTCCTATCAGACTACATGTTATGAGAGAAAGTAGTCATCAACTTGAAGATGAGCGTTTGCCCCAAAAATGGTCAACTTTTTGATTATCGTTTAAAGGTGTTATTTATTGGGAATTCCGAAGTCGCCCAACTACTCTTATTTCTACGTGAATGGAAATCTCAAGAAAACAGACTACGATAATGGTACAGATTATGCATCAGTCGATTACACGACTAATGTTACAGCATTAATGAAAGCCAAAATCACATCGTCCCATTATGCCTACAACAAGATAGGTGATAAGGTGACCGAAACGTCTGAGAGGGAATATTTTAAATAAAAGCATATAGGAAGTATTTGAGGTTATGAAAAAACGCAGTATAGCAATTTCGGGTCTTGTTTTAGCTGGTGCAATTTTCGCAGGTAGCAGTCTATACGCAAGTGAAGATGTTGAGCAGTACGAAAAAGGAAATCAAATGAAAACCCTTAATTCATTGGGGATCGAAGCAAAGTCCGATGATTTGGTAGCCATGAAAACTTTGACTGACGAAAATGGAAAAGAGTGGATTTATAACGAATTCACTAAAAGAGCGCCGCTAATGGATAAAATAGAAAATGAACGTTCTGTAGACGTGAAGGATGCCTTTATTGAAGTTCAGGACGAGATCATGCAGAAGCACGCAAAAGTAGGGGATACCATTCCGGTTATTCTTCTGGATGAAGAGTTAAAAGAAGGTTCTTTTTCGTTTAACAGAGAAGACGGTGAGGCTCTGATCTTCAAACTAAAATATAATGAAAAGAATGGAAAATGGGATTACGAGCAGGAAACATAATCTCGAATTTGATTCAGTATGAACGTTGTACTGCATGAAGTGAAGGAAAAGGCGACTCTCAAATTGAACGCATAACGTAAAAAAGCCCTCCTCGGGTTATTCCGAAGGAGGGCTTCGCCTTTTAGAATGCAGTTAAGATTTACTCAAAAGCTGGAGTGCAATGCAAAGTCAGACAGAGAGCACTTGGGGGCGTAAAACAAAAATAAAAAGTGCTACATGAACAAGCTCTCACTATAGGAGTTTACTTAAGACCCAATACAAATGGGTCTCGTTTTATTTTCGCTCTAGATTATTGATAAGCTCAACTACAGTCCAAATCAATTGTGTCTAAAATGTGGAAACATCATAAGTGCAGGAATAAAGCTAAGAAATAATTTGAAGAGATTTATCAGATATGGTAAGTTATTGTAAGAAAAAGGAAATTCCAAATAATGTAATTTAATAAGCAAGGTCGAGCATCTTTTACTCAGTCATTTCAGTTCCATACTGGAAAGGGGGAAAGAAGTGCGCGAATCGTAATGGGAGAATAAGAAAAACCAATATAGTACTAGGAGTGAATTAAATGTTTAGCAGCAAAGATATCAAAGGCATTGTAGCCAGTGTATTAGGAGTATCCTTAGCAATCAGTGGTAGCTCTGTTTTAGCAGGAAGCAAAGATAATAGCAGCGCAGATAAAGTATTAAAAGTTGATGTGGGGAGTGGCAGCGGAGAAATTGCTTATTCTTCTGATGAGGAATTGGAAGATATAGAACTGAGAGGTCCCAAAAGTTTTGCGGTTTCTGGCAGTGGGGAATTTTTCATTTTGGATACGATTGGGCACCAGATTGAAGTTTACGACCAAAATGGGAATAGTGAGCGAACCATTGACTTACCAGAAGATAAAGAGTTTTTTGATGTTGAAATCGATGAAGACAATAATATCTACGTACTGAGTGACTTGGGGCATGTTCTTCAATTCGAAAATGGCAAGCTGGAGAATGAGTTCCAAGTACCTGTAAATCAAAAAAGATTTGAAATTAGTGGTCTGTTTTTTAATAGGGACAACGAGATTGTTGTTCGCTTGCTCGATGATACAGAACTCAGTCTTAACAAGGGGAAAAGATCTCTAAAAGAAGAGCCTACTTTTGAAGTAAAAAGTATTGATGATAACACTGTTGAATTGGTTACCTCAGACCAAAAAGTTGAAGTTTCGTATGATCATGTTCCTGTTGAAACAGCCCTTCTAAAAAGCACAGAAGAAGGGGAGCAGCTAATTGTTGAAAAGGAAGCGGTAATTGGTGAAGGCTTATATGTTGAAACAAGGGTAGGACGCTATCAAGATGGTGAGCAAATTGGAACTGCTCTTGCAATTCCCACAAAAGATACTTACTTTACTTCAATTCCGTTTAAGTTCTTATATGTAACAAAAGAGGGAAAAGCATATCAAATGATCACAAAGAAAAATTCCGTAGAGATTTATGAACTCCCCTTTACTGAAGAAAAAAAGACTAACATTGACAAGCAACTACTTAAAAAAATCCAACCTGAAGATAAGCATAATATAGCATTCTTTGACGAAGAAAAGGTTGAGATTAGAAGTTCTAAAGCAAAAGCTCAAGTAAATGATTGGTATACAGCGCTACAACGAGCAGAGGAAATGACATATATATCATGGGACTACAATCCTAAGAAGATGAAAACTTCATCAACTAAAAACACTACACCACCTGATCATCTAGCAAAAGTTACGAAGACGGTTGAAGAACAGGGTATTCCATATAACTGGGGAGGATATGATGGTGTAGATACTTCCAACTCTTCAGGGGATAATTTCAAGGATAGCATATCCAATGGGGATACGGCTGGAAACGTAAATACAAACTTAGACTACCGTTCGTCTGGTACAGCAGGAATTGATTGTAGTGGTTTTATATCATCTGCATATGAATTAGGTGACAAATATGGAACCTCTAATTTGACAAAGAAATTCAAAAAGACTAGTTGGTATGACTTCCAAGCTGGTGACATCGGACTTAGAAAAGGACACGTTTGGATGTTGGAATCAGTAAAAAAGGGAACAGACAATCCTAAAGGATTTTATACCTATGAAGCAACAACTGATGGAACCGGAGACAAAGCAAAGTCGTACTACAGAAGTTGGGATGATGCTCAAAGTTATACACCTCACACTATAAAAGAGTAAGGGGAAATATACATTTATGCTAAGATATTCATATTATTGGGTATCTTAGCTTTTTATTCTAACGAAAGGGGCTGCATATTTTGTATAAGAATCTGACTAAAGGTATGTGGATTTTGCTTTGTTGTATTCTGACCACTCTATTAGCTGGATGTCTACAAACGGGTGAAAAGGTGAAAGAGAACCAACAAGATCCAGATATAGTTTTGAATCAATATTTTGATGCTTTGAGTAAACAGGACTATGACACAATGGTAAAATTGTACGGTGGTGATTATGAGTCCCTGATTGGAAACAATCCATCAGTAACCAAAGATGATTATAAAAAGCTGCTGGAAAATTACTGTACAATCAATGGGGGGAACATAGTAAAAATTGATACAATAATTGAAAAAACTAAGATTAGTGATGAAGAATATGTCTATGTTCTTTCTTTTAAATATTTGGATGACACATCATTTGAGAACGGAAAACAAATTGAATACACCGTGAAAAAAATAGATGACTCTTTTAAGGTAATGGGCTTGCCACCTTATATCCCATAAGGTTGAATTGGATTGTCAACAGTAAATCAGACAACTATTTTAAGGGCTTCTTGGCGATACTGAACAGGCGTCATATAGTCTAATGTCCCATGAATGCGATGCTTGTTGAACCAATTCACGTAATCGTACAATTCCAGTTCCAGATGACGAAGACTCTGGAAGTTCATCTGGTTCACGAACTCTGTTTTTATGATTTTGTAGGTGGCTTCAGCCACAGCGTTGTCGTATGGACAGCCTTTCGTACTTAGGAATCGGCCGATTTCAAACGTCTCCAGAAGTTCGTCTATCTTTTGATTTTTAAACTCGCTGCCACGGTCAGTATGAAACCACTGAATCTGACGTAAATCGCCCTGGACGCTCGCAAAAGCACGGGAAATCAGAGCAGCATCCTTATTTGGACCTGCTCTCGATTGAACAAATCGACAAGCACACAAATGTAATGCCATCGGTTCTGAACCTTCACATACGTCAGATCGCTGACAACGAAGCGTTTGGCTTCCTCCTGCTGGAACTCTTGGTTCAGAACATTCCCCGTCGTTGCTTCATTACAAGCGGTTTTATGGGGCTTATATTGAGCCACGGTGTAGGTGGAAACGAGCCCTTGCTCTTTCATGATCCGACCAATTCTACGTCTGGAGACGACGAATCCGCGTTCATGGAGCTTGACTTTGATCTTTCGTGTACCGTAAGCTTTTCGATTTTTGTGGAAAATCTCCACAATCGCTTCGGTTAGAGCGTCTTCGTTCGGTTGTTCTTTCGTTTCATAGTAAAACGTACTTCTTGCGATTTGCAGGACGTCGCACATTGCTGATACCGAGTATTTATCAAGGTTGTTCTGAATGGGATTATTTAGGAAGTTCGTGAATAAGACGTTATGCACCATTACCGGTAAATAGTAAAGATAATATTTAAGGAGATATTTTATGAGAGGTAAGATACTCTTATTATTTTTTATTACGATAATGTTTTCATCTTGTCAAAATATTAGTCAATCGACTACTTTGAACAGCGAAACTAAATCAATAATGAATTCTGAACGGCCTCCTGATGTAGGGAGTACAGGTAATGGAACAGAATCGAAAGAAATAACTGAAGGTCGATCAGATCCTTCTAACAATGAAGTGTTATCCATGAACATTGGGAACTATGATTTGACTGGAGAATTTTATGATGAAATGCTTCGAAATCCTATAGATCATGATTATGAAGTGGAATTTAATGAATTTCAAAATTCCAAAGAGATTATTACAACATTGGGATGGGGGGCTTTGGAAAGCAAATATACAGAGATTTGGGATAAAGAGTTGAATCAAATATATAAAAAGCTTCTTTCTAAGTTGGATAGAGAACCAAGAGAAGCACTAATTGAATCGCAGAAAGTATGGTTACAGTATCACTTAAGGGAAACAAAATTTGTAGAGAAGACATTTATTAATAATGGTTACCTTGGATCACAAGGATCGGTAAGCCTAGGCACGGTTATACGGGAGAGAATTAGGGAAAGAACAATGCAATTATTTGAATATCGATATTTGCTAGATGGTGAAGTTGAGTTTTTATACCAAAGTAAAAAATAGAGTTGGAATCTTGATCTAAGGTTTTTAGGTGATGCTTCCAAGACAGTAACGGCGCATAACACTGTATTCACGCTGCGGGGCTACCACCCCTACTGCCTACTCGTCACATGTGGAGTGCTGACACTGTTAGTACAGAAAAATTAAAGCAAGATGCATTGGTGTCTAGACCCTTCCTAAATGTGGAAGGGTTATTTCGTAATAAATTTGATTCATAATGGAAGCGATAAGACTCTTAAGATATAAAGGGTGGAGTAATGTGGGAGATTGGAAAAGCATTAAAATAAATGGAATCGCAAAAATAGAAAAATTGGTTGCAGATGAAAGCTACCATCGTAACACTGAAGGTGGGCAGTAATTAACACACAAGCAGTTTTCTGAGATAAGTATGCCCACAGTTAAGAATTTGAAAAAAGGATCTTTCAATGTTTAAGTAATATTGATACCAAAAAAAGAGATCAAATTATTGATGAAAACAAAATAGAATACTTCTCTAATTCCCCTACGCTCGCCTCGTAACAAAGGTTAAACATCCCCAGTTACCATAATTTTTAATCCTAATTTACCTGCCTTCGTTTTCTTCTATTTTTCCAAATATATTTTATTTTCAAAAAAATCAAAAGATTATTGACAGTCAGAAAATTACAAGCTATCATTACCAGTATATACCATACATTCGCGAATATGGTATAAATAACAATTTATCGGAGGCATTATTATGAAAAAAATTACTGTGCAAAAAACCGAGCCTGTAAAATTGACTTCAGTAGCTAACACAATGTACGACTGCACATGTGAGCAGGCATAAAGATTTGTCAGTAACATGGAAAAGTGGGGCATTTGCCCCTCTTTTTCAATTATGAAGATAGCATGACAACATCCGGGAGGAAAGTCATGAACGAAAATCGCGTGATCCAATTACACCCGTTAACATTTCTGGAGGATAAGCAAGGAGTCCTGATTGGGCGGTTTGGGACGGATACGTTTGCTGTTTTTCCTGAGGATGGAGCAGCACTTGTACGAAAACTGCAAGAGGGCATGGGGGTTGCCGAAGCGCATTCCTGGTATCAAGATACCTATCACGATGAAGTGGACATGGATGATTTTTTGCAGACATTACGTGACCTGACATTCATTTGTGATGTTGAGGAAAAGGAAACGAAACCGCAGAAAGTATCGGGGCAATGGTTGGGTAAGCTAGCTTTTTCTCCACTTGGTTGGCTGATTTATGTTGCCATCATAACCTGTGCCTTGTGGTTGTTATACCAATATCCACAGATTCGTCCGGGTCGATTAAGCATCTTATTTTCCGAATACGCCATGGTGGTTTTTCTTGGCATGACGATCGGTCAGATTCCAGGGATCTTGTTTCATGAATGGATGCACATGCTTGCCGGACGAAGACTGGGTATCCCGTCAGAACTAAGTATAGGCAGAAGAATGTACTTTTTGGTCTTTACTTCTTCCATGCCAGGTATTTGGGGATTCCCAAAACGAAAGCGTGTTCTTCCATTTTTAGTTGGAATGTTCGGTGATATTTTGTGGTATTCCTTATTGGTGATCGTTGCTGGTGCAATTTGGATAAATACAGGTGAGAAGACAATCATAGCTGCATATTGTATGGGACTAGCATTTACAACGCTGTTGCGTTTCTTCTGGCAATTTTATTTTCATCTTCAAACAGATATCTATTATTTAATGATTACGATGTTGGGGTGTGTAAATCTTCAGGAGGCTACACGTTCCTATTTGAAAAATATATGGTATGGACTAATTGGAAAAAAGAACAAGATGGTCGATATGTCCAAGTATACGGAACGGGATCATCAGGTAGCGAGATGGTACAGCTTTTTTTACGCAACTGGCTGGATGATGATGACAGGAATGATGCTCTATATGGTTCCGGTCGCTATTCAACTTTTAACGAATATTTTTCTCTCCATATTTACAGGAGAAGATATGAAATTCTGGGATTCCGTTGTTTTCTTGTCTATAACGGGAGTCCAGTATGGAATTGTATTTTATCTATACCTAAAAGAGCGTAGAAACAAAAGGGAAATTCGGAATTTATCAATGGAACAGAGGGGATGAGTCGAAATGAAACAATCGATTACACACCAATGGCTGATTGGATCTCGACGCAGCGACCGAGAAAAGAAGTACTTCGAAGAGCAATACTCCACATGTTATGTCAGCAATTGTCATTGCAATCTTAGAGGACCCTATACAGGTACTGGTGACCTTCTGCGCCAGATTATTCCAGATGTTTATTCGAAATGGCCAGACCTGATTTTATCACACTGCATCGAGATCTTATCCATAGCACCAGAACTGAAAGCAGTCATTCCTGTTAGTGTAGAAACACTTACCTCTCTTGCTATTCCGAAAGAAAGAACACGTTATTATTCGAAATTGCGTACACTTCGCATGTCGAATGGTTTGATCGATCTTTTATTGGCATTAGCGAATCGGGAACGAATGGGAAAATTGACCCTGGTTTTTGAAAATGTGCAGGCCTGTGATCAACTTGATGCAGAATTGATAAGTACACTTCTGCGTCGTGCGAAGTCTGACCTGATTCAGGTGATCGTAAGTTCAAGTGAAATAGCGGAAAAGGAAGACCTGAAAAAGGCGTTACAAACGTATACGGAGCCTACTACTATTTTTTCTGACATCGAACAAGATATGGGGATAGTAAATCTATCTGACGAACAGCGACTTGAGCTAACGAAACGATACATATTTTCTGACTGCACATCAGATTGTGAGCAGGAATTGCTCGCCTATGAAGCAACTCCTATTGAAATTCGTCAGAGCCTTCACGAAGAGCGGGCAGAATCTCTTATAAAAGAAGAGCAGTGGTCACTGCACTTAGGCGCCATTCCGTTTCATCTGGAGCGCGGTACTTCTGAGAAATCAGCAAGCGAAGCGTTGTTTAAAGCAGTTAGTTATAGCATTAACATGGGTTTTTACGATGCGACTATCGATATGAGCCTACGTGGCCGGAAACTGACGAATTGGAGCAGCGAATTTGATAATAGCCGGTATTTTACAATGAAAATGGCTACGTCTCTGGCTGCATTGGGTGAAACTGATGATATACCGACGCTTTTAGGTGAAGTGTACGCAAACACTGATGATTTTAGAGTTCATATGCAAATTTCATATGGATTTTCGATGTACTATACGAGGCATCACCGAGAACGAGAACACGAGAAGGCGAAAGAATGGATACAAAAAGCCATTGATTTGGCAGAATTGATTGAAGATGAAAAAGAACGTGCATTTCAACAAGTATTTAACCAAAATGGATTGGCTTTAGTAGAGTTACATATGGATAATCCTGAAGAAGCGCTTCGATTGGTTACGGAAGGATGGCAAAGGTTAAATCAGACTCTTGCTCCTGATGAACATATGTTGCATCGCTCGGTGTTGCTACATAATAAAGGGCTGATTTACGTAGCTTTAAAAAGGTTTGAAGAAGCAGCTGAAACATTTAGCCAAGTGATACAGATTGATTCCAATTATCCAGAATATTACTTTGATCGTGGAAACCTTTATAGCCGAATGGGGCGACTGGATGAAGCCATTGAAGATTATAACCAAGCGATAAAACTTAGTCCTCCGTTTCCAGAGGTTTATTTCAATCGAGCTACTGCCTTCAATCGTCTTGGAGATGTGGAGAAAGCAATGGCGGACTATGACTACTTGCTTGATATAGACCCCGAAAATCTTGATGGATTACTTAACAGAGCTACATTATTGTATCAAGTGGAGAAATTCGAAATGGCCCGAAAAGATGCTGAATTCGGTTTAGAAATAGAGCCTGATCATGCACGGCTCCTGTGTACACTAGGTTTAATTGAAATGTCGGATGGCAATAATGATCAAGCACTAAAAACGTTTACCGCTGCCCTAAACAAGGATAAGGAAATGATGGCAGCCTGGACAAATAGGGCTGTCCTGTACTATGAGATGGGGGAGTATGACAGGGCCATAGCTGATCTAACTGAAGCTATTGCACTAGAGAAAAATGCAACCGTCCTTTACAACCGTGCATGGGTCTATGAAGCACAGGAGGAGTGGCAATTATCCATTTCCGATTATACAGAGGCCTTAGCGTTTTCTGATGCAGACGAACAAGATATTTACTATCGGAGAGGTTTGTGTTTTATCAAAATGGGTGATAGGGAACTTGGCACGGAAGATTGGAACAAGCATCTCATGTTTGGAGAATCACCGCATGTGAATGAAATGATGCAACTGTTACCCTCCCTGTTCGTTTCGAAATAATGAAATATTTTGTGGACAAGGGAGGACTTTCCCCATCAAAGGCCACGTGGTATAGGGCAAGCAATGTGAGGAGCATCCAGTAACGGCTATTCATTTGAATGAGGAATAAGAAAAAGAAAAACGGCTGAAGTCCTTGATAAAAAGGATTTCAGCCGTTTCTTTTCTCAACTAATTAAATGTAATACCACCTGTTGGATTTAATGTCGTTCCACCAATTTCAACTTTAATTTCACTAGTTAATGGAACATTGTGTTCATCAATAACGGTTCTCCACCACTCCCAAGCAAGGCCGGTACATTCTTTCGCAAAAATCCTTATATTTTTTGCATTAGGAGGCAGAGGAATGACTGTATTGAAAGGAGCTGTTCTGTCTTGGTTGCTTCCTTCCCACGTCTTATGTGTTAGTACTTCTTCACCATTTTCATCATAGGAAACTTCATCCCAGGATACATCAAATTGAGCGACATACCAGCCATAGTGACCCAGGGATATTTTTCCTTTCGAATATTCTGTAGCTGTAGTCTCAATATAATCTGTATTGTTATGAACGGCAGCAATTGCATTATCTTTTAAGAAAACACTTGTATATGAGATTGGGTATGCTGGGTTCTTTAGGCTAAATTCTGCATTATCTTTAATGATATTCCGAATTTCACTAAAGTCTTTTGTAACGACTTTATTATGCTCTTGTGAATCTCCGCCTAATACGACAGCTGTAAAGGAACTGTCTTCATAAATATCCTTGTACTCGGCATTCGTTTCTACACTGCCTTTATTCTGAAGCAAGGCTTTAAATGCTGCTTTTACGTCTTTGCTCTTAGAGGTTGTTTCTAATTTCACATAAATGGTTCTACCATAAGCTACATTTGATACCATTACAGGCGGGGATTGATCACTTACCCCTTTACGTTTTAAATCTTTAAAAGTAACACTATCATCAAAAAGATCGGATGGATCGTTAGGCAGTTCCGCACTTACCGTATAAAATATTTGTTTATATGCCGCCACCATCACTTTTTTCTCTCCACTAGAAATCGCATTAAAGTCAATTCCCAATGTAGAATCAAGATATTTAGCGTTAACATTTAGAGCACTTCCGATTTGAGATTTGCTATAAACCATTGATTCTGCATACTGCAATCGCGCAGGTAAAGTATGTGTTTCTGAATACTCATCGCTCCATTTAGAAACAAGCTCATCTACTGCTCCAGACACATTACCGTATGTTGGATTATCCACAGTAATTGAATTTTCCTTTTTCAAACCTGGTAAATCAATACTAATAGTCAAAGGTTTTCTTGGTACGAGTAATAGACTAGGTTTATTTTCTGTAAAAGCTTGATTGGCAAGTTGTAATGCTCCTGGGTAAGTGCGATTAGTCATAGAATCAATAATGGAAATATCGACTGGAGAAGTTGCAAGTGACTTCTTTTTACGTTCGATGACAATAAACTTACCTTTTGGATTGATTCCTTCTTTTGGAACAAAGCTATCTATCTCATCACCACTTACTGCTAAAATTTCGTCATTATCATAGTCTAAGTCTGCTATACCGGTATT
Source organism: Brevibacillus sp. HB1.2 (assembly GCF_013332495.1). Taxonomy (NCBI): domain Bacteria; kingdom Bacillati; phylum Bacillota; class Bacilli; order Caryophanales; family Paenibacillaceae; genus Brevibacillus; species Brevibacillus sp. HB1.2. Next base: position 299,610 of record NZ_JABMIU010000004.1, on the reverse strand, counting down.
AATGTCATCGGCGTTGCTTGATTCACTGACTGAACTAGAATCACTTGTTTCGGCAAAAGAGATAACTGGATAATTTACAGTAGCGAAAATAACAGATAAACTCGCGATTAATTTGAAAATTCTAGTATGATTTCGTTTCTTCATAAGATATCCTCCTTTGAGATGTGAGCATGACGTCAAATAAATATGCTCACAGTAAATATTTTCCGGAATACTAACTATATCGGTCGTTTCGGAAATAATCTTTAGATTTAACCAGAAAAAGTATATGGTGAGGCATATCTTACAGCTATGGAAGCCATTTAACAAATGGTGTACAAAAAAAATAGCCGTTCGATTAGAACGACACTTTGGGTGAGTAGTTATGGTTGAGGAGTAGGCAGCTTAAATAGGCTGCACGTTAACGACAAAGATCGTGCAGCCCATGAATTCGCGCGACAGGTTGAATACATCCGGGGTTTGTGTTGCCGAATTCAAAGTATGTGTATCCTGTTGATCGAATCGGTGTAAAAGGGAAGGGAGCCGTGGCTTACAAGCATGTAAATGCAATAATTAACCGTAAATCAAATCCAGTTTGTCTCCAAGACCTCCCCGTCCATCTAAACCCTGCAACCGACCTAGAACCTACAAAAACGGGGAAAAACCAGAATTGCTCTCCATTTACAAGCCAAAGATACGTAAAACGAAACAAACAACCTTCAATAGCCCTTGGATCAATTCGAAAGGGAGCGGGTTGTGGGGGGATGAACGATGGGGGAGGAGTTAACGGCTCTGGTACTTGCTGTGCTCCTGGCGGCTGACCCGGAGGTGGCCCTAGAGGTGGTCTAAATGCCATTAAAAATCTCTCCTTTTACAATGAATTCTCAACAGTGTATGTTCAATCCAAAAACAATGATTGGGCAGGCCACACCTATGGATGTGACTAGCGTATGATACGTAGCGAATCATACATGATCGCATTCCCGCGCGAGCTTATAAAAAAACTGCCCCTTTTTCTCTTGGGGCAGTGTAATGTCTGGGCTGTTTTCGCCCATAAAATTAAAAAGTATTATATACATTTTCACATTCTTTCGCGGTCGGCTCATAAAAACAATGAAGCTTGTATCGTCCTACGTGCGGCTGATTATACCAGGTTGGCGGACAAGGCAGGGGATTTTGCGCCGTGCCCGGACGAAAATACCAGAGGGAGAATTTGCCCGGCCAATGCCGCTCCCCATTCACAGCCCGTCGTGCCAGACGGCGTTCTTTCTCTCTAGACCTTTGGTAGTACATACCATGTTGCAGAGCTTCAAACGCATGCGGCTGATTGATCATTTGGGGAATGGTTCGGATTCCTTTAAAATCGGAGCAATTCGCTCTTACTCGGTTAACGCCAACATTTCCAACAAGGAGCATACCCATTTCGCCTTCACCCACAGCTTCGGCTCGAAGCAACCTTGCCAACATGTCAATATCACTGCTCCTGGCTTTTACGACTGCCATCGGCTCACCTCTTTAGATTGTTCTAGGCACATTATATTGTAGATGAAACGGATATGTTACGCTGGCTTTTCAACGAATAGAAAAAGCCGCCCCCTCGCAGAACAACGCGAAGAGCGGCTACCAAACTAAGAACGATCTTTAAAAATCCCAAACGGACGACCAACAGGAAGGAATACTCTACCAAAGTGATTATTCAACACCGCTGCCCCTGCACCGTAGAAGGAGAGAAGAGCGATTCCCATTTCAGCATAAGCAGCCATTGGTTTGAATACGCCAGAAGCAACACCAAAAGCATCAAAAGTCAGACCCACGAACAAAACGTCGATCAGGACGAAGATTAAGAACAATACTTTGTGAGTCTCCATCGATCCAATCGTCATCAGAATGGAAAAGATGAGATATCCAGCGAAGGCAAAGCCGAGCTGTGCACCGTCAGCATTCGCAGCGAGTGTCTCACCGAATACACCGAGCTTCACAAGCCAACTGCTTGCCGTCGCGAACCAGAAGAATGCATACGCCCCAAAAGCGGTCGTCCCGAATGTGTTGTTGTGCTTCGCATCGAGGATAGAGGCGTAGAGTTGGGCAAAAGCACCGAGGAAGATGGCCCAAGGGATCACGAGTCCAAGCCCTTCTGTCAGCCCAAGCTTTTGCGAAGAAGCTACGAACGTAACGATAGCCAGTCCGAACAAACCGATCGCGCTAGGATCGGCTGTGACGATTTTGACGTTGGTATGTTGTTGACTGTTCATGATAGCAGTAAAAGCCTCCAATATTATCAGGGTAAACCTGTGAAAGATTTGGACCTTCTGCCGATAGCAGAGTAGCACTGATATATTCTAATCGAAAATATACTCGTCGCATAGATGGAGATTTTGCGGGGATATGAGCGAAAGTAAGAGGACTGTCTTAAGTAGAAATTGATCTTCTACCTAAGACAGTCCTCCTTGTTTGCTTCAAAGTCATCAGTCCTTATTTCCAAATGAGCGATATGGCGTCAAGCGCAAGAGATCTTCCTGGCTTTGTGGCAATTTCGATAGCGGGATCTGGTATGCCATTTCGATAATTTTGCTTGCGACCTCAGCGCCGTTGGTAGGGATAAGACGAAATCTTTTTTGAATGACCTCTTTATTTCCTAAAGCATACTCGATCTTTGGTACAATCTCTGCCGGTTCCTGGATCGATACCTGATCACTATTGGCTATTTCTCGCAGCATATCTATTTTTTGCTCGCGTTCCGCATCATCCGGCGGAAGGAAAAGCAATGGAGTTCCTGTAGAGATGCAATCTCCTAAAATGCCCATGCCCGGTTTGCTAATGACCAGACTGGCCGCCTGTACAAGGTTTTTGCCATTCGGGATGAGAGGGGCTTTGATGATTCTTTCATCGAATGGGTAATCTTCATCTGCCAATTGCCCAGCTATAACAAATCGATAGCGGCTGGCAAGTGAGTTTATTTGATCATACCACTTCACGATCTGTTCATAACGGTTAGCGAGTCCGCCCCCCATGTGAACCAAAATAAACGACTCGTTCTGCTGAAGACCTAACATGCGTCGCACTTCTTCCGGTGACTGGCTGATTTCCCTGGTGATTAAAGGAATCGGGATGTAGATGCAGTTCATTTGCGGATGGGTCTGCTTAGGCGGAATCAGATTCATGTGTAGAAAGATATCGGAGTGATTGGCGATTTCTACAATGCGATTTTTATATTCCTGCATGGGAGCTGAATCACTTTTATCGATGATAAAGTCACTGTGATAGAGGGTCACTACCTTTGTGTTTCCATCGACTTTCCCCTCACTGCGAAATCGAGGCACATCGGCGCGCCAATCATTTATTAATAGTGTGGTTTGTTTACCATCCTCGAATTTTTTGGATTTAAAGGCCTTCAATTGGACGTCATTGTGCAGGTTTTTCGCTAAATAGCCATGTGTTTCCCGAAAGGCAAACACGTGAATAGGAAGATGGTGTTGCTGCAATTTTTCCGTTATGCTAATGCATCTACCGAGATGGCCCATACCTCTGCCAACCACAAAGGAGATCATATTTCATCACCCTTTTAAATAGGTACTTTCTTGTTCCCTGTCTGTCTGGAGCTTGGACAAATTACCCCAATAACGCTCTTATGGGATAAGGTCATTGCCGAATTCGAGTCGTTCCTCACAGCTTATATATTTTATGGGGATGGATAGAACATGCTCTAGTCGTATAACGGTTTTCTGATCGATCACAGAAAAAAGCCGCATTAGCGGAGGCTTGCAGCTGTGAATTGTGCTCCCATCTAGAAATAATTAGGTATTTTCATTACACAAACCAACGCTGTCCATGAATAGTGTGTATATATAGCTCAATAAGGATATGGGGTGGGAGAATAGTGGGCACGATTCATATTGTAACAGCCGTTAATGATGGTTTTGCTATCCATCTCGCAGTCATGTTATATTCCCTTTTTGAAAATAAGGTTTCTAAAAACCCAGTCATCGTTCACATTATTGACAGTCAAGTCTCAGGGAAAAACAAATCCATCTTAACGAAAACTGTGAAACGATTCCATGCTCAAATCAAATATGTAACGATTGATCCGACCCTATATGATGGATTCCTCGTCCGTGATCATCTTACGCAGGAAACCTATCATCGAATTTCGATTCCAGACCTCTTGGACAAAGAGATTGAAAAAGTGATTTATTTGGACAGTGATATGGTTATTAAAGAAGACATCACTCCATTATGGAACACCAATATTGATGATTACTTACTTGCAGCCGTGAAGGATTCTTGGCAAGGGGTAAACAAATTAAGACATGTCGATCTGTCTATTCCGGATGACTGTGATTACTTTAATGCGGGAGTATTAGTCATGAATTTGAATAAATGGAGAGAGCATAACATCACGAGCAAGATTTATGATTACATGAAAAAGAACCAAAGTCTTATTCGTTATCCCAGTCAAGATCCGATGAATGCGATTCTTCATGATAATTGGCTCCAACTCGATACAAAGTGGAATTATCAGTCCAAGCATCTTTATAAAAGCAACCTGCGAATAGACCCGGCCATTATTCACTACACAGGGGAAGATAGCAAACCGTGGTTGAGTAAAAAGCACCCGCTTCGAGAGGAATATTTTCACTATCTCAAAAAAGTACAGAAGTTAAACTCCTTGTAGGCATCGGGCCTTACAAATTAAATAAAACGGATGGAAATCCCTTCACATGGAGAAATGATGGCTGGAGGGATTTTTGTGTTTCTGAAATCCTTGGAATATAAGGGTTTACCTGCGAGACTAAACATCTTCATATAAAATATTGAACAAATTATGAAATATTTGGAATGTAACCATTTTCACCAACCACCTGACTTATAATGAAATGGAAACAATTTCTAATTAGGTATTCTTTTGGAGGTGGAGTGAGTGGCACGCGTATTGTATGTTACGATTCCAGCAGATGGTCACGTGAATCCTACATTGGGATTAGTGAAGCAGTTAGTCGACAACGGAGAAGAAGTCGTCTATATGTGTTCAGAAGAATATCGGGATAGGCTTGCCCAGACTGGGGCGCAATTCCGGGCTTATCAATTGGATGAACAAGTATTTCGTGATTTAGGCTTTAACCCAACAGAATTTAATCACCCTCTTCATTTCACCGATTTTATGCTGCGAGGTATTATTGAACCCCACATTCCCGAGATTCTCCGGCAGATAGAAAATGAATCATTTGATTACCTGATTTTTGACTCCTTGTTTGGGTGGGGAGGGGCGATTTTAGGGGAGAAGTTAGGAATCCCGACGATCTGCTCCGTAACCAATCTGGCTTTTGCTGAACCGCTCAGCCAGATTGTAGAAGTATTTGATGCAAGTGATGTAGATGTGAATGCACTTTATGAACGAGTGACGCAGACTGCACAAAGCATTGCTCGTATATGCAACGTACCCGTACCTGCCATTGAAGATATTACCCGCCAGTTTGGGGACATGAAGATTGTCTTTACCAGCCGTGAATTCCAACCAGATGCTGACAAGCTGGACGATAGTTACATTTTCACAGGACCTTCGATTACTTCGCGCCCTGATGCTCCTTCTTTTCCGTTTGAAAAGCTTCGCTCACCATACGATAAGGTCGTATACATTTCTATGGGCAGTATTTTGACCAAAGATGTGGAATTGTACAAACTGTGCTTTGCAGCCTTTCAAGATATCCCAGCTCAAGTCGTACTGTCTTGCGGAAAAGATACAGAGCTGGAATCGCTCAGAGAGTATATTCCACCGAACTTCATCGTTGAGCCTTACGTTCCTCAACTGGAAGTGCTTCAGCAAGCCGATGCTTTTATTACCCATGCTGGCATGAACAGTACGAGTGAGGCTCTCTATTTTCATGTGCCGCTCGTCATGATTCCATTAAGCTCTGATCAACCGATTGTGGCGAAGCGGGTGGAGGAGCTGGGAGCGGGAATTATGTTAGATAGAGGGCAGCTTACACCGACAGCTTTGAAGGATGCTTTGCTGCAAGTGTTGAATGAATCGACCTATAAAGAGCGTGCGATGCAGGTTGGGGATTCCTTGCGTAACGCTGGCGGATACAAAGAAGCTGCAAGACGTATCATGGAGATGTTCGTGCCTGATTAAAAATGAAAAGCTTCTTGCCTCCTTAATCATGAGAGGCGAGAAGCTTTTTTTCTATAACTTTTTCCATATATTGAAATGGAGCCATTCCTCTTGAAGCACGTCTTGGCCATTGAGGTTAAGCAATGGGCCGAACCACAGCTTGAAATCCTTGTTCTTGTCAAAATGCTCCGCTGGAACCAAAATGACCAGCATGCTCTCCACACTTTCACCTGCTTTTAACTCGTCCTTGACTGTGGGGGTCAATCCGTTCGCGGCTTTTACAGTGGCTTTGGAATCGGGCAAATCAAGCGTCGCCTGCAAGCTGCTGACTTTAACCGTTTGCGCCGAGGTATTATCGATTCGGTATTTGGCTGTCAGGGCGACAATCCCTTTATCGCTGAACCCTTGAAAAGACTTAACGTAAGCAGGCTCAATCGTCAGCTTTGCCCATTGATAGCCTTGCAGTGTAATTTTGATGTTGTCATACTGGTCGCTCTTGTTTGGCTTGAAGGTAAAGAGCACTTGCTTTTTGGCTATTTTTTTGGTGGTGAGAAAATCAGTATAAGGCGGTTCAGGAGGCTGAGATTTCGCGGTGTTACCATCCGCGAGCAAAAAGTCTCGACCTCCGATGCGCAGCATTTTGGGACTTGGCTGTTCAGGCAGGAAAAATAGGAGCTTTTTCGTTTTGCCATCCTTATAGGTTAGAGAGAGAGTATAATTTACGATCTGATAGGTTCCGGATGCTTTGGACTCTGATCCGACGCTAGTAGAAGTGCCCGAATTATCTCCTGTACTGGAACCATCTGTGGTGACGCCCACGAAGCTGCTGTCTACAAAGGTACCGTCTTTATTGAATACATAGGTGATCGAGCTTGCGTATCCGGTGCCAAGAACGTTGGAGGAATAGCTGAAAGACTCGTACTTGCCCTGAAGCTTCAGCCCAGAGGAGGGGGCATATTTGATGAATTTTCCACCGTTGATCTCCAGTTCGTTTGCTGATTTGACCTTGAACGTATACGATTTTCCGTTACTGAGCGTGAGTTTGTTCCCTTTGATTTGATAGGTCAAACATGTATTTTTACTGCAATTGAGTGCATCTATTCCGCCATCTGGAAATGTTGTTGCCACCTGCTTATCGTTGATGAAGTAAAAATACTCCCAACACAACGAGGAGCATCCTCTTGCTCCGCCCACATCCATTTCCCATTTTGCATAAAAGCCTTTTGGTGCGATTTTGGCTGCGGCTACAACATTTATGTTTGTGGATGCTTCAGATCCCTTGCCCTGTGCCCCTTCTACAGATGGCACAAAGAGCAACAGTATGGCAGAGAGCATCATTACGCTGATCACCCAAAGGGATATTTTTTTCTTCCTGACCGCTAACAATAGGCAACCCTCCATTTTCTTCTCGATGGATAGAAGACAGGTGAACTGGCGAAATTCCGTTCATTTTATTCATGGGATGACGGGAACAGACCTAGATTCGAGGAATTTATATGCGATCAGGTGGTGTTATTCGTGTGACGTAGTGTCATAATAGAAGGATGATAGTCAGAAGGAGATAGATTCGATTGAATAATACTGAAATCAAAAATGAGTTTCCCCTAAACTTTGAGGAATTAAAGAAAGCTGCTAATCGAACATCAAATTGGAGAGAGCGCTTAGAGGCTGTTGAAGAATTAGGGCAGTGGAAGCATGAGCAAACGATTCAATTACTGAAGCGTATCGTGGAAAATGATTCGGTGTACAAAGTGCAAGAGACTGCTTTTCATAAACTGAAAGCCTTTGGGGAAGGTGTTCGATTACCTGCTCAGAAAAAAGGCGACTTGATCAAAGGAGCAACGAAAGCCTTGGTAAGAATTAAGAAAAGCTTGCCAAAAGGCCATACGTTTGAGGAGTTCAAGGAGAAACTGCAAAAAATGAGAAGCGATATCTATGATACGTACGAGGGTGAAAAAGGTGCTGATTTTGATCAGTGGCTAGAAACCACATGGGCCTCGTTATAGAAAGAACAGTAGATATGGAATGAGTGGCAAAGGAAGGGGATCACGCCCCTTCTTTTTGTTTTTTTTGGTTTCAACGAAATGTAAGAATTACCGATATTAGTAAAGTGGTGCAATGATTGCGAAATTCTTTACAGGGAGCAATGACATGGGAATTCCAGATCATGTAACATTTGAATGCTGCACAGAGAAAATAGACATCCAAGATATCGAAGAAGTAGAAGCTGCGCTGGGCATACGATTTCCCAAAGATTTTGTAGAGTGTATGCTTGAGAATAATGAGGGAGCTCCTAATCCCTGCGGCTTTGATTACGGGGAAGTAGAAGGGAAAGTATTTAATACATTCTATAGCCTTAGTAGTAAGGTTGGGAGATACTATATTCTAACAGCATATGAGGATGTTAAGGAATGTCTACCTGACGGAGTATTCCCTATTGGATACGATGCTAGCGGTGGTCAAATTTGCTTCGACTATACTAACGGAAAGAATGAAAAACCAATTGTTGTATTTGTAAACCACGAGTTTATTGTTACAAAGGAAGACCTTACTGAAGATGAACTAGAAGAAAAATCTCTAGAAGAATGGCAAAGAGAAGCCATCACCCTAGTCGCCTCATCGTTTACAGACTTTTTATCGAAGTTGTATTAATGAAAATACATTAACTAAGGAAAAGCCTCGCGGATATGTATCACTCACGAGGCTTTTGCTACTTATTTCAAATCCTTACCTACTTTAATCACATACATCTGCGTCGGATTGCTATTAATTTTAATCTTACCCTTCTCATCATAGCCATCTACGCCGAAATCATTGTCATTCACTATGGCAATTGTATTTTTATCCACAATCGCTAATCCTTCCAGCTTTTCATGCGGATAATTCAGCTTGGCTACATCCACCAGCAATTCCTTGGAAATCGGCACAATTCCTTTCTCTTTCACTTGGGCAACGGTGAGTTTTTCGAAGTCATGCTCGCTTGTTGACGTACCGAGTAAATTGGTTGCTTTCGAAAAATCAGCCTTGTAAATACGCTTAAGCTGTGCGTTTGCACCGGCATTTTTGTCTCGCTCGTCAATGAGTAAAACATCCTGACTGAGTGCGGCCAAGTCGCTGATGACGACGTCTTTTTGTTTCACTTTCACGAAGTCTTTCGCGTTTTCTGCGATGTACATGTACTCGCCTACGACTTTTTTGGTGGCGAGATCCATCTTTAAAATGCGCAAATTACGGGAAGCTTCGCCTGTCTTTTTATCAGGGAGTGCCATCGGACTTTGGATCGAAGTATACAAGAACTTACCATCTGGCGAGATCGTGACACCTTCGAAGCCACGGTTTGCAATGCGTTTGGAATAGACGGCTGGCAGCGTATCAAATATCTCCATCTGTGCACCTGCTGCAAGTAAGGCTTCTTTGGTACCCTTTGGTACATAGCGGCCCAGGATTGTGCCGTCACGCTTTACTTGAATGATGGATGGGCGATATTCGTCGGATAACCAAAAAGTATCGTCGATCGGGTTGTAAGCGATGCCTTCCAAATCCAAACCGTCTGGATCGTAACTAAGCTTTTTAGTTCCCGTTACATCGTAAGGAACTTCATCAGGGCCAGCGAGGTTCGGCAATCCACTAATATAAGTCGTTTTCGTAAAAGGGTTGATCTTGCCCTGTGGCAAACGCAGCTTGATGGTTTCCAAAACGTGAATGTTCCCGTTTTCTACTTTTATTTTGTACATGCGTGGTGTGTAGTTTTGGTCAGGGAACGTACGCAGCTCGTCCTTGCCGTATTGCCCATTTGGTCCACGGTCAGCCAGTGTATAAAAAATAGAAGGGGGATCGTTAGGAAGATGCACGAGACCAGAGAAGCCGCCTTCTTTAATACCTTCAGTGAGAGCAGGAGGATTTTTCCATTCATGTATTTCTGCTACTACTGGTGCTCCCGTTACATTTTGAGTTGCACCTGCTCCTTGTGTGCCGATCAAGGAAAGAGCCGCAATTGTTGCGACTAGCAAGCTTTTCTTTTGAAAAAGAATCTTCATCATATCCCTCCGAATGAAAAAACGACGTAATGAATCACTTTTGTTAGACTACCCTATCTATATTGGGGAAATATGAAGCTAAAATGATGGTTTTGTAAAAAATACCAACAAACAAATGAATTCTGAATAATCATAAAACTAAATTGACACACGCTCTTTTGATCTTATAAAATGCAAGGAAGGATTGAGGACTAGTTATAGCTGAGGAGAGATGAGCATGTCATTGACAGAACAGACAAAGAAGGGATATTTCGGTGAGTTCGGAGGAAGCTTTGTACCTCCACAATTGCAGGAAGTATTGGACTATTTGGCTGAACAATTTGAAAGGTATAAAGATGACGAGGAATTTATCGAAGAGTACAAGTATTATCTGAAAGAATATATCGGTCGGGAAAATCCGTTGACGTTTGCTCGCCATTTAACTGCAAAACTCGGCGGTGCCAAAATTTATCTAAAGCGGGAAGATTTAAACCATACGGGTGCCCACAAGATCAATAATGTCATTGGGCAAATCCTTCTGGCAAAACGAATGGGTGCCCAGCGTATTATTGCCGAGACAGGTGCAGGACAGCATGGAGTTGCTACCGCGACTGTTTGCGCGATGTTTGGCATGGATTGCGTGATCTATATGGGAGCGGAGGATACGAAAAGACAGGCGTTAAATGTGTTTCGGATGGAGCTTTTAGGGGCAAAAGTGGTAGCGGTGTCCAAAGGGCAAGGAAGATTGAAGGATGCGGTTGATGAAGCGCTGAATGATTTGGTTGAAAACTATCAGAGCACGTTCTATCTATTGGGATCTGCGGTTGGTCCGCATCCGTTCCCCACGATGGTAAAGTATTTTCAAGCGATTATCAGTGAAGAATCCAAGCGACAAATCTTAGAAAAAGAAGGTCGGTTGCCAGATGCGGTCATCGCTGCTGTTGGCGGTGGCAGCAATGCGATTGGGGCTTTTGCCCATTATATTGAGGAACCATCCGTACGTCTGATTGGTGTGGAGCCTGATCAGGCACCTACCTTGACCCAAGGGGTTCCAGCTGTCATTCACGGTTTTAAATGCCTCGTATTGCTGGATGAAAATGGAGAGCCGCAAAAAACGTATTCGATTGCGGCTGGATTGGACTATCCTGGAATTGGTCCAGAGCACAGCCAGCTAAAAGTCAGTGGACGAGCGGATTATTATACGGTGACGAATGAAGAAGTGTTGGCGGCTTTTCAAGAACTGTCCAGAACAGAAGGGATCATTCCCGCCTTGGAAAGCGCACATGCCATTGCCTATGCCTTGCAGTTGGCCCCCACTCTTTCACCAGAGCAGATCCTGATTGTTAACCTTTCAGGACGAGGTGACAAAGACGTAGAGCAAGTTTTCCATCTGTTAAACAAATAAAGTGATAGAGAGGCTATCGCGAAAGTAGATTTTTTACTGGAGGATAGTCTCTTTTTCGTTCTTCAGTTGTGTTGTTCATAATGGTTATATATTTTTTAGTGAAACTTTAGTATTATTTTTTGAAGGGTTCCAAATAATAGTGGTTTCATTGTACTTCTTACAAGTTCATGTATGAGATTGGAGATAATAATGATGAAGAAAAACATTTACTTTAACCATGATGGCGGCGTTGATGATTTAATTTCTTTATTTTTGCTGCTCCAAATGGACAATGTGAATCTGACGGGGGTATCCGTCATTCCAGCGGATTGCTACTTGGAACCAGCGATGTTTGCCAGCCGGAAAATCATTGATCGTTTCGGTAAAGGCGGTCTGGATGTAGCAGAGTCCAATTCCCGCGGGAAAAATCCTTTTCCAAAGGACTGGCGCATGCATGCCTTTTATGTAGACGCACTGCCCTTGCTCAATGAATCAGGAGAAGTGATTACGCCAGTAGCGGACAAGCCTGCGCATCTTCATATTATTGAAACGCTGCGTGCTACGGAAGGAAAAACGACTTTGTTGTTTACTGGTCCTTTGACTGACCTTGCGCGTGCATTGGATATCGATCCGACCATCGAAGAAAAAGTAGAGCGTCTGGTGTGGATGGGCGGAACATTCCGTGAAGAAGGAAACGTGCATGAGCCTGAGCACGATGGAACCGCAGAGTGGAACGTATTCTGGGACCCGGAAGCGGCTGCTCGCGTATGGGAAAGCGGAATGGAGATTGAATTGGTCGCACTGGAGAGCACGAACCAAGTCCCACTGACACTGGATGTTCGTGAGCGCTGGGCAAAAGCACGCAAGTATATCGGTGTGGATTTCTTGGGTCAATGCTATGCAATGGTACCGCCGCTTGTCCATTTCTCGACCAACTCGACTTACTACCTGTGGGATGTATTAACGACAGCGTTTGTTGGCAATAGTGATCTTGTAAAGGTACAAACGGTTAACAGCATCGTGATTACAGAAGGGGCAAGCCAAGGCCGAACTGTTGAGACGGCTGATGGACGCCCTGTACATGTGGTGTATGACGTAAATCGTGATGCATTCTTTGATTACATAACAGAATTAGCGAAAAAAGCGAACTAGAACAAAGCAAATCATCTTAGATATCGACACAGCTGGCGATAAGGAAAGGATATGTTCATGCAATACATTTGGGGAGTTCTCGGCATCCTTGGAATTTTTTTGATAGCCTTTGCGTTTTCGAAAAATCGGAGAGCGATCAATCCGAGAACGGTCATTGGTGCGTTTTCGATTCAGTTTATTTTTGCTTTGATCGTACTGAAATGGGATTTTGGGAAAAAGCTTCTGGAGTACTTGGCGTCGATTGTTCAAAGCATGATTGATTCGACGAATGCCGGAATTCAGTTCTTGTTTGGCGGGATACTCGGTGCACAGAACGCAGGCTTTACGTTTGCCCTGCAAGTATTGCCAATCATTATCTTCTTCTCTTCCTTGATTTCGGTTCTGTATTATCTCGGAATCATGCAGTGGGCGACGAAAATCATCGGTGGATTTTTGTCTCGTGTGCTCAAAACGAGCGAGACCGAATCCATGTCAGCCTCTGCAAATATTTTCTTGGGTCCGATTGAGGCGCCACTTGTCGTAAGGCCTTATATTGAGAAAATGACCAAGTCCGAGCTGTTTGCTGTCATGACAGGTGGACTGGCGTGCGTTTCGGGTTCGGTTATCGGTGGCTATGCGATGCTTGGAGTTCCGATTGAGTATTTGCTGGCCGCAGCATTCATGGGAGCGCCGGGTGGTCTGTTGCTTGCGAAAATGATGATGCCGGAGACAGAACAGCCACACAGAGTGGAACATGTGGAAGTAATGAAAGATACGGAGTCCAGAAACGTCATTGACGCGGCAGCTCGTGGAGCTTCAGACGGGCTAAAAGTAGCTGCTGGTGTCGGTGCGTTGTTGCTCGCATTTATTTCGTTGATTTTCTTGCTGAACTCGATTATTGGCTGGCTTGGCGGGTTAGTGGGAATAGAAGCGTTGACGCTTGAGCATATTTTAGGCTACCTGTTCGCGCCGATTGCCTTTATGATCGGGGTTCCATGGGAGGAAGCGCTAAAAGCTGGTTCGTTCATCGGGCAAAAGATTGTCCTCAACGAATTTGTCGCGTACACGGCTTTTGCACCTGAGATCGCAAATTTGTCGCAAAAAAGCGTTGTGATCATCAGCTTCGCCCTTTGCGGCTTTGCCAATTTGGCTGCGCTGGCTATGGTCATTGGGGGCTTGGGCGGCTTTGCTCCGTCAAGAAGATCAGACCTTGCGGAGATGGGCTTACGTGCAGTAGTTGCGGCAACCTTGGCGAATCTGTTGAGCGCAGCGATTGCGGGGATGCTCATTTAGATGAATTAGTAGTACTACTCGCTTTTTGATGCAGGTATGGAGGCAAGCTTCCATACCTTTTTTCTATGGGGTGGATAAGGAGGAAAAAGAGTCATGTTGGAAAAATTAAGAAGTTAGGTAATCTCAAAAGATGGAGCTGAAATCATGAACGTTGACGTACTTTTTAACCAGTTTCCCATTTTAAAATCAGATCGTTTCACCTTGAAGAAAATCGAAGAGCAACATTTGGACGAAGTATTTGAAATCTACAGCAATGATCATGTATTTGCCTACTGCGGCATTATCCCCAAGCATAATAAAGCGACAGTGAAAAACATGATCGGGCATTTTGAGAGAGACTATTTGAAAAAATCGAGGATCAAATGGGGGATTTTCGCCAATGATAACCCCGATTACTTGCTTGGCATTATGGAAGCTTTCGACTTTCATCAAAAGGTAAACATGGTGACGATTGGCTACTTCTTGTCCGAAGCGCATTGGGGAAAAGGGATTGCGACGGAAGCAGTAAACATATTGCTCCACTTTTTGTTCAGGGATGTCAACGTCAACCGAATACAGGCAGAAGTGATGCCTCCGAATGAGAACTCCAAGAAAGTATTGATGAAGAGTGGCTTTATGAAAGAAGGAACACTCAGACAAGCAACGCTATGGTCGGGAAAAGGAATCGTGGATGTAGAGATTTATGGAATGCTAAAAGAGGACTATGAAAAAGGAAAGGGATGAATGTTGCCCATTCACCAGAATACACCGTTACCCGTAAAAGCCCTCCTATGTTACTATGATGGGTATGATCAATCATAGGCATCTGGAATGGGGAAAACATCTTGAAAACATTTAAGAAAGTCTATATAGAAATCACCAGTGTTTGTAATCTCGCCTGTACCTTTTGTCCGCCAACAGAGCGCAGTAAAAGTTTTATTAAAGTAGAAGACTTTGCGAAAAGGCTGGATGAGATCAAACCGCACACCGATTACATTTATTTGCACGTCAAAGGGGAACCGCTTCTGCATCCCAAAATTGATGAGCTGCTCGATATCAGTCATGAGAAAGGCTTCAAGGTCAATATCACCACAAATGGTACGCTGATCGCGAAAAATCGGCATAAATTGCTGGGCAAGCCTGCGCTCCGGCAAATGAACTTCTCGCTTCACAGCTTTGACGGACATATCGGCTCAACCGACCGCGAAGGGTATTTGCGCGAGATTCTTTCCTTTGTTCGGGAAGCTCAGGAGCATCAAGTGATTTTTTCTTTCCGTCTGTGGAACTTGACGCAGGATAACGCCACGAACATTCAAAAGAGTAGAAACCGCCAGACGCTTGAAGTGATTGAAAAAGAATTTGGGCTGGACTATCGAATTGAAGAAAAAGTAATGCCGGGCAGCGGGGTAAAAATCGATGACCGCGTTTATTTGAACCAAGATTACGAATTCCAGTGGCCGAGTCTGACAGCGCCTGAGGATGATGGAAAAGGCTTTTGCCATGGTCTGCGCACACAGGCGGCGATTCTCGAGAATGGAACGGTTGTGCCTTGCTGTCTCGATGGAGAAGGGGTTATTAATCTAGGGAATATCAATCAGACCTCTTTCACTGATATTGTGGATGGCGAGCGGGCCAATGATCTGGTAGAAGGATTTTCTCGCAGAGAAGCTGTCGAGGAATTATGCAGAAGATGTGGGTACCGCCAGAGGTTTGGAGCGTAGCAAAAGCAAAACGTCCGAGTCAAATGATTCGGACGTTTCTTCATTATTAGAAGGACACTACTAACAACGGCGGTGACGGCGACAACGGAAGAAACAGAAACGACAGCGGCGACGACGGCGACGGAAGAAGGAACAAAAACGGCAGCGACGACGACGACGACGGCGGCGACAACCACAGCCACAACGATCATGGTCACTGTCAAAATCTTCGTCCACGTCTCTATCGAAATCCCTTTCTATGTCTGTGTCACAATCTTTTTCAATCTCGTGTTTTTTTTCTCGATCATTACAACCACAAGACATACATCCACCTCCTTAGCGTTCATATAATATTTTATGAATGCCGCTTGGACATGACTGGACGAACTATAGGGGAAATAAGCTTGTTTTCAGACGCGGAAAAGTGGCGAATGCCGCTATCCACCCACAAAGTCTTGGGCAAAAGTGATGGTAAAACGCAAAAAAGATAGCAGATCCCATAGCTAAGAGAGCTAATGAGAACCACTATCTTTTTTTCTAGGCCATATGAGCCAGGGTAGACGAAAGGTAAAAAGCCCTCAGCTATGTGAGGGCTTGTAGTCTGTATTACTTTGCAGATGTATCGCTGGAGTCTGTACCTTGGTCGGATTCTTTAGAGGCTTGAATGTCGTCAATGATAACGATTTTGCCTTCTTCTTGCCATTTTACTTCCGCGTTCAGTTGTTCACTGATGAAGCGCAGAGGCAGGAATACACGTCCATTTTTCAGTACAGGTGCAGTGTCCAAAGAAATGGATTTCCCGTCTACAGTTGCTTCTTTTTTATCGAGGTACAGCGTGATAGATTTTTCGCCACGCGTAATTTCGACGGTACGAGTCTCTGGCTTCCAGTTCACTTCCGCTTTCAATGCGGAGCTGATGGCACGCACAGGCACCAAAGCTCTTCCACCTTGTACATACGGAGCCACATCCGCTTGTACTTGTTTTCCATCTACGAATGCTTTCACTTCTGTCGAGCCAGTATTCTCAAGGAGTTCTCCAAGCTTTTTGAATGGTGTGTGATCTCCTTTTTGGTACGTGCGCTGAAGAAGCTCAAGCTGTACGTCCAAAGCTCCCTGTTTGTCAGTGGTTTTTTCTAGTTCAGCTACCAGCTGCTCGTATTTCGCTTTTTGATCTTCCGTGATTTCAGCCGTATGCTTGAGCTCTTGGCGAAGCTCGATCAGCTGTTTTTTCAATTTTACGTCTTTGATGTTGGTATCTGTGCTAGCTTCGGTTGAGTCCTCATCGTCGGTATCGGTATCAGATTCTTTGACAGAAGTTTCTTTTGATTTATCTTTTGCTTCTGCCTTTACTTCGGGCTTGCCGTTCCCATTTCCTTTGCTCTCCTGGTCAGCAGCCAGAGCAGCAGGTACACTTGTTGCGAGTAGAATAGCAACCAACGAAGTAGATATCGCTTTTTTCATTTGAATCTTCCTCCTTCTAGGTGTAAGTCTCATGAACTCGACATTCCAGACGGAGGAAAATATGAATATGTTGCATAGGTTTTGAGAAAATATTTTTATTTGTACGAGTGGTTACCTTTCAGTGTCATTCCTTCCAAATCCCGTATCTTCCTCACACGCCCGATTACGATTCCCAGTAGCGTCACAAGTACGCCAGAGAGAACAAACAGAAAACCAATCCCCCTGCCAGGCCCCGTTCCGATGATGTGCCCGACCGTTTGCCCAAGCAATTGATCTGCATCAAACAACGGATTGAATACATGATCCGCCAAAAATCCTGCCGATCCAAATGCCAGTACGAACCCGATTTGCGAAATAGCCGTGATCATCGACCATACTCTGCCTTGCCGTTCATTCTCGACATTCGTCCGGATGAGAACCTCGAGGCTCGTGTTTACAAAGGGAAGCGTGATGAAAAAGAGGAAGCCAAAAACCATAATCAGCCAAACGGAGGTGAACACACCCATCAGGGCATAAAACAACCCAGCAAGTACGAGGGAGAAGGACAGCATGATCACCTTGCTCTTACTCATACCGAAAAGACCGATCAAAAGGCTACTGACGAGCATGCCCGATGCAGATGCAGAGAGAGCAATACCGAGCGTCTTGGAATCAGTTAATGTCAGCATCATAGGCCCAAAAAGCGATTGCATCAGTCCGATGTAAAAGCACACGACAGACATTAACAGAACTAGCGAGAAAACCCCTTTCTTTGAAAGGAGATAGCGGAAGGCTTCAGACATTTCGCGAAAAAAGCTTTGTCTTTCCTGTTTCTGGGGAGTGGCATCGTGGTTCATAATCATCAGCACGGCGCCGACAGCTAGAAGGAAGGTCATCATATCAATGAGTAAGACGAGCTGGATATCAAAAGCACTGAGAAGAAACCCAGCAACCAGTGGAGAAATAAGATATTGAGCGGAACTTGCCAGCTGGATGAGCCCGCTAGCCTGTGAGTACATCTCTTCCGAAACCAGATCGGATACGGCTGCTTTAAAGGCTGGGTTTAGGATGGCGGCAGAGAGCGAGCTGATGCCGACGCCCAAATAGATGTGCCATAATTCCATATGCCCGGACAGCATGACAAGCAAGATGAACAAGATACCAGCTATGGAACCAATATCGCCAATGATCATCATTTTTTTGCGGTCAAACCTGTCTGCCAGCACCCCGCTAAAGGGAAGTAAAAGGAAGGAGGGGAGAAAAGAACAGAGAATGATGAACGAATAGCTCGTGGTAGATTGGGTCTGTTGAAAAACAAAGACACCCAAGGCAAAAGCGGTAAGTCCACTTCCGATAGCTGATAAAAGCTGCCCTGACCAAATGATCAGGAATCTGCGAAAGGCTTTATCATGAGCGATCATTGTCTTTCCTCCTTTTCATCCATCACAGAAACGAGAAGGACCCCGGCGCAGCTCCTAGTGACCTTTCAATAATCACCTGCATGGCTTGTAATCGTTTTGTCTGCTCCTCGTGCTCCCAATGAAAAATGCCTGATTCCAACAAAAATTGCGAGCCAGCGAGGAGAAACTGAACGGTCTCCAAGGCATTTTCGACATGAAAGACATCTTCTTGATTTCCTTGTTCAATGACTTGTGCAAGGACAGGGGCAACTTTCAAGATAATGGCGATGTTCAGACGCTCGTGAAGCTCTCTGTTTTCAGGGCGATGCAAGCTTTCCATCCATTCGGCTTGCTTGTCGATGGGTTGGCTTTGACTGCGCAGCATCTGGCGAACCTTCTCCATGATACTTAAGGTAGAGTCATCTGCGATTTTTTTATATTCTTCGCAAAGTGTATCGACCATGGACTGGACAAATGCTTCGAGGATTTCTTCCTTCGATTTGAAGTAGTAATAAAAGGTTCCTTTCGCTACGCCCACCTTTTGAATGATCGCATCCACGGTTGTATGGACATAACCCTGATTTCGAAATAGCTCCCCGGCGGCTTCCAATATTTCTGCTCGCCGTGTTGTGGGGTCTTTTACGATTCTTTTCATCGGCGCCTCCTTCGATTGTCAGTAAGTGGTTGGATACAGATTACCATATGACTGACCGTCAGTCTATAATCGCTTGAAAGAAAAGAGGAGGGTAAGTCTCCTCTGTTCGGTAGTAGGAATTTAGTAAGATGATGGCAAACGTTCGTTATAATTTCTCGGCGATAATCGTGAAGGTTTTCGGGATTCCTTTGTCAAAAACTTCCGAGGAAAGGTTCGGGAGCTCTTCCAGCGTTTTTAGGCACAGCCCTTTGCTTGCAATGGCCGTTACAATTTCCCCTAATGTCCAATTGCGTAACAATACTTTTGATTCAGTGTCATTCATCCCGTTTGAAAGGAATTTGGAGAGAGCAATGTCCTTTTCCTCAAGCGAGGTGTCGAAATAATCGCCTGTTACTTTATGTTTGCGGATAGTAGCAGTCGTTCCGCGTGAGGAGATGAGTTTTGTGGATACCGGATGGAAATCTTGGAGGACGAGCACGCCGCCTTTACGCAGGAGCGAGTTGACCACCTGGAATAATTCGGTTAAGTCCAAAAAGTAATGAAGAATACCGAATTCCATAAAAACGAGATCATACTCACCAGACAATGCATCTGGAGGTAGCTGCAATACATCGGAAACGATGTAAGTCAGGTCAACGTCGGCAGCTGCAGCCAGTTCTTTGGCGTACTGCTCATTCTCATAAGAGAAATCGGCGATGGTCACGTCGGCACCTAGCAAGGCAAGCGCAACGGCTTTGTTTCCATTTGAACCGAGTAAATTGATAATCTTTTTGCCGCGAATATCCCCCATGTGCTCATAGACTTTACCGATTCGCTTTTGGGGGTCTTCTTTAATTTTGACCGCTGCCTCAACAGGTGTTCCAAAGCGCTTCAGCCACGCTTGATATGCCCCAGTGTTCCAAGCCGTTTTATTTAGTTGTGCTGTTTCCACAAATTCCCCTCCATAGAGTATTCCATTCAAAAAATTGGCCCAGGTATGTTGGTTATGAGGGCTCAGGTAATTTATGATACTGACACAGCTCATTCGTGTCTATATATTTTCGAAGTGTTAATTTTTCCATGTGTGACCTGAAAGTTGAAACAATTGGGGGCGAGATTCTACAATTGTGAAGCAAAGCGGGACAGTGGTAATATTGGGAAAAATAGATGCGTCCGCTCTTTATGCGGTCGAGGGTTTGTTCGACGGGAGGCAAGCTGCTTTGAAAATCAAAGTGTTGATCGCAGACGACAATTCGTTTATACGCGAAGGCATGAAAATCATCCTGACGAGCTTCGAGGAGTTTGAAGTAGTCGGGAGTGTGGAGGATGGGGTCGAGGCGGTGACGTTTTGCAAACAGAACGAGGTAGACGTCGCGCTCTTGGACGTTCGGATGCCGAACATGAATGGAGTGGAAGCGACTCGTGTGCTGACTGCCGAGACTACGGTCAAACCGCTCATTTTGACCACATTCGACGATGACGAATTTGTCCTCGAAGCCATTCAAGCGGGGGCACGCGGTTATTTATTGAAAAACAATGATCCCAACCGCATTCGAGATGCTATCAAGAGTGTCTATAACAACCATCATGTGCTGCAGGATGTCGTCCTGGATAAGATCAAAATGAACCTGAATACAGGGAAGAACGCTACGGATACCGTGTCCGCTACCGCTCCTTCCAAAGCGAAAGCAGCCAACCCTACCGAAAGCAAAATCGATCAAAGCTTATTTACGGAACGGGAGCTCGATGTCATGAAGCAGATCGCCAAGGGACTATCGAACAAAGAAATCGCGAAGAAGCTGTATATTTCCGAGGGGACAGTTGCGAATTACATTACTTCCATCTTGAATAAAACAGCACTTGAACATCGTACGCAGATTGCCATCTATTATTTGACGGGCGAAACGAACATGTCTGATTGAAAGGAGGTCACAACCGATGGCGTTATGGACAATGGCGAATAAGACAGCGGTGCTTGGTTTTATCATCGTGACTTCTTTTCTTGCTCATCCCACTTCTGAAGTTGACCCGTGGCAAACTCTCGTGTACTTGTTGTATCTGGCTATCAATCTTACTATTCTCATTTTGAAACAGATGAATCATAAGCAATGGTTTGTTTGGCTATCCATCATGTTCGTGATAGCGAGTGGACTTGTGCTGGATCCGTTGTTTATGCTGCTCTTGCCAATCAACGTTTTAGAGCTAGCTTTTTTGGCAGGTAAGCAGCGGATGGTCGTATTTCTCTGTATGTTGTTGCCTTTGTTCATGGTGCCATCTGAATGGGTGCCCTTGTATTTATTAACGGCCTTTCTTAGCTTTTTGCTGTATAGGTGTGGCAGCAGGCTAACGGACAAGCTCGGCAGGTTAGAAGCTGAACGGGAAAAGCTGAGAGAGGATTTACAAAGCTTGACCCGCTCCTTAAACGAAAGCAGTGAATACTTCCGCCAGTCGACTTACACGATTCAACTGGAGGAGCGCAATCGCCTTTCTCAACAAATTCACGACGATGTGGGACATGCAGTTGCAGGTGCGCTGATACAAATGGAAGCGTCGCGACTGCTGATGGCGACTGATCAGGACAAGGCATCCGAGCTGCTCCGCAATGCGATCACGATATCGAAGGAAGGGCTGGAGCGAATCAGAGTGACACTCAAGGAAGTAAAGCCACGGCCGGAGGAGCTGGGAATCAATCGACTCCGGTCGTTTGTCGATGAGCTGTCTGCCAGAGAGACAGTGACAGCCACGCTTACTTTTGCCGGGGACATTGACGTCATTACACCGCTTCAGTGGAAAATCATCCAGCAAAATGCGACGGAAGCGGTCACGAATGCACTCAAATATGCGAAGGCGACAGTGATTTCCCTAGAGGTACGGGTGCTGAATACATTCATAAAAGCAGTGGTCACAGACAATGGCGCCGGCGCAGAAAAGATTGTAAAAGGGCTTGGCATTCTCGGGATGGAGGAGAGAGCTGCTTCCGCTGGTGGAACAGTGATTGTAGACGGTACGCGAGGCTTTAGCGTGACCACACTGCTGCCTTATCGCAACGAATGAAAAAGATCATGAGAAACAACATGAGAATTCTCATGTGCCAAGGGATGAACTTATGCACTGACATAGGGGCATCCTTTTTTATTACAATGCAGACATAGCCACGAAGGGAGTGAGTGATGTGAGTCATGTATTGGAAATTCGTCAGCTAACGAAAAAATTCGGTGAGTTCGTCGCCGTCGACAATATGTCTCTGAATGTGCGTGAAGGAGAAATCTTTGGTTTCTTGGGGGCCAACGGAGCGGGAAAGAGCACGACCATCAACATGATCGCCTCCCTGTTGCGCGTAACAAAGGGTGAGATTACCCTGCTGGGAAAAAACATTGAGAAACACAGCAAATTCGCCAAAATGAACATCGGTATCGTACCACAAGATATCGCCATCTACGAGGATATGACTGCCTATGAAAACGTGAGGTTTTTTGCTGGCTTGTACGGACTGCGTGGATCACTGCTTCGCGAACGGACGGAAGAGGCGCTTGAATTCGTAGGTCTCGGTGACAAATCTACTAGCTTTCCCAAAAACTTCTCTGGCGGGATGAAGCGTCGGTTAAACATCGCTTGCGCCATTGCCCATCGGCCGAAGCTGATCATCATGGACGAACCTACTGTCGGGATTGACCCTCATTCGCGCAATTATATCTTGAATTCGGTACGCAAGCTCAACGACATGGGCTGCACGATCATTTATACGAGCCATTACATGGAGGAAGTCGAAGAAATCTGCACCCGTATTGCCATCGTTGATCATGGAAAAGTCATCGCGGAAGGATCGAAGGAGGAGCTAAAAGCGATTATTACCGACGCGAAGGAAATTTGGATTGGCGTCAGGGCAGATGAACCATTAAACCTCGAAGGTATTAAGGCGATTCCTGGTGTGAATGCAGTGCTTCAAGAAGAGAATACGATCAAAATCGTATCGAAAACGGAGATCAACAACCTGAACCGGATCATTCAACAATTAATCAAGGACCAGGTAGAAATCCGCTCCATTGAAGAGCAAGCACCGAATCTGGAGACTGTGTTCTTGACCTTAACCGGTCGAAACTTGCGAGACTAGAGGAGGGACTTTGCCATGAACATATGGAGTATCGCTGTAAAAGAAATCAAGTCCAGCCTTCGCGAAAAGAGAACGTTTATGTTTATGCTAGCACTTCCCATCATCCTGATGCTGATTTTAGGTTCCGCCCTTTCCAATGCATTCGACGATACGAGGACCGTAGGAGACATACGCTTGCTGTATAAAAGCAACGAGACGAATGCGCAAATGTCTACGGCATGGAACACGTTTATAAAAGCATGGAGTGATAAAGGAGTGGAGGCGGCTCCAGTAAGTTCAGGCATGGACGGGCAGGAGGAAGTTCGCGCGGATCGCTATACGGGGTACGCAGTCGTCAGTGATACGGGGATTGAGTTTTATGGAAGTAGCAAGAATGCGATAGGAAGCAACATCCTTGCGGGGATGCTAACTGTTTTTGCAGATCGGTACTCGCTCGCATCTGCAGCTTATCAGATAGATCCCGAATCTGCTTCGGTAATCGTCAAGGGTACCGGACAGCGTGATGATTTTATTCATGAAACGGCCTTGCATGCAAATAAAAAACCGGGGGCAATCGACTATTACGCGATTGCGATGACGACCATGATTGCGCTCTACTCGATGTTTTCTGCGAGTTATTTGTTCACCAAGGAGCGAACGAACAAAACGTCCACACGATTAATGGCAGCACCTGTCAGCAAAGGTGCCATTTTTACCGGAAAAATGATCGGCAGTACGTTCGTCAATATGTTTTTCGTACTCGTCGTGTTCTTAGTCAGCAAGTTCGTGTTCCAAGCAGATTGGGGTAACCATTACGGAATGGTTCTCCTCGTACTTTTGACAGAGGTGTTGCTTGCAGTCAGCCTGGGTCTGGGGATTGGCTTTCTTTTCAAAGGGGAAGGAGTACGGGCAATCAACAATATTTTTACGCAAGTCGCCTCCTTTGTAGGCGGTGCCTATTTTCCCGTTGATCAATCATCTGGTCTCTTCAGCCTCTTGGCCAAAGTTTCTCCCCTTCACTGGGCGAATACAGGTCTGATGCAAATCATCTACACAGACAATCCGAGAGGTGCATGGTTTGCGATTGCGATGAATGTGAGCATTGCCACGGCGTTCATCATCTTTTCTGTTATCACGATGCGCAGACGGGAGGGTGCTTTTGTATGAGTGAGATGCTATGGCTAATTCGGAAAACCCTGATGGAGACGTTTCGCAGTAAAAAAAGCTGGTTTACTTACTTGGGGTTGCCGATCTTAGGTGTTCTGCTGTCTCTAACCCTTTACAGCAATGCAGACAGCGGCACGATCCATGTCGGAATCATCAATCAGGATGGGGACCAGGTGATCACGCAGGACACAATCCGGTTTATCGAGAGATTGAATCATATCAAGGTCACAGTCATCGATGAACAAACGATGCGTGAACAAATCGTTTCTGGTGAGCTGGATAGCGGAATTGTTTTCGAGTCAGGGTATGCTGCTAGTGTTCGAAAAGGGGCGCCAGCACACTTGAATATGGTATCAGTAAAAGGTGAACAGGTTACTGCCTACGTGAAGGCCATGCTGCACAGTTATATCGGCAATCTTGCCGCGATTGGAAAAGCGGCACAAGCGGATGAGGCTAAGTTCACGAAGCTGTATACGGCATACCACGAGCAAAGCTACAAGCTCAATATCGTAGAGCTTCCAGACACCTCGAACGTGACGCGTATGACGAATCAATCGATTGGTTTCCTCATTATGTTTATGATGTTTTCAGCGGTGAACATGTCGGAGATCATTTTAAAAGAAAAAGAAAATCGCACCTTTTTGCGACTGCTTTCTTCGCCGATGTCGGCTAGATCCTATGTATTCTCGAATATTATCGTCAGCATGTTTATTTTGCTGCTGCAAATCATTGTGACCTTGCTCGTCATGAAAAACGTCTTCGGCATAGATGCAGGCGTCTCGTACAGTCAAATGATTCTGCCGCTGTTCGTGTTCGCGCTGGGGGCAATCGCACTTTCTCTGATGACCGTTGCCTTTGCGAAGAGTAGAGCAGGTGCCGGAGCGATTTCTAACTTGATCATTGTACCGACGTGCCTCCTGGCTGGCTGCTTCTTTCCCATGGAAATCATGCCGGACACCGTGCGCAAAATTTCAACATTCTTGCCCCAGCATTGGTTGCTCGATACGGTGAATAAGCTTCAACAAGGGTACAGTCTGGGGAGCTTGTATTTGAACATAGCTATTTTGCTCGCATTCGCTACGGTTTTTGCCTTGATCGCCATCTATCGGTTTGGGCGGAATAACGATAGCAGACAGTTTGTGTGAGAAAAATAGGACTAGGTGAACTGTAATTTGACAAGGGATAATTCGAAGCGTGTCGAAAGATGCTTACTATGATAAAGCTAAGTAACCATAATCGGAGTCATTCAAAAGCACTCATAAGTAAGCATCTTGTGATTCTTCTCTTGTTTTTAGCATTTCTTCTAGGTCTTCGAACGTTCTGGTTTTCGTTTCATGCGTTTCCAGAGCATCCGCCTGTGGTTCAAGGCGTTCTTGATATGCGCGGGTGGGACTTTGAAAATTCCCCGTCCATTTCACTGGATGGGGAATGGGAGTTTTTCCCTGAATCTTTGATCACGCATGAAGATCTCAAGCAATCATCGAATGACGAACGACAATACGTTCAAGTGCCTGGCAATTGGAGCAGCGCTTTTTCTAGGGACTCTCCATCATCGTATGGTTATGGAACATACCGTTTACGTATCTTGGTCGATCAACCCCTAAATCAGCCATACACCTTATGGGTTCCGCAAGTGGACGCATCTTCCACCATAGAGGTTAACGGACAGATATTAGCCAGAGTCGGAGTGCCTGCGACAACAGCGGAAGATTACATTCCGCGGAAGCAATCCTCCACGGCTACGTACATTGCAGGTGATGCAAAGGTCATTGAAGTGCTCGTCCGAACGGCCAACTTTCATAATCCAATCGAAGGGGGCATCGTCAGATCGATTTACTTCGGGTCGCAGGCCGCTGTTGACACCGAACGTTGGTATTCTATCGGCTTCCAGATGACAATCTTCCTCATCTTGTTGCTACATGGCTTGTATGCAGGCATCCTGTACATATTGAATGCCCGTCACAAAGAGTTTCTGGTGATTTGGCTGTTGCTTTCCTGCGTGGGGATAAAGACTGTGTCCGATTATGACAATCTGCTGTTACTTTGGCTCCCGATCGATTATACATGGGCGCTCAAGGTAGAAGTGCTCGCCTACATATGGCAGCCTTTACTGATGATATTATTGGTCAGAAGTCTATCTGAACAGGGAGAGAAAGAAAACGTCAAGCCGTTCAGGGCATATCTTTCCGTGTTCAGTCTTTATTCGGCAGTTATCATACTGGGAACGGCACAATGGGTGTATATTTTAGCTGGAACGCCATTTTTGGTTATTCTTTATTTCGGCCCGTTGTTGCTAATTGTATTCAGGATCAGCCGCATGCTCATGCAAAACAAGCATGATGTTGTATTTTTGCTAATCGCTGCTATGAGTATTTTTTCCAATGTTATATGGTCCGCACTCATGGAATATAAAATCATCGATATCAAGTACGTGTATTATCCGCTCGACCTGATTGCTGCGCTTGTCAGCTTTTCTGCCTATTGGTTCAAGCGATTCTTTCGCAATTCAGCGGAAAAGGCACAGCTAACGGAGCAATTGAAAGAAGCCGACAAGCTCAAAGACCAGTTTCTCGCCCATACCTCTCACGAACTGAGAACGCCATTGCACGGCATCATGAATATCGCCCAGACTGTCGTGAACAATGAAAGGCATGTCATGGGCGGTCGCAGCACGCAGGATATGGAGCTCTTAATCACGATCAGCCGCAGAATGTCGCATTTACTGGACGATTTGCTAGATGTCGTACGGTTGCAGGACAAGCATATCGTGTTGCAGAAGAAGCCGTTGCATATTCAATCGGTTGTTTCTGGCATCATCAGCATGCTCACCTACCTGGTAGAAGGCAAGCCTGTTCAACTGAAAATGGACATACCAGAGTCTATCCCGGCAATCTTGGCAGATGAGAAGCGGCTAGTCCAGATTCTGTTCAATCTTGTTCACAATGCACTGAAATTCACAGAAGAAGGATCTGTCGTCGTTTCTGCTGAGATCGTGGACGGACAGGTGGCGATCTATGTATCCGATACAGGAATCGGGATGGATGAGCAGACCAAGGCACGTATATTTTTGCCGTATGAGCAGGGAGCGCAAGCAACGAACGATGGGGGAGGAATCGGCCTCGGTCTTGCTATTTGTACACAGCTGGTAGATCTGCATGATAGCGAACTGAGAGTCGACTCTGAACCGGGCAAAGGTTCGGTATTTAGCTTCTGGCTGCCCGTGGTTAGTACAGATGAGATGAAGGCAGCAGAGAGCCAATATGTGGAGCAGATGGATAAGAACAATCAAGTGACGGCTAGCAACCAGATGAGGCATAGTGAAGCCCCAGATATCTTGGCTTTTCAGCAAACGGCTGCGCATGCATCTGTTGACCGAAAGGCGAACATATTAGCGATCGATGACGACCCGGTTAACCTAAGGGTGCTGGATCGAATGCTCTCATCCTCGCATTACCAAATCACTACGTGCACATCGCCAAGAGACGCGCTCGATCTGCTTTTTACAGAGCAGTGGGACTTGCTTATCATCGATGTCATGATGCCGCATATGTCGGGCTACGAGCTGACGCAAAAGGTACGGGAGCATTTCTCTGTTTCCGAGCTTCCGATCTTGCTCTTAACGGCGCGCAGCCAGTCTGAAGATGTATACACCGGGTATTTGTCTGGTGCGAATGACTATGTATGCAAACCAGTCGATGGCATGGAGCTGAAATATCGCGTCTGGTCGTTGACGACGCTCAAGCAAACAGTCGATGAACGATTGCGCATGGAGGCTGCCTACTTGCAGGCGCAGATTCACCCGCATTTCTTGTTCAACACACTTAGCTCGATTATGGCATTGAGTGACATTGATACGGAGAAGATGCGTAAACTCGGGGATGCGTTTACCGCCTTCTTGCACATCAGCTTCGACTTTTTGAATACAGGAAAACAAGTCACACTCTCCCATGAGCTAGAGCTCGTCCAAGCGTATCTTTACATTGAAAAGGAACGATTTGGCGAGCGGTTACAGATCGTGTGGGAAATTGAGCCAGATATCGATCTTCTCATCCCGCCACTGACCATTCAGCCTTTGGTGGAGAATGCAATTAACCATGGTCTTCTTACCCGAATAGAGGGAGGAACTCTTCATATCCGCATCGTCCGGCAAAAGAATGCCACTCTTTTTGAGGTGAAGGATGACGGTATTGGGATGGAGAAAGAGACTGTGCGTCAAATTCTCGACTTGTCGAAGAAGGAAAGAGGCGGAATCGGAGTATCCAACACGAATCGCAGACTGACGCAAATGTACGGGAAGGGCTTGCGCATCACGAGTAAGCCGGGTGAAGGAACAACGGTGTCGTTTGTCATACCGGATCGGACGCAATAGAGTGAGTTGCTGTTTTAGCACCCTGGATCACTGTTACTGGTGAAGCAGGGTGCTTTTTCGCGTTTTCTATACCTAGGAACGCCGTTCATCCGCCCCTACATTCTGCGGAATTACAATAATTGCAGTCATAGTCACCAAAACGATTACCATATATGGCACATCTACTGCAATGGTAACAACAAAAAGCCCCGCTCGGATTATTCGGATTCAACTCATTACATTCATCTCTCAGATGATTACTTAGGTCTCTACGACGTTCCAGATAAGGTCCATATTGTACCAAACGTCCAAAGACTTTCTTGAGACCCTTCGACTTTTTTCTTTTCAAGAATGCCCCATCCTTTCATGACAATTTAACACAGAATATGCCATGATTTTTCCAATGATTGGACATGCGGCTATTCCCGTTGAAAGAAATCATGAGGAGTTGAAAAACGACATTAGTGTCGTTTATAATGATCTCACCAACAAAAACGACATCTATGTATATTTTGTTCGAAGGAGGTAGGCCCGAACCCCATGGCCCCAAAAGTAAGCGACGAATACAAAACCAAAAAGAAAATCGAACTGCTACAAGCGGCAAAACGTGTGTTCATCACAAAAGGCTATACACGGGCCACCATGCAAGACGTCATGGAAGAGGCTGGTGTATCGCGGGGAGCCTTGTACGCCTACTTTGATAACCTGGAGCACTTATATTTGGAGCTGCTGCAATTCGAAGATCAACAGGATGTACAGTTTTTCACACCGATTGCTGGCGAAACGTCTTGGCAGCAAGTCATCAAATGGGTCTCCAAACAGCAGGTCGAGATCGAGAAAATCGAACAAACACTATCCCAAGCCAACTCAGAGTTTTTCCTGTCACTGAAAGATCAGCAAAAGCAACAGAGCTATCCATACATCACGACTCGCTATGAAAAAATGGTGGATGTGTTGACGGCTTTCTTCGCGCATGGGACAGCGACAGGTGAGTTCAAGCCACAGCTACCACCTGAGGCGATTGCTCGCTATCTCATCTCGGTTATCGATGGACTGATGCTGGATACCGCGCATTTGGGCGCAGAGAAAACGAAAGTGTCTGTGCAGATGGAAGCACTGTTGTTTTCATTGAGAGCGATGCTGGGACCGGTGCAATAAGGAGGGGGAAGAATGTTGTTTCAATCAGAGAGAATCTATCTGAGAAAAATGACGGGGGAGGATGTGGACGTCTACCACACGTGGAGAAATGACGTGGAAATCATGCGGACAACGAGTCCGTCTATGGACGTCTTTACCTGGGACGATACGAACGGGTTTGTGAATCAGGTCATCCTACAAGCAAGCTCCTCGAAGAGCTACATGATCGTAGACAGCCAAACCAATCGACCGATCGGGATTACTTCTCTCATTCAAATCGACCTGAAAAACCGCAATGCGGAGTGTATCATCGATATTGGAGAGAAGGAATACTGGGGAAAAGGGTATGCACGAGAAGCGCTGAAGCTGCTGCTGGATTATGCATTCATGGAAATGAACCTACATCGGGTATCGCTGCGCGTCTTTTCCTTTAACGAAAAAGCCATAAAGCTGTATGAGAGACTCGGATTCAAGCAGGAGGGGGTCTCGCGGCAGTTTTTGTTTCGAGAGGGAAAATGGCATGATATCGTCCATATGGGGATTTTGCAGCAGGAATATATCACTTGAAAAAAGGCTGGCGGTACGAAGGGTACCACCAGCCTTTTGCGTATGAAGATGTCTCTTATTTTCCGTCGTAAATCGGTACTTCCCACTCCACATTTTTGTGTTCAACCATGCGTTTCTCGGAAGTAATGATCAGTTGTTTAGGCAGGGATGTGAGGTTTTTCAAGAAGATGGAACCGCCAAAAATCGCCCGGCCATTTTCATACTCAGTCTTGTCGATCAAGTAGTCGGCGTCTTCGTACTTTTTCCCAGTCTCGTCTGTAATGGTCCAGTATTGATATGGACCCATAGCGGCAGTATCTGGAGAGAGAGTTGCCTCGAATGTCAGGTGGTAGCCCTCCACTTTGGTGGTAGACCCATCGTCATTTACGCGGTGATACCCGTCATAGCCTTCAAAATCAACGACCGCGTTTGGATCCTTTTGATATTTTTTGAAAGTAAACTGATCTCCCTGGACTTCCGCTGTGATGACTTCTTTCTTCTCAAGGCGATCGGTGTCCAATTTCGCGTTAAGCTTAGCTGTTTCCTCTGTATATACAGACCCGAGCTTGAAGGTGAGGCTTTGGCTTTCGTCGATTGGTTGGAAGTAGTGGAAGTCTCTTGTTCCATTTTCAGTAGAGCGGGTATGATCCCATTTCAAATACGGGATGACATTGCTTTGTTTGCTGGCTTTACGGGTGACAGCATCGGAATCCCAAGCGGCGACAACTGTGCCCTTTTCATTGACTAGCTCGTAGCTGTATTCTTTTCGCTGGTTATCCGTATTCGAGCGATCTACGACCATTTCCATCCCACTCGGTGCAAACGTCATCTGTTTTACGTCCAGCTTGAGCCCTTGCGGAGTCGTGTATGTTTTGTTGATCTCATGTGTCTTCGTCGCGGCCTTTGCCTTTTTCATGTCAACAGGTACGGACAGCTTCCAGTTTCCTTTGATGTCGCCCAATTGTTTAATGTTGAACTCTACAATCAGCTCGTCCGGAATTTCACTGATATCAGCAAAGTAGCTGCGCAGCTCACGATTCAAGGACATGGTACCGGTATCTGTATACATAACATTGTGCCAATCTTCATCATTTGCAGATGACTCAACAGGCTTCAGTACGTTCCCTTGTTTGTCTTTGATTGTAATGACTTGCTCCTTCTTATCTCTTCTGATCATTTGGCTCAAAAAACCGTCCGTCGGCTTACCGTTCTTGTCTTTTAAAGAAGCTGCTATGCTAATACGCAGCGGGTCAGCGACCACTTCATGCACAGTAAAAGTGAGGCCTTGATCGGTCGTACTTACCTCAACGGACTGCGCGAATCCATTCTTGGCTGCTTGAGCAATTCCTTTGTCCGCTAGTTTTTGCAGGAAGCTATTGCTCACAAGTGCTACAGGATCAGCCTTGCCAATCGGGCTGTTCGTAAAAGCAGCATGGACATAACTAGCAAAGGTCGGGGAGACCAGCATTCCTCCCGATACGACGACGGTTAATGCAGCGGCGGCAAGTGTCATTCTTTTCATGATGGTGATACTCCTTTGTTTCCACGCAGGTGGTTGGTGTGAAGGGATAACAGGGTTCAATACTCTCACGGGATGAGGGGAGAGCATCTGAATAATCTTTTGATCCATATTTGCTGAGAGGGAGTCTTCCCACATCGTTTCTTCCGTTTGGTGCAGCTCATCGATCCATTGTTCCAGCTGGTGCTGGCAGTGTGTGCAATGATCGAGATGACTTTCGATATTTCGTTTGTTCACTGGTGATAAACGATCTTCCATGTAGGCGATCAGCTGTCTTTGCGTAAGGCAATTCAAAGCGGGGTTCCCCCTTTTTTCTCCGGCTTACTTAGCTGGTCTCGCAGCTTTTTCCTGGCATAGGAAAGGCGCATTCTCACAGTATCTACGGACAAAGATAGTTTGTGGCCAATCTCTCGGTAGCTTAGGTGCTGGAGATAATGCAAAGCGAGAATCGTCCTGTGGTTCTTGTCCAGTGTCATCATCTGCTGTCGCAAAGCATGACGCTGTTCTTTTTCCAGATAATCTTCCTCCGGGATCGGACATTCGTCTTTGACCTCGACATCCATCTCCGTTACGGAAGGCATCCGCTTTCGTTTCCGCAGCTCGTCAATCCCGCGGTTGATCGCGATTCGATACAGCCAGGCAGAGAAGGAGTAGTTGGGTTTATAATCTGGCAGACTGTAGTACGCCTTGATAAAAACCTCCTGCACCATGTCTTCGGCATCATGAGAATGGTGGAGCGTGCGCCCAAGAATCGAACCGATTTTTCCCTTGTATTTATTGACGATCAGAGCATAAGCCTCTTTATTTCCTTGAAGAACCTCCGCAATGACCTCTCGATCGTCCTGCATGTTTGTTACCTCCTTGCAAAAAGGTGCTGCGCAGCTTTCCTTTTTGGTGTTCACTACTATAGACGAAAACGAGGGTGCCCCCCTCTCAAACTTTTTCATAAAATTTGAAAATAACATAGGAAGAGGATGCCTCTCTTCGTTTGCTAGAAGGGCATCCTCTTGATCTATCACGTATGCCGCCATCACTTAAATGGAGCAGGAAATCTACATAATTTTGCAGTAATACTATAAGCACAGATGCTTCGAATTTCGTAAAGGAGTATATGACTTTGAGCCAAAACAACCATTCCATCGCGGTGATCTCCGACATACACAGCAACGCCTATGCATTGGAAGCAGTGCTGCACGATATTGATTCCCGCGGTATTCAAACCATTGTGAATTTAGGCGACGCTTTATTTGGACCGCTTGATCCGATCAAAACGGCAGAGCTCTTAATGGAGCGATCTACGATCATCCACATCATGGGTAATTGTGACAGATATTTACTGGAAGAGCAAATGGAGTCCATCACCTTCGAATACGTGAAGCCACTGCTTACACAAGAAATGCTCAGCTGGATCGGGTCATTCCAAAAGCAGTGGACGTTTGACGATCTCTTGTTTTGCCACGGCACACCTTTTGCCGATGATGTGTACTTATTAGAGAATGTCGCTCCATATGGGATAGAAGACAAAAGCGCAAATGCCTTAATGATCGAGCTGACTGGCATTCAGCAGCAGGTCATTTTTTGCGGACACTCTCATGTGCCCAAATCTGTATGGCTGCCAGATGGCAAGCTCGTGGTAAACCCGGGAAGCGTGGGACTTCCAGCGTATTTTGAGGAAGCGCCGTACCCGCATTCGATGGAATCGAAGACGCCCCATGCCAAGTACGTCACGGTAAAACAACAAGGCGGCTCGTGGCTAGTCGAGCACGTATTGGTTCCGTATGATTTCGAGCAGGCAGCCAGAAAAGCAGAGGAAAACGGGCGCAGAGACTATGCCTATGCGATCCGAACGGGAAGAGCAGAGCTGTAAGGACAAAGTGACGTTAGAAATCGTTTCTGGCGTCATTTTTTCGTTTCTACGAAGATTTGTCATACTGGCGTAACATACGACCTCTACGATATTCATGTCAGTCACATGAATGCTTCGGAGGTACATCAGATGAAAAACAAAATCATTTTAATAACGGGTGGTACAGGCTCTTGGGGTTGGGAGCTCGTGAAGCAACTCCTGCCGCAGCAGCCAAAAGAAATCCGTATTTTTTCACGTAATGAAGCACTGCAAGTAGAAATGAGCCATCATTTTCAAGATAAACGACTGCGTTTTATGAATGGAGACATTCGGGATCAGGAGGAATTGATGCAGGCGTGCCAGCAGGTCGATTGTGTGTATCATCTTGCGGCATTGAAGCATGTCCCGGTTTGCGAAAACCAACCGTATATTGCCTTCAAAACAAACGTGATCGGCACGCAAAATGTCATCGAGGCGGCCATTGCCAACGGTGTACAAAAGGTCATCTACGTCTCCACAGACAAAGCCTCCAATCCTTCCAGTACGTATGGGATGACCAAGGCGATTGGGGAACGACTGATCATTCAGGCCAACACGCGGGATGTTAGTACCCGGTTTGTTTGTGTGCGAAGCGGCAATGTTTTGGGATCGACAGGCAGTGTGATCCCCCTTTTCAAAAACCAATTGCAACAAGGATTGGATCTTGGGGTGACAGATGGGGAAATGACGAGATTTTTCTTGAGTCTGGAAGAGGCGATCCACCTGCTCTTTACGGCTACGCATAATAGTCTGGGCGGAGAAACCTTTGTATTGAAAATGCCCTCTTGCCGGATCATGGATATAGCGGAGGTCCTCAGAGAAGAGGCGGGAGCACAGGGCAGCCGTATTGTCACCATCGGGATGCGCCCAGGTGAAAAGCGATATGAAATGCTCGTATCCGAGATGGAAAGCGACAGAACGATTGATTTGAACGACCAATACTTTGTCATCCTGCCTGCTTTTCCACAAGAAGAGCTGCAAGCGTATTACACTGCATATCCGAGGGTCGACTTTTCCAGCTTCCATTCCGAGTCGATGGTCATGACCAAGGAAGAGACCAGAGCAATGCTGCGGGCAGGAGGTTTCCTAGCATGAAAACCATTTTGTTTACAGGCGGCGGTTCTGCAGGGCACGTAACAGGCAATCTCGTCATGATCCCTAAATGCTTGCAAGAAGGCTGGAATGTTCACTATATCGGCTCAGAGACAGGAATAGAAAAACAGCTCGTAGAAGCACAAAAAACAGTACAGTATCACAGTATCTCGACTGGAAAGCTGCGGAGGTACTTCTCATGGAAAAACGTAACGGATGTTCTCCAGGTGCTCCGTGGCATCTTTCAAGCCTATTTCTTGATACGGCAGATAAAGCCGGATGTCGTGTACTCACTGGGTGGCTTCGTCTCGGTTCCCGTCGTGCTCGGCGCCCGCATGAACAAGATCAGAACCATCATTCATGAGCCAGACGTGCATATGGGGCTTGCCAATAGGCTTTGCCTGCCTTTTGCAGATTCAGTATGCACGACATTTGCGGAAACAAAGAGAAAGCTGAACACCGAAAAAGCGATCCATGTCGGGCCGCTCATCAAGGAGTCGCTCAAGGATGGCAAGCGTCTGCGTGGAATGACCGCCTGCGGGTTTCATGAAAAGCAGCCCGTGCTGTTGATTATGGGAGGGAGTCAAGGGGCCGAGACGATCAACCGTGTTGTTCGCGAGGCACTGCCAAATTTGCTGTCCCAATTCCAAATCATTCACATATGTGGGCAAGGAAAGGTCGATTATTCTGTTCATTACCCGGGCTATAAGCAGTATGATTTCGTAGGAGAGGAATTGGCTGATTTATTGGCAGCTGCCGATGTGGTTGTATCCCGGGCTGGTTCCAATGCGATTTCTGAATTGCTCGCCTTGCAAAAGCCGATGCTTCTCCTCCCGCATACGAACGGGGGTGCACGTACAGGTCAACTCGTGAACGCCCAAAACTTTCAAGCTGCGGGTTACGCAGATGTACTTTTACAGGAACAGATGACGACACAGAGGTTTGTGGCGAGAATCCTTGCCCTGTACAAAAATCGCGAGACTTATCTGGCGAAAATGAGGAAAAATAAGGATGAAAGAGCAGTCGACAAGGTGTGGGCATTGCTAAAAGGAGCTGCACATGAACATTTTGATCGCGGATGATGAAGAATACATGGTCAAAATCGTGAAAGCCTACTTCGAAAAAGAAGGCTTCACTACATATACCGCCAAAAATGGGCAAGAAGCGCTCAATATGGTGTACAACGAACAAATCGACCTGGCGATCCTAGACTGGATGATGCCTCAAGTAAGTGGCATCGAGGTATGTAAGGAAATCAAGGCAAATAGTACCGTAAAAGTCTTGATGCTTACAGCCAAAGGGGAAATCGATGACGAGCTTTACGCCTTGCAAGCGGGAGCCGACGATTACGTGCGAAAGCCGTTTGACCCGAGAATCTTGTTAGTGCGTGCCAAAAAGATGCTGCATCTGGATGGGCAGTACACGTTTGGACAGATCAAGGTAGATTTGGAGGCGCAAAAAATATACCACGCTGGACGAGACCTGCATGTGACCAACAAGGAATTCCAGCTCATGAAGTACTTTGTGCAGCATGAAGGGAAAGTATTGACGCGAAAAGCCTTACTCGACCATGTGTGGGGATTTGATTATTTCGGTGAGGAAAGAACCGTGGACACCCATATTCGTCGTTTGCGAGAGAAGATCGGCGATAACTGGATAAAAACACATCGAGGGATGGGGTACAGTTTTGAAAATCCGGATAAATAAGATGGGGCGGCGGCTGTTTGTGCAGATTGCCATTGTGGTTGCTGTCGTGTACGTCTTGTCTTTTCTCATTAACACGTTCTTTTTGCCGAAGTATTTTTTGTATGAGAAGAAAAATACGTTGTCCGCGATTACTTCCCAGATAAAAGAATTCACGGCA
Organism: Brevibacillus sp. HB1.2; assembly: GCF_013332495.1. Classification (NCBI taxonomy): domain Bacteria; kingdom Bacillati; phylum Bacillota; class Bacilli; order Caryophanales; family Paenibacillaceae; genus Brevibacillus; species Brevibacillus sp. HB1.2. The sequence goes on along the minus strand of NZ_JABMIU010000004.1, from coordinate 262,897 downwards.
GATGCTCTGCAAAAAGAGATCGAACGGCTTGAAAATGAATATCGCGTCACGATTGTGTATGCCTCGTATACGGGAAACAACGATGATTTGAACGAAGCTCTGCACGCGCTTTTTGCCCAAAAAAGATTACCGCTCAGCAAGTTTTGGGTCACGGAGGAGACTGTTGCTTCCTTACAGGATGGCGAATACGTAAACAAGCTGTATATGCAAGAAAAATTGAAATCGAATGTACTCGTCCGGTTCATGATGAAGGAGCGAGTGGTTTTCGCGATCAGTGAATCGGTTGCGTATTCCAGTGATACGATTCGCATTGTGAATCAGTTCAATACGTATATTTTTCTGGGGGCGTTGCTCTTGACCGTTGTCGTGGGCGGGATGTTTGCCAAACGGATGATTGACCCACTCGCACAGCTGAAGGATACGGCGGAGGAGATTTCCAATCTGCGTTTTCAAAAGGCAGACATTCGGACGGGCGATGAGATAGAGGAATTGGCCCAGAGTATTAACCGGATGAGTGACAAGCTCCAACGCGCTCACGAAGAGCTGGAAGCGAGAAACCGGAATCTGCGTACGTTTATTTCGGATATTTCTCATGAGTTAAAAACGCCACTGGCTCTAATTAAGGCGTATACAGCGGGTATCAAGGATGGCTTGGATGACGGAACCTTTCTGACCGTTATTGAAAAGCAGACAGACGGTATCGCGGAGTTGGTCAATAAGCTGCTGGAATTGTCCCGCTACCAAACAGACCAATATTCGTTTACGGCCCTCTCTCTTCATGCTGTGCTGGAACAAACCTTGGAGAAATACCAGCTGCTTATCCAGCAGGAAGCAATCGAGCTCACGATCCAAAAGGAATCGGATGCGGATGATTGTGTGTGGGCTGATCGTGACAAGCTGGAAATGGTGCTCGGTAATCTGCTTGGTAATGCTGTCACGTACACGACAAATGGACGCATTGATATTTCGATCAGACAGACGGGGGATACCGTCGTTTTTTCGATCAAAAATGGGGTCGGACGTATAGACGCCGCGCAATTGAAGCAAATTTGGGAGCCATTTTATGTGATCGAGCAGTCTCGCAGTAAACAGCTTAGCGGAACGGGACTAGGACTATCCATCGTCAAAGCCGTGCTGGACAAACATCAGGCTCATTATGATGTGCAGATAGAAGGGGAGGAGATTGTGTTTGCTTTTACCTTGCAGGGTTGTTCTGAAGCAATTAGATTTGCACAAGCAATGGATTGATTCGATTGGGGAAACGGGTGAGAGATTAGTCGTTGATGAAGTAGACTTTCGCTCCATAGACGTAGCAGAGTACCCTTTGGACCAATCTCGTTTGATCGCCAGTACTTTTGACGGAATGAATCTAAAGGATAAAGATTTTTATGCGGCACATCTGTTTTCCTCTACCTTTCAATCAGCGAATTTGGAAAATGCCATTTTCACCAAAAGCGAGGCAGACTATGCAGATTTTACAGGTGCCAATTTGCAACGGGCGACCTTCGTCAAAAGCTCTTGCTTCGAAACTGTGTTTGCCCGAGCAGACTTACGGCATGCAAAGCTAGTGAACGCGCTCTTTTCTCAAGCCGACTTTCGTGATGCCAATTTGAAAGGTGTAGATATCAGTGTTTCCTGGTTCCAAGAAGTATTGTTTCAAGGAGCACAACTAAAAGGGATAACAGGTATAGAAGAAGCTTTTATCAAAAGCATAAATATCGGTACCTTGGAGCAGCCAGTCATTCTTGCAGAGGAGGAAGCGAGAGAGTGGCTCATACAGCAAATCCATACACCATGAAAAAAGGAAGAGGACAAGTGCCCTCTTCCTTTTCCTATTAAGCCTTTTCTACTTCGCCTTCTGGCTTCTGTCCCATCTTCCCACTACGTAGTGGAATTTCCTTCAGGAACAGCGCGATGATGACAGCGATTCCCGCTACAATCGCTCCAGTTAAAAACGTAGTCGTAATCCCATAGCTCATCGCTTCCCGGATCATATCCAGCATGTGAGTAAACAGCGGTTGCAAATCCGGTGGCAGACTAGCCAGCGTGGCTTCAATTTTCGGCTGATCCAACAAATTTTGCGGATTCGTAAAGAGCGCCAGCTTTTCTGCCAGAGCAGGATCGGCTGCTCCGGGATTGTTCCCTTGACCCATGGCTCCCGACAGTTGCGTCATTTTCGCAGACATGCTGGCACTCATGACGGTTCCCATGACAGCAATTCCAATGGTCCCACCGAGGTTGCGGAAAAGCTGCGACGTTGCTGTAGCGACACCCAATTGCTGTGGTGCGACAGCATTTTGCACGGTCAAGGAGAAGACCGGCATCGCAATCCCGATCCCCAATCCGAGAATGACCATGTAGATCACGAGCAAGTAAATCGGTGTGGTTGGAGACATGAAATACATCAGCACCATGCCCAAGGTCATGACGAGAAGTCCACCCAACGCCATCTTTTTATATTTTCCTGTCTTGGTCATGATTTGTCCGGCGATTGCGGAGGTCGCGAGCATGGCGATAGACATCGGCATCGCAACATAACCGGCCATCGTCGGAGAGATGCCTTTGACCCCTTGGACAAAGAACGGCACATAAATGATCGCGCCCATCATCCCGGCATTCAGGAAGAATCCGACCAGATTGGAGACAGTAAAAATACTGTTTTTGAACAAGCCCAGTGGAAGTACAGGCGTTTTTACTTTCATTTCAATCATTATAAACACGATCAACGCAACAATTGTGGTGGCAAACAAACCAATAATTTGCCACGAGCCCCAAGCGTATTTGCCCGGACCATCTCCTGCCCATGAGAAGGCGAGCAGCATCGGTACGATGGTGAGCGTCAAGAACAGCGAGCCGAAGTAGTCGACAGACTCTCCTTCTTGCTTCGGTACTTTTGGGAAATGAATCATGATTAACAAAAAGGCAATTACGCCAATCGGTAAGAAGATCCAGAACACCCAGTGCCAGTCGAGATGGTCGACGATATAGCCACCCATCAGAGGACCAAGCACACTGGATACGCCGAAGACGGCACTCATGATTCCGCCCCACTTTGCGCGCTCGCGAGGTTCATACAGATCACCCATAGCGGTAAAGGCAGTAGACATGATGATCCCGGCACCTGCTCCTTGAATGCCACGATACGTAATTAATTGGAAAATGTCGGTAGAAAACCCGGACAACAAGGCTCCGATACTAAACAACCCGATACCCGTCAATATAAATGGTTTTCTTCCATATATATCGGAGAGCTTCCCAACCAGTACAGAAGCGACAGTGGAGGTCAGCAAATAAATCGTAATCGCCCACGAATAGTAATCCATGCCACCCAGCTTCGAAATAATACGCGGCATGGCAACTCCGATAATAGTCTGGTTGATCGCGGCGAAAAACATGGCTGTAATAATCGCGATCATAATCGTCACTTTCTTTTTCTCTGTTAGCTGTTGCAATCTTGATGCTCCTCTCTTTGTTGCTCTATATTTTTCAGAACCTGGCGATAGATGCGGACTAAGTGTTGCTTGTCTTCATCAGATACGCCGGCAAAAAACTGTTCAATGGTGTTCCTCACCACAGCTTTGTATTGCTGTAGGATTTCTTTTCCTTGATCGGTTATGTCCAGCTGCACGACGCGGCGATCCGTATTGTCGCGATTTCTTGTGGCATAGCCGCAAGCAATCAATTTATCAGCGAGACTCGTAACGGCTCCGGGGGTAATATTCATACGTTCTGCAATAGAAGATGCCTTCTGCGGACCGTTCATATCTAGAATTCGCAAAAGCATGGCTTGTGATCCTGACACGAGTGGGTCCAGACGCTTGTGCGACTCAGCCGAAACTTTTCGTTGGAGTTGAATATAAAGCTCTTCAAAATTGACTTTGCTTGGCATAGTACCCTCTCCTGTTTTCACTATTTAATTATATATGTGATAAAATGTTTACCCCCTAAAACATTTACGAGTATACATCGAATCATGCGGGGAAGTCAAAATCAACCTTTTACCAATTTGACCAATTCCATTAGTCAATATGTGAGTGATTTCGCCATCAATCGGGAAAATATACTAATTTTCGACCGGATTTCATGGAATTTTCAGAGTTGCGATGCTACAATCAGTTTTGGCATTCTTTTCATCTTAGATAAATAGATAGGTGGGATTTGAACGTGTTTGGGAAAAAATTAACCAGCGCATTGCTCGCCACAGCGCTGATGAGCCCGATGTCGGCTTTTGCCGCCCAAGAGACAAAACAGCCAGCAGATGTCGTGTTAACCAACGGTACGGTCTACACAGTGGACATGAAGAACAGCTGGGCAGAGGCAGTGGCCATTCGCGGTGACGAAATCGTCTTTGTCGGCGCAGATGAATATGCGAAAGCACACATCGGCAAGGATACAAAAGTAATCGATCTGAAAGGTCAAATGGTGTTGCCGGGCTTTATCGACAGCCATACGCATGCGAGTAAAACGACGGGACTCATTTTCTCCATTGATTTGTTTGACGGAGGCTCTGTCGAGGAATATGTTGCAACCATCGAGAAATTCGTAAAAGAGCATCCAAACGAACCAACATTGCAAGGCCGCGGCTGGAGCAATCCGGTAGTACCTGGTATCGGTCCACGCAAGGAAGTATTGGATAAAATTGTCCCAAAGACTCCAATCGCACTGACCTCGGATGATGGACATTCTTTGTGGGTGAACTCGGCAGCATTGAAGCTGGCCGGAATCAAGAAGGATACGCCAAATCCTGAAGGCGGCATTATCGAGCGCGATCCGAAAACAGGAGAACCTTCTGGAACGCTGCGTGAAAGCGCCATGGATCTGGTACTGTCAAAAATCGGCGGATACACCGTACAGCAATACAAGTCCGGAATTGAAGCTTACCAAGAAAAAGCGGTTGAACGCGGTGTAACTACAGTGCGCGACCCGGATATGCTGCGCTATCCGAACGTATTGGAAGCATACGAGGAGCTTGCGAAAGAGGACAAGCTGACCATCCGCTTCCGCAATGCATTGACAGCGAATCCGGAAAAGGGACCTGAACAGGTTGCAGAATTCGTAAAAATCCGTGAGCGCAATCAAAACCCCCTATTCCAAGTCAACGCCGTCAAAATCTTCTTGGATGGTGTCGTAGAAGGCGCTACCGCTTACTTGGAAAAACCGTATGTCCATAAAGAAACAAACGGAGAATTAATCTGGAAGCAAGAGGTTTACAATCAAACAGCTGCCGCAGTAGACAAGGCAGGCTTCCAATTGCACGTCCATTCCATCGGTGATGCTTCTACCCGCATTGCACTGGACGGTATGGAGCTCGCTGAAAAACAAAATGGCAAGCACGATGCTCGCCACTCGCTCGTTCACTTGCAACTGGTCAATGAATCAGACATCGAGCGCTTCAAAAAGCTGGGGGCAGTCGGAATCGTGCAGCCGTTCTGGTTTATGCAGGAAGAGGGCTACTACGATGAGATCGAAGTACCGTACTTGGGCCGCGAACGCGCAGAAAAAGAATACCCGATGAAGAGCTTCCTGAATAAAGGGGTGCATGTAGCTTCTTCGTCGGACTACATCGTAACGCCAGAATTCAATCCACTGCACGGCATTCAACAAGGCATTACGCGGATCGAGGATGGTGTAACCGATCCGAGCAAAATCGCCAATCCAGAAGAACGTGCGACGCTTGCTGAAATGATCGCCAGCTTCACGATTAATGGTGCTTACGCCAACCACGTGGATGATATCACAGGCTCGATCGAAGTCGGCAAGAAGGCAGATCTCATCGTGCTCGATAAAAACTTGTTCAAAATTCCGGCCACTCAAATCAAGGATGCGAAAGTCGTGCTAACCTTGGTTGAAGGGAAGGAAGTCTATCGTCAAAAGGAAGCAAAGTAAGAGAGGAAAAATGGTCGTCCATTGCGATGACCATTTTTTTGTGCGTGAGGGCGGGAAGGATTCTTTTTGTACGTGAAGAATCAGGTAAACGCTAGGTGGTTTACAAATATTGTATAAATGGGAGGGTCAAGATGAACATTCGCAGAGCAAAAGGACAAGAAGCAAGCGAACTGAGCGAGTTAGCCTATCGCTCCAAAGCTTATTGGGGATACAGTGATGAATTCATGGAGGCCTGTCGTGACGACCTGACGCTATCACCTGCCTATATCGAGAAACACGAAGTATATGTGCTAGAGGATGAGGGCAGCATCAAGGGCTTCATGAGTTTGGAAAAGGATGCTGAGCAAGAGCAGTGGCTGTTAGGCTTTTTGTTCATAGAACCGGAGGCAGTAGGAAAAGGTTACGGAAAGGCTCTGTGGCAGCATATGATAGAAGTGGCACAAAAGCAAGAAATCTCAGTCATCACCATCCATAGTGACCCGTACGCAGAACCGTTTTACTTGTCGAGGGGAGCAAAGCGAGTAGGAGAAATCGTGTCTACTGTGTTCCCTGGAAGAGTATTGCCGTTGTTGGAAGTGGAGATCGGATAGGTACGGAGTATGGAATAGCTGCAGTCTATTCCAATCAGCTGTCAACGCTCAAGCATGGCTTATATGCTTGGGCTTTTTTGCGTTTCCTTTATTATTTCACGATTTTATACCGGATCGCCTTGGCAACTGCCTGTGTACGATCTTCTACGCCCATTTTCTGCAAAATCCGATGGATATGCGTCTTGACGGTTCCCTCGGAGATGAGCAAGTGCTGCGCAATTTGATCGTTCCGTTTGCCGTAGGATAGCTGCTCTAGTACGTCCTGCTCTCGATCGGTCAACTGATCTAACATGACAAGAGGGGGAAGTACAGATTCAGCATCAGAGTCAGAATGAGAGGCAGACTCGTGATTCTTTTGTTGACACTGTAGAACCTCCGCTAGAGCCTTGGCAGCAGTAGCCGTGTAGAAAAGTGCCTCTCCTTGATGGGCCCTGCGAATGAGGTCCAACATATCCTGTGAATCGGAATCCTTTAGCATATAGCCGATAGCACCTGCCCGAATACCGTCTACGATGTAATCGTACGTGTCAAAGGTTGTGAGGATTAATACTTTTATCGAAGGATGGAGTCGAGTGATTTCTCGGGTTGCATCGATTCCTGACATGTTTGGCATCTGTACATCCATTAAGACTACATCAGGAATGACTTCTCCTACGAGCTTCACGGCTTCTTCCCCATTGGAAGCCTCTCCGCTTACTTCCATATCCTTCTGCATTTTTATGACATACCCCAATCCTTGACGGATCATCGTTTGGTCATCGACCAGGACCACACGAATGGTCTCTTTTTTGATTTTATTTACCATGCTGGCATTCCTCCGTATAGATCGCTATTTATTTACCAAAGCGGAAAGCTGATGTCAATTTGAAAGCCGTGGGGCTCTCGAATGGAATAGGAAAGGTCTCCATTTAATTGCTTGGTTTGTTCTGCGATACCTGTTAAACCAAAGCCTAGTTTGATTTGATGATGATTCGTAATATTCCCATTGTCCCAAATAGACAGGAATAGGAAGTTTTGCTTTTTTTCAATCGAGATGAAAATCTCTGTTGCATTCGAATGTCGTATGGAATTGGTAATAGCTTCTTGGAGAATCCGGTAAAGCGTAATGGTCATCTGCTGTGAGAGCGGAATATCTGGATTGGGACTGATCAAATGCATTTTGATGTTGGTATGCTGTTGGGCTCGTGATAAGAGTATACGCAGCGGTGAGATTCCCAGAGAGGATTTGTCTGCGGCTAATGTATGTACAGACGAGCGTATATCATCGAGGCTTTGCTTGGATACCGAAAGCATGTCTCGCACAGCCTCCTGTGCGTCACTCGGTCCGCCTTGCAGCATGTATTTCAAGGCATTCAATTGAACGATTAACGATGTGAGACTGTGTCCCAAGGCGTCGTGAACATCACGGGCGATTCTGGTCCTCTCCTCCAGGACAGCGGCACGGAGTGTATTCACAGAGGCTGCTTGAAGTTCAGAATGAGCTTCCTGAAGTTCAACATGCGCCTCTTGCAATTGTTTCAGATGCTGCTGACTCGATTCCTTTGCTTGCTTTTGAAGAGATAATCCTCGTGCGCCGATATACCATCCGATATAGGCCACGACATAGCCTACTACCTCCTCAAAAATATAGTCTTTATAAAAGAACATGTGAGAAAAGGAGCATGCGCCAAAAAAAATCGCATAGTACAATCGGCGGCGTTCAAGAATGTGAAATCCAATAAAAGCTACCAATGGCAAGGATAGACCGACCTCTTCTCCTACATATAGAACCTTTATAAATGACACGGTACCAAGAACGATAATGGCGATGTCTTTTTGAAAAGGTCTCCAATTTTTTTGGGGCCTGAGAAACACCAGCAGGAAGCAGAAGATAATGATCAGAGTGATGATAAAGGGAATGGTGGGTTCATGCATGTAAGCAGTTGGAATGAGAAAAAATGAGAACAATACAAAAAAACAAATAAGCAGGAAACGTGAACGTAAAGATGCAGTTGAAGCGTTCAAGAAGACAACCTCCTTTCTTGGAATACGTACCCATTATAGTTTCATTTTAGCATGCGCTGTCGTCTATCTCCGGGTGTACGGTCTTCTATCTCTGGATAGATAAAATCAAATTCCACAATTTGACTACCCGATAGACTTCGGGGACGAATCGTATAAGTACAATGTGATCTGTGGAGGGGAACTCCCCGAACGATAGTCCGAAAAATAGAGAATGGGTAGGAGGCTTTTATGAACGAACTGTTTCAGTTAGCGAAGATTCTACGGGATACGAGCACCGTGTTTTCCACGCTTTCCATGCAAGCATTGGATTCAAGTGATATCACCTGGCAACAAGTTCTCATTCTGGAGCAAATCGCGATCAGCCCGAAAACAATGGGAGAAATCAGCAAGGCGATTGATCTTTCGTATAGTACGACCTCAGGTCTAATCAGTCGGTTGGAACAGATGAACTTGGTGCGCAGATTTCGTGATAAATCGGATCGGAGAATTGTGTGGGCAGCATTGACGGAGCGTGTGCCAGCGAATTGGACGGGACAAGAAGGAAGTGCTTGCACACCTGCATCGCTGCATTCCTTGCGCGCGCTTATTTTGGAGAAAGAAATACTGAGTTGATACGTCAATCTTCCTATAAATAAAGAGGTGAAAAAATTTTGAATATATCAGAACTGTCCATTAAACGTCCGGTCACGATGATTATGATATCCGTAGCGATCTTCATTTTTGGTTTGGTTACCTTTCCTCGCTTGGCTATTGAATTGATGCCATCGCTGACTTCTCCGGTCGCCGTAGTTGTTACCTCTGTAGAGGGGGCGGCTCCAGCTGAGGTAGAAAAGCTGGTTACCAAACCGATGGAAAATGCTCTAGGCACGGTTCCGAATTTAGACAAGATCACATCAACTTCTGTTAATGGCTCATCCTCGGTCATCCTCCATTTCAAGTGGGGAACAAACATGGATCAAGCGACGCTGAATATGCGAGATAAAGTAGATTTGGTCCGAGGGAGCTTGCCTGAATCAGCTGGTTCACCAAGGGTGTTGAAATTTGATCCGACGAGCCAGCCGATTATTGACCTGGCTGTAACTGGCGATCAAGATGTCAACAAACTGAAAAAAGTCGCAGATGATTTAATTAAATCCCGCTTGGAACGAATTAACGGTGTCGCTTCTGTCACTGTGACAGGTGGGCAAGAGCGAATCGTCGACATCATCGTGGACCCCGCCAAACTAGCTGCCTATGGATTGACATTGGATCAAATAAAGTCAGCACTAGAAAACAGCAATGTATCTGGATCAGCTGGTGCGATACGGGAAGGTGACGGAAAGACCAGTATCCGCGTGCAAGGAGAATTCACCAATGTGGACACCATTGCACTCACTCCGATCTCTGTCGGTGGAAGCTTCATCCGATTAAGCGATATCGCGAAAGTAACAGACACGATCAAAGAAGTGACCGAGCTGAGCTACGTTGATGGAAAGCCGAGCTTGGCAGTTGCTGTGATGAAAGGCACCGGAGGCAATACGATCAAAATCGCGAAAGACGTAAAGGCAGAGCTAGAGAAGATTAATAGCACGCTTCCAGCAAATGTAGAAACACGTATCGTTTTCGATACCTCCACATACATCCAGAGCTCTGTTGACAACACGGTGGTACATGCTCTGGCAGGTGGTGCCATTGGTGTACTCATGCTGTTCTTCTTCTTGGGCAGTCTGTCGTCTATGCTCATTGCGGTCATTGTCCTGCCTGTATCGATCATATCGACCTTCCTCTTGATGTACATGACGGGTCAAACAATCAACTTGATTTCCCTAGCAGGTCTCACACTCGGATTGGGATCATTAGTAGACTTTGCGGTCGTTATGCTGGAAAACATTTTCCGTCAGCGGGAACAGGGTAAGAGCATGATGGAAGCGGCATTGGTCGGTTCCAAAGAAGTAGGAACGGCAGTAATGGCTTCCGCATTGGCACAAATTTGCGTATTCTTACCGATTGCACTGACACAAGGTCTGGTTGCTGAGCTGTTCGCACCGTTAGCTTTGACGGTCGTTTTCTCACACATCGCAGCACTCGTTTTCACGTTCTTGCTGGTTCCGATGATGAGTGCTCGTATGTTAAAAACAATACCGGAGCATACGAATCACGAAAACTATCGAGGCATCAATCCGTTGATCTGGTTTAATATCGGGTTCCATAAAGTAGAAAAAGGCTATCAAAGGGTGCTCAAATGGGCATTGGGTCATCGAAAAACGGTGATTGGATCTGCTTTTGCCATGTTGATTGGCTCCTTAATGCTAGTTCCATCTCTCGGCGCAGGATTTTTCCCAGATATGGATCAAGGATTAATCCAGGTAGAGATCAAGCTGCCAAAGGGTACCGTCTTGACGGAAACTGAAAAAGTAATGAAGCAGGTAGAAGAAGTGGTCAATCAAGTGCCAGAAAAGAAATTGGTCAAGTCCTCGGTCGGGGGTGGCGACGGTATTTCAGAGAGCGGTGCATCTACTTCTCATAACGCAACGATCGATCTGCAAATTGGAGAGATTTCTACAAGAAAGCGATCAACAGAGGAAATTGCTGTGAGTTTGCAAGAGCAAGTCAAGCATATTGCAGGAGCAGATATCAAGGTGAAATCCCTTTCCGGTGGTATGGGGGGCGGACCAGCTATCTCGATTGAAATTCGCGGAGATGATCTGGACGTCTTAACGGAACTGAGCGAGATTGTGAAAGGGGAAATAGCCAAGGTACCGGGAACGATGAACGTATCTACCAGTGTTCAGGAAATGAGTCAGGAGTTCGATGTGAAGGTCAATACAGAGAAGGCGAGTTTGTACGGATTGACAACAAATGAAATCCTTTCTGCTGTGCGAACTTCTTTCCAAGGTCAAACGGTTACCCAGTATCGTACGGGCGAAGATGAAATTGATATCAATCTCAAGCTGCCAGAAGACTATAAGGAAGATATTAATTACTTGAAGAACCTGCGTATTTCCACGCCGACGGGCGCTCAAATCAGCCTCACATCCGTAGCGACCATCAGCAAAGTCGATGTACCGCCATCGATTGAGCGCAAAAACATGACGCGTGAAGTGACGGTCACAAGCGATTTGATCGGGGATAACCTGCAAGCGGCCTCGACGGAAATTACGAGTATTATCAATAAGCTGAATGTTCCGGACGGATACACCATCGAAATGGGCGGGCAAAGCGAGGATATGGGAAATTCTTTTGTGAATCTGGGTCTCGCGATTGTCTTGTCCGTCGTGCTTGTGTACATGGTCATGGCTGCTCAGTTTGAATCACTCTTTAGTCCATTTATCATCATGTTCTCGGTTCCTCCGAGCCTTACTGGGGTCATATTGGGGCTTTTGTTTACAGGTACGCCTATTACCGTATCTGTTTTGATCGGGTACATTTTGCTGATCGGTCTGGTTGTGAACAATGCGATTGTGTTAATCGACTTGATCAACCAGTTGCGTGCAAAGGGTTGGGAGTTACATGAAGCGATTTTACATGCGGGGCCTGCTCGTCTGCGCCCGATTTTGATGACAACCCTCACGACGATTATGGCTATTGCTCCGCTCTCCGTTGCTGCTGGGTCTGGTTTAGAACTGCAAGCGCCAATGGCTACTACCGTCATGTACGGTTTGATTTTCTCTACCATGATCACGCTCATCCTCGTACCTGTCGTTACCGTATGGTTTGATGAGATGGGACAAAAGAGACGCAACAAACGCAAGCAAAAGCAGGAAAAGAAAAGCCTTACCACTTTGGAATCGACAAATGCATGAGAAAAGAGGAGGAACCATTCATGATCATAAATAAAAGAATCGCGATTGTGGCGCTACTTTCCCTTACCTTGATCACAGGCTGCGCAAGCCAGGAGGATGCGACGACGACTGCTGCCCAACCAGCAGAAACGGTTACCCCTGTACAGGTTGCAACAGTGGCACAAGGTGTGGTCACATCTGAGTCTGGACTGACAGCAAAATTGGCACCGAGTGAGGAAGTCCAAATGTCACCAAAAACTAGCGGGAAAATTGCATCTCTCCCAGTAAAGCTGGGTCAGGCCGTAACAAAAGGACAATTATTGTTTACACTCGATACGAATGAGCTGTCTAACAGTGTAAGAGAACAAGAAGCATCTCTTAGTGTGGCAAAAGCGAACTTAACCCAAGCAGGCAGCACCTCTAACCAAAGTTTGGTGGAAGCACAAAATGATTTGACGGAAGCAGAACGAGCGCTTGCTGACGCCAAACTGAATCAACAACGTAATCAGAAGCTGCTTGCAGAGGGAGCGATTGCTACTGAGAAAATGGAAGAGGCAAATACAACGCTCACAAAAGCCCAAATTTCCTACGACAATGCACAGCAGAAGCTGCAAGGCGCGAAACAAAAAACAGGTGTGCAAGTATCGGCAGCGAGCGTAACGGAGTCACAGGTCCGACTGCAAAATGCTCGCGAGCAATTGGCGAATGCAACGGTTGTCTCCCCAATCGACGGATTTGTCGCAAGCGTGACTGGAGCAGTAGGACAGATGACAGGACAGCAACCCATTGTGACTGTCGTCAAAACGAATCCACTTGTGGTCAAAGCGAATTTGTCCGAAGCAGATGTGACGAAAGTAAAAGTGGGAACAGTTGTCAAAGTATACGTGCAGTCTACAGGCAAAACGATTGATGCAAATGTAACGGCAATTAGTCCGGTCATGGATTCGCAGCTCAAAGCCTATCCAGTAGAAATCACGATCCCGAATGCTTCCAATGAATTGAAGTCCGATATGGTCGTGAATGTTACTTTCCCACAAGGATCAGAAGAAGCGAAGTCACTGGTCATTCCTCGCAAGGCGGTATTTGATCGTGAAGGCAGACAATATGTGTTCAAGCTAGAAGGGGAAATAGCCAAGCAAGTGGAAGTGTCGACGGGCAACTCGACAAGCGAGTTGATTGAAGTAGTATCTGGCCTAGCAAATGGAGATAAAGTCGTGGTAAAAGGACAGACGCTGCTTGCGGATGGCGGCAAGGTGAGTATTCAGGAGTAAGCAGAAATGGAAGAAAAAAGAGGCGGAGCAGATCCGCCTCTTTTTGTTATCAAATGGAAAAATTATCTACTCTACCAAAAATGCCAAACAGAGTATAATTTTAGTTATGGCGGTTGATAAGGAGTCATAAATGATTATTTCCACCAAACTGTGCAAAGGGATTGTCTTGCTCATGACAGTCGTGCTCGTCTCCGGATGCTCGATGTTTGCGAGCAAAGATGAATCCACTGAGCGCCAGAAGATAGAGAAGAAACAGAAAATTACCCGTTACACGGGTGAAAAAAGTAAGGTGTTGTCTCAAGTATACACGGGGCGCAAGGAACTAGCTCTGACGTTTAACGGCATGGGCGATGATAAGATGATGAAAAGTCTTTTGGAGCAGCTAGATGCTCATAAGATCAAAGCAACCTTTTTTCTCCCAGGCATGCGTGTCGCCGAGGAACCAAACATCGCCAAGGAAATTTTGAACCGCGGTCATGAAATCCAAAACAACACACTGAATCAACTGGACATGAGCAAGCTCAGCTACGAGCAGATCTATCGGGAGATTCAGTTGAGTAATGAGGTAATCAAACGCGAGACGGGTATTTCGCCTCGCTATGTGCGAACCAAATCTGGCGATGTGACGGATGACGTTCGTTTGGCAGCCGCCCATCTCGGGATGGAAGCGGTCGTCAGCTACAATATCAACCCGAAGGACCGTGATTTGCAGAAAGACGCCAAAACCATCGGAGATTACATAGCTCGCTACATGTCCAGAGGTAGCATTATCTCACTCAATACAGACATCAATCCTGAGGTGATTCCGGCCATTCCATTGATCGCCAAGGCAGCAGCGGATATCGGCTACCAGTTTGTCCCGCTCAGTGAGATGGTGAAAAATGGCGGTGAACGCAAGCCGCTGGAACAAATACCAGGCTTTGACGCAGTAAAATTGAATCCGCAATTCGAAAATGCCAAGTATGAGCTCGTCTATCAAGTCGACACAAATAAAAAACAGATCGCGTTAACCTTTGACGACTGGGGAAGCGACAAAACCGTAACGAAACTATTAGACATTTTGGCAGAGCATGATGTCAAAGCGACCTTCTTCTTGCGAGCAAAAGGGGTGGAGAACAACCCGAATTTGGCGAGAGCGATGGTGGAGGGTGGTCATGATGTGGCAAACCATTCTTATAACCATCCGGTCATAACGACGCTGACAGCGGAGGAATTGCAGAAGGACGTGGTCAAAGCACACCAGGTGATTACCGAAGCGATTCAACAGCAGCCTGTCATGCTGTTCCGTCCGCCGACTGGCGTAGTAGACGATCATACAGCCAAAGTGATTGCAGCCACGGGTTACAAGGTCATTGCGTTGTACGATGTCACCACATTGGATTGGGACAAGAAAAACAGTGCCCAAGATATTGTAAATGGCGTCATGAGCAAGACGAAAAATGGCAGTGTCATTTTGCTGCATATGCTCGATGACATCCACACGATTGAGGCACTCCCGATTGTACTGAAAAGCCTGAAAAGCAAAGGCTACACCTTTGTAAAGATGGACGATATGATCAAACAAAGCCGCTCCGGTAACTAATCCCTTTCTTAGAAAGGGATTTTTTGTTTATTTTCGCAAAGCTCGGGCGATTGACAGTAAAAATACTCTTTGTTATAGTTTTGACGATAATGATAATCAATATCGATAAAATCATTACTTACATTTATCTTACAAACATACATAAGGGAGGCTCATCATGATTCCGAACAAAACAATAAAAGCTGTCCTTGCTGTCATTTTTGTGTTCTCGCTTTTTTTGACAGCATGTGGTGGAGCAAATACGACAACGTCAGCACCTGCGACGGATTCTGCTTCCAAGCCAGCTGACAAGTCAACAGAAGCCCCTACTGAGAACAAAATGCGCAGCATCGAAACACCAAAAGGGACGATTCAAATTCCTGACAAACCACATCGTATTGTGACCGACTACTACGCAGGAGAGTTGATTGCAGTAGGCGGAAACGTCATCGGTGCAGAGACAGAAGCTTTCAAAAGCCCGTTTACTGTTGAACAATTAAAAAATGCGCAGGACGTAGGTAGCCCGCGAATCAATGTGGAGAAAACGTTAGAGCTCGCTCCTGACCTCATCGTCGTCATGTATGATGACAATTATGAAGCCTTGTCCAAAATCGCTCCAACAGTATATCTCCCGTACGGTACGGCGACAAACATTTACGATACGGTCAATTTGTTCGGAGAAGTGGTTGGCGATAAAGAAAAGGCAGACAAGTTCATTGCAGACTTTGACAAGAAGGCTGCCGAGGGTCGCGAAAAGTTGAAAGGTATCGTAGATGAGAATGCGACTGTCGGTCTCTACGAGCTGACCAACAAAGGAGATTTGTGGATCTTCGGTGACAACGCAGGACGCGGTGGTCAAACGGTGTACAATGCATTGAAGCTGAAAATGCCGCACGCAGGCAAATCCAAAGAGCAAACCGTACAGCTGTCCATGGAAACCTTGCCAGAATACGCTGCGGATTACATGTTCGTGACTTTCTACAACCCGGAAAAGAATAGCGAAGCCTTGAAAACCTTACAGGAGTCGGCTGTCTGGAATGCGACCGCTGCTGCCAAAAACAATCAGATTTTCTACAACGACTACGATACATTTTATCGCTATGACCCAATCGCGATCACAGCACATATTGATATGTTCGTAGATATGCTGATCAAAAGGCACGAAGAGAACAAAAGAAAAAAATAGCTTATCACGGAAGCCATCCCTCGTCGGATGGTTTTTTTTCGTCTCACGAAATAAACCTTACAAAATGTAAAGAAAACTGTAAGGAACATCAATAGCTCCGATTCTGGAATTTGGTTACAGTTAATAGCGACGGAAACAACGAACGCTAGCCAATAGATAGAATGGAGGAACGTAGAATGAGTACTGCTGTACTAGAAGTGAAAGACGTTCAAAAAATATATGGGACAAAAGGTGAAAGCCAGTCGCATGCCCTAAAAGGCGTATCGATGACCATAGATAAAGGAGAGTTCGTGGGAATCATGGGTCCATCCGGCTCGGGTAAAACGACTCTGCTCAACGTGATTTCCACACTGGATCGTCCAACGCAAGGCTTTATTGAAATTGCGGGAACGAACATTACACAGATGAAGCGTGACCAGCTCGCAGATTTTCGCTCGCAAAAGCTCGGCTTTATCTTTCAAGATTTCAATCTGCTAGAGAATTTGTCCGTGTATGAGAACATTGCATTGCCGCTGTCTTTGCAAGGTGTCCCTTCCAAAGAGATCAGCAATAAAGTAAGTAAAGTAGCACAAACACTCGGGATCGAAGAGATTTTGCAAAAATATCCGGTTCAAATTTCCGGGGGACAAAAACAACGCGCAGCAGCAGCACGCGCACTTGTGCATGACCCTGCGATTTTGCTGGCAGACGAACCGACGGGCGCCCTCGACTCGAAGAATGCCAAAAGCTTGCTGGAAACGATGACAGATTTGAATGAGAACCACCAAGTATCCATCATGATGGTTACGCATGATGCTTTTTCTGCGAGTTATTGCAAACGTATCTTGTTCATTCAAGACGGTAAGCTGTATACCGAGATTCAACGTACGGGGGATCGTCAGCAATTTTTCAAACAAATTCTGGATGTACTGGCCGAGCTAGGTGCATCACATGATGTACGCTAGGAGGTAACGTTTCATGCTTTTAAAGCTATCCTTGTCCAGTATGCGGAAGATGATGAAGGACTATCTGGTTCTGCTCGTGGGTCTGGTCATCTCTATTTCGATTTTTTACATGTTCCAGACGCTTGCCCTCAATTCTGATTACACGAAGAACAACTCGATGATCTCTTCGATTCAGATCGTTTTCAATGTAGGGGCGTTCCTGCTGGCGTTTATCACGATTTTTTATATCTTCTATGCCAACTCATTCCTACTCTCGCTACGGCGCAAAGAGCTCGGAATGTACATGGTCTTAGGGGCGAAGAAGGGGAAAATCAGCCAGATTTTGTTCCTGGAAACATTGACGATGGGAATCATTTCCTTGGTGATCGGTAGCCTGGTTGGTATTGCGCTCGCGAGCGGCATCGGTGTCTTGCTCATGAATCTGTTGGAGATCTCGACAGAGGGTTACTATGCTTTTTATCTGCCGGCAATGTTGATGACATGGGGATTCTTCCTGGTACTCTTTCTAATCACCTCCACGATTAATGCTATTCGTCTGGCTCGTGCTACTGAGCTCGCTCTCATCCGTGCCGAGCAGCAAAATGACAAAATCAAGTCAAAAGGAATCGGAGCGGTATTGGTAGCCATCCTTGGAGTTATCCTGTTGGCTCTGGGCTACACATGCTTGCATCTGCTTATGTACCTGCAAGCACTCGGCTTTATCGTAGGGGCAATTTCCTGCACAATCGGGACGTATTTGATTTTCATCTCGTTGCTGCCAGTTCTTGTACAGGCTTTGAAGAAAAATAGAAAGTTGAATGATAGCAAGTTGAACGCGTTTACCTTTGCACAGCTGCGCTTTCGGGTGAACAACCTGACAAAAATCCTTGGTACAGTAGCAATGTTGATCGGGCTTGGTGTCGGGGCGATGGCAGGGGGCTTGGCGTTCCAGCAAAACGTCAATTTGTTTACCACGGTGTTCCATGTGTATGACGTGAATCTGCATGATCCGGTTGAAGCGGATTATCAGGCGCTGAAAAAAATGAACGTCCTGGAGCAAAATACGTATCGATACAAAGTCGACGACAAGGCGTATTACTACTTGAAGGAAGACTTGCTGGCAAATCCGCTGATGATTTCCACGAACAGCATTCAAAATTACTCTGCTGACAACAAGCCAAAACTTGTGACAGATCCGCTTCCGAAAGAAGCGTATATCGTAAGTGCGTCAAAAGCAGACAATGGTAAATACGATGCCATTCCTGAGGATTGGGACAAAGCTTTATTCACCAATTTTATCAACTACCAGATGATTGAGGGCAAATCTATTCTGGTTGTGGATCAGGCGACGTATGAGCAAACTGCTGGAAGTGAACACAAGGTTCTCCTTGCTAAGGTAGACGACTATTTGAAATACACGCAGGAATTAAAAGCAATGGATGAACGTCAAAAGCAACTGATTGGGTCTATCGTTAATGTAAAAGCAGAAGATGTATATACGTCTTCCAAATACAGCACGTATGCGGGCATGTACATTTTCACAAGCGGTACGATGTTCATGGGCTTCTTCCTCGGAATTGCCTTCCTGGCGATGATGGCGAGCTGCCTGATGTTCAAAATCTTGTCCGGGGCTGCTCGTGACAAAGACCGTTACAGTATGCTGAGAAAAATCGGCGTACGTCAATCGTTGCTCGTAGGCTCGATCTATAAAGAGCTGTTCATGGTATTCATTTTCCCGGCGATCATCGGTCTGATGCACGTATTGATCGGTATGGAGATGTTCTCGTTCATCCTCTTGGATCCGTATCTGAACATCTGGATTCCAACGCTGATTTTCGTTGTGATCTATGCGATTTACTATTACATCACGGTTCAGCTTTATCGTGGAATTGTGTTGCCAAAAGAAGCGTAATCTTAATCGGAAAAATCCTCCTCATTTGAGGGGGATTTTTTGTCTTTTAAACGGACCGTTATAAGCAAAGGACCATTTAACTTGCTAAAGGGACAAAAACATGGGATAAGCTATATAACCAAAGAACTTTAATAAAAATTTTAAGTTTACCCCACTTTATATTTTAGAAGTTTTTTCTAACTTATACCTAGGAAAGAAATCATAAACGTGAAGGAGAATTGGTATGAAAATAAACATTAAAAAAACATCCGTACGTTTGGCAGCTTTAGGATTGGCTACTGCGATTTCCCTATCTGGAGCTTTAGTAGTAAGTGCAAATGAAAAGCCAACTCAAAAGACTGTAGCTCAAAACGAAGAATTGTATGCAGGAACTTACAAAAAGCTCTCAGCTTCCGAAGCTCTTGCCGACAAGGCTGTGAAAGCAGCAATTGATAACGTCTATGCACAGTTTCCAGAAACAAAATCTTATGAGATCATTGCTTATCAAGATGTGGTTTCAAAAGGTGAGTATGATAAGTATGTTATTAGACTTGAAAAAGATTCAAAAAACTTTTTTCACTTTGCAATAGATTCGAAAACGGGGAACCTTAGCTATACCATACAATCATTGGATGCTGCTACAGTTCTATCATACCCAAATGTAAAATCCGGGGTAGATAAATTCTATGCCTCACATCCAGAAGCAAAATCCTATGTGATTTCAAGTGCCAATATTGTAGATAACTTTGTAAACAAATTTAGCAGATATAACCTTACGTTTACTGGAAAAGATCCCAAACAATCTATCACTATTGGAATAGATGTGAAAACGGGAGAGATTATTCCTACGAAGAAGCAAGAGCTCTAATCTGCTATCTTTGTTTGTAGGAAATAGTGTTGTAGACTGAACCTGTTTAGATGCCAAAGTTGTTTTGGAGTGAGGCTATCTAGAAAGTCGGCTTAGACTGACTTTCTAGATAGCCCCTTTACGTTTTATCACTACCATATGAAGTATCCTCGACCCCGGTTTCGGCTACGGCTAACACAGCGGCTCCACCAATCAAAATATACCTGATAGGGCCTGACGAAAAAAAGCTGCGCGAGTATTTCGCCACGAGATCTGATCGAAATACAAAAAAGGTACAGCATGGGACCGTCTGGCTACAGACCCGTTAACGAATGATCATGCGAGCCTAAGACTTTGAACACATCCCACAGTTGACAAAGATAATGATAATCATTATCATAATCAATGGTTGATTGGAAATCATGTCCATGATCCTTTCTCATTCGAAGCAACAACTAGAAAAGTAAGGGGGAAATTTTCCATGCGTCTTATGAAATTACCAGTGATGCTTGTATTTTTGTCTGCGATGCTGCTGCTCGCTGCTTGCGGCAATGCTGGGTCAACTGCACAATCTGGTTCCAACCAAGCTGCTACAGCTCAACCTGACACGGCGAAGCCGGCTGAAGAGCAAGTACGCACAGTGAAGCACATGATGGGAGAGGCGACTATCAAAGGCACTCCTAAGCGTATCGTTGCATTGGAATGGAGCTCAGCAGAGCATTTGTTGGCCCTAGGTATTCAGCCTGTAGGGATTGCAGATATTCCCAATATGAAAAAATGGGTGAAGCTCCCTGTGGAGATTGCTCCAGAAGTAGTGGATGTAGGGAGTCGTACTTCACCTAACCTGGAATCGATCATGATGTTGAAGCCAGATTTGATTATCGGTATTAAACGAAATGTAGAAGCCAATTACGACGAAATGAGCAAAATTGCTCCAACGATTGCTTTTGATACGAATCCTGCTGAAGGTCAGGGATCACAGTATGATCGAATGATCGAGATTTTCAAGCAAATTGCCGATATCACGGGTAAAAATGCAGAAGCCGAAGTTGCTTTGAAAGACCTCGACAAGACTTATGCAGAAGCAAAAGATAAACTGACGAAAGCTGGTGCAGATAAAGTTCCATTTGTCCTCGCGATGGGCTACAGCAGTCAAAATGCGGTAGAATTCCGTTTGTCTACGGATAACTCTACAGCAGCAAGTATCTTGATTAACATTGGTCTGACAAATAAGTATAAGCCTAAGAAATTTGAGCAGACAGGAATGACACTGGCAGATGTAGAGGCACTCCCAGCGTTGCAGGATGCGAATTTCCTCCATATCATTCAAGCTGATGACAACGTGATTGAGAATCAATTGAAGAACAACCCAGTTTGGAACGGTCTTACTTTTGTAAAAGAGAATCGCGTCTACGCCCTGGGCGGAGATTTGTGGCCGTATGGTGGTACCATGTCTGCAAAGATTCTTGCGAATAAAGTTGTAGATCTGTTGGCAAAATAATGAGTTTAGCCAAAAATAAAATGTTCACACGAACTGACATCACTCCAGCCACTTCCTCACAAAGAGGGGGCTGGAGATTGTTCTTGATGGTAGGGAGTGGACTTGTCGCTCTATTAGTGCTTACATTTGTCAGTTTGACACAGGGGATGGCAGACATTTCTCTGCGTTCTGTTGTACAGGCCATTATTGCTCCGCAAGACATTTCCGATCACCATATGATACAAGGTGTCAGGCTTCCGCGAACGGTCATGGGGCTTTTGTCTGGTGCAGCATTGGCTATTGCCGGAGCATTGATGCAGACGGTAACACGAAACCCGCTCGCTTCGGAAACGACACTTGGCGTAAATGCAGGTGCCTATTTCTTCGTGGTGTTCGGGATGGTGTTTTTGCCATCATTCTTGCATGAACACCCGCTTCCATTTGCGATGGTGGGCGGAATACTCGCAGCCGTTACCGTATACTTCATGTCTGGCGGGCGCAAAGGTACGCCAGTGCGTGTGGCATTGTCCGGGATGATTGTCACCTTGGTGTACTCCTCCTTGACGAGTGCCATCATCTTGTTTAATGAAGAGACGACAAATGGCATTTTCCTCTGGGGCTCAGGCTCCTTGAAGCAAAATGACTGGTCGGGTGTAGAATTCAGTTGGCCTTGGATTGTAGCTGGGATTTTGGTCAGCTTGTTCATGGCCAGGCAGCTCGATGTACTTACCCTTCATGAAGAAACGGCGAAGTCATTGGGGCAAAAGGTGGCAAAAACACGGCTTTTCACCATGTTTGTTGCGATCTTGGTTACGTGTGTTAGTGTCAGTGTGGTCGGGCCAATCGGATTCATCGGACTCGTGGCTCCGCATCTGGTGCGATTGTCAGGTATCACGCAGCATAGATGGCTGCTGCCGCTATGTGCCATCTGGGGGGCAGCGCTGCTTGTAGCTTCCGATACGATTGCACGTATGTTCATCAATCATTATGGTGAACTTCCAGCAGGAGCCATCACGGCAGCTATTGGTGGACCATGGTTGATCTGGCTTGCTTTGCGTGTCTCGCGCAGTATGAGTGCTGGAACTGGAGGCTCGATGAGCGTCGGAGGAGCACAACGCAAAGTTTCGTATCCGTTGATTGTGTGTATGCTTACTGTGCTGCTTGTGGTCGTTTGGATGCTCAGCTTATCTAGCGGAAACTTGTACCTTCCGTGGACAGAGATCATCGCCATTTTCATGGGACAAGGAAACGAGATGTACAGTCAATTGGTGTATGAGCTTCGGATGCCGCGACTGTTGACAGCGATGTTGGCAGGTGTGGCACTCGCGATCAGCGGAAGTCTCATGCAGAGTGCAGTACGTAATCCGCTGGCTGATCCGCAGATTGTCGGTGTCACGAGCGGTGCGGGTGTAGGCGCGATTGTCGTGCTCCTCGTGTTTCCTCAACTCTCGGCTTGGATGCCGCTTGGGGCCGTTGCAGGGGGAATCATCTCTGCTGCGATTGTGTACGCGGTCTCTTGGAGAAGGGGACTCAATCCAATCATCTTGACGCTAGTAGGTATTGCGGTTTCTGCCGCAGGTGCCGCCCTTATCAATATCTTGATCGTACATTCTATGATCTTGGCAGCGCCTGCACTCACTTGGCTGGCAGGAAGTACATACGGGCGGGGATGGATGGAAGTAGGCCGTCTGTTGCCTACGATCCTCGTTTTAGCACCGATCGCGTGGTGGTTAGGACGTCGGGTGGACCTCTTGTCATTTAACGACGAGAGCTCGACTGGATTGGGGTTAAAGGTCCGGATGACGCGGTTGTCTGTGGCAGTCATTGCAGTGCTGCTCGCTTCAGCGGCAGTTGCCAGTGTCGGGGCCGTAGGGTTTATCGGCCTCCTCGCTCCGCATGCAGCACGTATGCTGGTTGGACCTCATCATCGTCGAGCAGTTGTCGTTTCCGCCATGCTTGGAGCTGTATTGCTGGCTGCTTCTGATTTGCTAGGAAGGATCGTCATGATCCCGAAAGATATTCCGGCGGGGGTCGTAGTGGCGTTGCTAGGCGCGCCCTATCTGTTCTTGCTGATGTTCCGTTCGACTCGTTCCTCACAATAGATAGGCAGGTACTTGCCAAATAGAAAGATCTCCAACATGATGAAAGTAGAACAGGCTGATTCTGGCAATCAGCTTGTCTACTTTTTCTTGCTATTTCCGGTGATAGAAGGATGTGAATCTGTTGATGATGAATCAAGATTATCCTGGCTTTTTGATGACCGCCTTTCGCAAACAGCGATTGAAAAATTTTCACCTGCGTCAGGTGGAGGTAAACACCCATGTCCTTTGCTATGTGGCAGAAGGAAGTACAGAGATTACGGTTGATGGTCAAAAGCAGGTGCTCGACGCCGGAAAGCTATTGTTGTTGCGCCCGACGACGAAGATAGAAGAATTACGGTGCCAATCAGGACCGTTGCACATATACAGGCTGCATTACGTGGAAGCGAGACACGATCAGCACGAGAGCGCTCCCGAGAGAAAAGAAGCCAAGGTTTTGGCTGTCTCTACTCCTGCCTCATTTCTGACGGTATTGGAGGAGCTTTCTCATTTGACACGGAAGCGGGACTACTCTTCTTTTTTGCGGAGCCAAGCATTGCTCTACGAGCTGCTTGGTATTGTTCATGATGAACAGAAAAAGAAAGAGGAAAAGGGCATTGGAGCGATTGAGGAGACCATCGCCTACATGCAAAAACATTACCGCGAGTCACTGGAATTGGGAAGCTTGCCGAAACTGGCGGGGTTGACCCCTAGCTCTTATTGCCGTGCTTTCAAACGTGCGACGGGAATGACACCTGGGGAGTATTTGACTGGGTTGCGGATGGAGCAGGCCAAGGAGCTGCTTGCCCATTCTGGAGGAAGTGTGAAGGATGTGGCTCGTAACGTAGGGTATGCCGATGAGCTGTATTTTAGTAGACTCTTCAAAAAACGAGAAGGATTGTCGCCGCAAATTTATATGAAGCAAAGTGACCAGCGGGTAGTCGTGGTCAGCAAGCTGTTTTTGCAGGATCATTTTCTTGCGATGGGCATTCAGCCGATTGCTGCCCCCTCCTTCCCGAACTACTTTGAAACGAGGACGGGCTTTCCTTCTTATTTGCAGCAAAAGCTGCGCGGGACAAAAGCACTGAATGCAGAGCAGTTGATCGATCCGAAAGAGATTTTGACTTTGTCGCCTGATGTGATCGTCAGGATGAATTTTTTCCACAATCGAGAGGCAGGAGATTGGGAGAAAATAAAAGGAACAATCTCCTTTGACGGTTATCCAAACTGGATTGATTACCAAACCAAATTGGCGACGCTCTTCAAGAAAGAGAGTCAGGCTGAGAAAATTATCAAGCATATCGACAAAGTGGAAAAACAAGCAAGAGATGCACTACTGCCGGTTACACGCACGGGTGAATGGACGATGATTCGCGTGCTTGCGGATGAGGTGCGACTATATGGTGTAGAGGGACACGCCCTCGCAGACTTATTTTATCACAAGCTTGGATTTGCGCCTGATCCGACTGTGACCCATGCAGCGTATAAACCCCATGCGCTCAACGATCTGATCGAATTGAATCCGGAGCGAATCATCGTGTTCTGGAGTGAGCGGGAGCATGTGGCAGCGCTGTGGAACAATCCGCTGTGGAGAGACTTGCGTGCGGTGCGGGAAAATAAAGTCTACCATCCCGCCAATCACGAATGGGACCCATGGGGACCTTTTGGCAGAGAGCATACGATTCAAAGGAGCATAGCGTATTTTCTTCAGGTCACACAGGGGTAATCTGGTCCATGGTAATTAGACAATCATGTCCATAGAAAAGTAAGAGGAGTCTCTATATACTATCAATTGATAATTGTTATCACTAAGTTGATAAGCAGAAGTGGGGGCACTCTCGATATGAAAAGTAAGACCAGTTTACGTACCATGCGCCACATCATGACCAGCTTCTTCGCGCTGTGCTTGCTGGTTGTCCTTGCCGGTTGCGGAGGCAATGCCAATCAAGCTCAACAGACGCCAGCTGCATCGGGAACGACGACTGAGGCTACTCCAGCACCAGCCGATTCTAATGAAGTACGTGAAGTGAAACACGCAATGGGCACCACTCCAATTAAAGGAACACCAGAACGCGTGGTTATTTTGACTAATGAAGGTACCGAAGCCTTGCTTGCACTTGGCGTTAAGCCAATCGCTGCTGTACAGTCCTGGGATGAAGATCCTTGGTATCCTCACATTAAAGATGAGATGACAGGTGTAGAAGTGTTGGGCTTCGAAGACCAGCCCAATCTCGAAGCGATTGTAGGCCTGAGCCCTGATTTGATCATCGGAAACAAAGTACGTCATGAAAAGATTTACGATCAACTGTCCAAAATCGCTCCAACCGTATTCTCTGAAGAGCTGTCTGGTAGATGGAAAAGCAACTTCACGCTCTATGCAGAAGCACTGAACAAGAAGGCGGAAGGCGAGCAAGTTCTGAAAGAATTCGACGACCGTGTAGCTGCTGCGAAAGCAAAGCTGGGTCCTAAAGCTTCTACTAAAGTATCCGTAGCGAAATTCTCCAAAAAAGGCGTACAAATCTATCAAAAAGATACCTTTAGCGGTGTGCTGCTCGATCAGCTTGGACTCGCACGTCCAGCTTCCCAGGACGTAAACAACTTTGCAGAAATGATCAGCGAAGAAGGTATGTCCGCTATGGACGGGGACATCCTGTTCTACTGGGTAACGGAGCCAACGAAAGAATCTAAAGACATTGCGAACAACGCGAAAAAATGGATGGAAAGCCCAGTCTTCAAATCTCTGAATGTGGCGAAGACCAATCAAGCTTTCCAAGTAGACGAAACGGTTTGGAACAAAGCAGGCGGCATCAAGGCAGCGAATCTGCTGCTCGAAGATATCATGAAGCGCCTCGATGTGAAGTAAGAAGAATACGACGTCAAAGCCAAAGACCTCATCCGAAGTATGGATGGGGTCTTTTCTTGGCATAATATGGGATGTTCCGCTTGGTTTGCGCACCCTAAATTTCCCAGTCGTTTGTTCAACCATGACATTTGTCATGTCCTCGACTTGACGTTTATGACTACAGCGGCTAGACGCTATTTTCTACAATAAAGATAGAATATTGCGTCCGGCGAATTTACATGTCCCTGTACGCTTCGATCGAGGAGGAAACAATTGATGCATCAAGCCAATATTGCCGAGTTGAAAAAGAATGTTGCCCCCTTTGAAAAATCAGATATGAAAAAGAGTATCCGACAGCTGATCAATACGCTAGTTCCACTGATTCTACTCTGGTACGGAGCTTATCTCAGTCTGTCTGTGTCCTATTGGCTCACGCTGCCTATCGTCATTGTCGCAGCCGGCTTTGTCATCCGTACCTTCATCATTTGTCACGATTGCTGCCACCAATCCTTTTTCAAAAATCGTCTGGCGAATGACATCGTTGGTACGATTACCGGTGTGCTGACCCTTGTCCCTTATGAACAATGGAAAAACAGTCACAACATTCACCACGCAACGAGTAGCAACCTCGATAAACGAGGCGTAGGTGATTTGTGGATGATGACTGTCAATGAATATCTCGAGGCTTCTACTTGGAATAAAATCGCTTATCGGCTGTATCGCAATCCGATCGTGATGTTTGGTTTGGGACCTATTTTTGTCTTTTTGCTTCAGTATCGTTTTAATGTGAAGCGAGCTCGCCGCAAAGAGCGGTTGAATACGTATTTGACGAATGTGCTGCTGGTCGGTCTTTATGCGCTTTTGATCTGGGCGGTTGGCTGGCAAGCATTCCTGTTGATTCAAGGTCCGATCTTTTTCGTCTCTGGCTTGTTTGGGATTTGGCTGTTTTATGTGCAGCATACGTATGAGGATTCGTACTTTGAGAACGATGAAGAGTGGAGCTACGTGAAAGCAGCAGTAGAAGGAAGCTCCTACTACAAGCTGCCGAAGGTTTTGCAATGGATCACAGGCAATATTGGCTTTCACCACGTCCATCACTTAAGTCCACGCGTACCGAACTACAACCTGGAAGAAGCACATAACGAGACACCGCCGCTTCACATGGCGACAACGATTACACTGGCGGCCAGCTTGCAGTGCCTGCGTTTTCATTTATGGGATGAGAGCAACAAGCGCTTTGTGAGCTTCAAAGGCATCAAGCGGCTGGCTGCTGCTCAATCGGAAGCAATCATAGATGCACTTCAAGGCTCCAAACCGAGTTTGGAAGGAAAATAAGCCTGCCATAAACCTTTGAATTCCGATACACTTGAGAGAGTGGCGAAGAAAAGGTGGGCAAGTATGCAGAAGCAGAAGTGGTATCACATTCTTCAAAAAAATACGGGCTTGAGCCCTTATGTGTGGGTTGTTTTCTACATCCTGCCATTCTATTTCATCTTCCGGTCCTCTTCGACGTACGAAGCAGTGATCGGGATCATCATGATCATTCTGTTTTTCGTTTGCTATGTATTCTCTTTCCTGTCAAAGGGCTGGCTGATTTACTTTTGGACGAGTGTGCAGATTATCATATCCGTCGCCATGACCTTGATGTTCGGCTATGTGTATTTTTCGCTCTTCCTGGCGTTTTTTATCGGGAATATCCAGAACAAGATCGGTTTTGCTACGCTATACACGATACATTTGATTAGCACCACCATATCGGTCAACATCGGCTTTTTCACCAAAAACACTCAATTGATTGGCCAGCTTCCGTTTGTTTTGGTTAGCATGATTGCAGTCATTCTCTTGCCCGTGACCACGTACAACTGGAATAAGCGAGAGAAGCTGCAGGGAGAGCTGGAGCATGCGAACAAGCGAATATCGGAGCTGGTCAAGCTCGAGGAACGCCAGCGCATTGCCCGTGACTTGCACGATACGTTGGGGCAGAAGCTCTCCTTGATTGGGTTGAAAAGCGATTTGGCGAACAAGCTGATCAACAAAAATCCTGCTCTGGCGAGAACGGAGCTGGAGGAAATCAGGCAGACGGCGCGTATCGCTTTAAAAGAAGTGCGGGAAATGGTCACGCAAATGCGTGGGACGCGGCTAGAGGATGAGATGTTTCGGATCAAGCAAATTTTCAAGGCAGCGGAAATTGAATTCGTGCTGCAAGGCGACACGAATCTGACCAACACTTCGCTGATGACGGAAAACGTGTTGTGCATGTGCCTGAAAGAAGCGGTCAACAATATTGTGAAGCATAGCAATGCCACGGACTGTTCCATTGTCATCGAGCCCACTCGCACCGACCTCGTCGTAAGCGTAACGGATAATGGGATCGGAATGGCGGAGGAATTGGTTTACAGAGGCAATGGTTTGCGTGGGATGAAGGAACGGCTGGAATTCGTCAACGGAAGCATGGAAATCCAGTCCTCGGAGTCTGGAACACAGCTAGTGATTCGGGTACCCAATGTCTTCAAACAACCAGAACAGGAGGCGGGAGGATGATTCGCATTGTCATTGCAGAGGATCAGCGGATGCTTTTAGGAGCCCTTGCTTCCCTGCTCGATTTGGAAGAGGATATGAAGGTCGTCGGCAGAGCAAGTAATGGGGAGGATGCCGTCAAACTCGTGCATCAGCATCAACCCGACATTTGCATCATGGATATCGAAATGCCAGTCAAAAGCGGATTGGACGCTGCCGAGGAATTGAAAGGTAGCGGCTGCAAGGTGATGATTCTCACGACCTTTGCCCGCCCAGGTTACTTTGAACGAGCGCTAAAAGCAGGTGCTAACGGCTACTTGCTCAAGGACAGCCCGAGCGAAGAGCTGGCCAGCTCGATTCGCAGTATCATGGCAGGCAGACGAATCTATGCGCCTGAGCTGGTGGATGAGGCATACGGCCAGGAGAATCCGCTGACGGTGCGGGAAAAGGAAGTCCTGCTCTTGATCGCTGACGGGAAGAACACCAAGGAGATTGCCAGCCAGTTGTACATTACGACAGGGACTGTGCGGAATTATATCTCCGTCATTCTCGACAAGCTCGGTGTGAGCAATCGAATTGAAGCGATTATGCATTCCAAGGAAAAAGGCTGGTTTAAGTAGCAGACCGGCTGGAGGAGGCCCTTTCTGTTTTGGCAGGAAGGGTTTTTAGTTTTATGATTGCATCTTCTTAGAATCTGCGCATATAATAAATACATCAAAAAAAATTGATTAATGAGGTTATCTTCGATGAACGAGATGAAACAAAAGTTGGAGCAATATGAGAAGAAATTCAAGGCTCTTGCCGATCAGAAACGATTAGAAATTATGTATGAGCTTTGTCAGAGAGGGAAGACATGCGTATGTGACCTCACTGAGGTTTTTGACATGCCACAATCCAAATTATCGTATCATCTCAAGATTTTGCTGGATGCGAACCTGATCATAAAAGAAACAAAAGGTACCTGGAGTTATTACGATTTAAATGACAGCGAAGTGAATCACCTGTTATCGGAAGAGCTTTGTTGTATTTTCAGGAAAACAGGCAAAGGTAGCTGCTGCTAATTTTTTTAAACCTTACATCAATTTTTTTTGATGAATATAACTTTAGGGAGGTACATGAAATGAAATATGTGCATGTTGGGATTAACGTTACGAGCCTAGAGAAATCAATTGAATTCTATCAAAAGGTATTTGGGGTAGAACCTGTGAAGGTAAAGACAGATTATGCAAAGTTCTTGTTAGAAAGTCCGGGGCTTAATTTTACATTAAATGTTCGGGACGCCGTTAGTGGGAACCAGGTCAACCACTTTGGATTCCAAGTGGAAAGTGCTGAGGAAATCGTTTCACAGAAGGAAAGGCTAGAAAAAGAAGGCTTTTTCGCACGGGATGAGCTGGATACGACATGTTGTTATGCTGTGCAGGATAAATTTTGGGTGACAGATCCAGACGGGAATGAATGGGAGTTTTTTTACACCAAGGCTGACAGCGATGTGCATAAAATCGAATCCACATCGTGTTGCGTAGCTTCAAATACAGTAGTGACTACATCCTGCTGTTAAGATAGAGGGAGTGCTTCATGAAAAAACTATCCTTTTTAGATCGCTACTTGACCCTTTGGATCTTCCTTGCCATGGTGATCGGAGTTACTGTAGGCACGTTCTTTCCAGCTTTCACAAGTGGATTGAATCGTTTGCAACTTGGTACAACATCCATCCCTCTTGCCATTGGTTTAATTTTGATGATGTACCCCCCTTTGGCAAAAGTTCGTTACGAAGAGATGGGACGTGTCTTTCAAGATCGCAAGGTTCTTTTACTGTCCCTCATTCAGAACTGGGTGATCGGTCCGGTTTTGATGTTTGTGTTGGCCATCGTTTTCCTGCCAGATAAGCCAGAATATATGGTAGGGCTGATTATGATTGGCTTGGCACGCTGTATTGCTATGGTGATTGTGTGGAATGACCTAGCGAAAGGCGATACCGAGTACGCAGCCGGGCTTGTGGCTTTCAATTCTGTATTTCAGATGCTTTTCTTTTCGGTCTATGCCTATGTGTTTGTTACGATTATTCCAGAGTGGCTAGGCATCCAGGGAGCAGTCGTTGACATTACGATGGCCGAAGTAGCCAAATCAGTGTTCATCTACCTTGGTATCCCATTTCTTGCAGGGATGCTGACGCGATTTACGTTGGTAAATGCAAAAGGAAGACAATGGTATGAAAAAGTGTTTATCCCAAAAATCAGTCCGCTGACATTGATTGCTTTACTTTTTACCATCGTGGTTATGTTCTCTATCCAAGGAAAAAGCATCGTCAGTGTGCCATTAGATGTCGTTCGCATCGCAATTCCGCTTCTTATCTACTTCATCTTGATGTTCTTTATTTCTTTCTTCATGGGGAAGAAAATTGGCGCGAACTATCCGGTTTCAACGACTCTTGCGTTTACAGCAGGAAGTAATAACTTTGAGTTGGCAATTGCCGTGGCAGTCGGTGTCTTTGGAATTCACTCCGGTGCGGCATTTGCAGCTGTTATCGGTCCTCTTGTTGAAGTCCCGGTGATGATCGCACTGGTAAACGTAGCGTTATGGTTCAAGCGGAAGTATTTTGCCAACTCAATATCTTGATAGGGGAGTACATCATGGAAAACAAAAAGACCATTTACTTCTTATGCACAGGGAATTCTTGCCGTAGCCAAATGGCGGAAGCATGGGGAAAAAAATACTTAGGTGACTCGTGGAATGTGTTTTCTGCCGGAATTGAAGCGCATGGTGTCAATCCAAATGCGGTTCGAGCGATGGAAGAAGTAGGAATAGACATTTCTACACAAACTTCTGACGTCATTGACCCCCATATCCTACACAAAGCGGATCTGGTCGTGACACTATGTAGCCATGCAGACTCCGTTTGCCCAACCACACCACCTCATGTGAAACGAGTTCATTGGGGATTTGACGATCCCGCAGGAAAAGAATGGTCTGAGTTTCAAAGGGTTCGAGATGAAATTGGGACACGTATTAAAACGTATAAGGAAACGGGGAAGTAGTTTTCTGGTGATGAGAAAATAGAGTGTCGCTGTACAGTGAATGGAGGCTGTCAGATGACACTCCTTTTCTTATCTCTCCAACGAATAAAAACAGTCATTCACCATCGTGCCTGCAATTTCAGTGCTGTCGGGCACGATTTTATCCAGCTTCATTCCAGCCTTCTCCAAAACGCGTCGGGAAGCCACATGCTCTTCGGAACAAACAGCCGTAAATTTTTTGAATCCAAAAGTATCCACAGCGAAATCAAATACGCGTCTGATTGCTTCCGTTGCATAGCCCTTGCCTTTGAATCCGTCCAGTATGATGAAGCCTACTTCCGCAGTGAGATTTTCTCGGTTACGGGTGCAGATGCTAATCAAGCCAACGTCGTTACCAGAGTCGGTTTCACGTATGATCCAGGTTAGCCAGTGGGTGGATTCGAGGCTCCACGGAGCGAGTTCTTTCTCGAAGTTACGACGGATATCTTCCTCGCTCATGGTCGCTCCAATATGCTCCATCAGTGTCGGGCTGGAATAGATGGAGCGGATCAGCTCCCAATCGGGTAATGCCACTTGAGTGAGAGTCAGGCGCGTACTGAGAATTTGATTATCCATAGGGATTCTCCTTTGGGAATTGTAAGGAATATTTATAATAGTATACGCTGTTGAATGAGAAGGAAAGGAGTCTATCATCAAGAGTGGGGCTGTTCATCAAAAAAGGCCGTCGACTTTCTCGACAGCCAAAAGAGTTCCTTGCATCGTCTGTTTTTGTGGGCAATAGAGTTATCGACTATAAATGTTTCGAAGCTCATTGATGTCGTTTTGGGTAGGAGCAGTGATTCTCGTTAACCAAGAGTTATTCATGATCGAGTGATCCGACCTATGATTTAGTCGTAGTACATGTCCAATTTCATGAGTAGCCAAAGCTTCTAAATAAGCGGCGTTTCTGTTGCTCACTCTGTTCCATTGAATGACGGTGCCACCGGTAACTCTGGAACCATTCGATTGCCACCAGCCAAATCCATCATACCCCCTCGCATAGCCTTCACCTAAGGTAATGGGAGCATTTTGTGTTGGTGTTAATGAAACAATACCTGTGTTGTTCCAATTTCGTATGGCATTTTCATAAGCTTGTCTAAGTGCAGGGATATTCGTCGTAATGGTTACCTGATACGAAACGAAGGAATTGTTTTGATCGGCTGCAGGTGGGTTTCCGTTAATAAAAGCAGAGGCAACATAGTACTTCACGCCATTTTTCTCGTAGAAGAACCATCTATTATCAGGGGCATTTGTCCAAAAGTCATTGAGCGAGGTACCTCGGGTCCAACCTGAAAATTGTACACGGGTATTTGGTTGAAGCTTGTCGATGATAGTAGCAGAAGTAGTCGGTCCGGTACGGATATTGACAGGGATCGAAGCGGATACACCGCTAAAATCCACGCGATATTCAGATTGATCCTGAGCGTTTGTCGGCGTAACAAAATATCCATTTACAAGAGTGACAAGAGTCATGGTGAGCAATAAAAGTTTACCCAAAATTCTTTCTAACATCATGAGGCTCCTTTCCAAGCAAGAGTTTTCGTGTTTCCCAGTACAGTTCTCTGTAGGCCTCCTTCTCATTTTTTTGATTGCAAAAACAATTCCATTTCTACTAGTCCATCTCTTTTAAGTAGTTTGAAATTGTTTTTCTAATGGTAAAATACAGATCCAGTACTTTCAAGTAAATTACAATATTTTTACAATAATAGAACATTTTTACTATACCTTCTACTTGTTCATGCCATTGCAATAGTCGTTTTTTACCGAAAATGATCGGGAGGCTTGATCAAAAAGGACGAATGGGGGAATAAAAAGAACTACCCTTTTCATAAAGAGTAGGAGTTGGAGTCCTCAGTCTATGGTCAAAGAGAAAAGGAAAAAAGCTGATGTCGATTGAGTTTCGACGTCAGCTTGTGGATGAGATGTATGCGATGTGCTTAACTATTGAGGATGCGGTTATCCAATGATTCTGATTAGCCTATAGGCGCTTGATCAGGTTCATTGTTCCCGTTGATCTGATAATGATCCATCCGTCAGGAATAGGCGAGCCTAGCATCACCCATACCTCCTGCCCAGAAGAAACGTTGTTCAAATTTTTAATCAGGTTCATATTTCCAGAACTTCTGATCACAGCCCATCCGTCAGGAATAGGGGAGCCAAGCATTACCCAAACTTCCTGATTAGAAGAGGCACTGTTCAGATTTTTAATCAGGTTCATAGTCCCAGTACTTCTGATCACAACCCATCCGTCAGGCATAGGGGAGCCGAGCATCACCCAAACTTCGTAACCAGAAGGAGCATTGTTCACATCCTTAATCAGGTTCATATTGCCAGAAGATCTGATTACGACCCAACCGCTTGGAATAGGGGAGCCGAGCATTACCCAGACTTCCTGACCAAATGCGGCATTTTTGATGATTGTTTTTGCGGAGGATGGCGCCTTCTCATGTAGAGGTAGAGCTGCCCCTTGGGCTTGTGCGGCTACACTTGGTACTGCGACAACTGAGCTTAAAGTCAGGATGATCAGGGCTTTTTTAAACATGAACATCAACCTTTCATGACAGGAGTAAATGTAGCTCTGAAACGATCATCGAGTGGATGCCAGATGTTGAGGTACTCTATACAGAATAATGAGATGGCTATCATCGCTCCTCCCAAGACTACCTATATATACCATTTTATAGGATATTCTCTTTTTTTACTTTAGGAGATATTGTCGAATGGTAGACAAAGTAGACGACAATTTTGCACCATACATGATTTGTTAAAGGAACGAAAGAGAATAGCTCTTGACTATTTTTCTGAATAATCTGGACGAAGGGGAGGTAGTGTGCTACAAATAAAGCTAAGTTAAATTTATAAAGTCATTGGAGAAACTAATGTGAAACAGCAAGGTGAACGAAGGAGAGACGAGTATGGCAAAAGATGAATATGCGATTGGGCTGGACTTGGGTGGGACTAAAATCTTGGCTGGTTTGGTTGATCACGCAGGCAGGATAATCGCACAAAAGCAGCTACCAACCTTAGCGGAAGAGGGAGAAAAGGCAGTGGTCGAAAGGGTGCTGTCTGCTATTTATGATGTCCTTTCAGCAGGTAGCATCGATCCCGAAAAAGTACGTGGCGTAGGAATTGCTTCCGCTGGAGTGATTAACAGCGCGATCGGTGAAGTGGTCTTTGCGAGCAATCTGGGCTGGCGAAATGTCCCGATTGGCGCCTTGATTGCGCAAAGGTTCGGACTGCCCGTCCGGCTGTTCAATGATGCGAATGCAGCGGCAATCGCGGAGTGGTTGTGGGGAGCAGGAGCCGGCACACAAAATATGATCTATGTCACCGTCAGCACAGGCGTAGGGGCTGGAGTGATCAGTGATGGTCGATTGGTTTGCGGGCGGGATGGGAGTGCGGGTGAGTTCGGCCATATCTCGATCGATTGGAACGGACCGCCATGCCGCTGCGGCAATCGAGGGTGTCTGGAAAACTACGCTTCGGGTACTGCCATTGAAAACGCCGCTCGCCACAAGCTGGCAACCACATATGAGCCAGTCACGGCCAAAGCAATCTGTGAGGCTGCACTAGCAGGAGAAGCTTTCTCCAAGCAACTCATCAAGCAAGCAGGGTTTTACTTAGGAGTCGGAGCAGCCAATCTGCTCTATTTGTTTAATCCGGAGGTCATCGTCTTCGGAGGTGGAGTGATGAACGCATCTACCATACTCATGCCGGAAATTGAGAAGAGCATGAGGGAGCGGTGCATCCCTGGATTGGCGCAGGAGGTACGTGTCGTCCTTAGCCAGATCGGGGTGGAAGCTGGAGTGATGGGAGCGGCAGGGGGAGTTTTTGCGCTAGATCAACCAGGAGAGAAAGTACCAAATTTTTAGTTGGAATCTATATTGCAAAAATTAAAACAATTTTGTATCATCTTATTAATTACTCCATTGAAAAAACTAATTAACGGATTAGAAGCAAGGAGGAAGAGAACATCATGGCAAAAGTGAGAGTTGCGGTGATTGGTGCAGGATCCATTTCAGACATGCACTTGCAATCGTACCAGCAAAACGAGTGTACAGAAATTCGTGCCGTCGTCGACTTCAACGAGGAGCGCGCACAGGAAAAAGCGCAGAAATACGGGGCCGAGATTTACTACAGCAAGCTTGAGGATGCTTTCGCAGATGAACAGGTAGACGCAGTGAGTATTTGCACGTGGAACAACACGCATGCAGATATTGCCATCGCTGCCCTTAGAACGGGTAAGCACGTGCTTTTGGAAAAGCCTTTAAGTACAACTGTTGAAAGCGCTCTCCTGATCGAAGAGGCCGTAAAAGAGAGTGGCAAGCTGCTCCAGGTGGGCTTTGTGAGAAGGTACGATACGAATGCGCAATTGCTCAAGCGGTTCATCGATGCGGGTGAGCTGGGTGAGATATATTACGCGAAGGCATCCTGTCTGCGCCGTTTGGGCAATCCGGGAGGCTGGTTCGCAGACAAGGACAGATCTGGCGGAGGTCCACTCATCGATCTTGGCGTGCATGTCATTGATCTGTGCTGGTACTTGATGGGCTGCCCAAAAGTAACGACTGTCAGCGGCAATACATACAACAAGCTGGGCAATCGCGCCAACGTCAAAAATCTCTCCTTTTACAAAGCAGCTGACTACGACCCTACCCAAAACACCGTCGAGGATATGGCCAATGCACTCATTCGCTTTGAAAACGGAGCGTCCCTTTTCGTAGATGTGAGCTATACCCTACATGCGAAAAAAGACGAGCTGGCCGTCAAGCTGTACGGAGACAAGGGAGGCGCAGAGGTGGAGCCAGAGCTGTCCATCATTGCAGAAAAGCATGACACGATCCTGAATGTCAGCCCGCAGATGGATAAATTATCGTTTGATTTCAAGCGAGGCTTCCAAAATGAGATCGATCACTTCATCGCATGCATATTGGGTGAAAAAGAAACGCTCAGCCCTGTACAGGATGGTGTGGAGATGATGAAGATTCTATGTGGCATTTACGAATCAGCTGCGACCGGAAGAGAAATCGTATTTACCCGATAATCGGCAGGCAAGACCAATCCATGGACATCCAGATATCACCCATAGAGTAGATGAAGACAAGGGGGAAAAGAAATGAAAAAAGCATCGTATTTGCGAACAGCATCCGTCTTACTTTTTTCAGTGGCTTTACTTTTCGGATGTTCCAGTGGCGGTGGTAGTGGAACTCCGGCAGCTTCCAATGGAGGGGCAACGACGGGAGCGCCGCAAAAGGATCAGATGGTCATCGCCGTAAACGAAAACTTCATCACAATGGACCCGCAAAATACAGGGGATGCACTGTCATCAGGCGTCCAAAGCGCGATGTTTGAAGGACTTCTGATTTATGACAAGGATTTGAAGCTCATGCCAGGTCTTTCGACTGAATATTCGGTTAATGAAGATGCGACAGAGTATACCTTCAAGCTCCGGCAAAACGTGAAGTTCCATGACGGCACACCATTCAATGCCGAAGCGGTCAAAATCAACTTCGACCGAATGAGCAACAAAGACAATAACCTGAGAGCCTATCGGAACTACAAATACATCAAGTCCACAGAGGTTGTCGATGAGCACACAGTGAAAGTGACGTTGAACCAGCCGTTTTCCGCGATGATCAACAAGTTCACGACCGGAATCATCAGCCCGGCGGCTCTGGAAAAGTACGGCAAAGACATTACCAAAAATCCAGTCGGTACAGGTCCATATAAATTCGTGGAATGGGTACAGGGTGACCATCTGACAGTAGAGCTGAATCCAGATCATTGGAACAAGGGAGCGGCCAAGGTCGGTAATATCGTCTACAAGCCTGTTCCTGAAAACGGCTCCCGCGTAGCCATGCTGAAGACGGGTGAAGCCGATGTCATCTATCCATTGCCGGAGCAGCAAGTAGAGACACTGAACGGTGAAGAGGGGGTAAAGGTAGAGCGCACCCCTTCAACCATCACCCGCTATGTCTCGATCAATATGCTGAAAAAGCCGTTTGATGATCCACGCGTTCGCCAAGCCATCAACCATGCAGTGGACAAGGACGCGTTCATTAAAGTCGTGAAATCCGGATACGGCGCACAGCTGGAATCCGTGATGTCCCCGACGATTGCGCACTATGCGAAGCAAGGCGCCTATGAATACAACATCGATAAAGCGAAGCAGCTTTTGAAAGAAGCAGGCTACGAGAACGGCTTCACAACGGACATCTGGGGCAATACGAACTCGGATACGATGAAGGGCATGCAATTCATTCAGCAGCAATTGCAAAAGGTCGGCATCACTGTTGAAGTGAAATCGATGGAAGAAGCGACGCTGTCCGATGAAATCTACGGCATCAAGTCGCCAGAAGAAGCAAAAATGAACATGTGGTACGTAAGCTGGTCCTCTGCTGATCCAGACAATGCGATGCGTTCGTTGTTTAGCAGTGAGAACTTCCCGCCTGCGGGAGCGAACACGGCTTTCTACAAAAATGACCTTGTCGACCAAAGCATCAAGGAAGCGACACAATCGTCAGACCAAGATAAGCAAAAGCAGCTGTATAGCGTCGTGCAAGAAAATGTGTTTAAAGATGCACCATGGATTTTCCTCGCAGTCGATGAAATCTTGTACGGAAAACGCGCGAACGTGGACGGGGTTTATATCACACCGAGTGGCGGCATCTATGTAAGAGAAGCGGCATTCCAATAATACTTGAAGCAGCGTTCGGGCATTGTCTGCCGCTGGGCGCTGCTTTCCTTTTAGGAGGAACCGTACCATGTTCCGTTATATCGTGAAGAGACTCATCGAGATCATCCCGATTATTTTTGTCGTGTCGTTGCTCATTTTCTTCTTTATCCATCTGGTTCCGGGTGATCCTGTCCGTTTGGCGGCGGGAAAAGAAGCGACCCTGGAAGAGATCGAGCGCGTGCGTCAGGAGCTGGGCTTGGATAAACCATTGCTTACCCAGTACGTCAACTACATGCATAACCTGCTGACAGGAAATCTAGGACACTCCTTGAAGACGGGGCTTCCCATTAGTGATATGTTTGAAAACCGTTTTTCCGTAACGATGACGTTGACATTTATGAGCCTGGGCTGGGCATTGGTGCTCGGACTACTGATTGGGACGATCTCTGCTGTTTTCCGCAATAAATGGCCGGATTACGTAGGGATGCTGACGGCGATTTCTGGTATTTCCTTGCCTGGATTTTGGTTGGGGCTCATTCTCATACAAGTTTTTTCTGTCACGCTGGGCTGGTTCCCCACAGGTGGAGTCGAGAGCTGGAAAAGCTACGTGCTTCCCTCGTTAACCTTAGGAGCAGGAATCATGTCGATGTTGGCCCGTTTTACACGATCCTCCCTGCTCGAAACATTAAAGGAGGATTTTATCCGAACGGGGCGCGCAAAAGGGTTGAAGGAATCTGTAGTCGTTCGCAAGCACGCCTTGAAAAACTCAATGATTCCGGTCGTGACCATCGCCGGATTGCAATTCGGCTTTCTGTTAGGCGGATCAGTTGTCGTGGAGACGGTGTTTAGCATTCCGGGTATGGGGCGTCTGTTGATCGATTCCATTGCTTTTCGCGATTATCCGGTCGTACAGGCTGTCATTCTGTTGTTTTCACTGGAGTTCATTCTCGTGAATCTGCTGGTAGACATCTTGTACAAGGCACTGAATCCAAAAATCCGTTATGACAGCTAATGGCAAGGAGGTGACGTAAATGGAGGTAGTAAAAGAAATCGGGCACAACGTTGTAGTTCCCACTGAAAAGAAATCCCGAGCCAGCGAGTTTTGGAAGAAGTGGAAAAAGCAAAAGACAGCTTTCTGGGCAGGGTTTTTTATCTTGTTTTTGTTTGTGATCGCACTGTTTGGCCCGTGGATCGCGCCGTATGATCCGTACGAGCCGAACTATGATGTGACGTTGCAGACTCCATCCATGGAGCATTGGGCAGGGACAGATGAATACGGACGAGATATTTTGAGCCGCATCATCGTAGGAACAGGAATCTCTCTTGGTGTCAGCTTTTCTTCAGTGCTGGTAGGTGCAGTAGTTGGAACGGTATTGGGCTTGATTAGCGGATATTACGGCGGGTGGCTGGATCGCCTCATCATGCGGTGGAGTGACGTCATGTTCGCTTTTCCCGATTTGTTGCTCGCAATCGCCATCGTTGCGATCCTCGGCCCGGGATTAACGAATGTCGTCGTGGCGGTAGCGGTGTTCAGTATTCCATCGTTTGCGCGTTTGATTCGCGGCAATACCTTGGCTGCTAAGGAAGCGGTGTTTGTAGAAGCAGCGCGGTCCATGGGGGCAAAAAGCAGCCGGATTATTTTTCGTCACATCTTTCCGGAGACCGTCTCCAGTATGATCGTCTTTTTTTCCATGCGGATCGGTACCTCGATTTTGGCAGCATCCAGTCTCAGCTTTCTCGGTCTGGGGGCAAAGCCCGAGAGTCCTGACTGGGGGGCGATGCTCAGTATGGGTCGTGATTATCTCGCCACTTCTCCTCATGTGGTCATCATTCCCGGGATTGCGATCTTTTTGACCGTGCTGGCGTTCAACCTGGTTGGGGATGGCTTGCGCGATATTTTGGACCCAAAAACGAAGAATTAAACGAGGGAGATGGGGCAGATGAGTGAGAACATCATGGAAGTAAAGCATCTGCAGACGCAATTTACGAGAGACAACCAGAAGACAGTCGTCCTCGACCATGTCAGCTTCCATATAAAAAAAGGCGAGGTGCTTGGGCTGGTTGGCGAATCGGGCTGTGGCAAGAGCGTGACCTCTTTGTCGATCATGCGCCTATTCAAGGACACGACTGGTGAGATTACCAATGGCGAGATTGTTTACAACGGAACGAATTTACTCTCGATTTCGGAGAGTGATATGCGCCGTATTCGCGGGAAAGAAATCTCGATGATTTTTCAGGAACCGATGACCTCGCTCAACCCGGTGATGAAAATCGGAGAGCAATTGATGGAAGCCATTCGCTTGCATCTCGGCTACTCCGACCAAAAGGCGCGAGAACAAGCAGTGAGCATGCTGACAAAGGTGGGCATTCCGTGGCCGAGCGAGATTATGGGAGAGTATCCGCATCAACTCTCCGGCGGTATGCGGCAGCGGATCATGATTGCGATGGCGATGTCCTGCAATCCTAACCTGTTGATCGCCGATGAGCCAACGACGGCACTCGATGTCACGATTCAAGCACAAATCCTCGACGTAATGAAGCAACTTCAGGCTGACGAGCATATGTCGATGCTGTTGATCACGCATGATCTCGGCGTCGTGGCAGAGATGTGCAACCGTGTCGTGGTCATGTATGCAGGGCGTGTCGTGGAGGAAGCATCTGTTTACGACTTGTTTGATGAACCCAAGCATCCGTATACCAAAGGCTTGATCGGCTCTGTCCCCAAAATCGGGCAAAAGCGCGCACGGCTTGATTCGGTTCCGGGCAATGTACCGACACCGAACAATATGCCCAAGGGCTGCAAATTCGCTCCGCGCTGCAAGGATGTCATGTCTGTCTGCTGGGAAAAGGAGCCCGCCATTACGACGGTGGGAGAGGAACGTTCTTGCCGCTGCTGGCTCTATCAAGAGGAAGGGAGGGATGTTCATGTCTAAATCACTGGTCGTGGTAGACGGTATCAAAAAAACGTTCCCGATTGATAGTGGTCTATTAAGCAGCAAAAAAAGCGTAAAGGCAGTGAATCACGTTTCGTTCGAGATTAAGGAAGGCGAGACGTTCAGTCTGGTCGGAGAGAGTGGCTGCGGCAAGTCGACGACAGGGCGCTTGGTCACAAGACTTTTGATGCCAGATGAGGGCAAGGTTTGGATCAATGATGAAGAAATCTCCAAAATGAATGAAACAAAGCTGCGGGAAGTGCGCAAGCAGGTACAGATGGTTTTTCAGGACCCGTACGCCTCACTGAATCCACGCATGAAAATTCGCGATGTGGTAGCAGAGCCTCTTCTCATTCATACGAAGCTGTCTACCCAAGAGCGGGATCGGATTGTAGCCGAAATGCTCGAGGTCGTCGGGCTCTCCAGCTATCATGCGGAGAAATTCGCCCATGAATTCAGCGGAGGGCAACGGCAGCGTATCGGAATCGCTCGCGCCTTGATTCTGAAGCCGAAGCTGATCGTCGCGGATGAGCCAGTTTCCGCTCTCGATGTGTCGATTCAATCGCAAATCTTGAATTTGCTAAAAGATTTGCAGGAAGAATTTCATTTAACCTATTTGTTTATTTCCCATGATTTAAGTGTGGTCGAGCATATTAGCGACAAGATCGGCGTGATGTATTTGGGGAGTCTCGTAGAATCCGGCCCGAAGGAAACGATTTTTGCCAATCCCGGGCATCCGTATACAAAAGCGCTGCTCTCTTCGGTTCCGATTCCTGATCCACGGGCAAAGCGGGAGAGGATCATTTTGCAGGGAGATGTGCCGAGCCCGGTGAATCCGCCGTCAGGCTGTCTGTTTCATACGCGCTGTCCGTTCGTGATGGACATATGCAAGACGACACCGCCTGCATTGCGGGAAGCGGCAGACCGAGATCATTTTGTCGCTTGCCATTTGTGATTTGAATAAAAGGGATGGTTACATGCGTAGGACGGGTGATTTAAAGCTGATCCAGGAACTGAATCGCTCCATCATATTCGATACGATCCGTCATTACGGGCCCATTTCCCGGAGTGAAATAGCGAAGCGGAACAAACTGAGTCCTACTACCGTGACCTCGGCTGTCAGTGAGTTGATTCGTGACTCGTTCGTATGCGAGGTGGGAACAGGAGAGTCAAATGGCGGACGCAAACCGATATTGGTCCAGTTTTCTCCTAATAGTCGCTTTCTGATCGGCATTTCGATCTCTGGCTCGAAGATTACGATTGCCGAGATGAATCTGGAAGCTGCGGTCAAACGAAAGGAAGTTCACTCAATCAAGCAGTACCAAGGGGAGAGTGTCCTCGCTTATTTGATGGACATCATTGAGCAATTTTTGCGTGGAGCCGTGAGTCTGGAGACATGTATGGGAATCTCGATTGTCACTCAAGGCATCGTGGACTCGGTCCATGGGGTGAT
Source organism: Brevibacillus sp. HB1.2 (assembly GCF_013332495.1). NCBI lineage: Bacteria > Bacillati > Bacillota > Bacilli > Caryophanales > Paenibacillaceae > Brevibacillus > Brevibacillus sp. HB1.2. The sequence continues at coordinate 219,948 of NZ_JABMIU010000004.1, read as the reverse complement.
TCGCTATAATCCGAAGCTCCGCTTGCAGAACGCCCCTGTGAAAGAAATGATCGAGCAGCGTTTCCAGTTGAAAACATGGCTGGATAACGACACGAACGCGTATTTGCTCGCAGAGAAGACTATCGGGGATTTCAGTCATTATCAAAACATGCTGTACGTCACGATTGGGGATGGATTGGGAGCGAGTATTTTGATGAACGGTTCCATCTACAGGGGCTTTAAAGGCGGGGCCGGTGAGTTCGGTCATACCACGATTGATCGGGCAGGTGTGCGGTGCGACTGCGGAAATGTTGGCTGTCTGGAAAATTACGTGAGCTGGCCAACGATTTACTCCAAGCTGGTCTCCTCGCTTGCGAAAGGAAAGACGAGCCGCATCTCGGATTTGGTGGAGGAGGATGTTGGCCGGATTACTCCTGCGGTGTTTCGTCAGGCTTTGGCAGAGCAGGACCCGCTTGCGGTCAGCATTTTAGAGGAAACCGCTTCTTATTTGGCTTCGGGGCTGGTCAATCTGATTCATTTGTTCAATCCGGAAGTCATGATTCTGGGCGGCGAGATTGCCTTCGAAAATGAGCTGTTGATCGCAAAAGTAAAAGACTACGTGGGGGAATACGCGCATGGAATCCTGACGGAGGAATTGGAGATTCGACCGAATTCGTTGGGTGAAAATGTAGAGGTCGCTGGAGCTGCCGCTGTTTTATTGCAGGATACGTTTCAGTTTTCGCTATAAGGGTTGTGTCAAGCAGTCCACAAAGCTCGAGGAGAGGGGGCGCGGGATCATGGTAAAGGTTGTGGTGGCAAGGGAAGCAGGAACAAGCGTCAAAGAGTCACAGGCTTGGCTTCGGATCAAAGAAGCAGAGCTTGTAGGTGTGGCAGATAGCTTGTCTTCTTTGCGTGAAATCTTGCAGGGAACAGAAGTGGATATCGTGGATATTCGCTCGATTACGGACAGCGCTGACTCATGGGTGACGCTTGCTGCCCAGGAGGGAAAGCATATTTTATGCGCAGACGGCTCTGCTCTAGGGCGTGAACGAATCAGTTTGTGCGATCAGCATGAGATCGTGCTGCAATTCGCAAATACACTGCGTTTTGCCCCAGAATACGAGCAAGCCCACGAGCAAATAAAGAATAGGGCCATAGGCAAAGCAGGCGTCATTCGCGTGCGAAGAGGTGCTCCTGCATCGGCTGAAAATGTAGGGAAATGCATATTTCAATCGCTTGGAATACGTGAATTCGATTGGCTGCGCTGGACGTTCGGCGAGGTTGAGCGTGTGATGGCACGAGAGGTTAAGCGCACGAATGAGTCAGGACAGATCGTCCATTATGCGCTTGTCATGCTCCGAATGGCAAGTGGGGCAATTGCGCATGTAGAGCTATCTTGGGCGGAAGGGGCCGAACATGCTTCCTTTGAGCTTACCGGTGATCAAGGAATGATTGCGCATGATAGCCGGGAAAGCACCCCCATTCGCTGGAGTCGAGGAGAGCAGTTTCTTTCGACAACATTCCCTGGGATGGACCTGATGCAGCTACAGCGGGAGCATTTCATTCGCTGTGTACAGAAACAGGAAGTGCCACGTCTGCATTCTCGTGATCTGCTCGCTGCTCTCGATGTCGCTTTGGCGGCGAGAGAATCGGTAAAGACGGGACAACCTGTGAAGCTCATGCACGGAGGTGACGAGGGATGAAGGTAGGAATCATCAGCTTCGCCCATATGCATGCGCATAGCTACGCTTCTTATTTGCAAAAGCACCCGGATGTGCAGCTGATTGCAGTCTGGGATGATGACTCGCGCCGTGGAGTGGAAATGGCGACTGCCTACCAGCTCGATTTTTACGAAGATCTGCAAGCCTTTTTACTATCCGGTATCAACGCGGTCATTATTTGCTCGGAAAATGCCAAGCACAAGGAGCACGTGATTGCGGCAGCACGAGCGAAAAAGCATATTCTGTGCGAGAAACCAATTGCTACTGAGATTGCGGATGCACGCGAAATGATTCAGGTCTGCAAACAGGAAGGTGTCATGCTCCAGGTAGCCTATCCTGTTCGATTTGCACCCGTGATGGAAAACGTCAAACAAATCGTTCAGTCAGGTGCTCTCGGAGACATTCTCGCCATCGATGGCACGAACCACGGACAAATGCCAGGTGGCTGGTTCATTGAAAAAGAGCTGTCTGGTGGCGGGGCAGCGACGGATCACATCGTCCATCTGATGGACCTCGTACGCTGGATGCTCCAAGACGAAGTAAAAAGCGTCTACGCTGAGCTGGACACACGCTTTTATGAGATTGAGGTAGAGGATTGTGGCTTGGTTTCCGTGGAAATGGAGTCTGGCGTGATCATCGGAATTGATCCGAGCTGGTCGCGACCGAAAACGTTCCCGACGTGGGGAGATGTGACGATGCGGATTGTCGGCACCAAAGGCACGTTGGACGTCGATGTGTTCAAGCAACACGTGCTCTATTACAATGACCGCGATTCGAAGCTGCAAAATGTACCTTGGGCTGTGGATATGGATGAGCGGCTTATTGCCGATTTTGTGCAAAATGTCAGGGAAGGCCGACCTCCGTCAATTACAGGAGAGGATGGACTGCGCACACTCGAAGTGGTGAAGGCAGCCTATGAATCCCAGCGTCTCAAGCAAGTCGTGACTATCAACAAGGTGCATTTCTCATCATGATGAGCAGTAGCCTTTCTATACAATAAACCGAATGAGGTGGAACTGATGAAAATTGGATTGAGCACTTACAGTCTACTGACAGCAATCCGAGCTGGGGAAATGGATGTACTGGATGTCGTGCAATGGATCGCCGATAACGGCGGCGAACACATGGAAATCGTGCCATACGGTTTTACGCTGGTCGATAATGACGAATTGGCAGACGCTGTTCGGGATAAGGCAAAAGCGGTTGGGATTGAGCTGTCCAACTACTCGATGCCGACCAACTTTATTCAACCAGACGAAGAAGCCTTCGAAGCAGAAGTCGCACGTGTAAAAACACATGTCGATCTGCTGCACCGCATGGGTATCAAGCATATGCGCCACGATGTGTCCGCCTTTACTGTTCCCGTAGAGGAGACGACGATCGAGTACTTCGAAAAGCATTTGGCTGAGATGGTCGAGGGAAGCCGCCGAATCGCTGATTATGCCGCGCAATTCGGAATAACGACGACAATCGAGAATCACGGCTGGCTGGTGCAGGCAAGTGATCGCGTGCAGCGTGTCTTGCATGAGGTCAATCGTCCGAATTTCAAAACGACGCTGGATATCGGAAACTTCATGTGCGTAGATGAGTTATCGCTGGTCGGTGTGCAAAAAAATCTGCCTTACGCTTCGCTCGTGCATTTCAAAGATTTCTATTTCCGGCCGTCCTACCATGATCCAGGCGCAGGCAAATGGTTCAAGACCGTCAATGGCAACTTCCTGCGTGGAGCAATAGTCGGCCAAGGCGACATCAACATCCGTGAGGTCGTCAAGCTGGTGAAGCAATCCGGCTATGATGGCTATATCACGGTCGAGTTCGAAGGCATGGAGGATTGTCGAGAAGGGTCCAAGATTGGGATGGACAACCTGCGACGTTTTTGGGACGAGGCGTAAAACCGTAATAGAAAAAACGGCATTTGGGGAGTCCCAAACTGCCGTTTTTTCTTTGGACCAAAAATAAAAAACCTCTCCTTTATCAGGAGAGGTGATGGAGACATTAGAAGGATTGCGAAGTTTTTGGATTCGCACCGTATTTGTTGTCTCCTTCGCCGTCTTTGCACAAGAATATGAGCAAAACAATTGCGCCGATTAAAGGAATAAACGAGAGAAGGATCCACCAACCGCTTTTTCCAGTATCGTGCAATCGGCGTGCAGTTACACTCAAACTAGGCAGTAAAACAGCTAATGAATAGATCATGCCCAAAATAGATCCTGTACCAATTAAGTAGTCTACGAGAGCAATTACCATAGATACGATGATGTTGAACAAAGTAAACATCCAATATTCTTGACGTCTAGCTCTTCCTTCAAAGGCAACATATTTCTTCAATACACTTGTATACCAATGCATGATAATTTCCCCCTTTCTTCTAAATTTTGACACACTTCGATATTTTATCACTAAACCAAGGGGATTAGAACCATATCCTGTAAAGTTTTACTAATGCTATTGAATCATTTTTGTGTAGGACAAAAGTAATGGGTATTTATGAACGAGGTGGAGGAAAAAGTAAGAGCGAACGAGTTTTGGATGCTACCACAGGGGGAAATGCGCTTGGAACAAAAAACAGAACAAAACGTTACGCTGCATGGCTTCAACAATTTGACTAAGTCACTCAGCTTCAACATGTATGACATTTGCTACACAAAAACAAAAGCGGAACGGGAAGCGTATATCGAATACATAGATGAACAATACAATGCAGAGCGATTGACGAATATCCTGAAAAACGTGTCGGATATTATCGGCGCACATGTACTGAATGTCGCCCAACAAGATTATGTACCACAAGGTGCGAGTGTCACTGTTCTTGTATCCGAGGGGCCAGTTGTAGAAGTCCCTACTGAATCATATGAGGAATCCCCCGGACCTTTGCCAGAAAATGTGGTGCTGCAATTGGACAAGAGCCATATTACGGTGCATACGTACCCCGAGTACCATCCAACGGAGGGCATCAGCACATTCCGGGCCGATATCGACGTATCGACCTGTGGCGAGATTTCTCCGCTCAAAGCACTCAATTATTTAATTCGTTCGTTTGATACAGACTTGATGACAATTGATTACAAGGTGCGCGGTTTTACCCGGGATATACATGGATACAAGCTGTTTATCGATCACGACATCAGTTCGATCCAAAATTATATTCCCGAGGAAATTAAGGTATTGTTCCACATGATTGATGTGAATGTGTATCAAGATAATATTTTCCACACCAAATGCAAGCGCAGGCAATTTGATCTGAACAATTATTTGTTCGGATACACGAAGGATAAGCTGACACCGGAGGAGCAGGAGGATATTACGAAGCAATTGCAAATAGAGATGGACGAGATTTACTATGGGAAAAATATTGTGAATTAATGAGGAAGCCTTCTCAGATTGGGGAGGCTTTTTTTCGTAGCTGTAGTGGGGGAAAGAAGCGCATTTCCAGTCTACGCTTCGGCCTCCGCCCCGCAAGGGGGATTGACTGTCCGATTCGGAATGAATGGCGGGAGCGCTTCAAACGTAGACAGTTTCGAGGAAGTATCTCATAAGTGAAGCTGAAAACCCCCGCCATTCATTCCGAAGCTAGGTAGGGCTCCAGAGGCGCTTGGACTGGAAATGCGCTTCTTTCCTCGCAGCTTTTTTTCTAGAACGCTGTTCCAAGCTTAAAAGTGAAATACTTCATGCAGATTACACAAGATGCTGAAACAAAGATCATCTCCCACAAAAGACTTCCAGACATAACTGCCAAAAAGATCCAATCCCCCGAAATAATCCTGTGCTGTTCGAAAGTCATGTGGCATGGCTTCTCCCGACCTCAAAAGTGGGAGGTCTTCGTTCTTTTATCTTTTCGAAGGGTTGGGTTCAGATAGTATGCCCGAATCTCCTCCAGCGTTTTTCTAGCAGGCTGCACGAATTCGCGGTCCCAATCTTCCGGAGGGGAATCCAGCGAGATGCCCTTTTCTTGCAAGGTTCGAAACAGCTCCTTATCCGCTTGCGTAGGTATCCACCACGTGTAGACGGGATTCGTTTTGCCATTGAGAAACGATTCGAACATAAATTTCACATAGGTAGCTGTAGAGAGTTCCCCGTAATTGACGTCGAATTCAGGCTCGGGTGCCGGATAATCCTCTGGATAGCGGAACGGGCCAAAGTGAATGGAAATACCGAGAAAGCCGACAGGTGGAATGTTGTTTCCATACCCCGGAAGGGAGAACGGCAGATCGGCTGCGAAGTGCAGACGAATCATGACGGAGTTGATGAATTGCCGTTCGAAGAAACTTTCTTTTTGCCAAATGCCGAGTTCTCGTGAAAGCGTATCCCAGTGAATAATGGACGTATTGTGCGCGAGCCAGAAGGAGGACGACATCTGTTCAAACGTTTTGTAAAATTCCTCGTCGTGATTATGGAATGGATCGATCATGTCGAACAGGCTGAAGCATCCGTGTTTTCTCCTCCATTTTTGCGCGATGATTAGAAAATCAATCAATCGTTGGATTCGCAGCTCGGGGCTGCTCTCATTATTGGCAAACAGATACGTAGCTTCTATCAAATCGGCAGTGAAGTTGCCGTTAACAAAATCCCAGTAATTGATTTCACCAGCTTCTACGCGTTCTTCATTAATCCGCTTCGTGTCCGTTTCCCATCGCGCAAAGGTGGTGACATCAATGCCGAAATAAAGCTCAGGCAAGAGATCGCCAAAAATATGGAACCGATAAGGGCTAGACTGCTGGAACCAAGTTTTGATGAAGTCCAAGCGAGAAGAGGGAGACACGACTGCGGCCCGCTCCACATAGCTCGTTTTGGCAACGGTTGACTCGAATTCTTCAACGGATGAGGCGATCGCCACGAAAGGGGCTGCTGAGGTCAAGAAGTCCATTCCGTCTTCGTCGTTGTCGTATTGCACAATCATGTGCTGGAAGGTTGCCTCAGCCAAGGGAGATAACACGAGCTGATTCCAACGATGTGCGGTTGTATCGTCAATAGCGCCGATGACGACGACGGGTTTGTCTGATTCCCCGCGAAAAGAAATAGAGGCACCGTTTTGGACAAAGATCTTGTTTTGGCAGCGTACGTTGATGGAGGTACCTGCTTCAAAGCTGATTGAAGTCCCAGCAGTTATGATGGCATCCTCTGGTCCGATCATGTACGGACCATTTTCTGCGGTAAGTTCCTCCGATTGATGGATGATCCCCGATAGGCGTTTGTACTTGTCCACGTGCAGTTGATAGATGTGCTGCGGGTCTGGATCAGGCCCAATCGTCAGTTGCACGTAGTAAAGACCATCCTCCTCCGGAAAAAAAGGAAGGATGATGGGGGCGTTCGTACTATATTCAGCTTCTGCGAGTTTGGTTCGATGGATGTCATAGATTCTGAGGGTAGTCAAAGGATGCGTCAGGTTACTCATATGGATTTCAATAGCGTCTGTAGAAGCAAGAAAGAGCTTGTACATCTCCACCTTGGCTTCAAGGTTAGGAGAAGCTTTTCGGATGCGTTTGTCCGTTTCCAAAATAGTTGTAAACGAGCTGACGGTCATGTAAAACAGGCTCCAATCAAAATGGTATAGGCATAATGGAATAGTCCACTAGTAATTGACGCCTGAATATAGAAAAAGTTTTGAGTTTATCAGGGTCTTTTGGTCTAGAAAATAAGAAAAAGGATAGGGGTCAGATGATTTCTGACGATCCTATCCTTCTTCATATGGGAGAAATTCTTTATTTACCGCCCGCCTGCGTGAGCATTTCAATCATTTCTTTGTAGCCATGCTTCTTCGCATGCCCGAGAGGCGTTACGCCATCGTGATCAGCGAGATTGACAGTTGCTTTGTGCTCGATCAGGAGCTTCACGATTTCCTGATGCTTCTTACCACCGTCGCCCAAAATCACTGCTTCTAAGAGAGCGGTCCAGCCCAATCTGTTGACGTGATCAATGTTGATATCAGAGGTGGTGAGCAGTTCCTTGACGATCTCGACATGTCCACGATCAGCTGCTGGAATCAAAGCAGTTCCGCCAAAACGGTTCGTAATGGTCGTGTCGGCACCTGCTGCTATCGAGGCTTTTACGAATGCGAGCTGGCCTGCTGCGCTTGCGAAGAGCAGGGGATTGTCTAAGTTGTTGTCTCGGATGTTGATGTTGGCGCCGTGTGTAACCAACAAGTTGAAGATGTCGAGTTGAGCAGTGTGGACCGCGATCATCGCAGAGGTACGGCCCCTACTATCGGTAGCGTCAATATCCGCCCCCTCTGCAAGCAGCCTCTCAATCGCTGCTTTGTCTCCTTGACTGGTTGCTGTCAATAAGGCTTGATTCAGCTTATCCATTTCAACTTTCACCGCCTGGGTTGCTTGCTGCTCGCCACTCGCTAAAAGGGTTTTCCAATTCATCTCACACCCAGTCAGAGCGATGGCGATCGTCATAAGACCAATACGCAGTATAGCGAGCCCACACCTTTCTTTTGATTTGGATACCTGCATCACACAAAAGAGGTAGTTCATAAAGTCATCTTTTGATCACGAAGTAGTTTTGAGAGCAAACTCGGCATCGAAAGTAACGTTCACCTTCGAAGTCCGGTGCTCATGTAGGTTTCCTACACTCCGCTCCTCCTTCTTCAGGTTCTCGTTACTTTCTCGGTGCTGAAAAGCCGACTTTTTGAACACTCACACAAAGACTACTCCACTGTCAGCTCAGCAGAAGATTTGCCAGCCCAATCGCCGACAGGTGTTACCGTGTATGTGGTATCTGCTTTCAGTTTACCATCCTGCTGGATGTCAAACACGCCTGTGGTACCTTTGCGGCTGGAATATTTGTACGTCGCCAGCAGTTTTTCTCCGTCTGCACTAGTGAGTTCTACGCTGCGTCCGGAGAATAGCTCGTCTCCTGGGTCCTCTGTCAGGGTAATGGTGATAGAAGTTTCACTAGCTGCTTTAGCTTCGCTGATTTCGAGCGGAGCGATTTCTTTTGCGACGAAGGTAGGATTCGCGATATTCGCCCAGTCGGACGTAATGGTATACGTAACGCCCGGAGTCAGGACTTGGCCTTCTGGGAGACGGAATTTAATTTCTTGCTTGCCGTCTGTTGATTGTGTGAAAGGCACGTATTTCGCTACGATTGGTTGTCCGCCTTCCGGTGTAATGGTCACTTGTCTTGCCTGCATGGAAGGAATGATTTGATACGTTTTGCCGTCTGCACTGTTGTTTTGATCCAGCACCAATGCATTTGCTCCACGTCCGCCGCTGTAGGCAGAGATGATGTATCCGTAATCAAGGACACCATTTGCACGCAAGGACTCGACTTCAAACGTGTCGTTTGTTACTTGTCGTACTTCCGTCATGTCGATCTTGGTTGCGTTGCCTTGGAAGGTGCCCGCCTTTTTCCCTTTGTAAGTCAGCTCGTAGGTGGTTCCTGGTTTTTGAACCGAGGTCGGCACAATGTAAGTATTGGTAGAACCCGTTTTCAGACGCGGCATGTTAGTCAGTGTCAGACCTTCGCTGAAGACAAAGTCTTCTTTTGCTTTTGCAAATGCTTCGTTTTCTGCGGTCAACGGAGCGTCGAAGGTCACAATCAATGTAATTTCGTTCAAGGCTTGTACATTCGTGATGCTCGCTTTGTCAGAAGGCATCGCCTGACGAGCCGTATTCAACAGATAAGCGGCTTCGCCGCGAGTAGCGGTGCTGTCTGCTGAGAAGAAGCGTTCTGCCCAGTAGTTAACGGACTTCGCATCGCGCTTGAGCGCTTTTGCAACGACTTGAGTGAGCTCAGCATCCGTCACAGTTCCACGCGGATCGAACTTGCCATCTTTAGCTTGCATAATATCAAGAGATACTAGGTCAACCGCGTATTTGTAGAACCAATCATTTGTTTTCACATCCGTGAAGGTTACGGATTTATCTGTTTTGCCGCCTTGCAAACCAAATGTGTGCGAGACCATTTTTGCCAGTTCAGCGCGCGTAACTTGATTGTGAGCGTTGGAGTTGCTTTGCATCACTTGCAGCTTGGCGAGCTCACTAACCGCTTTTTGAATTTCTTGTGCACTCAGGGGAGTGGAAGCTGCTTGCACGTTCAGTACAGCGTAAGGAAGGGATGCTGTGCCCAAAACAGTGGCGAGCATCATGATTGCAATTTTATTGGAAAACTTTCTCATCGGTTGGTCCTCCTTTAGAGTCAGTTGTTACTTGATTACCTATAGGATAGACGAGATACCTAAACTGCCAAGAAACAAGAGATTAATAGAATCTAAAAAAGTTCTTAAAAAAAGATAAAAAAACCCCCAGCTTTGACGTAGAGCGGAAAATCCGTTCTCGTTTTCGCTGAAGGTTTTTGTAATGATCATGGTGTTCACTCTTAGACAGTAAATCGGTAACCGGCACCCCAGACCGTCTCGATATACTGCGGGTTGGACGGATCGACTTCGATCTTTTCACGCAGCTTGCGAATGTGCACCGTAACGGTCGCGATATCTCCGCTGGAATCCATACCCCAGATTCGTTCGAACAGCTCATTTTTGTTAAAAACTCGATTCGGGTGTGTCGCTAAAAATTCAAGCAGATTGAATTCTCTTGTCGTGAAAATGACTTCCTGATTGCGTACATAGACTCTTCGGGATACTTTGTCGATGACAAGACCGCGAATATGAATCTCTGCGTTCGATGGTTGAGGTTGTCGGGCTGTCAAACGCTCGTATCTTGTCAGATGGGCTTTGGCTCTGGCTACTAATTCGCTTGGACTAAACGGCTTTGTAATATAGTCATCGGCACCGAGATTAAAGGCGCGGATTTTATCGATCTCTTCTTTTTTGGCGGAGACGATCAGGATCGGCACTTCCTTGACTTGTCTGATCTGGCTGCACAATTCGAAGCCGTCCATGCCCGGAAGCTGCAAATCAACGATGATCAAACTGTAGTCGCCATTGATGGCAAGCGGCAAGCCCTCGCTGCCAGAGTGGCATAAATCGACCTGAAAGCCGTTCAGTTCAAAATAATCCCGCTCCAGCTGAGCGATGGTCGTCTCATCTTCAATGATAAGGATGCGTGAAGACATGGGAATGTGCACCTCCTATTGTTTGTGGGTACGTTTTAACGTAAAGAACAGGCTGGTACCTACTCCTTGCTTGCTCTCCACCCAGATGGTGCCACCGTGACCCTCGACGATCTGGCGCGCGATGGAGAGTCCGAGACCGCTACCGCCCGTGGCAGAATTACGGGATTGCTCCACCCGATAAAAGCGTTCGAACAGGTGAGGAATGGCTTCTTGCGGGATACCGATGCCGTTGTCTTTTATTTCAATGGTCGCCCATTGGTCGTCCGCTTGAACCGAGACGTAGATGATTTTCTCAGGTTTATCCATGTATTTTTGCGAGTTGCCAATAATGTTTAAGACAGTGCGCTTAATTTTTTCCAGATCGGCGATGACCAGGGTGCCTTCGGCTGTACGCTTATTCCACTGAATCGTAATGCCCTTCTTTTCCAGATCGTAGTGTAGCTCGTCGATACAATCATCCAAAAACCGCACGATATCTACATGTTCGAACGTAAAGGGTACTTGTTTCAGATCGAGCTTGGAGTAGAGAAACAGCTCATCGACGAGCATGTCGAGGTCTACTGCTTTGGAGTAAATGATGTTTACGTACTTGTCCATTTTCTCCGGGGTATCAGCTACGCCATCGCGGATTCCCTCGATGTAGCCTTTGATATTGGTAATCGGTGTACGCAAATCATGCGAGATGTTGGAAATCAATTCTTTGCGGCTTTCTTCGTCCGCAAGGCGCAGCTGCACAGATTCCTGCAATCGTTTGCGCATGTTTTCGAACGCTTCGTTCAGTTGTCCAATCTCGTCCTTCGTGTGCAGATGAAGCTCAAAGTCCAGATTGCCTTCCTTGATGTACTCAGCCGAATTGCGCAGTAAATCAAGCGGCTTGACGACGCTGCGGGTGATCCAGCGGTACAACAAGACGTTTGCAATGACAATGACGCCGAGGAGGAGGAACACGAGAATCGGCAGCAGTTTGCGGATAACCTCACCAAATGGACTGCGCTCGCGGATTACAAAGACACTGCCTTTTGCGCCATCTGAAAACTTGAAGTCAAACTTGGCATACGCATAAAATCTTTCGCCGATGTTGAACGTGTTGCGAATCTGGTTGTTGTTCAAATCATAGGGGGGCAAGTTGTTTTCCAGCTCGGGCTGATTGATGGTTGGGGAGGCAAAGACTTGATTACTCTCCCTGCGGACATACAGGCCGGCTCGTACCGTTTTTAGCTTGAAATCGTAATCGGCAAGCAGCTCCTGGTTTTGCAACTGATCCGGTTCATTCTTGGCGAGATATTTCAATTCAAGGAAAATATTCTCTTCTTGTTCAGTCAGCGGATTGAGCTGATAATGCACTTTATAAAAGTCGCGAAAGCTGTTAATGTCGCCTGTCGCCGCAATTGTAAATAGGCTGGCGGCTACGAAAAACGTCAGCAAGCTGATTACTAGCATCCCTGTGTAAGAGAGCAGCAGCTTGATACGGATGGACATGGACTCACCTACTTTCGATAGGGTGAAAATAAATATGCAAGATGACAAGTCCATTATATACAAGACGTCCAGCTGGTAAAGCATAATTACTTGGAACTCGGTCAAAATCAGTTATACTAGCAAGTAAGAAAACGAGAGCTTTGGATGAATGGAAAGGACGGGGATACTCATGAAAGTAGCAATTGCCCAACTTACAGCGACGATGGATAAGACGCAAAATTTGCAAAAAGCAGCCGATTACATCTCAAAAGCAAAAGTAGCAGGGGCAGATTTTGTAATCTTGCCTGAAATGTACAGTGCACCTGCCACGCCAAAATCAGGGGTAACGCCAGCAGAGGTAGCGGAAAAGCTGGATGGTCCATTTGTCTCTGGCTTGGCAGAGCTTGCTCGGGAGCATGGAGTTTATGTGGTTTGCGGTGTGTTTGAATCGATTGAGGGTGATGAAAACCGCGCTTACAATACGACTGTTTTTCTAGGCCGTGAAGGACAGCTGCTGCACGCGTACCGCAAGACACATTTGTACGATGCCTTTTCCTACACAGAATCGGACTTCATCGCGCCTGGGGATAATCCGTATCAAGTGGTGGAAACGGAATTTGGCAAAATCGGGCTGATGGTTTGCTACGAGGTGCGCTTCCCGGAAATCGCGAGACAGTTTGCGCTCCAAGGTGCTGATATTTTGTTTGTGCCAGCAGGCTGGGTAGCAGGAGCGATGAAAGAGGATCACTGGGAGACGCTGGTTCGTGCGCGTGCCATTGAAAACACGATGTTTGTATGTGCGGCTGATCAGGTCGGAAATATTTTTGCTGGACGGAGCATGTTCGTCGATCCGATGGGTGTCGTGATCGCCAGTGCAGGGGAAGAAGAAACATTATTGATCACAGAACTAGATGTAAGTCGGATTGAACGAGTACGGGGCAAATTGCCAAGCGTAGCCAACCGCCGCGCGGAACTGTATACGAATTAAATGCCTATGCACACTTTCTCTTTTGTTCAATATGATGGTAATAGATAACTAGTCATTATTTTGGACCTTATGTAAGCGTCACCATCATGAGAGAGGGAGTGTGTACGAATGTTCTGGTTCGTATGGGCTGTCGTCGGTGTGGTCGTTTGGTGGGCAATGAGCTTGATCTGTACAGGAAAAGCGGCAGGATCAGGCTGGTGGGCTTCGCTCATTGCTGCTCTTTTGGGTAGCTGGCTGGGCGATTTGGTACTGGGTGATTGGCTGTGGATGTGGGCCGGCTTCAACGTCATTGCCGGAGCCATTGGTGCGGTCATCCTCACCTGGCTGTGGAATGTGGTGGTGAAGCAACTGAAATAAGCGAAACGATTTCGTATTACTAACGAATCAGGAATCGTCCAAAGGGGCGGTTCCTGGTTTTTTCTTTGGTCACTTTATATGTGGCTGCGGTGGGGAGAAGAATATTTCCAGTCTAGGTTTCAGTGCTCCGTCCCACTGTGGGAATAGACTGCCCACTGCGAAGGGCTTAGCGGGGAAACGCAAAAGTGGTAGCCGCTACGTCGCGTGGGCACGGTTGCGTTTCTATTTCCCGCTAATCCCTTCTCCGCTCGGTAGGACTTCACAATTCGCTACGTCTAGAAATATTCTTCTCTAGCGTAACGAGAGTGCATTCTTCAACCTTTTAAAGCGTTAAAAACTCGTTTAGAACGGATAGCTCGTAGAGGAAACAGGAGAAAACAGCGAAGATCTTTGGTACACCGACCGAGACGCAATGCGAAAAGCGAAACACGTTCTTAAGCGTCCACCTCTGAAATAACTTCGAGGAAGAGACCACTTTGGACGCGGTTTCGCTTTTTGCATGGAGTCGGGCAGTCAATCCCACAGCGGGTGGGACAAGAAGCTGAGCGTTTTCTCCTGTTTCCTCCCCACCACTACAGTTGGACAAGGTTTTTAAGACGTTATGTAAGACAGTTTGGAATAATACAAAAACAATTCATACTTGACCAGTAGGGATTGTTGGTAATATAACTATATTTATACCGAATACAGTAATGAGAGGTACATAAAACGAAAGGGAGGGGAATATATGTCGACGTTACTGATCATCGTAAACATTGTTTTGTTGCTCTTATTCATTGCTGGATTGTATGCCATGCAAAAGAAGCATATTTCTTTTTCCAAGCGGGTATTTGTTGGTCTCGGACTCGGGATTTTATTTGGACTCATTTTGCAATACGTATACGGAGCCAAATCGGACGTACTTAAATCCACCATCGAATGGTACAACATTGTAGGTAAAGGCTATGTGAAGCTGCTTCAAATGATCGTAATGCCACTGGTATTCATCTCTATTTTATCGGCTTTCACCAAAATGAAATTAACCAATAACATTGGAAAAATCAGTACGCTGATTATCGGACTTTTGGTAGGAACGACTGCTGTCGCGGCAGCGATCGGGATTTCGACTACCTTGGCATTTAATCTCGACGGGGCACAATTCCAGCAAGGGGATGCGGAAGCGGCTCGGATTGAACAGGTGGAGCAGCGCTTGGGTGATATCCAGAACTTGAGCATGCCAGCCAAAATTCTGGAACTGCTTCCTGCGAATCCTTTCCTTGATCTGACTGGAGATCGGGCGACTTCTACGATTGCGGTCGTGATTTTCTCTGCGATTATCGGGGTTGCCTATTTAGGGGTAAAACGCAAAAATCCGGAGCAAGCTGAATTGTTCGCGAAAATTGTGGATGCATTCCATACGATTATTATGCGTGTCGTGACTTTGATCTTGCGCCTGACGCCATATGGTGTACTGGCAATCATGATCAGAGTAGCAGCTACCAGCGATTACAATGCCATCTGGCAGCTGGGCAAGTTCGTTGTCGCTTCGTATGTGGCGATGATCATCATGTTTATCATCCATCTGTTGCTGTTGACGTTTGCAGGATTGAATCCAATCACCTATGTGAAAAAAGCATTCCCTGTCCTGACGTTTGCCTTCACTTCGCGTACCAGCGCGGGCGCGTTGCCGCTGAATGTAAAAACGCAGCAAAGCATGGGTGTTCCTGAGGGTATTGCCAACTTCGCAGGCTCCTTTGGACTCTCTATCGGACAAAACGGCTGCGCAGGGACGTATCCGGCCATGCTGGCCATCATGGTAGCACCAGTCGCAGGAATTGATCCACTGACACCATCGTTCATCTTGACGCTGATCGCAGTAGTGGCACTCAGCTCCTTCGGGGTTGCAGGTGTTGGGGGCGGAGCGACCTTTGCAGCACTGCTCGTTTTGTCCACGATGAATTTGCCGATTGCAATTGTCGGTCTGCTCATTTCCGTTGAGCCGTTGATTGACATGGGCCGCACAGCGCTCAACGTAAGCGGAAGCATGACGTCCGGACTCTTGACGAGTCGAGTGACAAAAGAGCTGGATACCAATGCTTACCACGGAAACGACCAAAAAACGCTGACTGTGTAAATGTAATGAAACAGGCTGTACCGTCTATTGTGACAGGTACAGCCTGTTTTGTTTGGGTTATATGGTTTCATGAAACTCGTGAATCCAAAACGCTACGGAGAGGAAGAGAAAAACGGAGCGACCGGAGGCCTTGGCGTGCCTACCCAGTCGGAACGGAAAAAAGCGGTACACGCTTGTCGACCAACCTCTTCGCTGAGAAGCCTCCGCCCATCGGGTGGCTTTTGGTCGACGTACCGTTTTTTGGAGTGGAGACGGACATCTCCGCTTCCTCGCTGGCGTGCCATCAACGAAGGGAGCCCGTTTTTCTCTTCCCTACGACTATGTTCGCAAAAGATGAGGTTTTCTTCCCTACGGATTAACCGAGGTGTATTTGAAGTACGCGCCTCCCAGTGGGAAGATGATGAAATCCTTCACCTTGTCGTTTTTCACATAAGGGCTACCGCGGAAGTTGATCGGAGCCAGCGGCATTTCCTCCATAAGAATCGTTTCCGCTTCTAGCAGGATTTTTTTGCGTGCGTCCAGATCAGGCTCGTTGTAGCTCTTGTCGATCAGCTCTTTGAACTTGGCATTTTCCCAATCCGGGTGGTTGTTTCCGCCCGTTTTGTCGCGGAACATCTCCAGGAAGTTGATCGGGTCGTTGAAGTCTGCCCCCCATTGGAAGCGGATCATGTCAAAGTTGGCTTGTGATCTCATGTCGCGGTACACCTTCAGCTCCGCTGTGTACAGCTTCACGTCGACGCCGAGTGCTTTTTTCCACTGATCTTGCAGGGCTTCAGCCAGCTTTTTGTTGGTATCATTCGTGTCAAAGGTGTAAGTGACAGTCGGGAAGGTCGAGAGTCCGAGCTCCTTCATGCCTTCTTCCAGCAGTGCTTTGGCTTTTGCCTGGTCTTCTTTAAAGTAGCCGTCTGCTTTTAATCCCATGGAAGTCGGTACCCAACCATAGGCAGCTGGAACACCCGTCTGCAAAATATTGTCGATGATTTCCTGACGGTTGATGGCATAAGCGAAGGCTTGGCGAATTTTTTTGTTGTTGAACGGTGGTTTATTTGTATTAAAAACAACGGATTGTGTGCCTGGATTATCCGCGACCATCAGCTTGCCCGCATCTTTGAGTGTAGGGATTGCGTCGGTCGGAAGTGTGGAGGCAGGATAGCCGCCCCAGTCGATGTCGCCATTTTCGAACATCGAGAACGCTGTATTGTTGTCCTCGATCATAGCGATTTCAATCCGGTCGAGCTTGACGTTGTTCTTATCCCAGTAGTTCGGATTTTTCGTAAAGACGATTCTGCTTTTGTGCTCCCACTTGTCCATAATGAATGGACCATTTCCCACGATTGTTTTCGCTTCATTCGCCCATTTCGGGTTTCCTTCCAGCGTTTTTTGATGCAACGGGAAGAGGGTCGGGAAGAAGGTTAGCTCACGGAAAAAGGGAGTCGGTGACTTCAGGTTGAACTCGACGGTGTAGTCGTCTACAGCCTTTACTCCTACATCCTCTGCTTTGCCTTTCCCTGTATTGTACTCCTCTCCTCCTTTAATGTAGTAAAGCTGATAGGCGTACTCGGACGCTGTTTTCGGATCGAGGTTGCGCTTGATCGCATAGACGAAATCATGGGCGGTGACAGGATCTCCGTTGCTCCATTTGGCGTCTTTGCGAATTTTGAAGGTGTAGTTCATATAATCCGGCGAGTTGGTGAAGCTCTCAGCCGTAGCATTGACGAGCTGTCCATTCAGATCATAGCTGGTCAAACCTTCAAAGGCAGCGTAAATCATGTCAAACGAATCCGCGTCGACGGCGATCCCAGGGTCCATCGAAGGCGGTTCGCTGTTGATGCTCCATTTTAACACCATCGGCTCTGTTTTTGTCGCTTCTGCAGGTGTAGTGGAGCCAGTGGGTTCAGCAGGTGCGGAAGAATTCGAGCACCCCGCTAGTACCCCGAAAAGCAAGGTAAGACAGGTTGCAATTGCCAGTCCCTTTTTCATAAATACCCCCTTAAAAATGATAGAAAACGTATATTCAGAATATTTGCTTGCGTTTTCGATAGCAAAGGAATTTTTTTAGTTTCTCGATAAAAAATATTTACTTAGGTCATGGATAGATAGGAACAGTGGTATGAAATTAATTGATTTTTCTTGGAAATTTACTCATTTTTAAAAATATGGTATATTTTGGTAGATGTTAATGATAGGAGAGGTGGGAATCACTATGTTCAAGAAAATGGTTTTTTCAGCATTAAGTGTAGCCGTATTTTCTGCAGTGCTAACGTCTCCGATTCAAGCCACTAGTGTTGGTGGGCAGAAAGAACAATCATTAGCTGCTGCCAGATGGAGTTCAGATGAGGAATGGATTAAAAAATCTTCTCCTGTTCCACCGGGGTGGGTCGTCATTCGTGAAGACCTAGGTTCAAAGCTAATTAAAAATACAGCAGGTGCTCCCTATGGTGAGGAATTACGAGTTAGCAAATATTCTCCCGTTCCAGTGGGATGGGTAGTTTTAAGAGATGAAGTAGCTGGTCGGGTGATAAAATATGTAATAGGAGCATCTTATCGTACGGAGTTCAATGTGACCAAGTTCTCCCCTATTCCAACTGGATGGGTTGTATCACGAGAAAATTATGATAGCAAAACGATCATGAATGTCGTTGGTGCTCCTTATGGAACCACATTATTAGTAAGTAAATATTCACCTGTTCCACCAGGCTGGATTTACGAGGGACAAGTGGCTAATGGCAAGTACATTAAAAACTTGAATCGTTACTAGTCGTATAAAACATAAATCTTCGAACTCAACTTAATAATGGAGAAGTTTTCATAGAGAAAGAACTGATGGATAAGGTGTATATAACCATCAGTTCTTTTTAATTACGATAAAAAGCGATTCAAACCCGATTTTAGCGCTTTGCCCATTGACAAAAAAATACAGATGGATTACATTTCAAGTTGTTAAGCACTTAACTAAATAAGGGGGGAAGAGCATGGCAGATGATCTCGAAACGTATGTAAACCAGCCCCCTTTACGGACAAAAGCATTCTTTTCCTTGGTAGACGCCACCACAGATTTGGTGGGACTCTCAGAAAAATATTGGCATGCAAAAGGCATGAACGGTGCAAGAATCCGACTATTGGTAGAGATCGCGAAGCATGGTGACAGTATCCTGCCTTCACGCTTGGCAGCGTGCATTGGAGTGACGAAGGCCAACATTAGTCTTTTGCTTGCACCACTGGAAACAGACGGTCTGATACACCGGGCTCCCCATCCCAAAGACGGCAGAAAATCCGTAATCTCACTGACGGAAGCAGGTAAACAGCTTCTTTTCGAGCACCTTCCCGGGAATCGCCAGATAATTGCAGAGGGGCTAAGACGACTGGAGGAGCAGGAGCTGCATCAACTGATTTTTTTATTAGAGAAAATAAGGCAAAGTGTGAGATGAACTTTGAGCCACAGGGGAAAAGGGGGGAAAAGCAAAAGCATGGCCATTCTCATTACAGGAGCAACGGGCAAGCTAGGGAGCTTGATTATCGAACAGCTTTTGAAAAGGGTGGAAAGAGAACGCCTCATTGCCTGTGTGCGCCGACTGGACAAAGCGACACGGCTAAGAGAGTTGGGAATTGAGATAAGACAGGCGGATTATGATGACCCTCTGTCTCTGGAGCGCTCTTTTGCGGACGGCACGAAGCTTTTGTTTATTTCCAGCCCACACACTGATGATACCGTTCGTGTACGACAGCATAGTCATGTCATAAAAGCGGCGAAAAAAGCAAATATCACTCACGTGGTGTATACCAGCTTTGCCTTTTTGGAAAAAGCAAATATCTCGCTCACGCATCTCCATATGGCAACGGAACACGCCATTCGCACGACAGGGATACCGTATACGTTTCTGCGGAATGGACTTTACAGTGATGTGATTGCGGCATTTGGTATTCAGCAGGCAATCGAAACAGGAGAGCTCCTTACATACCCTGGCAAGTGGAGCTTTCATACAGTGACACGCGAGGATCTTTCATTGGCTGCTGCCACTGTCATCAGCACAGAGGGGCACGAAAATCAGACTTACGAGCTTACGGCTTCCCGTGCTTGGAATTTCGCAGAGCTGGCTGAAGTGTTGACGGCACAGACAGGCAAATCTATCAGGCATCGGGAGGACCCTGTTGCAGAAAGTTGGCTGTATCGCTTCTTGATGCAAATTGATGCGAGCAGCACGACGACGGATTTGGAGAGAATCATCGGCAAGCCCACTGCTTCACTCGAACAAATGGTTATGCAAATCATGGAGCAAGCGTAGTACAGCATGCTTGGCATCCAGTAGACAAAGAGAACGGCACATGATATGAATGAGGAAAAGGTGTCGATCATGACAAGGTAGGAGAAAACGCCCTTATGTATAGAATCGGTGTTGTAGGACCGTTTCCTTCGGTGGAGCGGATACTGGCGGTTGCCAATGAGTTTGAGCATGAGATCGAATTTGTTCCTTTTCGTTATGAAGACGTACGGGATGTGAGTAAAATCGTTCTGGAGCATCATGCAGATTTAAACGGATGGTTTTTCTCTGGACCGATTCCGTTTACCATCGCTAAAAACGTGCTCAGCCCGGATGCCAATCTCGTGTATTGCCCACCGAACGGTTCGAATCTGTATCGTTGCTTCATCCAGATGTCGATTGATCAAAAGACTGCGGTAAACCGTGTCTCCATTGATATGATTGATTCGGAAGGATTGCATTTGAGCGAGGCGATGTCGGAGTTGGACATACCTGACGAGGAGATTTATGTCAGTATGTATGACGAGAATTTTGACTTGGATGCGATCACGCAGTTTCATGTATCGCTCTGGCGTGAAGGCAAGACACAAGGAGCGTTCACCACATTTTCTGTGGTTGAACATGCGCTGCGCGAGGAAGGCATTCCTGTCTATCGTGTCCTGATGACGAAAATGGAGATTCGTCAGGCAATGAAAATCGTCATTGAAAAGGTGAAAAGCTCCTATTTCAAGGATACACAAATTGGGGTAGAGATCATTGAGCTGGAGCAGTTTGACAAGATTCCCGAGCGGACTAGCACGCGCTTTTACTTGCAGCATCTGGAGCTGAAGATCAGACAAATTCTGCTTGCGCTCTGCGATAGGCTGGATGGCTCTCTATTGGCAAATGGCAACGGACGCTACCAGATTTTCAGCTCGCGTGGTGCGATTCAACGAGAGATTGAAATGCTACGACTTACAGTGGAACAGCTCTCTTTGGAGGCAGAGGTTCCGGTTGCAGTAGGTGTGGGCTTTGGAGATACAGCGTTTTCTGCGGAAAACAATGCGCGAAAAGCAATCCAACACGCAAAAGAACGACCGGGGGCGGGCATTGTCGTCGTACAGGATAATGGCGTCATGATGGAATCGGTGGGAGAAACAGAGGAGCTCGCCTATTCGTTCCGCTCCAGTGATCGCGAGCTGTTGGAAAAGCTGAACCGAGCCAATGTAAGTGTCAAATCGTATCATAAGCTGCGTGCGTTGGTTCAGCGTATGGGCTGGAATTCGTTTTCGACGACGGATATCGCTTCGCATTTGTCGATGACGGTACGGAATGCACAGCGAATCATGGGCAGCTTGTGCGAAGTGAATTTGGCCGAGTTCAGCGGGGAAGAGCAGCAGGCTGTACGTGGACGACCGAAGAAGCTTTATCAGCTAAAAAAATGAAGGCACCCGACGTGATGTTCGGGTGTTTTTTTATATCATGGGGCTGCGGTGAAGAGAAGAATATTTCCAGTCTAGGCTCCAGGCTCCGTCCCTCGGGGAGGCTGGACTGTCCGCTCCGAAGGGATTTGCGGGGAAACGCAAAAGTGGTAGCCGCTTCGACATAGGAGCACGTTGCGTTTCTTTTGCCCGCAAATCCCTTCTCCGCTCGGTAGGACTCCACAAGTCGCTACGTCTGGAAATATTCTTCTCTGTCGTAACTGCTGACATTCTTCAATCTTTTAGGGCTTTTAAAAATCGGATTCACACTGAAAGCTCGTAGAGGAAACAGGAGAAATAAGCGAAGATCTTAGGGACACCGACCGAGACTCCATACAAAAAGCGAAACACGCTCTTAAGCGTCCACCTCTGAGATACATCCTGAGTGGACCACTTTGGACGCGGTTTCGCTTTTTGCATGGAGTCGTGCAGTCAATCCCCCAGGGGGTGGCCCTAGAAGCTGAGCGTTTTCTCCTGTTTCCTCCCCAGCACAACAGCCGGGAAAAGTTTCTATTTTTAAAGAAGTCTAACAACTTCTATTGAAAAAACAGAGAGGCAACTATATAATTCAATTAAGCGAAAATGTCTTTTAATATTCGTATATTGTAAGGGTTTACATTTGCCAGTCTTCTCATATTTCTAGAGCTTGCCTATCGGACCTGGGCGTGGAAAAAGACATGCTCCAGAGTTAACAGGAGGAATTGAACGATGTTGGATCTGGTTTCGTTGCGAAGAGATTTTCATAGACATCCAGAGGTGGGTTTTACGGAGTTCCGTACCGCTTCCAAGGTAGTAGAGATTTTGACGTCCCTCGGCTATGAGGTCATATACGGACAAGAAGCAATCGATGGAGATTCCCGTCGGGGCTTGCCTTCTGAGGCGGCTCTTGAGGCAGCGTATGAAAGAGCTTTGCGTGACGGTGCAAACCCGGCGATCGTTGAAAAAATGCGCGGTGGCTATACAGCAGTGATCGGTGTGAAGAAAGGGAAGGCACCTGGACCAACGGTTGCTTTTCGTTTTGACATGGATGCACTGCCTGTATTGGAAAGTACGGAGCAAGACCATTTTCCACAAGCGAATGGCTTCCGCTCCCATTATGAAGGCAACATGCATGCCTGCGCTCACGACGGCCATACCACGATTGGCTTGGGATTGGCAGAAGTGCTTGCAGCAGGAGATTTTTCCGGTACGCTCAAACTGATCTTCCAACCAGCCGAAGAAGGTGTTCGCGGTGCATACGCGATCGTGGAAAAAGGCCATTTGGACGATGTTGACTATATTTTCTGCAACCATTTGGGTGTCAATGTGCCGCTGGGTGAGGTACACGGCGGTTCCTATGGATTTTTGGCTACTACGAAAATGATGGCGCATTTCTACGGTGTTTCTTCTCATGCTGGTGCGTCGCCAGAACAAGGGAAAAATGCATTGCTCGGAGCGGCTACCGCCCTGTTGAACATTCATGCGATTCCTCGCTTCAGCACTGGTGATACGAGAATCAATGTGGGTGTGCTAGAAGGCGGAACAGCAGCGAATATCATTCCGGCTTATGCCAAGATGGTTGTGGAGACTCGCTCCATTACGGAAGAAGTAAATGCAGAAGTAGAAAACCGCGTACGCAACATCATCGCGCACAGTGCAGCTATGCATGAGCTCGACTACAAAATCGAAGTCGTCGGGGGAGCAATCCCGATCAATTACGATGTGGAGATGGCAGAGCTGGCACTGGAAGAAGCCAAGCAGGTAGAAGGCTTCCATTCCTTTAAACACGGTGATTACAACTCAATGGGCAGTGAAGATGCCAGCTTTATGATTAAACGCGTTCAGGATCGTGGCGGAAAAGGAACGTACATGGCAATCGGTACGGATATCCCAGCGCCCCACCACCATCCGAAGTTCGATATACAAGAAGAGATTTTGCCACGCAGCGTAGCGCTTTTGAACCGAATTGCAAGACGATTGCTGACGTAAAAAACGTTCCTACCTGAGCGGAAAAGCACGTGGACAACGAGGGCAGAGAGGATGTTTGCGAATGCATACCAAACGAATTGCAGAAATGATTGAGAAAAAACGAGATGCCTTTATCAAGGTGAGCGACCAGATTTGGGATTTCGCGGAGACGCGTTTTGAAGAGTACCAATCTGCTGCACTGCTGGCTCAAACACTCGAAGGAGAAGGCTTTAAGGTTGAGCGTGGAGTAGGCGGAATCAAAACGGCTTTCATTGGAAGTTTTGGCAGCGGCAATCCTATCGTGGCGATTCTGGGAGAGTTCGATGCTCTGTCGGGCATGAGCCAGAAAAAAGGACAAACCACAGAAGAGCCTCTCGTAGCAGGCGCAAACGGCCATGGCTGCGGACACAACTTGCTCGGTACCGCTTCTCTTGCGGCAGCCGTTGCAGTGAAAGCGTACATGGAAGAGAACAACATGACAGGGACTGTTCGTTACTACGGCTGCCCAGGGGAAGAAGGCGGTTCCGGGAAAGCGTTCATGGCGCGAGCAGGACTGTTTGACGATGTGGACTTCGCACTTTGCTGGCACCCAATGGGCTATAACAGCATCATGTCCATCGATTCACTCGCGAACTATCAAATTTACTTCAAGTTCAAAGGAAAGAGTGCCCATGCGGCAGCAAGTCCACATCTCGGTCGAAGCGCACTGGATGCAGTGGAATTGATGAACGTCGGCGTGAACTACTTGCGTGAGCACATTATCCCGGAAGCACGTGTGCACTATGCCATCACGAACTCCGGCGGCTTGTCGCCAAATGTGGTTCAACCAAAGGCAGAGGTGCTCTATCTCGTGCGTGCGCCAAAGGTTGATCAAGTACAGGAGATTTACGAGCGCGTATGCAAAATTGCGCAAGGCGCTGCGCTCATGACCGAAACCGAGGTAGAGATCGTATTCGACAAAGCGTGCTCGAACCTCGTACAAAACAAGCTGCTCGAAGAGGTCATGTACAAAAACTTCCAGGAGCTGGGCGTCCCTGTGCATGACGAAGCAGAACTGCAATTGGCAAAAGAAATGCGTGCGACGCTGTCCAAGCAGGAGCTCGCTACTTCGGAAAAACAGTCACCAGACATGCCTGCTCCAGACATGGTGACATGGCTCCATCCATTCGACGGATCAAAAATCCCGCTGAACGGCTCCACCGATGTAGGGGATGTGAGCTGGATTGCGCCGACCGCGCAATGTACGACTGCGTGTTATATAAATGGCTCCACGCTGCACTCTTGGCAATGGGTGTCTCTCGGGGCGACATCCATGGCACATAAAGGGATGCTGCATGCGGGGAAAGTCATGGCTTCTACAGCCATTGACATGCTAAATCATCCAGAGCTGATTGAACAGGCAAAAGCCGAGCTGAAACAGCGTTTGGGCGGTCAAACGTATGTGTGCCCGATTCCAGAGGGTGTCATGCCTTCTGTGAAAAAATAAGAGACACGTGGAAATAACAAGCGGACGACTTCTGAACGGTCAGGGGTCGTCTTTTTTGTATTCATACAGTCAGCCACCATACCCCTGCACATTCCGGCAATGTCACCAGCTTTTCCCGAGCGACTCTGTCCGCAAGCTCATCTCCAAAGAAAAACCGTGAAAGCCGTTCTGCTTCCGCTATGTCTTTAAACTGATAGTCCAAGCGAATCCATTTGTGAGAGAAGCCGTATTTGGTTTCCAACAAGGAATAGTACTGTGTAAGAAAGTGGGGTGGGTGAGGTGTCTCATATCCAGTCCCCATCGTCTCCATGATGATGATCGTGCCACCAGGACGAAGCACGCGTTTCATCTCCTGAATGATCTTTTCAAGATGGAGCTCGTTGTTGGGAACTTCAGAACTGGTGAGGTAACAAACCGTCCACCCTGCTACGAGGACATCCGCACTATTATCGTCTACGGGAAGTTCTCGATGATCCGCTACGTTGGTTTTCCAATTGGTAAGACCGGCTTGCGTCAGTTGTTGCGCATTCACTTCTAGCATGGCAGCAGAAGCATCGAGAGCCAGAATGGACTTGGCATGAGGAGCGAGCACAGACGTAAGTCTTCCTGAGCCAGCTCCCAGATCGATCACGTCCTGTCCTTTGATAGGAGTGATTTCTTCGATGACAGCGAGCAGACGTGGTTGTCTAGAAATCATCAGATCGTACTGTTCCGCTTGATTCTTATAAATTTGTTCGTGGTTTGGCATTGTTCACCCTCCAGTTCCTTGATCGTACTGGAAAATATCGTAAAGCTTCACGCCACGTGAAGGTCAAGAGATAGAAAAAGGATTCCACCTCGCAGTCGTATGACCTACAGGGGAATCCTTCTTTTTCATTTAGGAACGGACAGAAATGAAATCCTTCGCCAGCGCTACCATCTGATCATGAAGGGTAGGGTCCAGTTGAGTGCTTCCGGTGTGGTACGCGAGATGATACAAGATTCCTTGATCATAGAACTCCATCTCATGGGCGTTTGTGACGATTAGATTTACTGCCTGATTTTCATCATCGTACTTGTAAAAGTTATACACATAAGAGCTGTTCGTTGTGATGATATGATGATAGAAAGTGATATCGTCGGTCAGTGGCTCAACGCGCATGACGTTCCCAAACGAATCCAGTCCAGAAGCAGATGGCTTTACATGGGCCAAGGGATTTTCATCTGTCTCTGTCATACGTACGATGAAGAAGTTTTCCGTAATAGGAGCTTCGTTATCCTGCGCGTATGTCAGCTGTAGTTGGTGTCGCGTTTCTTTTTCGGGGCCTGAAGAGAATGAGACGAGATAGGCCATCTCTTTTTCGACAGGAAAAGGCAGCTTCGTTTTATCCACGAGCTTGATTCTGCTTTGGAGAGACGAAGGCAATTGCGGTGTCATTTCCTGAATACGCATCGGCCGGTAATGCGTCACGTTTTCAGGATCTTGGGTCAGTCTGTGAATTTCGCTCTGGGCAAAAACTTCTCCGCTAGCTTTTACGAGACCAGTAGAAGAGGAGCAACCGACAAGCAATAGAAACAGGCTCACTGCAAGGGAACACACAACTTTTGGTCGAAAATTTCTCAAGGCTTTCCTCCTATTATGCCTCCGCTCCCTTCGTTTGATTGACGAGACGGAGCATCTTATTCCCGACGTTAATTGCTGCTTGAATAATGTAGCCAGTCGTAAACGACAGCACGACTGTTCCGTAATAAATCGGGCCATCTAGCAGGAAGCTTGCAGTAAGAAACATGCACGCTAGCAAAATTTCTGTCCGTCTGAATGTCCACTTTAATCTTTTCGACATCACCAGTACAAATGCCTCTTGGGGAGCTGTGCACACTTGCGTACACACATACAACCCGATACCACTACCGATGCAAATGTTTCCGAGTGCCATGGTCAGAAGCGGCGGCAATGTACGGATAGCAGCCATAAGCGCATCGATGGACCCGATCATATCGACAAAGAGGGAGATTAGCACCATGACCAAAATGGCACCGAAAGTAATGTAACTGCGATCCATGAAAAGGACGATGATGACAAAGGTCAGGTTAATGGCAAACATCCAGAAGCCAATCGATACCCCGAAGTTTTGATACAGGGCAATAAACAGAGAATCATACGGGCTAAGACCAAAGGATGTAATGGTCGTCATCATGTTGATCCCGAGCGCCAATATCAATAAGCCTACGATAAACAAGAGATATTCAAATTTTAAGCGAATCACAAAACACGACTCCTTTCATTCTACATAAGGAGAGCATAATATGTGGAACGCTTTTCAGAGCAAGCGGAATGTGTTTTGATGTATGTAATAATTACTGATCCGACTTAGAGGAGTAATCTGAGTGGCTAACATAAGAGAAATCGCGAAATTGGCAGGTGTATCCGTTTCAACCGTTTCCCGTGTGCTTAACAACCATCCGTATGTGAACGAGAAAAAACGCGCGGAGATTCTCAAGATTATTGAAGAACAAAATTATGTTCAAAACAGTAATGCAGTCCACCTCTCTACCGGAAAAACGATGGTCATCGGTGTGACATTGCCTCTCGTCAACAACCAATACTACAGCTCCATTATCGAAGGCATTGCAGCAGAAGCAGTCCAGCATCATTACAAGCTGATGGTGTGCCAAACAAATAACAACCCCGAGCAAGAACGCAGTGTCTTACACTTGCTCAAAAATAAAAAAATCGACGGGCTAATCATGTGCTCCAGGTCCAGCTCTTGCGAAACGCTCAATGAGTATGCAGGATACGGACCAATCATCACGTGTGAAGCAAATGATACCACCTCTGTTTCGAGTGTTCATATCGACCACTATCAAACGTTTCTGATCGGGATGGAGTATCTGATGAAGAAGGGGCATCGCCGGATCGGGTATTGCATCGGCAGAAAAAACAGCTTTAACAGTCAGCATCGCAAACGTGCCTATTACGAAAAGCTGCGTTCGATTGACGTAACACCCTCTGCTGAGTGGTCGTTTGAAGAGTGTTTAACGATCCAAGACGGCAAGGATGTCATGGGGAAATTGCTGCAAACAGAAGAGCGGCCGACAGCAATGATCGTATCGTGCAATCATATAGCGGCAGGGATCATCAAAGAAGCGAGTAGGTTGGGGATTAGCGTACCAGAAGACTTAGCCGTAGTCGGATGCGATGATCAGCCAATCGGAGAATTGCTAGAGATCACCACTGTATCCAGCTCCAGTACGTTGATGGGAAAATACGCATTTGAGATGCTGCATGAGCGGATTTGGACACAGCAGCTGGTTGGGAAAAAGGAAGAGAAGGAACTGTCACCCGTTTTGGTAGAGCGATTGACGACGTAAAGCTTGAAAGATAGCACAGTTGATCAAAAAAATGCCAGTGATCTCCCGCATACTAAAGAAAAAATAGGTGAAGGAAGTCAAAGATGGACACGTACAAGCGGATTCAGGACGCGATTGATTATGTGGAAGAGCATCTTCAGGAAGAAATGAACATCACAGAAATTGCTTCTCAAGCGCATTTCTCTGCGTTTCATTTTCAGAGGCTGTTTCAGGCAATCTCAGGCTTCAGCGTACAGGCGTACATTCGCAAGCGCAGGCTATCGGAAGCTGCACTTGCGCTAAAACAGACAAGTGACAATGTGCTCGAAATTGCTGTGGCCTATCAATACCAGTCGCAGGAGGCACTGACACGCGCTTTTGAGAAGCAGTTCGGGATTACACCTGGAAGGTATCGCAAAGAAAATCACTCGCTTCCTTATCTAGCTAAGATGGACTTTTTGGCCTTTCGCCAAACGATCAAAGGAGAGATCACGATGAACAAACCAACCATCGCGACATTGGATGACATTTGTATCATTGGACGCAGGTTCCGGACGAGTTTACAGGATGAGCAGCAGTTTAAGGACATTCCAGGCTTTTATTATGAATTCGGCCGTAATCAAGACTACTTGCGGATTCCGAATAAAGCGGCAGAAGATATGTCGTACGGAATCGCCTGCGAATTTGAAGATGACGGGAGCTTTTCTTTTGTGATCGGGGAGGCTGTGCATCGTGTTCCTGATGAATTGCCTGAAGGCTTTCTTTCACTCGTCTTGCCTGGCGGAAAATACGCGGAATTCAAAGTGACGGGTGATGCCGACCTCGTGCAAAACACACGTCGCTACATTTACGGAACATGGTTGCCTCAATCGAATTATGAGAGAGGCGAGGGACCGGATTTTGAAGTGACAGACGTGAGGGGGTCGAGCTTTCCTGAGGCGATGAAAATATCTATTTATATTCCGATCGTTTGATAAATTAAGGAAATACGTACCTTGTGAGACCCTGAGTCTTTCAAGGTATTTTTCTTTTTTGGACAAATTGAGTTTAAGTCTAATTCCTATAGGAAAGTCATAGTTGATAGTAACTATCGATTACGAAGCTGTTGCATGATACGATAGTACTAAATGCATGACTGATAAACGATTATTGAAAGTTTATGATGATATTGGGGGAAAACAACAAGATGAGCCAGCTCCTCCTGTTCTAGCAGGTGTGAATTGTCCAATTCTAGCGGGAAATCTTGTATAATAATACCAATTAGAGTGGTCTTTCAAGCGTAAACTGAAGCGTAGAGCAATGACCGCACGCTCCTAGTCCAAGGCAGTTTATTTAGTGAAGAGACAGAGGTGACGGTAAGTATAGATAACAGAAATCCAGCGGACTCATCTACGCTTGAAGTTCCTTGTTTTCACGAATTGGAAAGTCAGAATAATTTTATAAATAAGAAAGGTGTAGTTAGTGATGGGGGACATAAAGCTTTTTCGATTAATGGACAATGGATTACAGGAACTGAACGGTTACACTGTTACGGTTGAAAAGTCGTTACAGACGTTAATGGAGGCAAATTTAGAGGTACTATTGGGAATTCGATTTCTCGCTTCTGAGTATTCGACGGGCAAGAAGCACCGGGGGAGAATCGATACCCTCGGTATTGATGAGAATAATTCGCCAGTCATCATAGAATATAAAAGGGCAACGAATGAAAATGTGATCAATCAAGGTTTGTATTATCTAGATTGGTTGATGGATCATCAAGCAGATTTCATGGTGCTAGTCATGAATCGACTGGGTAGAGATATAGCCCAAGCGATTGATTGGAGTGCTCCAAGACTTCTATGTGTAGCTGGAGGGTTCACCAAGTACGATGAGCACGCCGTACAGCAAATTAATCGTAATATCGAATTGTACACGTATAAGAGGTATGGAGAGGATTTGCTGTTGCTGGATCTTGTTAATGCGACAACAGCTCACGTAGAGCTAGACCATGAAAAGCCATCCAATATCAAACCTTCATCCATATATAAGACCGTGTCAGAGTATTTAGAGCAAGCGAGCGAGGAGTTAGTGGATCGTTTCGAAGCACTACGTTCCTTTATGCTGGCGCTTGGGGATGATGTGCAGATGAACACGCTGAAATACTATATCGCTTTCAAGCGGATTAAGAACTTTGCTTGTGTGGAAATTCATCCGCAAACGAAATGTATTACTATATATGTTAAAGTCAGTCCAGATGCGATTGAACTGGAGCCTTCGTTTACGAGAGATGTGCGTCAGATTGGTCATTACGGTACAGGTGATCTAGAGATTACGATTTCGAATGATGAGCAGCTAGCACGGGCGAAAGAGCTTATTCAGAAAAGTTACGAGATGAGCTAATTGTAATTTTACACGACCTTCACACGACATCCATTCCAGCTTTATACCCGTTTGCTACTGTATAAGAGCAAGAGCGAATGTACAGGAGGCGGGTAGGGTGGAAGTGCAGATTGAGCGCGTCGTAAGAGATGATTTTGCGGAAATGATTACGTTGGCGGATATGACATTACCCGATCGAATGAACTTGCATGAGCTGAAAAAATATATGGAGCTGTTTCCTGAGCTGATTTTCAAGGCGACCTATAACGGCCAGCTCATCGGTTTTAGCTGCGCCGGAATTGATATGTACCAGACGACTGGCTGGCTTCTGTTCAGCAATGTGAGCAAGGAGTTTCAAGGTCAAGGCATTGGCAAACGGCTAATCGAAGCCAGACTGCAAGCCCTGCGCCAGTTCCCGACACTTCGCACCGTGCAGGTTACGGTGAGTGAAACGAACGCATCCTCTATTCGCGCGCTGTCTGCCTATGGTTTCCGTCTGGCTCATGCTGAGCAGGATTACTACGGGCCAGGCAAGCATCGGAATTTGATGGAGCTACCAATTTTGCCTATCATTCAACCAGAAAAAATAGAGTCGTCCATCGTGACTACTTAGGTGGATTCATGAAAAAGCGGAGGTGCTAAAGCCTTGCCGCTTTTTTTTATAGGCTGGTATCGATGGTGTAGTGGAAGGAAGAAGTGCATTTCCAGTCTACGCTTCGGCCTACGCCCTGCTTAGGGCTGTTGCTGTCCGCTCCGAAATGAATAGCGGGAGCGCTTCAAACATTGAAGTTTCGAGGAAGTATCTCATAAGTGAAGCTGAAATTCCCCGTTATTCATTTCTACGCTGGGTAGGGCTCCAGAGGCGCTTGGACTGGAAATGCACTTCTTCCTAGGTGGCTTTGGTCAAGACCTTGAAAGTGATTCGAGAAGTTGTAGTAAGTAAGCTACTTTGCACTGACATACAAAACGATTTAAAAAATGAATAATGACATTGCTGTAAAGAAGTACTGCCACATGTTTGGAAGGAGACCGCCCGAACGAAGAGAGGATACAGGCGACTGGAAAACATGTGGTAGGGCTTCGGGCTCCACATCTGTTGGAAGACAACTATAATTATCCCTTTTCCATAATCAGCAAAGCCGTCAACACCTGCTGCCCAAACGCAGTAATCTGCGTCCCTTGCTTCTTAACGCCGATGGAGACACATCCAGCGCGGTCCAGTGCGGTCAGCTTGTGCCTGATTTGGGCTTCAGTCATGGAGGGACTCTCCATTCTTGCGAGCAGGGCACTGCGTCCAATACGTTCCTGACGCATGTAGCAATCGGACAGTACTTGCAGGATCGCTACGTAATCTCCCAAGGAGCCTTGCCTGGACAAATACCGGATCGTATCTTCCAGCGTATCATCCCGGTGAGAGAGAAGGGGCGGAGTCGAGACATGCCCCGCAAAAAAACGCTCCGGCAAATGAGCTAATTCCACCTGATTCCCCTCAGCGATGACGACTGCATAGTGAATGAAATTTTCCAGCTCGCGAATATTGCCTGGCCAATCGTAACGGAGTAGCTGTTCCGTCACTTCCCGTGAGAAGGACAGACGCTGCTTTTTTTTCTGCAAGAAATAATCGATCAGCACCAAAATATCATCGGGACGATCACGCAGGGGCAGAATGTGCAGTGGCAGGACGTTCAGCCTGTAGTACAAATCCTCGCGAAATGTCCCTTTTTTGACCATTTCCATCAGGTTGCAATTGGTAGCGGCGATGACGCGGACATTGACTGGAATGACGCGATAGCCCCCTACGCGCATGACCTGCTTTTCCTGGAGAACACGAAGCAGTGACGCCTGGATGCTAAGCGGGGCGTCCCCAATCTCGTCCAGAAAAATGGTCCCGTTGTGAGCCAGCTCGAATAGCCCCATCTTTCCGCCTTTTCGCGCTCCTGTAAAAGAACCTTCCTCGTACCCGAACAATTCGCTCTCTACCAAGCTCTCGGTCAGCCCTGCAAAATTGACGGGGACGAACGGACCGTCACGGCGCGTCGAGTGTTGATGGATGGCTTGGGCAAAAACTTCCTTCCCGGTTCCGTTTTCCCCTGTGATGAGAATCGTAAAATCGCTTTCGGCCAGCTTGGTCGCCACTCGTTTGTTGGCCTGAATGGACGGGCTTTTGCCGATGATACTGTCAAACGAATACTTGGTCATCAGTCCGAGATTGGCACTCTTTGTCCGTATTTCCTGTTCGATCTGCTGTACCTTTGTCACGTCCTGAAAAGTAATGACCGCGCCCAGAAACTGATCATCCAAGAACGTGGGAATCTTCGTCACCAAGAGGTACAAATCGCGGAATTCCAATACCTGCTTCGTTACTTCCATGTGTGATTCTACTACTTCCAGAATTAGAAATTCGGGAATGACCTCCGCTACATTTCGCCCGATGCAAGTGGTTTCAGTCATATGCAAAATTTTCTCGGCTTCTTTGTTCAGCACAGTGATCTTCCCTGTGGCATCTGTGCCAATGATGCCTTCATGGACGGCATTTAAAATGGAGCTCAGCTTTTCATTCAGCTTCCGCTCATTGTGTACCGAGTTGGTCAGCTTGCGTCCGATATGGACGAAATCGCTGATGAAGTCAGCCGTGTACAGGTTTGCCTTATCCGGAGACAGATCAAGTAGGCGCGAAATATCAAAGATCGTCGTCAAATCCAAAGGGCGGTGCCCCAACTCAATGACGTTTTCAAAAAGAGCAGGAATTAGCTCCCTGAGTCCATGACAGACAGCAACATCGATTTGATCTTTTTCAGGAAGCGGAGTCTCGGTATCGGGTACGTACGGCACAAATGTCAGATGAGAGAATCCGAGATGAAACAATAGCTCAATCGCGCCTTCTACCATTTCGATGGAGTTGGAAACAAATAGACAGCGCGTTCCTGGCGGCAAATCCATGAGTTGATCCAATTTGTTAATGTCAATCGTGCGCCTTGCTAGCAGCACGGGGATGTCTGACGGAGGAACTGGCTGATCGTGTAAGAGACTCATGTCTGAAACGAGGATGAGATCAACTTCATCGTACACACTCGGATGAAGCCGTTCTTGCATATGGTTTCGAATGATGTCCAAGCGGTTGCCGAAAAAAGACGTGAGCGTGTTTGCAAACAGCAGGCTGATCGTCTCTAGTCGGGTCATTAACAAGATGCATGGGTTCTGTTTGATCATGATGCGACTCCTTTTTATCTGCCGAATAGCTTTTTTATTTAGGTGGAAATATTGGATTAGATATCTGTAAAAACCAACCTATATTATAACCTAAAAATCCGAAATTGTTCAGAAATGCTTAACTTTTATAACAATATGGTTTTGGCACAAATCTTGCTATACATCCGGTAGAGCAAAGAGAGATACTAGAGAATACATCAGGGAGGATGATGGATCGGATGAATCCGTTCTTATATATGGACGAGCATCGCGACGAAATAGTGCGAACATACAAAGAGTTGCATCAATTGGCGGAGCCGAGCTGGCACGAGGAGAAAACAGCGAGATATTTGCGGGAACGCTTGGAGGCGGCCGGAATTGCCGTCACATGCTTCGAAGGGCATCACGGCTTTTATGCAGAGATTCCTGGAGAGAGTGCTGAAATCGTGGCTTTGCGCGCGGATATGGATGCACTCGTGCAGGAAGTGGACGGCGTAGTGAGACCGAATCACTCATGCGGACACGATGCTCACTCGACACTGGCTCTCTACAGCGCCCTTGCGATTCAAGCAAGCGGAGTGGTACCGCCGAAAACGATGCGCTTTCTGTTCCAGCCTGCTGAAGAGAAAATGGGTGGAGCCTTACAGATGATGAAGGATGGCGCTCTGGAAGGCGTGACAAAGCTGATCGGCGTTCATCTGCGTCCGGAAATGGAAGTGCCGTATGGGAGCGCTGCTCCGGCGATTTTGCATGGATCATCCAGCTCCATCAAAGGGACGATTACAGGTCTGCAAGCACACGGAGCACGTCCGGCGCTCGGGAAAAATGTCATCGAAGCCGCTTCGTTTTTGGTTATTGCGTTGCAAAACATTCGCCTGGAAGACGGATGCTCTTTTTCCGTGAAGATGACCCAATTGCAAGCAGGGGGAGAAACGGTGAACGTCATTCCTGATCGAGCGACCTTTAGCCTCGATGTACGTGCACAGTCCAATGAAGGCATGGCAGAATTGCGGAGAAAAACCGAGCATGCCATGAGTCAGACTGGGGCTTTGATGGGCATGGATGTGGAGTGGGAATGGTCGGGAGTCACACCGGCTGCGGTCGCCAATGCGAACATGATCCAAGTAGCCAAAAAGGCAATTGGGCAAGTATTGGGTGAGGACAACATTGCCGATACATGTGTGACGCCAGGCGGAGAGGACTTCCATTTTTACGCGATTCACCGCCCTGAGCTTGCTACGACGATGATTGGTCTGGGATGTGGGCTCACGCCAGTCTTGCATCATCCACAGATGACTTTTCAGACGGATGCCTTGATTTATGGGGCTAAAATCATGACAGCTGCGATTTATGAAGCTGCCCAATATTCTTAGAGAAGCGCTACACACGCAGGGGGTTACCTTATGACAGAGAGCAAGCAACTAAAAAAGAAAAGCTTATTTCGGCTAGACGCCTATGTCCTTTTGTTTTGCATCTTACTTCTATGTGCATTGGCTACCTATGTGGTCCCGACAGGAGAATTTGACCGTGTAAAAAACGGCAATGTGACGACCGTTGTCCCGGGCAGCTATCATGCGGTGGAGCCGAATCCTACGGGCTTTATCGAGTTTTTTACCGCGATACAGACCGGGATGGTCAAAGGCGCGCCGATCATCTTCCTCGTTTTGTTCACAGGCGGTGCTTTAGCTGTTTTGGATAAGACAGGTGCACTCAACGCAGCGATTCTGACCATGGTCCGAAAATTAGGAAATAGAGAGTGGCTGCTGGTTATTTTGATCACCTCCGTCTTTTCCGTATTGGGTACGTTGGGTGTCATCGTCAACTCCGTCATTGCTTTCGTTCCGCTTGGCATCATGATTGCGAGAGCGATGAAAATGGATGCGATCTTCGGTGTGGCTCTGATTTATTTGGGTGTGTATGCCGGATTCAATACGACAATTGCCTTTCCAGGAACGCTGGGCTTGTCCCAACAAATTGCGGAGCTTCCGCTGTTTTCAGGTATCGGCTACCGCACCATTATTTATGTTACGTTTGTGATCGTAACCATTCTGTACATCGGGCGTTACGCGCGGAAGGTTCGTCAAAACAAGAGTATCTTGGGGGACGAGCTCTTTCCTTCTGATAGTGGCTCAACCACGATGGAAGCAGACACGAAAAATGTTGATTTTACAACCCGTCACAAATTGATCTTGGCGTTTACGGGGATCGTTCTGATTGGTTTTATCGTCTGCACGATCTTGTTCAAATGGGACGTAAACGAGATGTCCGGAATCTTTATTTTCATTGCGATCGGAGTAGGCTTGCTCAACAATATGAGCGGCAACGATATTGCCAAAACATTCTTAAAGGGCTGTCAGGGCCTGATTTATGGGGCTTTGATTGTCGGTATGGCACGTGCGATCACGGTCATTTTGGAAGATGGGAAGTTCCTTGATACCATCGTGTACGGGCTTGCTACCATTCTGGAGCCGCTGTCACCGATGGCAGGTGCAATTGGGATGTTCCTCGGAAGCGCCGGGCTGCATTTCTTGATTTCGTCCGGTTCAGGTGAAGCCGTTATGCTGATGCCGTTGTTGGCACCATTGTCTGACCTGATGGGCATTACGCGCCAAGTGGCAGTAGAGGCTCTGATGCTCGGAGAAGGTGTGGTCAACTGCATTAATCCGACCTCAGGTGTTCTGATGAGTATTTTGGCAATGAGTGGTATTTCCTACGGCAAGTGGCTGAAGTTCATGCTTCCGCTTACAGCGGTATGGACAGCTCTCTCCATCGTGTTTATCGTTATCGGGGTATTGATTAACTGGGGCCCGTATTAAGCCGACTTTCGATGACAAGGAAGGGGCTGTCCAAAAAGTCCATTTTAGGGTAAATTGCACTGAAATTAAAAACCCCAGAATGTTGATTTTACGGCATTCTGGGGTTTTGCTTTTTTTACGTATATTAAAGAGGAAAACATAAAGAAGGAAATTGGTTTAAATGGCTACAATTATTTGAAACTGACTACATTTGTAATATTTGGAATGACGAATTATTTATATTTTATGGAGGATAAATTGTAATGATAAAAAATCATTTTAAAATAGAAAACATTCCAGCGATTTTGTGGGGTGACAAATCAGATAAGTTATTTGTGGTGGTGCATGGTAACATGTCAAATAAGGCAGATGACTCGATTATTGTATTTGCAGAAGAAGCAACAGCACTAGGTTATCAAGTGCTTAGTTTTGATTTACCTCAACATGGTGACCGTAAGGATGATACTTATCTTTGCAAAGTTCAAAACTGTGTTCAAGACCTTAATACAGTTATGACCTATGCAAAAACGTTATCCAATAATATAAGCATTTTTGCTTGTAGCATGGGAGCATATTTTAGCCTATTAGAATATAGCCATGAGCCGTTGAAGCAGTGTTTGTTTCTCTCTCCTGTGGTAAATATGGAACGTATCATAAATAATATGATGACATGGTTTAACATAAGTGAGAGTAGACTAAAAATAGAGAAAGAAATTTCTACACCTATTGGACAAACTCTCTATTGGGATTACTACTGTTATGTGAAAGAACATCCTATTGTTGCTTGGAATAATCCAACTTCCATTCTCTATGGTTCAGAAGATAACTTATGTGAGTTTGACGTTGTATCTGAATTTAATAAACGTTTTAACTGTAATTTGCAAGTCATGGAGAATGGAGAACACTATTTCCATTCTGAGGAACAGTTGCAGTATTTCAGACAATGGCTGAAAAAACATATTTACGTTTCATGATAATTTAATTTCAAACATTGTTTTAAAACATCGCCTTTCATTAAGATTCTTCACGCGCATAAACTGTGCAACGACACATCATTTTCGAAGGCAGAAAGTGGGGAAGCTCACCATGAGTACGGAAAATCAATCCGCTTTTGATTATCGGAAATACTGGGAGGATCATTACGCTTCGGGTGGAAATTCTGGACTTGGCTCCTATGGCGTGCTAGCTCTTTTTAAAGCAGAAGTCATCAATGAATACATCAAGGAGCAGCAAGTGAAAAGCGTCATTGAATTTGGCTGCGGAGACGGCAATCAACTTCTCTTTATGAAATATGCCAATTACTTGGGGTTGGACATTTCACCGACTTCGGTACAGATGTGTGCCAGAATGTTTGGGAAGGATTCGTCGAAAAGCTTTCTTTTATACCATCCGAAATCCTTTTACAATCAAGGATACTTGAAAAGTGATCTGGTCGTTTGCCTGGATGTGCTGTATCACATTATCGATGAGGAAGAATTCGAGAAAACATTGGATGACATCTTTTCTTGCGCCAAAAAGCATGTCATTCTCTACACGAAGGTAACGGATGGGACAGAATCGCAAGTCGTCGATATGATCAAAGACCGAGACATCTTGCACTACTTGAAAAAGTACAACGATTTCTCCGTTACGCGAAAGATTGAACAGAAATACCCAGACCTGTCCTCTGCAAGCTTTTTGATTCTAGAAAAAAATCCCCCAACGGCTACATAGCTTTGGGGGATTTCCTTTCCTCTATTGACCAATGATGATGCGTTCTTTCGGATAATGGTAGCGTACGATTCGGTCATTGCGCTTCAAGAAGAGGAGCAAATTGATAATCCCGATACGTCCGATCATCATCGTAATAATCAGGATGAGCTTGCCGCCTACACCCATCTGAGCTGTAATCCCGGTAGACAATCCGGTCGTACCGAAAGCAGAGCAGACCTCGAACAAAACGTGCTGGAAAGGTAAATCCTCCAACCAGACGAGCAGCATGACCGCTGTGAACACCATGATAATCGCGATAAAAAAGACGATGAAGGAGCGCTGAATGTCCTCATCAACCAGCTCTCTTCCGAACACCTTTACTTCCTTGTAGCCACGCATGTTGGCAAAAACAGAGGCAATCAGGACGAAGAACGTTGTGGTCCGTATCCCCCCGCCCACACTACTCGGGGAAGCACCAATGAACATCATCCCGGAGAGCATGATGAGTGTCGCGGTCGACAAGAGGCTGATATCCATCGTAGCCAAGCCGCCACTACGCGAGGAGACGGAGTGGAATAACGAATAGAACAGCATTTCATGCCAGGTCTTATCAGCCAAAAACTGATTTCGCTCAAAAACGAAAATGAGCAGGGCGCCAACGGCGATCAAGGAAAAGAACGTCAGTGTCGTAATCTTGGTGAAGAGCGAAAAGGTGAAACGCACTTTTGCGCGGCGATAGGAAAAGTACGTTCTCAGCTCTACGAGTACGGGAAACCCGATCGCTCCACAAATAATCAAGATCATCACGATGGTCTGAAACACGTAATCGTGGGTAAAATTGAGCATGGAATTTCCGTGCAGGTCAAACCCGGCATTCGTAAAAGCACTGACAGATGCAAAGTAACCGTGGTAGAACGCGGTGTACCAATCGTCGTAGTAGCCGGCGTAAATAAAATGACTGCCTAACAGAATGGTTCCCACCAGCTCAATCAAGAGTGCAATCACGAGAATATTGCGCATCAGGTCGACCAGACCGGACAACGTGGAGCGGTTGTGGTCCGTCGCGATCCAGATGCGCTGCTCCAGACCGATTTTTTGACCCATGAGGATCCAGATGAACGTTCCGAGTGTCATGATTCCGACCCCGCCAACCTGGAAGAGCAACGTAAGAAAGAGAATCCCCCACTGGTTGAAAACTTCATGAATCGTAATGACAGTAAGCCCCGTAACGCTGATGGCACTCGCCGCGGTAAACAAAGCGTCAATAAAAGGAAGAGAGACTCCAGGCAAGTGAAAAAACGGCAATGATAGAAGAAACGCTGAGATCAGGATGAGCCCAACGTAGGCGAACACGATGATTTGAACAGATGTCAATCGTCGCTTTTGATTGGAAGATAACAAAATAAATGGCCTCCTGAATGAGCTTCATGGGGATAATCATACCAAATAAATGAAAGGAAGCAAAAGCGCGGAAAAGATCAGTTGACAATGTATCCGCAAGAATGGTAAAGTTCAGAATGTATTTATTGGAAATTCAAAATATTAATGGAAAGGTGGGCTTGTCATGAAAAGAATTGTACGCATGGGTCATCCATACAAGGGCATACATGACGTAACCCCACCATTGATACGAGCGTAGTATCGTTTTTTTGATCTCGTTAACATGGCGTAGGTTACCTATTTCGTAACTTGCGCCTTTTCTATTTTTGTTGATGAAAAGGCATGTTGCTCACGGGCGATGTGTCTTTTTTGTCCTCTAAAAAAGGTCACCCAGCCAGCTAAAGAGAGGGGAGAAACACGGATGTTCTCGGTTTTGGCAAAGCTTGATTGGTTTTTCAAGGAGCATTGGAAACGTTATACGGTCGCTATTTTGCTATTGATTCTGGGCGGCTTACTGGAGATTATCCCTCCAAAAATCATCGGGGTGGCTATTGATGAGATTCACCTGGGGACACTGACTGGCGAGCGGCTGGTATCCATTTTGCTGTTTTTCGGTGTATTGTCTGTCGCGATTTATTGGGTCAATTTTATCTGGATTCGCCAGCTGTTTGGAGGAGCGTTTCTGGCGGAGCGGACGTTACGGTCGAAGCTCATGACGCATTTTTTGCGGATGACGCCAACGTTTTATCAGCGCAATCGTACCGGTGATCTGATGGCGCGAGCGACAAATGACCTCAAGGCTGTCTCGATGACGACAGGCTTCGGAATTTTGACGATGGTGGACTCGTTATCCTTTACAGGGGCAATTGTGCTGACGATGGGCTTTTTGATCAGTTGGAAGCTGACCTTAGCAGCGATCCTTCCATTACCGTTCATGGCCTATATCATCAAGCAATATGGGAAAAAAATTCACGAGCGTTTTTCTACCGCACAAACATCGTTCGGCGAGCTGAACGACCGCGTCTTGGAATCCGTCTCTGGCGTTCGTGTGATTCGAGCTTACGTACAGGAGATGGCGGATCAGGAGCGCTTTCGCCAAAAAATACATGAAGTGTATCAAAAAAATATCGATGTGGCGAGAATCGATTCGCTGATTGAGCCAACCGTCAAAATATTGGTTGGAATCAGTTATATGATTGGTTTGATCTACGGTGGATACCTCGTGTTTCAAAGAGAACTGACCCTGGGAGAGCTGGTCTCGTTCAACGTCTATCTCGGGATGCTGATTTGGCCGATGTTTGCGATTGGTGAATTGATCAATGTGATGCAAAGAGGAAGTGCCTCGCTGGATCGCGTCACTGAAACATTGGCTTACGAAGCAGATGTGACGGATCACGACAGACCAGTTCATGTGGCAGTACCAGAAGTCATTCGGTTTGATTCCGTGACATTCCGCTATCCATCTGCGCATGTTGACCAATTAAGCGAGGTCTCCTTTACTCTTGGTCGGGGTCAGACGCTAGGAATCGTCGGGCGTACGGGAAGCGGAAAATCCACGCTGGTGCGACAGCTGCTTCGCGAATATCCGTTAGGACGGGGAGCCATCAGTGTTTCGGGAGAGGCGCTAGAACAGATCAGTCTGGATAACATCAAGAGCTGGATCGGCTATGTACCGCAGGAGCAGATTTTGTTCTCGAAGTCAGTCCGCGAAAACATCCTGTTCGGGAACAACGAGGCAACAGAAGAACAATTACAGGAAGTGTTGAAGCAGGCTGCATTTGCTCGGGACGTACAACTATTGCCCGAAGGCTTGCAAACGCTTGTTGGTGAAAAAGGTGTAGCCCTTTCAGGCGGTCAAAAACAGCGGGTCTCGATTGCTCGAGCGCTTTTGGTTAATCCAGAAATCTTGATTCTCGATGATGCCATGTCGGCGGTGGATGGAAAAACCGAAGCGGAGATGATCACGAATATTCGCCGGGAGCGTGCAGGCAAAACAACACTGATCACCACACATCGCTTAACGGCCGTCCAGCATGCAGATTGGATTCTCGTCATAGACGAAGGACGAATCGTCGAGGAAGGCACACATGCACAGCTATTGGAGCTGGGCGGTTGGTATAAAGAACAATTCGAGAAACAGCAGATTGAAGCGACGCTGACAGAAAGCGGGTGAATGAATGACGACGGGGAAAAGGCTAGTTCACTATGCAGCGATTTTTAAAAAGACAATCCTTTTAGCGATTCTGATGCTCTC
Organism: Brevibacillus sp. HB1.2; assembly: GCF_013332495.1. Taxonomy (NCBI): domain Bacteria; kingdom Bacillati; phylum Bacillota; class Bacilli; order Caryophanales; family Paenibacillaceae; genus Brevibacillus; species Brevibacillus sp. HB1.2. The sequence continues at coordinate 178,164 of NZ_JABMIU010000004.1, read as the reverse complement.
TATATCTGTTGGGGCAGAGCTAACGGGACCATTCTTGGCGAAAGAAATGATTAATACCCACATACTGGGGATTGAATTCCCTTGGTATGAGACGGCACAGCGTGAGGGTTCCGTACAATACAAAGGGAAGTATTACACGAGACAGGATCATCTGGCAGCAGGGGAGAGTAGAGGCGAGGAAGCTCGTGTTCTCCAGATAGGAAGCGACTATTATTTCCTGAACCAGGCGATTAAGTTTGATGGGCAGCGAGCCATTGAGGATGGGAAGCTCGTTATTGTAAAAGGTACGGATCGAGCTGAGTACCAGGCCACTCTCTTAAGTAATCAGGAGATATTCGAATTTTTCCGGCCAGAGACAAGAGGCTTGTTCACACTGGCTGCTCTCTATTTCGGATTATTGGTAGTTGCTTCGCTTTTCCACTATGGGCAAAAGTTCTTATGGCAAAAATCAGCGAATCAGGTCATCGAGAGACTGCGCATGGATGTGTTCGCGCATATTCAACGATTGCCCATCCAGTATTTCGATCATCTCCCTGCCGGGAAGGTGGTTGCTCGTGTTACAAACGATACGGAAGCAGTCCGAGAGCTGTTTACGAATGTTCTCGGCAACTTCATTACGAGCGGGATTTATTTAATCGGTATTTTCGCAGCGCTGTTCTTGCTTGATGTACGACTCGCGCTCGTTTGTCTGGTCATTCTGCCAATCATGGTCGTGTGGATTTACTTGTACCGCAAGTACGCTTCTGCATTTAACCATGTCATTCGGGCACGCATCAGCGACATCAACGGGATGATTAACGAGTCGATCCAAGGGATGCCGATTATTCAGGCATTTCGCAGGGAAAAGGAAACAATGCGGGAATTCGGCGAACTGAACGAAGAGCTATTCACCTATCAAAATAAAATGCTACGGCTCAATGCGACCGCTTCGTTTAACCTGGTTCAGTTTATCCGCAATATCGCGTTTGTTTTATTCATCTGGTATTTCGGCGGTGCCTCCCTCGGGATAGGTACACTGCTATCGCTTGGTGTCCTCTATGCATTCGTCGATTATCTCAATCGCTTGTTCCAGCCGATGACACAGATCGTCAACCAACTGGCGAACCTGGAGCAATCTCTCGTCGCGGCGTCGCGCGTGTTTGAACTGCTCGATGAAGAGGGCATTGACGTTGATCCGGCAAAAGTTCCTTGCTATCAGGGGAATGTCCGCTTTGACGATGTTTCTTTTGCCTACAAAGACGACCAATACGTGCTGAAAAACATCTCATTCGAAGCATGGCCCGGAGAGACAGTGGCACTGGTTGGTCACACGGGATCGGGAAAAAGCTCGATTATCAATCTGTTACTCCGCTTCTATGATGTAAACAGTGGAGCGATTATGATTGATGGGCGCAATGTGCAGTCGTTTTCCAAACAGCAGCTTCGTCAGCATATGGCGATTGTTTTGCAGGACCCGTTTTTGTTTACAGGAACGATTCGTTCCAATGTGAGTCTGGATGATCCGTCGATTTCGCCGGAAAAGGTGGAGAAAGCCTTGTGTGATGTAGGGGCAGATCAATTGTTCCGCAGTCTTCCGCAAGGATTCGATGAACCTGTTATTGAGAAGGGCAGTACGCTTTCACTCGGGCAGCGTCAATTGATTTCGTTTGCGCGTGCTCTCGCTTTTGACCCGGCTATCCTCATTTTGGATGAAGCGACTGCCAGCATCGACACGGAAACAGAGGGCATTATTCAAAATGCACTTGAGGTGTTGAAAAAAGGGAGAACGACCTTCATCATTGCTCACCGCCTGTCTACGATCAAAAATGCAGATCAAATTCTCGTACTGGATCGAGGCAGAATCGTAGAGCGAGGAAAGCATGAAGACTTGATGGAGAAGCAAGGCAGGTACTATCAGATGTATCAATTGCAGCAAGGGAACAAAGAAGCGCGGGTGCAAGAGGCAGTAGGAAAGCACGGAAGCGCCGCGGCTCTGACCTAGTTTTTTCTACTCTTTTTGCCTCTTGAACGGTAAGATAGAGCATAGAAGTATGTACTTTTCAGGAGGGATCATCATGCCACATCTTATCGTTCGAGGTATCCAAGCTGAACAAATGGCCACGATTAGCGAACCGCTTGCAGTGGAGCTTGCTGCACTCTGCCAATGCGGCACGGACAATTTCACGATCGAATGCTTGCATACAACAGGCGTTTTTGGTGGGAAGATTGTGGAGTCGTTTCCTTTTATCGAAGTAGCATGGTTTGAGCGGGGGCAAGAAGTTCGTGACCAGTTTGCCCAGATCGTGACCAAGCATGTCTTATCTCTTGGCATTCCAGAAGTAGAGATGGCATTTGTCGCTTATCAAAAAGAAAGCTATTATGCCAACGGAGAGCATTTCTAAAGGGAAGCCGACAGGTGCTGTCGATTTCCCGGGAAAGAATCAAGACATTCGACAAGCGTACGGAAAAGCAAATGAATACAAGCATGGAATAAGGGTGTTCCTTCCAGAAGTACGAGATTTTTCGTACGAGACGGGTGGAGCACCCTTTTTATTTAGAATGAATTTTTATTCGTAAATCCAAAAATTTCTAAAATAGGTGTCACAAACAAAAGATGCCAATTGTTATTCATAGTGAGAGGAGGGCAAACCGTGGAAAAAACAGAGATAGAGCGCCTGTTGAGCGAAATAAAAGCAGGCTCTCTTGAGCAATACGAAATCATTATCGATCACTATCAACAACCGATCTTTACATACTGCTACCACATGCTCGGTCACCGTCAAGATGCAGAAGACGCTGTTCAGGAAGTCCTGTTTCGTGCCTACGAGCATCTTGGACAGTATACGTACTCGCTGTCATTTTCCGCATGGCTGTACCGGATCGCTTACAACCATTGTGCGAATGTGCTAAAGCGCAGGAAATTAAGCCGCGTGTTGCCCTTTTTGTACAACCGGGATCAGGATGGACGCAATTATGTCGAGGAGAGCATTGACAATAACCATTTTGGGGAGCCGCTTGAACGCATCTGGAAACGACTGTCCGCCGAAGAACGAACACTCATGTTCCTGCGGGTGCTAGAGGAAAGAGAGTACGAGGAAATTGCAGAGCTGATGGACAAAAGTCCTGCAGCCCTGCGCAAGCAATTTGAACGTGTTTTGAAAAAGTGCAAACGTTATTTGCCAACGACGGGAGGGGTGCGAAATGATGGACAAAAATCCGTTTAAGCATATGCGAGACATGCTGGCAGCGAAGCCAGTCCCGAAAGTCAATGTCAAACATAAAGTCATGGCCGCAATTCGTGCCAAGGAGAACAAGGAGGAGAAAGTCGTGAAAAAGAAAATTGGCTTGTTAGTCACTGTAGGTATGCTGGTAGGAGCGTCTTCCGTATGGGCGGGGATGGAAATGATCCAGTTGAAAAATGAGAAGGGAGAAGTAGTGTTAGAGCTTGAACAAATGAGTATGCAAGAACAGCAACAAATGATGCAGCAGCTACCCCCTGACACAAAGGATCAGATCAAAAAAAGTAGTGCAGAGATTTATAAACAATTGGATACCGGAGAACAAATCGTCAATGGATTAAAGCCAGGAGAAGCGGTTGCCATTTATTGGCCGCTGACAAAGCTTCAGTTGGAATCAAATCCAAACAGCAAGCCTTTTGTAGATGTACGCTCCAAGCCTTTTACCTATACAACGTGGAAGGACATGGAACAAAAGGTTGGCCATCTGTTCAAGGTCCCGGCAGAGATGGGGACGGACTTCAAATTTGCAGCAGGCGAAGCGATCTATCTCCCAAGTGACAAGTACGATGAGAGAGCGATGAAAGAGGAACAAGAAAGAACGAAAAAAGAATACGTGGTACAACCAGTTCCGTTATCGGACAAGCTTCGTAATGCAGAGATTGAGTACAAGGGCCAAAAAGGGAGTGCTTTCTTAGAAGTGTCCATTCTGGATGACAAGAATAAAAGTGGAGGTACATTTGCGGAGAATCTGGAGAAGATCATGATTGGCGACAATGAAGCCGTGTACTCCACTTTCGCACCTGAAAATGGGAAAACTGTGCACTCTTTGCAATGGGTGAAAAATGGGACAAAGGTGGACTATAGCCTGAGAGCCAATATGAGTGTGAGCACGAAAGTAGAGCTGCTGAAAATGGCGGAACAAATCAACGATACGAAATAACCATTTTCCAAATAGAGGAGTACCACAAAGCACCAGCTTGTGGCACTCCTTCTTTTTCATCAATGGCTAACGTCTCGTAGCTTGTTTGCCTTTTTACCCATCAACTGCTTCAAGCCATCCCTATTAATCAGGATAATGCCGACAATAATCGTAATTCCCCCTGCCAACGACAGGAGATAAAGCGGCTCATTGTACAGGATGACGCCCAGGCTTAAGGCAATCAACGGAGAGATATAGAGCCACGTGGATGGAAACACAGGGTTGGTCTTGGCCACGAGCCAATAGAAAATGGTGTGCCCCATCATGGAACCAACGACGATCAAGTACAGGAGCGAGAGGATCGCATTAGCCGTGAGCATCGATTCGATATGCACTTGCTCGGTGAACAGAGATAATACAAGCAGCATGGCTCCTCCATACATCATCTGTGCTGCATTCAAAGCAATGGGGGAGGTGTCTTGAAACCGTTGAATGACGCTACGGGAGTAAACTGCACCAGCAGAATAAAAGATTTGCCCGAATATGATTACCATGCACCCTGTAAGCCAAAGGAGACTAAATGAGATGGTCACACCGGGTAAAATTAGCATAAAGACACCGACAAAGGCAATCAAGCAACCCGCCCACGAAATACCGGGGAGCTTTTGCCGAGTAATACCTGTCTGAAGCAGCATCACCATGAGAGGGGCTGTTGCAGATAATATGGCTGCAATTCCTGAACTTACATGCTGCTCCGCCCAATACAAGGGGGCAAACGTCCCAAACGTCAAACCGACTCCAGTAAGGAACATTTCTTTATGAAGCAGCAGCGACAGTCGCGCCTGTTTTTTCCAGAGCATAAATGAAAACAAAATGACACCTGCCAGTAAGAACCGAAGTCCTCCTGAGAAAAACGGCGGGGCCCCCGCATCAATACCGACTTTGATTGCCAGAAAAGTCGTTCCGAATATCAAGCACATGACCACATAGTTGAGTAGTACCATTATGATTCCTCCCTTTTCCTCATCATAAAGGGAAGGGAACAGAACAGATGAAATGGAATAGAACAGATACAAAGATCAATCCATTATCATGGGGGAAAGGGGGGAAGCTTGCATGAAAAGGGAGGCTCTTTCAAACAGCCATTCTGATAAGCTGTTCGAGCAAGTATATGAATATCTTCTGGACCGGATCAGACGCGAAGAGTGGCGGGCACATCAGAAGCTTCCTTCTGTTCGAACATTGGCGCTGGAATTGAATGTGCATCGCCTGACGGTTTTTAAAGCATTTCAATTATTAAAACAAAACCGCCACGTGTATGTGAAGGATAAGTCGGGGTATTACGTACAACCGAGCAGCCTGTTGCCAGTGGAATCGATGGATGATCCAATCGTTTCTGCCTATGTGCACAAGAGCCACCTTTCTGAAATTCATCAGGTGCAGGCGACCTATCAATTTTCCAAAGCATTGATCGAACCGAATTTATTACCAAATCATTACTTTTCTGAGTACGTGAAGAAAGTGTTTGATCTGTATCCAAAAGTGCTGGGCACCTACTCAACTACACAGGGAGATCAGGAGCTGCGGGAAGCACTGTGTAGCTATTATATCAGCCGTTATCATTTTCATCTGTCACCGGATGAGCTGATGATCACATCAGGTTCGCAGGAAGCGATTGATTTGGTTGCCAGAGTCCTAGTAAAGCCGCGTGATGTCGTGTTGCTGGAGAGACCCACTTACAGTCCTGCCATTGATGTATTCAGAAGACAGGGCGCCAATATGATTCCCATCGAGATTACGCCGCATGGATATGATTTGGAGCAGGTTGAACGGTTGATGCAAAAAGAAAAACCACGCCTGTTTTATCTCAATCCGACCTTTCACAATCCGACGGGCTATACGGTTCCCGCTGAACAACGGAAGAGACTGGTGGAGCTGGCTGCGAAGTATCAGTGTCTAATCGTAGAGGATGATCCGTGCCGCGATCTTTACTTCGGCGATAAGCCTCCACTGCCGTTTTTTTCTTACGACACGGAGGGCTATGTCATCTATCTGCGCAGCTTTAGCAAGTACATTGCGCCGGGGCTAAGTATTGCGACTGTGGCATGCCGTCCATCTATTATGAAGTATTTGATTCAAGCGAAATCATTGTCCGACAGTGGAGCGCCCCTATTGAATCAAAAGATTTTTTTGCACTATTTCTTCTCCGAAAGAATGCAGCAGCATTTGGCAAAGCTGCGGATTGCATTGGCCATTCGCCGGGATATCATGGAGGAAGAGCTGTCTGTGACCGACTGGGAGTGGTCCAGCCCACCAGGAGGCTTTAACTTATGGGTGAAGCTGCCTGATTCCGTCCCGATGGAAAGTCTTCTGGCCAAATGCATAGAGCAATCGATTACGTTTGTGCCCGGCGCGATCTGTGACCCACAGCGAGAGTTAAAATCTTGGATACGCATCAGTTATTCTTATTTGAATGAACAACAGCTGCGGGATGGATTGCAAAGGCTCGTACGTACGGTTCGCCAGTTGAACATAGAGGAATAGGAATGAAGCAAGGCTGCCGACATGATGGTCGACAGCCTTGTTTTTGGTTATTTTATGATTTGCTTACTTGATCGAGATGATTAACCAGCTCTTCTGGTTTCGACAAGAAAGGCGCATGATCGGCTTCCAGTGTAATGACTTTGCTGCAAGGTGTTTCTGTGTTCATTCTGCGTTGGAAATCGATTGGGATCGCATTGTCTAATGTGGTCTCAATATAGACGCGATCGACACTGCCGAATTTCTCTTCAGTAATTTGCACTGGCTGTGTAAACGGAGCCAGCGCTTGCGGACGGCAACGCTTCATCGACGCCAGCCTCAGTGCCTCATCCTCAACCGCGTTGAAAAATGTCCCTTCCACAGTCTCGAGCTTCGGAGCCAGCGTCATATCGGCTTCATTCAATTCGAATTCTGGGCCTTTTTCTCCTTCAGACTTGCTTATGAGACTTTCCCCGTTTTTCGGCAAGAATGCGCAAAGGTAGACGAGCTTATCAATTTTGTCATGTACTTTTTCAGCTGTTTGCGTAATAACGACGCCACCCATGCTGTGTCCGACAAGGATTACTTTATCGTTTTGTTGCTTGATCAGGTCAGATACTTTCTCGACGTAGAGATCCAGTGTTACCTGCTGAGGAGGTGTCATGTCTTGTCCACTTCCAGGCAAGTCCAACGTCGCGACCTTGTGTCCCAATGCTTCCAGCGAAGGTTTTACTTTTTCCCATACCCATTCACCTTGGCAAGCTCCATGAACCAATACAAAAGTACTCATTTACATACATCTCCTTCGTTTCATGATGATCGTTCGTTAGTGTTAACGAAGCGATTTCTTATTAAACAGGGTGTTCTTGTGTTCGTGCCTCTTGAGTGCAATAATAATAAAAATCTGTATCGGTAATCTGTGACTTTGTCACCAAAGTTATTTTTTTCACAAGGAGGTTCTTCGTCCATATGCAAAAGGAGCAGATTGCGGAAGTCCTTGCACGTTTTCCAAGTCTGGCGGCACTTACTCTAGAAGAGTGGCAAGAGGAGGGAATCTCCATCACTACGGTTCCAGCCAACTTTACCATTGATGAAGGCGAGTTTTTGGAGAATGCGCCATTAATCTTGGATGGGCTTGTTCGCATTTTCAAACTGAGCAGCGATGGAAGAGAGGTTACGCTGTACAGGCTATCGGCTGGCGAGTGCTGCCCACTCATCGCGTCTAGTATATTGGGAGAAACGGTGTATGAAGCTTCGGCTTGCGTGGAGATGCCGAGTATGGTCTTGAACGTCCCGACGAAGATTTATAAGAAATGGATCGAGAAGCATCAAGGCTTTCGCCAGTATATTTTTCAATCATTTGCGCGGCGATTGATTATCATGTCGAACTTGATTGACGATATTCATTTTAAATCCATTCGGGTTCGGATTTCCGAATATTTGATCGAGCATACAAGTGCGGAGGATGATTCGCTCGCCATTACACATGATCAGTTGGCAATTGAGCTGGGGACTGCTCGTGAGGTGATTAGCCGGACACTAAAGAAAATGGAAAAAGAAGGGCTGTTGCGTGTAGCACGGGGGCAAATTACAGAAATTCAACGTTCTAGACTGTCTGCGGTTCAATAATCTATATTTGAAAATATAAAAATTTTAGGAAGCGATAGGTACTGTGTTATACTGAGTCTACCATTTACTGTTCTGTAGCATTCCCTACTCCGTTTACGTGAGTAGGGTTTTTTATTTTTGTTTCAAACAACCAAAAAACAGACCCCCTTACAGGAGTCTGTTTTTTGTGTATGGCTATATTAAACTTTTTGAACGTTAGTAGCTTGTGGTCCGCGTTGGCCTTGTTCTACGTCAAAAGTAACTTTTTGACCTTCGTCAAGGGATTTGAAACCGTCGCCTTGGATAGCAGAGAAGTGTACAAATACGTCTTCTTTACCTTCGCGCTCAATAAAACCAAAACCTTTTTCTGCGTTAAACCATTTTACTGTACCTTGTTCCATTGTTATTGCCTCCTAGTGTGTAACACACATGTATTACTATCCTTGCTCGCAGGATCATCTAGACGAAAATTTGTTATCTACGCTATCCGTTGCTTCGAACAAAAATAATTCTTTACTAGCATAACAGGATATTGAAAGGATAGCAAATAATTCGCGTATGTTGACGAAAGAAAATATAGATGAGCTGTTACGAAAGCATGGCGCCAATCTCTTTCAACGTAAGCTGTGACGAGACAATTTTATTTGGATAGCTCGCTTGTGTCGATTCCCCCACATGATACTCTTGCAGTGCATCAGTGTCCTTCAGCATGTTTCCTGTCAAAATACACACGGCTGTTTCGTCCTTGTCGATTACTTGTCCTGCGATGAGCTTCCGCAATCCGGCGACCGTAGCAGCAGAGGCAGGCTCGCAGCCGATCCCGCTCTTATCCACCCATGCTTTAGCGTCGAGAATCTCTTGATCAGTCACGGAGCAGGTAACACCATTTGTTTCTTCTAAAGTACGTAGTGCCTTTTTCCAGCTGGGTGGATTGCCGATGTTGAGCGCAGAGGCACGTGTATATGGATTCGGTTCAGGTGTCAGCTCGGTGTGTCCGCCTGCGACCATGCGATGGAATGGACTAGCACCTTCCGCTTGTACGAGCGCCACCCGAGGAACTTTTTCGATAAAGCCGAGGTTTTTCAAATCCTGCAAGCCCTTTCCGAGAGCAGTCACATTGCTCAATGCTCCTCCAGGGATGACCACCCAATCGGGAAGGTTCCAATTGAGGTACTGCGCAATTTCGTACACGATACTCTTCTGCCCTTCAATGCGGAATGGATTGATCGAATTGCAGATGTAGAGGCCGAGCTCTTTGCTGTATTGCTCATAAAAACGGATGCCATCATCGTAGGTACCATCAAAGCTGATGACCTTTGCTCCGTAGGCCAGTGTTTGCATGACTTTATTCAAAGAAATGTTTTTGTTCGGGACAAACACGTACGATTCGTGATGGGCGAGTGCAGCATACATGGCGAGAGAGGAAGAGGTATTGCCAGTCGATGTGCAGGTGAAGCGTTGATAGCCTAGTGAACGCCCGTGTGATACGGCGACAGTCATCCCGTTGTCTTTGAATGAACCACTCGGATTCTCGCTTTGTGCCTTCAGCCATACCTTGCTGTTGCTTCCTACATAGGATTGGATGAGTGCAGATGCGTATAGCCCTGTATTTCCTTCGTACTTGGTCGTGATGTACGCATCAGGAAGCTCGGGGAAAATCAGCTCTTTGTAGCGCCATACTCCGCTCGCATAAGGGGTAATGCGTTCGGACAGTCGCTCATGAAAGACGCGCTTCAACTGTTCGGCATCGATGGCTGACGTATCGTGAATGATGTCAAACAAGCCGCCGCATGTGCATTGATAGTCAAATAAATGGGCAGGCACTTCCTTGCTGCACTCGACACAAACCAGTTTCATCCTCGCAAGATTCACCCTAAAAAGTGTGCGGGAGAATCTCTCCACCTCTTTTCTCTCGTATGGTTTTCTATATGGTAAACGGAGAAGGGGAGTGTGTAAATGACAGTTTTCAGTAAAAACAAAATATTCATATGCAGATACGAAAGACGGGAAGGAGCCACTATACAGACTCCAACCCGTCCCTATTTCACAAGCTTTTATTCAGATCAGTTAATTCTTTGGCCGTCAGATTGCGCCATTGCCCCAATTTCAAATTCCCCAGCATAATGTTCATGATACGTACCCGCTCTAGCTTTCGCACCTGATAACCAAAAGCCTGGCACATCCGTCTGATTTGCCGATTCAGCCCTTGCGTCAGCACGATATTGAAGACGCGGTCGCTGACTTTGGTTACTTTGCAAGGCTTTGTAGTTGTTCCGAGAATACGTACGCCGTTTGCCATTCCGTGTAAGAAATTCGCCGTGATGGGCTTGTCTACGGTGACGATGTACTCTTTGTCATGATTGTTTTCAGCACGCAAAACTTTGTTTACGATATCCCCGTCATTAGTTAACAGGATGAGGCCTTGCGAATCCTTATCCAGACGTCCGATAGGAAAAATCCGCTCCGGGTGATTCACGAAATCGATGATGTTGCCTTTGACATGCAGTTCAGTGGTACACGTAATTCCGACAGGCTTGTTCAAGGCGATATAGACATCTTTCTTTTTGGAACCGAGCGGCTGTCCATCGATGCGCACATCATCTCCTGACGCAACCGTACTTCCTAGCTCCGCGACTTGGCCATTGATCGTCACACGCTTGGCCTCGATTAATTTATCGGCTTCTCTTCGTGAGCAAATGCCGGTTTCACTGATGAACTTATTAATTCGCATGAGACGTTCCTTTCGCTATTACTGCTACTTATCCAGTTTTTCCAGTAGTTTTTTTCGCCAAGGCTGCGCCAATTCCTCCACCTCAAGCATACGCTGAATCGTCTCTTGGGATGGTGACTTGTCGTGGAAGTATAAGTGGTGAATCGACGCTACCGTTACTTGTTTTGGATGTGCAGTGATGAGGGTAATCTTGGAGTCTGGCTTGATCGTCCCTTCCTGCAAGACGCGGAAGAAATAACCCGTATAGCCCATTTCCACCACCGCTTTGAGCAGCTGGTTATTGTTGTTGCGCTTGTTGATGGTCGCGCAAGGAAATCTGCCTTGCGTCACTTGCAGGATGGTATCACCGAATTGATACACATCCCCGATGCAGACCTGCTCTTCGGTCATGCCAGCAAGCGTGAGATTTTCTCCGAATGCCGCATTGGTCAGTGGTTGGCCGAATAACTTCTCCCAATGGGCATAATGTTCAAAAGGATACGCACAGACGACGCGGTCTGGGCCGCCATGGTACTCTGGATTCGCGATATCGTCGTCATCAATTTTCTCGGAACGGACAACGAGCTCATCGGCTTCTTCCTTCCAAATGCCGGAGAGATATTCCTTACCGTTGTACATATTACTTTTAGGCAAACCTTTACTAATCGTAACGACTTTTCTGTTCAACTAATACTCACTCCCAGCCTGCACGATTGCTTCTCTTTTTATCCCCATACTATACCACATTCCCTCATATCCTCCACAGCGGATGGGCACCAGCGGACGCTTCTGGTATGATGATAGAAAGGAATACACAGGAGGCCTCAGTGACATGCAATCATTTGGTGTGGCACTACACACAGATAAATATCAGATCAACATGATGTACGCCCATTGGGTGAACGGAACGCACAATCAAAAGGTCGTTTTCGAAGCATTTTTCCGCAAGCTACCTTTTGGAAACGGATACGCCGTATCTGCCGGATTGGAACGCATTGTTTCTTATATAAAAAATTTGAGCTTTGAAGAAAGCGATCTCAAGTATTTGAGTGAGCAGGAGGAGAACTACGATCCGAAGTTTTTGGAAGAGCTGCGCCAGCTTCGTTTTAAGGGCTCGCTCTATTCCGTGAAGGAAGGTACCGTGGTTTTCCCGAACGAGCCGCTGATTCGCGTAGAGGGGCGTGTCATGGAGGCGCAGCTGGTTGAGACGGCCCTGTTGAACTACATGAACTACCAGACGCTGATTGCGACCAAAGCTTCGCGGATTAAAAACGTGGCGGGCAATGATGTTCTTATGGAGTTCGGAACAAGAAGGGCGCAGGAGGCAGATGCTGCGTTGTGGGGGACGCGGGCAGCGTATTTGGCAGGTTTCGATGCGACCTCGAATATGCTGGCAGGGAAAATGTTTGGCATTCCGACAAAAGGGACGCACGCTCACTCATGGGTACAGAGCTTTGAGAGTGAGGAAGAAGCATTTGAGCGCTTCGCAGCAGCTCTACCAGGACAGGTAACCTTGCTGGTTGATACGTATGATACGCTCAAAAGCGGCGTGCCTAATGCAATTAAGGTCGGAAAACGCCTGGAGAAACAAGGTAAAAAGCTGACGGCGGTGCGCTTGGACAGTGGCGACTTGACGTACTTGTCCTGCAAGACTCGTGAAATGCTTGATAAGGCAGGCATGACCGATGTGCAAATTGTCGCTTCCAACGATCTCGATGAGCACACGATTATGAACCTGAAGGTACAAGGAGCACGCGTAAATAGCTGGGGAGTAGGAACGCAGCTCATCACGGCAGCGGATCAGCCGACACTCGGAGGCGTATACAAGCTGGTGGCGCGTGAAGGAGCGGACGGAGAATATCAGCCGACCATCAAAATCTCCGGGAATCCGGAAAAAGTCACAACGCCAGGCATCAAAGATATGTACCGATTGATTGATCCGGAAACAGGCAAAGCGATTGCTGACTATATGTGCTTCCCACATGAAACAACAGTCGATGATGGAGGACCTCTCCATTTGTTCCATCCGAGCCATACGTATTTGAGCAAGCATTTGGAGAACTACCAGGCAGAGTCTTTGCTAATTCCGGTATTTGTGGATGGGGAACTGGTCTATGAACTGCCGAACCTTCAAGAGATTCGCAACTACCATCGTGAGCAACTCAAGCTGTTCTGGCCTGAATACTTGCGCATGCTGAATCCGGAGCATTACCGTCTGCACATCAGCGAAGAGATGTGGGAGACGAAAACAAAGCTGATGAAGACGTATTTGAAAAAATAAGAGAAAAACGTCTGATGTGTCGAGAGGATGCATCGGGCGTTTTTTATTTGTTTCCCAAAAATAACACAATAATGTGAAAACAAAGAAAATGAATTGTCTGAATTTACTTGCATCGTATATAATTACTCCATTCATCCTTTAGCTCTGCGCCAAGGTGATGTGGAAAATGCGTGTGAAAAGTATTGGGGAGGAAGAGAGATGCTAAATACTGTAGAGAAAGAAAACCTGAATCCATACGAGATTGTGCAGAAACAGATTGATGCTGCAGCGGCACTGTTGGGATTGCGAAGCGATGCTGTAGAAATTTTAAAGCGACCCAAACGAGTATTGGCTGTCAGTTTTCCTGTCAAGATGGACGATGGTAGCGTGCGTGTCTTTGAAGGCTACCGATCTCAGCATAATGATGCGGTAGGGCCGACCAAAGGAGGGATTCGCTTTCATCCGGATGTGACGATGGATGAAGTCAAGGCGCTCTCCATGTGGATGTCATTCAAATGTGGCGTGGTTGGTCTTCCTTATGGCGGTGGAAAAGGTGGCGTCATATGTGATCCCCACGAATTCAGCAAAAGTGAGCTGGAACGAGTCAGCCGCGGCTTCATGGAAGCTATCGCTGATATTGTCGGACCGGAGACAGACATACCTGCACCCGATGTGTATACGACCCCACAAATCATGGGGTGGATGATGGATACGTACAGTCGATTAAAAGGCACCTATTCTCCGGGAGTGATCACGGGAAAACCGCTGAGTGTCGGCGGTTCCAAAGGAAGAAACGAAGCGACTGCCCGCGGATGTGTCTTTACCATACTAGAGGCGCTTAAAGATTCTGGACGCAAGCCAGAACAAACAACCGTCGCGATTCAAGGATTCGGCAACGCGGGAAGAATTGCTGCCAGACTTTTGACAGAGCTGGGCTTCAAAATCGTGGCGGTCAGTGACTCACGTGGAGGTATTTATGATGCTGCTGGCTTGGACATCGAACAGGTAGGGCAGTTAAAAGACAACGCCACCATTTTGGAGTATGCAGGTGGTACGGTCATCTCCAATGAACAACTATTAGAGCTGGAAGTGGATATTCTGATCCCGGCCGCATTGGAAAATGTCATCACAGCAGCGAATGCCCACAGCATTCAGGCCAAGTGGATTGCAGAAGCAGCAAATGGACCTACTACACCGGATGCGGATGCCATTTTGCGGGAAAAAGGGATTACCGTGATCCCAGATATTCTCGCCAACGCAGGTGGCGTAACGGTTTCTTATTTTGAATGGGTGCAAAACCTGATGAATTACTACTGGTCCGAGGTTGAGGTAAACGAAAAGCTGCAAACGACCATGATTAACGCCTATCGTGCTGTGAAAGAACTCTCTGATCAATACAAGGTAGACTTGCGCACGGGAGCCTATATGATCTCGCTATTGCGAATTACGGAGGCGATGGAAGCGCGCGGCTGGATTTAAGGGAAGAGACCTCTTGCAACTTGCTTGCAAGGGGATCTTTTCGTTTTCCCCTGTGGGATTGGCAGGAAGTCTAGTATTTTTGTCGAATTTGTCGGATTATTGTTTTTCTACCTGTGTTCAAAGGATGGAAAGGGGGATCTTTATGCCAATCAAATTGCCCGACGAATTGCCTGCAACGGAAATACTCGCCCAAGAAAATATTTTTGTGATGAAGGATAGCCGTGCCTTCACACAGGACATACGACCGCTCAGGATCGTCATTCTCAACCTCATGCCCGTGAAGGAAACAACGGAAACACAGTTGCTCCGCCTCCTGGGGAATACACCGCTACAGGTGGAAATCGTGCTTTTGCACATGTCCAGTCATACGTCCAAAAATACGTCGGAAGAACATTTATCGATGTTTTATAAAACGTTTGAGGAGATCTGTGACCAGCGATTTGATGGCATGATCATCACCGGAGCACCAGTGGAACAGCTCGAGTTTACAGACGTCACGTATTGGCAGGAGCTGACAAAAATCCTCGATTGGAAAATGGAGAACGTCACTTCGACCCTGCATATTTGTTGGGGAGCACAAGCGGGTCTTTACCACCACTTTGGCGTTCCGAAGCATCCTTTGCCAGAAAAAATGTTCGGAATCTTCCCTCATACACTCAATAAGCAAAAGGTGAAGTTGTTCCGCGGATTTGATAACTACTTCTACATTCCGCATTCCAGGCATACCGAAAATCGCAGGGAAGACATCGAGCAAGTGCCTGAATTGGAGATATTGTCCGAGTCTGATGAATCAGGTGTTTACATCGTAGCGACGAGGGATGGTCGACAAATTTTTGTGACAGGACATTCCGAGTATGATCCGACCACCCTGCAAGATGAGTACCAGCGGGATGTGAACAAAGGCTTGGACATTGCTGTTCCGCGTAATTACTATCCAAAGGACGACCCAAATCGCGAGCCTATTGTCACTTGGCGCGCACATGCGAATTTGATGTTTTCCAACTGGTTAAACTATTACGTTTACCAAGAGACACCGTATGATTTGAACAACAACAAGCGATAGCAACGTAGAAACCATCCGAGGTGATTCGGATGGTTTTTGTTTGGCCCAGTTGACGTAATAAATGGCGACAGGTAGTGTGAGAATAATCGCGCAGGAATACTACCGGGAATTCAAGCAAGATGGGAGTTTTGTAAGATGAAAAAAATCATGAAGCAAGATCAGGACGTGACCAAGCAGCATAACAAGCAAATGATCCTCGACATTATCAAAAAGCAGAGACCGATATCGCGTGCAGAAATCGCCAAAATTACGCGGATGAGTGCCACCTCGATTGGCAGATTTGTAAATGAGCTGTGCGAAGAAGGACTGATTCGAGAGACAGAGCTAACCTCATCAGGTGTGGGCAGGAAGGCAATTATGCTCGACATCGAGCCGGGGGCCATTTATACAATCGGCGTGGACATGGCAAAAAAGCGCATCAGCTTTGGGATCATGGACTTTAGCGAAGCAATTATTGCACAGCACCGGATGGATCATAAAACACAGGATTCTACACCGGAAGAGACGGCTGAACTGATTTGTAACGAGATTGAAGGGATACTCAAACAGACAGGCATTCCGTTAGAAAAAGTGGTCGGGATCGGCATTGGGATGCCAGGGGTGATTAATTATGAGCGAGGGATTGTTCAGCTATCCACTACGCTGGACTGGAAGGACGTAGCGTTTGCCAGCCTGATTGAAAAAAGGCTGAAAATCAAAACTGTTATCGACAACGATTTGAAGGTGAAAATCCTCTCGGAGTACTTGTACGGATCGGCCAAAGGCTCGAACAAGACAGCCTTGATTGGCATTGGCACGGGTATCGGCTCTGCTTTAATTATCAATGGCGAAGTGTTTCGCGGAGGCTCCAATAGCGCAGGAGAGCTGGGGCATACGACGCTCGATCCGAATGGGAATCTGTGTGAATGCGGAAAGCGCGGATGCCTGCAAACATACATAGACGAAAATTCTTTGATCATGGAAGCGCGTCGGGTGAAGGATGTCAGTGATGTCCGTCAGGTGTTCGCGGCAGCGAGAAACGAAGAGCGCTGGGCGAAGGAAATCGTCTCCCGTACCGCGTTGTACCTCGGAATCACGATTAACAATATTGTATGCATGTACAATCCAGATACTGTGATTGTAAGTGGTGATTTGGTGGAGAATTATCGCGAAATCATTGATTTGGTCGAGGAGCATAGCGATCAAGTGATCTGGGAGCCATTCAAGGGGAAATTTCGCGTCATTCCTTCCGAATTGAAGGGGGAGGCAATCGTGATGGGGGCAGGAGCTTTGGCGATGCAGCACTTTGCTCCCTTGGCAGGGACATGGGCAGAAGAATCATGACTTTCTTTGCCATTTTGTATTCAACAAGTACGGCAGTTTAGCCGATATAGAAAATGGTGGAAAAGTAGAAAGGAAAAGGAGTGGGATGTGAGCATGAGAAACTGGCAAAAAGGTATGCTCGCTACGGCTGTTACCGTTGGGCTGATCTTTTCCAGTGTCGGCCAAGTACCGGCATTGGCAAATTCTGCGACGACAAGTACGCAGAAGAAGATTTCCAAGCTTGTGGTTGATACAAAGACAATAAAATTGAAAAAAGCGGGGACGCAGCAGTTGAACGTCCGCGTGCAATACACGGATAAAACAACAGAAGACGTCACACAGCAAGCAGAGTGGACTTCCTCTGACAGTGACATCGCACGCGTTGAAAAAGGCTTGGTAACCGCTGTTAGTTCGGGTAAAACAAGAGTGAAAGCAAGCTTCGGGGGCAAAAGTGTGAGTGTCCCTGTTGAGATCGATGTGATTTCCAAGCTCACTGCTGACCAGAAGAAACTGGTTCTCAACGTGGGAGGCACGAAGCAGGTAAACGCAACAGCAACCTTCTCAGACAAGTCTACCTCTGATGTAACCGCCAATGCAGAGTGGGAAAGCGATGATACGGAAATCGTAACGGTCACGAATGGTTTGGTTACAGCAGTAAGTTCGGGCACAGCGAAACTCAAAGTGAAGTACGGTGGAAAAAACGTATCCATTCCAGTAGAGGTGGATGTCGTCTCCAAGCTGGACAGCGATAAGAAAAAGCTGTATCTGCGTCCAGGCACTACCCAGTCGGTTACGCTGCTGGCTATCTTGTCTAGCAAAGAAAAGGTCGATGTAACAAGCAAAGCCAAGTGGACATCCGACGATGAAAAAGTCGCCACAGTTGAAAACGGAGTCGTGACAACTGTAGGTTCTGGCAAAGCGAGAATCAAAGCAACTTACGGTGGAAAGACAATCTCGATCCCTGTAGAGTCTGCTATTATCTCCAAGCTAGAATTTGACACGAAAAAGGCAGATCTCAAAGTCGGCGAATCAAAAGACTTGAAGGTATCTGCTGTCTATACCGACAAAACCAAGGTCGATGTCACAGTCGATGCAGACTGGATCTCCACGAACAGCTCCGTTGTGACTGTAGCGGATGGCAAGCTCACGGCTGTGAAAGCAGGTCGCGCAACGATTGCCGCTACGTATAATGGAAAAGTCGTAAAAATACAGGTAACCGTGAAGTAACTCAAGCTGGAGGAAAAGCCAGGGCGCGACTGCGTACCTGGCTTTTTTGCATACTCTCGCCTGTGGTAATCTGTAGCTAACGCTTTTGATTGGACGAAGACGGAGGGCACCATGGATATTCGACAGCTGCATTACTTTGTGGAAGTAGTCAAACATAAAAACTTTACGAAGGCCGCGCAATCCCTCCACGTCTCCCAGCCTTCTATCAGCAAAATGATCAAGGCATTGGAAGAAGAGCTAGAGGTAGTTCTGCTGGATCGGACGGAGCGGAAAATGGATCTGACAGACGCAGGGGAAATGGTCTACAGCTATGCGACCAAAGTGTTGCAGCTGATGGAAGGTATGTCGTCATCGATTGCAGAATTGCGAAATGTCGAGCGTGGTCGGGTCAAACTGGGTATGATGCCGACCGTGGGTTCTTTTCTCTTGCCGAATGTGATTGCCTTGTTTAAAAAGCAGTATCCAGGCATCGATATCGAGATGAAGGAATACAGCGCCAAGCTGCTTGAAATCCAAATGGAGCAAGGAAGCATTGAGGTGGCATTAACCGTTCTTCCAACGGATCAGGAGAAATTTGTGGCGGTTCCCTTGCTCGCAGAGGACCTCGTCGCGATCGTTCATCGGGATCATTGGCTGGCGGGAGCCGATGAGGTGAGCTTGGAACAGCTTAAGGACGAGGCTTTCATTTTGTTTACCGAAGAATACGCGATGCACGATGTAGTGCGCCAAGCGTGCAAGCTGTCCGGCTTTGAACCGAAAGTCGCTTACATGAGCTCTTTATGGGATTTTGTCGGAGAGATGGTGGCTACTCAACTAGGGATATCACTCATTCCACGCTCCATCGTGGGACGCTTGAATAACGGGAATTTGCACACCGTCAACATTTCCTACCCAGTGATTGACTGGCAGTATGCTTTGATTTATCGAAAAGAAGGGTATTTATCGCATGCGACAAAGGCTTTCATATCGTTTGTAGAGAAAATGTACAGCCATAACCAAATGGAATAGAAATGATGAATTTTATGTATTGTACGAATGGAATCGAGACGGCTTAGAATGAAGGTAACTCGTTCAAAAGGTGACTTTTTGAACAACCTTTGTAGAGCAACTGGGGTGGTCTCGATGAAAAGATGGTTCTCCATCATTGCACAAGTTTTGCTATTGTTCGGTTTCACCTGGCTCGGGAAATGGGTGAGCTCGTTTTTTCACCTTCCTGTTCCCGGCAGTCTGATCGGACTCGCGCTTTTGTTCATTTGTCTATATACCGGCTTGATTCGTCTACAGTGGGTGGAAGCAGGGGCGACTCTGTTATTCTCGCAGATGATCCTGTTTTTCGTACCATCGCTGGTCGGGATGATGCAATATCCATGGTTATTAGGAATAAAAGGATTACTGGTCCTTGTGGTAGTCGTAAGCGGTTGTGCGCTTGTGATGATTTCGACAGGTGTTATTGCTGAGCGTATGTTCAATCGTGGAGAGGTGAAACAGCATGATCCTGTGGAAAACGTCTAGCGTGCTCCTGACACTCGTTTTCTTCTATGCAGCAAAAAGGTTCAACAAGAAAAGAGCGTCTCTGCTGTTTTCTCCGGCCATATTGGCGCCGATCGGTTTGATTCTGTTTTTGCTTTTCGCAGGCATTCCTTATCAGGTGTACAGTGAAGCGACCTCGCTCATTAGTGAAATGATGAGCGTAGTCACAGTGGCGTTTGCGATTCCGCTGTACCGAAATTGGTCGGTGTTAATGGCGCATCGCCGGATGATTTTGACGAGTCTTGCTACGGGTTCCCTCATCGCTATCATTGCAGGTGTCTCCACGACGATGTTAGTCGGATTGGGAAAAGAAGCGGCGCTTAGCGTCATTCCTCGCTCGATTACCTTGCCAATTGCGGTGAGCGTAACGGAGGCGATTGGCGGAATGCCTACGATGACAGCCGTTTTCGGCATGCTGACCAGCTTTGCAGGCGTTTTTTTGGCTCCTAAAATCATCAAGAGAATGAGGCTCCGTCATCCAGTGTCCATCGGCTTGATGTACGGAATGGGCGCACATGCGTTGGGGATGGTCAAAGCTTTTGAGCGTGGGGAAACAGAAGGAAGCAGTGCGACTTTGGCTGTGATCGCCGGAGCGATGATTACGGTGGTGTGGGCGTTTACCTTGCTGCCGGTGATCATGTCGTGGCTGGCTGTGTGAAGGAAGGGGCTGTTAGATAGCCCTTTTTTTATTTCACTCATGGATTTGGATTTTAAAAGGATAAAAATGGAAAGTGCAACGTGACCGCCCAAATGCTGGCGAAAGGTGTATGATAGAGGACAAATAAAAGCTCCATAACTCTTTCATCTTGGCAGGAGGCAACATGAGACCGCTATATATCGTCCTATTACTCTGTACCAGCTTCCTTTGGGGAGGAAATTTTGTTGTTGGTAAATTCCTTGTCGGGCACGCGTCTTCCTTGACGCTGACCAATTTGCGCTGGCTCATTGCTGTTGTTTGCTTGTTGCCGGTTGTTTGGATACGCGAAAAACGGATTTTCCCAACGCGAGAGGCACTTCTTCCTTTGATCGTGATGGGAGTGACCGGCGTAGCACTTTTTAATTTATTCATGTTCTGGGCACTTGAGCGGACAGACGCGACCAATGTTGGTCTATTGTCCACGCTGAATCCAGTTTCGATCGCGATTTTTTCCTTTTTGCTGGTGGGTGAAAAGATTCGACCGTTGCAGATTGTCGCGATGCTTGTCTCGTTTGCAGGCGTCCTTGTGGTGATGACAAAAGGAGACTTCGCACACTTGTCCCAATTGCACTTTAACACGGGTGATTTGTGGATGCTCGCCGCTGTCGCCATGTGGGGGATTTACTCCGTATGCGGGCGTTGGGCGATGAAGACGGTCTCGCCGATGATGTCCACACTGTACTCGGGGATTTTCGGTGTCGCGCTGATGCTGCCCTTTAATGTCACCACATTTACGATTAGCAACACAGACTGGACGTTCTGGCTGTCGTTGTTCTACGTTGGTGTAATGGCGACTGTCGTCAGCATGGTGTTGTGGAATATTGGTGTACAAAAGGTTGGCGCAACCTCAGCAGGTATGTTCCTCAATTTCAATCCTATTTTTACGGCCATTCTCGCCTTTCTTTTACTCGGGGAGCGTATGACCATCATCCAATTGCTCGGCAGCGTAATCGTCATTGTCGGCTGCTATATGTTCTCACGCTTAAAGCACGTCTCGACCCCGGCACCACATACAGTCAAGCAAGCACAAGGCTAAAAAGGAAATCCCTCGTCTGGTTAAAAAGGCGGGGGATTTTTTGGTAAATAGGCATTTATAAAAAATAAATTTACCAGAGTGCAAATTAGGCACTCTGCAAATTGCCAAACCCCGCCACAAGCTCTATCAGAGTCGAGGCGGGGTTTAACGGTATAACGTGCTTTTTAACTTCTATGGTTCCTCATTTGCAAACATCTCCAACGTAGCTATAAGAATGTCTTTCTTTTTAGTATAGTAGTCTAAATATGGAGAACCTATTAGCGCTGCACCTTCAATCATTGAACAAAAATCATAAACAGGTATAGGGCGTCCGATTCCTAAGGCAGCACCTACTGTCGATAGTAATGCCAGTAAACGAACCGGGTTCCATTCCCATTCCAAGAGTTGAAGAAGTTGGATGGCACTAGAAGCTCTTTTCGTTTGCTCGAGCGTATATACTTCGGGAAATTGCCCATCCGTCTTGTAGGCATGAAAAAACTCGTTGTAGTAAGTTTCTGCTGCGAAATCGATATCTCGGTACATTTCTCTAAAATCCGTGTAAGGTTGACTTTCATTCTTCATTACTACCCATACCAACCTTTCTTATAGGATGAAGTCATTGTATCAGAAAAAATTGATAGTAATAGAGTAAAAACAAACCTCAACCCTCACAATTAAGAAGCCGAAATAATGGCAGCTTCTTTAAGACATTCCCAAGGTTAGGAATACATGTAGATCGTCATGATCAACAGCACTTTTCAACTATCGGAGAACGTTAGCGCAAAATAAGCAGCCGCAGTCTAAGACTATATTTTCCAAGTCATAGTCAGCGGCTTTTAAATTTGGGTACAAGTCTAAATCTTATTCTGTGAGACTGAAGATTTTTCGTGAAAGAACTCCCGCCATATCAAGGATTCCAGTCTATTACTCTATTTTCAATCAGCACAACGTGCAAGTTTTAGAAGGTACCGATCAACGCACAAGGCTAGTGAGAAGAAAAAGCACAGGGCTCGTAGACCTTGACAACGCCTACCCAGTCGGAACTACAAAAAGGAGACCACGCTTGTCGAACACTTCTCCCCTGAGAATCTTCCGCCCGTAGGGTGGCTTTGGCTCGACGGTCCCCTTTTTGTAATGGAGACGTCCAGTGAATCCCCCCTGCTGGCGTGTCAGAGTCGAAGAGAACGGTGCTTTTTCTTCTCCTCCACTATGTTGACTCATGGTTTTTCTTAGTCGATCACTTGGACATGGGCATTCGCATACAAATAAGAAGGACAGTGTGTGAAGGGGAGGTTGTATATGATCGTCATAGCGGGGAGACCAGCTAATCCCGCCTCGTTGGCAGCGGAATGGGGATTAAATCCGGTACAGCGTGAAACGGTAGCGATTATGGCACGAAGTGATGAAGTATTTGAATATCCGACTCCTGAGCTCCTGCAATTTGAACTGAAAATGCGCGATCATCTGGTGAGGTCTGCCTTGGCACTGAACGAAAGCGGCCTGGCCTTTTCTACTTTTGAAGAATCTCGTGCCAATCCAGCTTACTGGATTCGAACAGACCAGGGCGGATTCCGCTTGCGACCGGGAGTGTCGCCATCCAGCGGGATTATCAATATTTTTCGTGAGGGCCAAAAATACGCTACAGAGTGCGCAACCGCGATGGTCGTTATTATTTATCATGCAGTCCTACAGTCCATTCGTTTACCCGATTTTGAGAGAATGTTTGCGGACATCTTACTATATGACTGGCGGTACGATCAGGATCTAGACTTGCAAACATTGCGGACAAATACCTTCTTGCCTGGTGATGTGATTTATTTTGCCAATCCTGATTACGATCGCGCGACACCTCAGTGGCAAGGAGAAAATGCAGTCGTGCTCGGCAATGGCTTGTATTACGGGCATGGTGCGGGGATCAAACGAGCGAGTGAGATGGTAGCATTTTTGAATGAACAACGAAGAGCGGGAGCAATGAGGTCTGCCTATCTGGTCAATCAGGCGACTCGGCCTGGTTTCGCCTACCTGTTTCCCTACGACAACGGTCGTTCCACCATGCGAGCTTCTGGACTTCCCATACAAGTGAGCAGTCGAATTTCAGCGCAGATCGGATCTTTGTCTTGGGAGTGGTAAAACGAACAAAAGCCTCCTGCCATAAAATGCGGCGAGAGGCTTTTTTCGCTCATTCGTGTGTGTTCAGGAGAATCGCTTCCAAGAAAACATAGACAAGTCGAGGGAAGATGCTCCCTCTACCAGCAGTTGGCTGGTCGCTTCCCCGATCGCACTGGCGAATTTAAAACCATGCCCGGAAAAGCCTGCTGCAAATACAAGCTGTGGGTGTTCAGGATGACGGTCAATGACGAAATGCTCATCAGGCGTCATGGTGTAGATGCATACCTTGCCTTGTCGCAATGGTCCGGCGGCACCAGGCATATACGCTTCCAAAAAGGAACGAACATCCCCTTCGTCCGACAAATAGGTGCCAAAGGTACGTTCCAGTTTATCAGGATCGATGGCTAGTCCTCCGTCATGGCGTCCGATTTTTACACCAATGCCATCAAAGCTGGGAAATCCGTAGAACATAGAGTCATGAAGGCGAAAGATGAAAGCGGGAAATCCATCCGCACTGTACTGGCTCTCATCTGCACCAAACCAGGCAACCGTTTTGCGTGTAGGGGTGAGCGGGATGGACAAGCCCAACGAGTCAAGGAGAGAACCATTCCAAGCACCGGCGGATAGAAGGACTTTATCGCCGTGGTAGCTGGCAGATTCCGTATGCACGATGAACCCATTACCTGCTGGCTCCAACTGCATGACTGGCGTGTTCGTCAACAGCGTAGCTCCTGCGGCAAGGGCGAGCTCTCGATAGGCGCGGATGCCGTTTTCAGAATAAAGCACACCTGAAGTAGGCTCCAGGCAGCCGTAGTAATCAGCAGGCAGATTGATTCCTGGCCAGCGTTGCATGACCTCATTGGCACTAAGTACTTCCAAGGGAAGGGAGTACTGCTCAGCGCTCTCCCGAATTTCATTCAGGAAAGGACAATGCAAGGGTCCTGCGTTCAAAACACCTGTTTTGGCGAAGATCGGTATGCTGGATGCTTGTTCCAATTCTGACCACAACTGTTGCGCTCGCAACGCAAGCGGGACGTACTGTTTTCCTTCTCCATACGCATGGCGAATGATACGGGTATCCCCATGATGGCTGCCCATCGTGTGTGGGGGATCAAAGGCATCGATCATGAGTGTACGCACACCCTGTTTCGCCAGATAGTAGCCAGCTGCCATTCCCATCGATCCTGCTCCAACAATAATGACATCGTAGTTTTGCATCAACCGTCCTCCATTCCGCTTTATTTTCATCTATCTTACAGGAGTTTTCTGAATTGTGGATTTAAATTTTTGTGTAAAGATCAATTTTTTTGTGCGCATTAAGGTTTATTCCATCAGTTGGGCGGGAAAAGGAGATTACGCTATCATCATTACGTTAAGAAAAGTGGTGTTTACGAAATGAAATGGACGATCGGAAAAAAACTGGGCGGTGCATTCGCATTTGTCCTGGTCATCATTATTTTTACGGGAATAACAAGTATTGTAAAGATGCAGGAAATGAACCAGAAGATGGTGGAAATGAATACAAGCTGGCGCCCGGGATTAGAAGACATTCTGAAGATAAACATGACGCTGGAAACCATTTACGGAGTTACTCAAACCATGCTCACAACAGAGAACATGGATGACAAGAACAAGTATGCAAAAACAGTGGATGATCAATTTGCCTATATTGACGGGTTATTAGCCAGCTATGAAAAAACGATTGTCGGTGAAGAAGACCGCCAAAATTATGAGGGATTGAAGCAGGCTCTGAAAAAATACGAAGAATTCAACCCTCAGTTCGTCGAAATCGGCAAAAGAGTGGATATCAGAAAGGCTGCTAGCGATGCAGACATGGCTGAGCTGGAGCTCATCAAGAAAAAAAGCAGTGAACTGTTTCTTGAACGCAAAAAATACTTGGATGCACTGATTACGTATAACAGCGAAGGAGCCCAACGCGTTGGCACGGAAAGCGCAGAAATGTACGAATCCGTAAAACGCGATATGCTCATCGTCATGGTTGTCTCTGTGATAGCAGGTATATCATTGGCTATCTGGCTGACCGTAAATATCCGTCAACCGATCGTGCGTTTGATGGAAGAGATGAAGAAAGTCGCTGATGGAGATTTGAGAGCAGAGCCATTGGTTGTCAAAACTCGTGACGAGATTTTGGATCTGACGAATTCGTTTAATGAAATGGCGACCAGTCTAACTTCTGTCATTCGTCAGGTAGGTGGGACATCGGAGCAGGTAGCCGCATCGGCAGAGCAACTGACGGCAAGCGCAGATCAGACGAGCCGGGCAACCGAACAGATTGCTGTTACTGTTCAAGAAGTGGCAGCAGGAGTTGATCGTCAGGTAGCGAGTGTAGAGAATGGAGCGAAATCCATTGATGATATGTCACGAGGAATTCGTCAAATCGCAAGCAACGCACAGCAAACCTCCAATATGGTGAGCGAAGTCGCCAACATGGCGGGAGAAGGGAACCAGTCCATTCAGGATGCTGTTAAACAAATGAATGCGATCCACGACTCCATGCGTGAGCTCTCAGCCGTGGTAGATGGTCTGGGCAATCATTCTCAAGCAATCGGAGAAATCATCGAAGTCATTACAGGCATTGCGGATCAGACCAATCTGCTCGCCCTCAATGCAGCGATTGAAGCAGCACGCGCAGGAGAGCACGGCCGTGGATTCGCGGTGGTAGCAGATGAAGTGCGGAAGCTGGCAGAGCAATCGGCACAGTCCGCCCAAAAAATCGCGCAGTTGATCAGTACGATTCAGACAGATACAAAAGTCGCCGTCGAATCGATGGAAACAGGCACCCGGGAAGTACAAGAAGGAATTCGCGTCGTTCATCGTGCGGGCGAAACGTTCGGTCATATTCAGAACTCGATTGGCACAGTAGCCGACCAGATTCACGACGTGTCTGCATCTGCCCAGGAAGTGTCTGCCCATTCCGAACAGGTCGTACAGGCGATGGAGCTGGTCAGCGAAGTTTCTGACTTGACTGCGGATGGCACGCAGAACGTTTCCGCTGCTACACAGCAGCAGCTCGCTTCCATGGAGGAAATCGCTTCGTCAGCGACAGCTCTTTCCAATATGGCAGAAGAGCTACAACACATGATTCGCCGATTTAAGGTGTAGACATAATCGAATAAACGAACGCAAAAACGCCAAAGTGACTGGCGTTTTTGTTTTTTCTTCTTTCCTCTGCCATTTTTTTAGAAAAAGTTAATCTTTAGGAAATAGTTCATTAAGAACAGGTTTAGTAGGAGTTTATTTCTTCCGACTACGATAGATTCAGAGGGTTGATCCCCCATCGTAGACAAGGAGATGATCGTATGAAGAAAACGAAAAAGCACCTCTCACTACTTTTACTCGCGTCGATGCTTGGAACAGGGGTAGCGGTTCCTTTCAACGTTCTGAACATGGATACAGTAGCGAGAGCAGCCTCTCATGATAAGCAGGATGACAGAGAAGCTGTCGAGGTGACGAGCATCAAGTCTCTGAACTCGATTACACTAGAAATCACCTTTGCAGAGCCACTTAGCTCAACAGAAGTCGAACTAAACAACGCGCTAAAAAACTTCGAATTCGATAACGACCTGACCATTCGAAATGTTCCACAACGAAAAACAGGATTCGAATCTACCTACATCGTACCTACTACTCCGCAAGAGGAAGGCACAACGTATACCTTCACTTACAAAGGCGAGGAAATGGGCACCTTTGAGGCAAGCGATGAAAAAATTAACATGCGAGAAGCGCGTCAAGTGTCCAATGATACGATTGAGCTCGAGTCTCGTCTAGGTGACCGCGTAACCGATTACGGAAATGTGATCGAAGCATATGCAGGCAAACGAGGCGGCCTTGATTTTGAATTGGATGAGGACAACCGTTATAGAGGGAGAGAATACCAAATCATCTCATCCTTGCGCGGTACACAAGTAACCTTGACACCACGAAACGGTGAGCCGATCGTTGCCACATACGTTCCGTTTACCCAAAATACAGATGGAGTTCAAGAACCGAAATTCCGCCTACCAGCGGGAGAAGAATTGGAGCCAGGTGTAACTTACACAGTCTCTTCGGATTGGGCTGATTTCCGTGACGCTACCTTCACAGCGAGAGATGTTGATCCACTTACCATCCAGTCTGTAAAAGCAAAGAATGAAACCACACTCGACGTAACACTGCGACGCGATCCGCGCGAAGAGATTTTTCCACTCCGCCGCATCACATTGACAGCTCCAGATGGAACAGAACTGGTTGCCCAATATAAATTTACGACGCGCAATGGGGCAACGGGAACGTTTGAAATTATGGATGGAAAAGAGCTGGAGTCGAATGTCACCTATCAGGTGGAGCCAGTAGGAGAATGGGCTACAGCGCGAAACGTGTCTGTTACAACGGATGCCCAACCAGATGAAAACGCAGAAGTACAGAGCATCAAGTCGCTCAATCCGATCACATTGGAAGTGACCTTGTCCGCTCCACTCGTGGCGGAAGATTTGGTATTGGCAAAAGCTCAGGAAAATTTCCAATTCGATAACGGTTTGACGATTCGCAATATCCCGCAGTTAAAGACAGGCACAATAGCTACTTACTATGTTCCAACGACGCCTCAAACTTCTAACATGACGTACACGTTGACATATAAGGACGAAATGGCTGGTACTTTTGAAACGAACAGTGACTTGATTGATATGGTTGAAGCACGTCAGGTAGCGTACGATACGATTGAGATTGAATCAAGCCTGCGCGCTGGCGTAACAGACTATGAAAATGTGATTGCGTCTTATGTCGGCAAGCGCAATGGTCTAGACTTTGTGTTAGATCAAAACAATCAATATCGGGGAAAGAACTATGAAATCATTCCATCGCTGAGAACGGCACAAGTGTACATCACGCCAGAAGGTGGCGAGCCAATCGTTGCGACGTACGTTCCATTTACACAAGCGACAGATGGTCGTCAGGAACCAAAATTTCGTTTGCCAGCAGGTGAGACACTGATTCCAGGCGTAGAGTATACCGTTACAACGGATTGGGCTGATATCAAAGATTCCAAGTTTACAGCGAAAGCGATCAACCCACTGACGATTCGCTCCGTAAATGAAGTAAACCCAACTACGCTAGAAGTAAGATTGAGCAGTGATCCGCGTGATGAACTGTTTGCTTCCCGTCAAATCAAATTAACAGCACCGGATGGAACTGAGCTGGTTGCTCAATACAAAGTAACAACACGCAAAGGCTCTACCGGAATCTTCGAAATGATGAACGGCGGCAAGCTAGAACCAAATACCATGTATTCCGTTACGCCTGTAGGGCAATGGGCAGGTCTTACCTTCACGACAAAGTAACAACGAACAAAACCTCTAACAGGCAATCTAAGCTCGGTGTTTAACCGGGCTTAGACCTTTATCACAATGACGAACCGAGGAGGAATGTACCAGATGTATCGACTCATTCTCACTGCGATCCCATTCGGCATGCTGTTGACTGGCTGCATGGATGAACCGACAACAACAGCCCCGACAGTCACGACAGCACAGCAACAACAGCAGCAATCAACACAAACACCTACACCACCGCCGCCGCAACAGTCCCAAACAAGTAAAAAGCCGTCTCTGTCTAAAGAGGAAATAAAAGCATGGAACAATAAAATGCTTGCAGCCGCAGCTGAGGGCAAAACCGATGAAGTCAAGGCTAGCTTGGCAGCAGGGGCTGAGATAAACGCACAGGATGATCGTGGAAGAACAGCGGCGATGGCGGCTACACACGGCAACCATGTGGAAACCGTGAAGGTCCTCATTGAAGCAGGAGCTGACATCAACATTCAGGATGACCGGCAAGATAATCCGTTCTTGTATGCGGGAGCAGAAGGATACCTAGAAATCTTGAAGCTGGTTATCGATGCAGGTCCAGATACGAAGATTTACAACCGCTTTGGAGGTACTCCTTTGATTCCAGCGGCAGAACATGGGTATGTAGAAGTAGCAAAGGAACTTCTTACCCGGACGGATGTAGACGTCAACCATGTGAACAATCCAGGATGGACAGCATTGATGGAAGCAATCGTATTGAATGATGGTGGAGAAAAACAACAAGAGATGGTCCAACTGTTAATCGACCACGGTGCTGATGTGAACATCCCGGATAGCGAAGGAAAAACGCCACTGTATCGTGCAAAAGAACGTGGCTATGACGAGATTGTACAAATCCTGCAAAAAGCTGGAGCACGCTAATTTGCGGAAGTAAGCATACATTCATACTTCGAGCGTGATGGAAATAATCCTCGACTAGAATAAGTCGTAGCAAGAGTGATTCTAGTCAAAGGAGGCTATGTTCATGACTAGCCATACGACCATCCAACCGAAGATTTTGTATTACGGAACTCCCGTCGTCCTGTTGACGACTGAAAATGAAGATGGAACAACGAATATCAGCCCCATTTCATCGTCATGGGCGTTGGGGAATTATGTTATTCTGGGACTCGGGTTTGGTTCGCATGGATTGGAAAATTTGCGTCAGCGGCCCGAGTGTGTTATCAATTTGCCAGATGCCTCCATGTGGCAGCAAGTGGAAGCGCTGGCTCCGCTAACAGGCCGCAATCCCGTACCCGCTTATAAAAAAGAACTGGGCTTCCGCTATGAAGCAGATAAGTTTCAGGCAGCCAAGCTGACTCCTGTTGACTCTGATATCGTTCGTCCAAAGCGAGTGGGAGAATGCCCGCTTCAACTCGAAGCAATTGTCCGCACAATCCGTTTTCCGGAATATGCCGACATGTTTGCGATTGTGGAGACAGAAGTACGTCACGTCCATGCAGACAAACAGATTGTCCAAAGTGCTCATCACGTGAACCCTCAAGCATGGAATCCGCTGATCTACAACTTCCGCCATTATTTTGGTCTGAGTGATCAGTTGGGAAAAACATATCGTTCGGAAACGTAGAACGTCAAAAACGCCAAGCATTTGGCGTTTTTTTATTTTTATAGGAAAATATGGTATATTAGGTATTGCCTAATAAAGTTAGCTAACACCTAAAAGTCGAGGGGTGAAAAGATGCTTGTCTGGATGTTGCGAAAAGTAATGGCAGAAAGAGGAGTTTGGACGGGAGCCGCTTTAGCGAGGTTGTTGAAAGAAAAAGCAAATTACAGTCTGTCTCCAGCCTCCATCAGTGCTTTACTAACCAGTCAACCCAAACAAATGAAAGCCGAGACACTTGATGCACTCTGTACAGCTCTGGAGTGTACACCAAATGACTTGTGGGCATATACACCGCCTAATAGAGTGAAGGGAGCATAAGAAGATGGCAGTGAAACAGATTTTGCCTTTTGGAGACCCGATCTTGCGCAAAGTAGCCAAGCCAGTGGATGACCTGAATGCAAGAACATTCAAGCTACTGGATGAGATGGCTGAAACCTTATATGCCACGGACGGCCGTGCTGGCCTTGCCGCACCTCAAGTAGGAATTCTTCGCAGAGTGATTGTCATGGATTGTGGAGATGGATTAATGGAGCTCATTAATCCGGAAATCATAGAAAAAAGTGGCGAACAAATCGGAATGGAAGCTTGCTTATCTTTTCCGGGTTACTATGGCAACGTAAAGAGAGCCGAGCATGTAAAGGTAAAGACGTTGAACAGACAAGGTGAGGAAATGATCCTTGCAGCAGATGGATTCCTTGCTGTTTGTATGCAGCATGAAATCGACCATTTAGACGGAATTTTATTTGTGGATCATGTTCAGGAAAAATGGCTGTATCATGAAAAAACAAGACAAAAAATCGATTTGCTGGATGTGATCCGCTTAACAAAAAAGGCCTAACAAAAAGGCGTACCGTCTCCATTCGGGAAATATGAATAGTAGAAGGCCGTTTGTTCCGGATATCTTTTTACGTGAACCTAAATGGTATCATCTGAAGAGCGGCATTATTACGTGGAGGAACACACATGGAACAACTACTGATAGGTAGCTTTCTTTCTGCCATGGCTACTGGAGTGGGCGCCTTGCCTATCCTTTTTTTCAAGTCGGTATCCCATCGATGGCGGGATATATTGCTGGCGTTTACGGCTGGAATTATGGTGGCTGCCTCGACATTCAGTCTGATCCCACAGGCACTTCATAGCGCGCCATTTATTATCGTTTGTTTGGGAGTACTTACCGGAACATTGCTGCTTACGGTGTTGGAAAGCATTGTCCCGCATATCGATCTGGAACATACGAGAATCAACATTTCGATGGATTCGCAATCGCTGCTGATTTTGTCCGCGATTACCTTGCACAATATTCCGGAGGGCTTGTCCGTTGGCGTGAGTTATTCAAGTGAACAGTCGGGCTTGGGTGGCCTGATTTCTTTTGCGATCGGTCTGCAAAATGCACCAGAAGGCTTCCTGGTCGCTCTCTTCCTGATCAATCAAAGGGTTAGTCGTCTCAAGGCGTTTATTTTGGCTACGATGACCGGAGCAGTCGAAATCGTCTCTGGGATCTGTGGCTATTACCTGACCTCTGTGGTACAAGGGCTGGTGCCATATGGGCTTTCCTTTGCCGCAGGCGCGATGTTATTTATCGTTTACAAGGAGCTCATCCCCGAAAGCCATGGAGATGGTCATGCTCGTTCCGCGACTTTTTCGTTCATTCTAGGACTTTTGGTCATGATTGGACTAGTTCAGTCGTTTGGATGAGCGGTTTTTTTCAAAAAGCCTCACAAGTGAGAGCAAAAATTCCGAAACCATATATAGATAGATTTCGATTATGGAAGTAGGGAGTGTCACGATGGAAAAGTCTACCTTGATAGGTATAGTTTTAGGTATTATCGCAGTAGTGGTCGGAATGATCTTGAAGCATGCGAGTCCGATGGCATTACTGAATCCAGCAGCGTTTATGATCATCATCGTAGGTACAGTTGCTGCTATCTGTAACGCATTTCCTATGTCGGAAATCAAACGTATTCCTGCTCTTTTCAAGATAATTTTTAAAGAAGAAAAGCTCCCTGAAAAAAAAGAATTGATCGGTCAGTTTATGAACTGGGCTTCCATCGCTCGTCGCGAAGGATTGCTTGCACTGGAAAACACTTCTGATGAGATTGAAGATCCATTTCTGCGTAACGGCATGAAGATGATCATTGATGGTGGGGAACCGGATTTTGTTCGCGATGTTCTGAATGAAGAAATTCACGCCATTGAAGAGCGCCATCAGGCAGGGGCACTCGTCTTTAGCCAAGCGGGAAGCTACGCTCCGACTCTCGGGGTATTGGGTGCCGTTGTCGGTCTGATTGCCGCCTTGGGTAACTTGAGTGACATCGATGCATTGGGTATATCGATTGCGGCGGCGTTCGTAGCTACCTTGCTCGGTATTTTCACGGGTTACGTATTATGGCACCCGTTCGCAACCAAGCTCAAACGGAAATCAAAGGCAGAAATCGAAATCAAAAAAATCATGGTCGAAGGATTGCTTTCCATTCAAGCGGGTGTATCTCCGACTGCGATTGAACAAAAGCTGCTGGTATACATCCCATACCAAGAGCGTGCAGAAATGAAAGAAGAAATGAAGGAAGAGAAGAGGGAGGAAGGAGCTGCGGTAAATGGCTAAGCGACCAAAGAGACATGCTCATCATGAAGAGCATATGGACGAGTCTTGGCTAATTCCATACGCGGACTTGCTCACCCTTCTGCTCGCTTTGTTTATCGTGTTGTTCGCCTCTAGCGAGATGGATGCGAAGAAGTTCGACCAAATGGTTCGGTCCTTCAACGTTGCAATCAACGGCGGTGTGGGTGTCATGAACTACCCGAGTCCGGTGCCGCTAGACCCGGAACTTCAGCAGCAGACCTTGCACAAAGGCGCACAGGAAGCAGAAAAACAGAAGACAGAAGAAGAGAAGCGTCTGGAAGAAGCGGTCCGCAAAGAAACAGAGGACTTGAAAAAGCTGCAGACAAAGCTGGACGGATACATTCAGCAAAACAAGCTGCAGGACAAGCTCCAGACCAAGCTGACCGAAGAAGGACTGCTGATCACCATTTTGGACAATGCGCTGTTTGACTCCGGTAAAGCTGATCTGAAACCGGAAGCGAGAAAGCTTGCCTCTGAAATGGCAGCGATGCTGGTGCCTCACCCGAAAAAAGTGACCGTAACTGGTCATACGGACAATGTGCCGATTCGCCGTGCAGAGTTCCCATCCAACTGGGATCTCAGTGCCAAACGTTCGGTGAACTTCTTGAAGGTGCTTCTGGAAAACAAGAACCTAGACCCGACGAAGTTCAGCGCAACTGGCTTGGGAGAATACCATCCGGTAGCGCCGAATACAACGGCAGAAGGCAGAGCGAAAAACAGACGGGTAGAGGTAGCGATCCTGCGTGATTTGGCTTCTCCTCCGAAAAATAGTGTGAATCCGTAATAACAAAAAGGATAGCGCCCGAGGTGCTATCCTTTTTGTTTTTAGTGTCGGTTGTGGAGGGGAAGAAGCCCATTTCCAGTCTACGCTTCAGCCTACGCCCCGCAAGGGGTTAGACTGTCCGCTGAGAAATGAATGTCGGGAGCGCTTCAAAAGTAGAGTTTCGAAGATGTAATCTCAGAGGTTGAAGCTGAAAACCCCCGCCATTCATTTCTCAGCTAAGTAGGGCTCCAGAGGCGCTAGGACTGGAAATGTGCTTCTTCCCACGTGGCTATTGTCTTCATCTTGAAAGTAGCATTCATGTGGTCTTTTTCTTTTTTATAAAACGAAGGTGGAATCCCGAACAGCTCGCAGAGGAAACAGGAGAAAACAGCGAAGATCTTTGGACACACCTACCGAGGCGCAGTGAAAAAAAGAGAAACTGCCTTTAGCGTCCACCTCTGAGAAGCCTCCTGAACAGTCGACTTTGGACGCGGTTTCTCTTTTTTTCACGGAGCCGGGCAGCCCAGCTTCCCCGCAGGTGTTCCAAGAATCTGAGCGTTTTCTCCTGTTTCCTCCCCACCACAGCAGCTAGTCAGAAGACGCCTCCCCCAATGCCAGCTTCAATTGCCCCATCCGCATTTCGCCCCACTCATACATCATTTCCACAATGGGCAACAAAGTCATCCCCAGCTCCGTCATAGAATACTCCACGCGCGGTGGAACCTCAGGGTATACTTCCCGGTGAACAATCCCGTCTTCGATTAACTCTTTTAACTGATTCGTCAGCATTTTATGTGTGATTTTTGGAAACAGCCGTTGTAGCTCGCTAAAGCGATGCGGGCCTTCTACCCCTAAATGCCACAGGATCACGACTTTCCATTTTCCGCTGAACATAGACAAGGTAAGCTCCTTGGAACAGGTGAAATCACCGTTTTTTATTTTTTCCAAGGTTTCTTTTCGCAAGTCGGACATAGTTTTCTCCTCACAATTCTATCTTCGGTGCAACAGCTCCAGCAAAGCAAGCATTCTTATGTTGCGCCTCGTTCCCTTCCATCATAAACGGTGCGGGATGATTTTTCATTGAGTTTTCTGGTTCATCTTGACAGCGTTCATGAAAATGAAGATAATAAGCATAATAACTAAGTAAACAACTCGGAATACTAAAAATAAAAGAGGTGAGTTCTTTGGAACGGATTTTGCAAATACCTAGCGAAACGATTTCGTTGACGGCTACCCTGCATGAACCTACATGCACCACAGGCAAGACCAGAGTGAAATACCCGTTGGTTGTCATTTGCCATGGCTTTATCGGCAGTCGGATTGGAGTGAACCGCTTGTTTGTAAAAGCTGCCAGAGAACTGGCTTCACACGGTTTTGGCGTATTGCGTTTCGATTACGGAGGCTGCGGGGAAAGTGACGGCGTTTATGGTGCAGGTGGTTTGGATGTCCTGCTTGCGCAAACACGTGATGTCCTCGACCATGTTTTCACGCTGGAACAGGTAGATCAGGAGCGCGTGTGCCTGTTAGGGCATAGTTTGGGTGGTGCGGTCAGTG
Organism: Brevibacillus sp. HB1.2; assembly: GCF_013332495.1. Lineage (NCBI taxonomy): Bacteria > Bacillati > Bacillota > Bacilli > Caryophanales > Paenibacillaceae > Brevibacillus > Brevibacillus sp. HB1.2. Next base: position 142,604 of record NZ_JABMIU010000004.1, on the reverse strand, counting down.
TACTGACAGCGAGCCAGGATAAACGCATACACTCGCTCATCCTATGGGCACCGGTAGCACGACCCTTCGATGATATCGTTCGGATCGTGGGGGAGAAGGAATACAAGGAAGCACTTTCGTATGGCAAAACGGATCATTTGGGCTACGGATTGGAGAAGCGCTTTTTCCAGTCGCTGGGCACGGCTCTTCCGCTGCGTCAAGCCAAGCAGTTTGAGGGAGATGTGTTAATCCTGCACGGTAATCGGGATGACGTCATTGCGGTGGATGCCATGTTCCACTATGAGCGAGAGCTACACCTGCGGAGACGGGGGAGCTGCGAAACAGAAGTAGTAGTCGGCGGAGACCATACCTTTTCCTCGACAGACAGCTACAAACGCTTGATTGCGAGTACGAAGAGCTGGCTGGCAAAATTGCAGGAGAAGGAGACGGTTGCCGTATAAGAAAAAGGGATGGCCCAGATGACGGGCTATCCCTTTTTGGCGATATTGGCTTTGATTTCGTTCAGCAGCCCTCGGCAACCCGCATTCACCAGGTCATACACATAGGTGAATCGCCCCGTATAATAAGGGTCCTCCACATTTTGTTCCTGGGCAGAATCGGCAAAGTCGAGCAGGCGGTACACCTTTTTCCCTGACGGCGCCATCTGCTTGAGTGCGGACAAATTTTCCTCATCCATGCAGACGATATAGTCGTACGCCGAGAAGTCCTGTGTGATAATTTGGCGAGCACGCAGTGTATCATGCGCAATCCCATTCTCGGTCAACACCTTTTGTGTACCTTTGTGTGGAGGTTCCCCAGCGTGCCAACCACCGATCCCCGCTGAATCGATGGAGATTTCCCCTGCCAATCCCTCCGCCTCTACGAGATGTCGAAATACGGCTTCGGCCATGGGCGAGCGACAAATATTGCCCAGACAAACAAACAACACTTTCGTCATACGTACGTTCCTCTCTTCCCTTGTATCATGCTTCTCTTTGTAGGATACCATAAGGTGGTCCTTTGCCGAAGTGTCGCACGTTCATTGCCAAACGCGGCGTTTTTTGATATGATAAGGACAGTTACCCCAAGAAAAGAACTGCATATGTACTGAGTTTTCTAGGGTTCCGCGGTTAGTCATCTGGCCGGTCAGGACCGAGAGAAAACCCACGACCATGGTCGTGTACACGGAGGGATAAAAGCCCGGGAGGAATATCTGTGATGGTATTCACCCGAGGCTTTTTTTGCATTCGGAAAAAGCCTGAGCCATCTTGGATGAGTATGTATTTTGGGGAACGATAAAAACGGATACGTCCGTTACCATGAGCGTAAAAGAAAGAGGAGGGAGCCAGAGCATGGGGAAATATTGGTTGATGGTTGTCGTCGCAGCAGTATTTGAAGTCATGTGGGTAGCGGGCTTGAAGCACGCTGATAGCTTTTGGTCGTGGGCATTGACCGTCTTAGCGATTATTATCAGCTTTGGTGTTTTGATCTATTCAGGGAAAAAGCTGCCAACGAGTACGGTTTATGCGATCTTCGTCGGTTTGGGTACGGCCGGTACGGTTATTAGCGAAATGGTCCTGTTTGGAGAACCGTTCAGCTGGACAAAAGTAGGCTTGATCGCGCTTCTTCTGGGGGGAATCCTTGGTTTGAAGCTGGTTACACCGGATCATGAAGAAAAGCCGCGAAAGGAAGGTGAAGTGGCATGACATGGGTAGCCTTAATTTTTGCAGGGTTGTTTGAGGTCGTCGGCGTGATGGGGATTACACAGGTCAACACGAAGCCTTCTTTCCGTTCTTTTACGGTACTAATCGGCGGTTTTTCGATCAGCTTTCTTCTTCTGTCTCTTGCAATGAGAGAAATCCCTATGGGAACGGCCTATGCGGTTTGGACAGGGATTGGTACGGTAGGTAGCGCTCTTGTCGGGATGATGTTTTATGGAGAAGCAAAAGACAAGCTGCGGATCTTGTGCATCGCCGTGGTGATTATAGCAGTAGCAGGATTGAAATTAGTAGCATAAGGTAGCGGTAACAAGGAAAGGCAGATAATCCACTTCGGATGTCTGTCTTTTCTTTGTGTATATGTTCCATTTCTCATAAGAAACACTCCTTACGAATAGGGAATAGTAAAGGAAATCGTCTCGTTCAAGGAGGGAATGGCAACACCATGGGCTCTTTTTGGGCAACGCTAAAAAAGGGAAATATGTCCTCGGCGACAGCGGCTTTGGGAAACACGGGGCTTGCTATCGCAAAAGGCTTTGCGGCTGTCTATAGTGGGAGTGGAGCCATGTTTGCGTCGGCGATGCATTCGGTAGCCGATGCGGTCAACCAGTTCTTCGTTTTCTTTGGCAGCGTACTCGCAGAGAAAAAACCGACACCGAGGTTCCCTACAGGCTTTGGTCGTGTCATTAACATTTTCTGTATGGTCGCGGTGATCGTCGTAACCATCATGGCCTACGAAACCATTATCAAAGGCTTCCATCTCATTTCCGAGCCAGCAGAATCCAGTCATTTTTGGTTGAATTTCATCATTTTGTCTCTGGCAGTCATCGTGGATGGATATGTGCTGGTAAAAGTGATGTTTGAAATCGTTCATGAAGCTAGGGTGGAAGCGAAAGGCTTTGCTGTCATCCCGGCAGCCTTTCGGAATGTAGGACGTGCGGCTCCACCGACACGACTTGTCTTTTACGAAGACATCGTGGCAACCCTCGGTGCGTTATTGGCGCTGATTGCCGTTATCGTCACTACATTTACTTCCTTTGCCTTGCTGGACGGGATTGCCACCATTCTAATTGGGATTCTCATGGTGGGTGTGGCATTCAAGGTAGGGTACGACAACATGGTCGGTTTGATTGGTATTGCAGCTCCCAAAGAAATCGAGGATCGGGTAGCCAAAGTCATTTTTGCTGACCCGGATGTGACGGACATCAACCGGATGCGGATTGTACAGGAAGGGCGTTTTTACCATGTGGAGTGCTATGTAGAGTTGCGGACAGGACTGAGTCTTGCTGTGGCAGACGATATTAAATACCGCATTCGTGACAGCTTGCTCACCGACCCGGATATTAGCGATGTGACGATGGGAATTTTGGAGGACAACGGCGTGGACGACTGGAAGCCACTCATGGGCCAGGAGACCACGTAGACGAACGAGAACGACGAAACTCACCTGCGAAATAAAAAAGCCCCGCACCAGCCAAGTAAGCAGGTGTGGGGCTTTGGTTTGTACGGAGGTGTGATGATTAGGAGACGGTCAACAGTTCTTGTTGCTCCGATTCATCTTTTTCCAAACGCGTAATCAGGACGCGTGTGACACGGTGATGATCCATCTGCTTGACGGTGAATAGGTGGTTTTCCCATTCTACTATCGCGCCAACAGCGATGTCTTCTTCGAGCTGGCTGTACAACCAACCGCCGATTGTGTCTACATCTTCGGATTCGAGTTCGAACGGAAGATGGTCATTCAGGTCAGCCAACACGAGCATACCGGATACGGAGAGGCCATTGTCCAGCTTCTCAATCTCTGGTCTTTCCTCGTCAAACTCGTCTTGGATATCCCCAACGATTTCTTCCAGAATATCCTCCATCGTCACGAGACCGGCTGTTCCGCCGTATTCGTCGATGACAATCGCGAGCTGTGAACGGTTTTTCTGCATCAGGCGTAATACCGTGCTGATTTCCATGGTTTCCGGTACGGTCAGGACAGGGCGGAGCAACGAATCCAGCTCCACGCTTCCGTCTTGTAACGCAGAAAGGTAGAAGTCTGTCGCATGGACAAAACCGATGATGTTGTCCTTGTCTTCAGCTGCAACTGGAAAACGCGTGTGGCGTTGCGAGCGGATAATCTCCAGGTTTTCTTCAAAGGTATTCGTCGTATATAAGCAAACCATATCAATGCGCGGGATCATCGTTTCCCGAGCAACGGTTTCGGAGAAGTCAAAAACTTGTTCCACAAGAGCCAATTCGGTTTGGTCGATATGGCCACTTTGGTGACTTTGGTTGACCAACAGGCGAATTTCTTCTTCGGTATGTGCCGCTTCATGTTCCGAGATGGCTTCGAGTCCGAGTCGTCTCATGAGAGCGTTGGCTGTTCCGTTCAAGAACCAGATAGCCGGGTAAAGCAATTTATAGAAAAACATCAATGGCGCGGCAACCCACAACGAGGTCATTTCTGCTTTTTGAATGGCCAATGATTTCGGAGCCAACTCACCCAAGACAATGTGGAGGAACGTAATAATCGCAAAGGCTACACCAAAAGAAATCGCGGAGATTGCATATTCAGGCAATCCTGAAGATCCAAGCAAAGGCTCCACAATCATATGGGCAATGGCCGGTTCCCCGACCCAACCCAGTCCCAGCGAGGCGAGAGTAATCCCGACCTGGCAGGCAGATAGGTAGGCGTCTAGCTTATGCGTTACTTTTTGGGCATAGACTGCACGTCTGTTACCCTCATTCACCATCTGTGTCAGGCGCGTTTGCCGCACCTTCACGAGTGAGAACTCTGCGGCTACGAAAAAGCCGTTAAGAAAAACAAGAAATATAACAAGCAGTAGGTTGAGCACTATCGGGACGGTGTCCAAGTAAAAAGTCATCCTCTCTGGAATTTTATGAAAGTACTATTTTCTATTTTACTCTGATTGGGTGGAACGCACAAAAGCGATATACCACCGTAGGGGGCGTTTTACGCCCTTTGGGTCGGGAAGAGCGACCCTCAGATAACCGTAGCGCACGTTTTTGCGCTCGGAGAAGGCCGCAGATAGGCATCCATTTCTGTCAAGCAACGCAAAGTGCAAGCGGTTACCTGTGCAGAATTTGTTGGGCGTAGACGAAAAACGCTGATAGTACAGCAGCTAGGCCGAGATAGGCAACTAACACTTTCCACTTCGTAGAGGCAGGTGCATCGTAATACGTAGTGAGCTGGTGCATTTGCTCATCCAGTTCGGCTAATCTCTCTTGCGCCGCACGTTCCCCATCCCGAAGCGCATCCGATGGGATCGGTCGGTTCGGGTCCGAATCGTAAAACAAAACAGGCTCTCGTTCCCACAGTCTGAACAGTTCCCATTTTCTGTTCACATACACTTTATCGAGTCGCTTGAAGTCACGCTGAAGGCGTTGTTTGTCCTGCAAAAACGGAACATAAAATTTCTTCAAATCCTCCTGATTGATTGCATTTACCTCGGCATTCATTTGCGTGCGGATATCCCATGTCGATTCCAACGCGGGCCATTTGGCTATGCTTTGCTGGAAGTCTGCAATTCTTTCGCGCTCATATTGCAGGAGCTTTTGTTGATAGCCGCCACGTAGGCGGTTGTACCACGTGATCAAGCCGATGATGAAAATAAACACGGTAATCGGTCCTGGGTTGGCGAACAGCATAACGCCCAGACCGACTAACCCGATAAACCAAATTTTCGTCGACAATACCGAAACGATGCGGCCCCCATCTAGCGGGGAGATGGGCAGTAGGTTAAATAAATTAAGCATGGCACCCAAGTAGATAACCAACCCCCAGAAAGGGTCCTGCGTATACCAATACAACGGAAGGGCAGGCAAGAAAGCAATCATTCCTGCCAAGGGTCCGCCGTAGGCTAAGTATGCCTCGGTTTTTGCATCACGCGGCATGTCTTTCATGGCGATGAAGGCTCCGGCAAAAGGAATAAAGACAGCGGGTGAGGTCGCGATTCCTTTTCGTTTGGCGGCAATCACATGCCCCATTTCGTGGACGAAGATCAGATAGACGAGAGCCACGGCGAATTTCCATCCGTAAAAAACGGCATACGCCCACAAAGTAATCCCCATGGATATAATGGTGGTCCCGAATTTTGAAAACTTCAGTATGCTAAGTATCCATTTTAAATTGGCAAGTAAGAAAGCACCGATCGCCAAAAGGACTGAACGGCTTTTTTTCATCGTTTTTCCTCCCAGAAGATATAGGCAGATATTCCTTCTTACGAATCAAGCCAAAAGAAGTTTCTGTCTAGTGCTAATCCAGACGAGTGTTGGTGAAGTGAAAGCCGTACTCGCCATAGAGCGGATTGTAGCTCAGATGTCCCCCGTCGAAATACCAGAAATCCGTTGGACGAATGACAAATCGCAACCCCTCTACTTCAAATACAGCATCATCGGTGAGGACCTCATCTTTTTCAATCGCATAAAACATACCACCGGTTCCGGGGCCGCTTGTTCGTACATACAATCGAAGTGTATCCCCCGGTACAAAGCCGGCATAACGTTGATAGGCAAGGGAAAACGCTGGCTCTATCGCAAGTGTGATACTCATGGACTAGCTCCTTTCTGCTACTTGTCTTCCATTGTAACACAAGTCAGAGTAGTGTCCCGAAGCTCCAGGTCAAGCGCAATCCAAAAACACCCGTCCGGTCAGAAGTGCTTCTGCCGAACGGGCTGCATGAAAAAGCTGGCATTAGTCCTTGCCTTTGCTCACATCAAAGGTCGGGTGCATAAAACGTGCTCCATCTTGTTCTTCTTGATCCTCAAGAAGCTCACGATTTTCTATCGAGTTCCAGCCAATGTCGTTGGTCGGATGTACCCACTGGTCCCCTGCCATGATGGAGGGATCGGTTTCCGTGCTCCAGTTGTGTAAGGGAGATTCCTGGGACTCGTACAAGCTGTCACCGATGACGACTCCGAACTCATTGACGAATGGCTTTTGAATCGTACGGGACGAGTTTTTGAAGTCAGGAGCACTGATTTGGTGCGGCAGCGTCCCATCGAGGGAAATATCCTTCGTCTTGTCGTTCTTTTGCTTATCGTTATCCATCATCTGGACCTCCTTTTTTCCCATAGCATGCATCAGTCACTAACCCCTTATTCGGTTTCCGAGGGGAGATCGCGCTCAGCCCAAATGAGACCCAGCTGCATATGCTAAATAAAGGGGGAAGATCTGATGGTAACGAGTGCGATCATTCCCGTGAGAGATGCAGCTCATCAGCTACTGTATACCTTGTTTAGCCTGAACTGATGGTCTGATTCAAGGTCTGGGAATGTCTGAAGAGGAATATTGGGTTTCATCCGAGCGTACTTTTCCAGACATTACATCATCGTAAGGGGTATAGTTAGGCGGATTTGGAAGTCTTTTCTCCTTGATTGATCGGAAAACAATTCGGGCAATCAGGGCAACAAAAGTAAATATAATCAGAACTACTATCACTTGTGTCATGGTACAATCCACCACCTATGAGTTTTTAGTCTTACGACACGCGCAGCGTTTCTCTCAGCCGATTGTTTTTGCAATCGGCTTTTTGTATACAGTAACGCAGCCAGCCAGTGAGTGGCAAACCTTCATCTTCGTCTGTCACAATATTATGCAAACAAACGCCCGAATCCTCAATTTGTAGGCTTATAGGACGCGATTAATTTGATGATTCTCTCCTGCTGTATAATTTCTTCGCGTAGCTCTCCAATGAACTGTTTCCGCTTTTCCAAATTGATTTAGTTTCATTCTCATGAGAATACACTCACCCTAGACTCATCAAACTTTAGAAAGAATAAAAATCGCCGAGCATAATGGCTGCTCGGCGGTTTTTTTGTTAGCGGTTTTCTTTTAGCCTTTCTTGTGGTTCACTATTAATGGAGCCGTCAGAGCGGACAGCCTCGGATTGGGCTTTGGGTCCTCGGATTTCAGCAGTTTTTCCAAAATCTTTTTCTTTGTTGCGAACCATGTGATGTCCTCCTCTTTGTGAAAGATGAAGATAGTATGACCCGGATGGGGCCAGAGAATGAGGACAGAATGAGGATAGGGAAAGGGTGGCAATTTCAATGGCGAAAAAACAACGAAAACCACAGCGTCAAGCAGAGACAACAACTACGATAGACGCGAAAAGTGGATTGAACAGTTTGAAGGATATGCTGAATGCAGATGCGCTCGGAGCACTCAAGCAGCTTGAAAAAGACATGAAGACAGAAGGCGAGCGCAAAGCGATGGAAGCAGCCGAACAAAAGCGCCGGGAGCAGGAAGAACGCGAGCGCAACAAGGGCTTTGCTGAGCTTTTGGACGATTACGAGAAAAAAAGCGGAGGCAAGTATAGCTAATGCGAGATGGACGGCAAACGGACCGACCGGATACTTCCAAAAACGGTTTGATGAAAAAGCGTCAACAAGATATCAAGGACGAGTCCATCAAGGAACGGGGCCGAATGGTCCTCGGTCGATTGGGCAAAAAGGACCCGAAGAAGTGATTTTTTCCCTCTCATCCCCATATAGCTAGGAGTGAGGGGAGGGAGGTCATGGGGACAATCCTGCTCCTGTTTAGCCTCTTGTGCGTGGCGGTGGGTACCTGGAAGTTAATCGGGATCTACAAGGCAGAAAAGGCTGACAGCAAGCCGCTCTGGTGGACAGTCGCGAGCGTGGGGATTGCGCTTTTTTTTCTTTTGAAGCTGGTAACAGATACGTTGCCAACATAAACAAGCACCTGTAGCCAGAGAGCTTACAGGTGCTTGTTTTTTCCTTATTCGTAACGCAGTGCTTCGATTGGATCGAGCTTGGCTGCCTTATTGGCCGGATAAAGGCCGAAGAATATACCGATGGCACTGGAGAAGCCGAATGCGATAAACACGCTGTTCCAGGACATAAGCGGCGGCAACTGTGCAAAATAGGCGATGATCGAAGCAATACCAAGGCCAAACAACACCCCGATTAATCCACCGATCAAGCAGACGATGACCGATTCAATCAAAAACTGAATCAAAATATCTCGTCGGCGTGCCCCTAATGCTTTGCGAATCCCGATTTCGCGAGTACGCTCTGTCACGGATACGAGCATGATGTTCATAACGCCGACGCCACCAACCACGAGGGAGATTCCTGCGATGATACTGAAGATCAGCGTCAAGGTGCCCGTCATTTGATTAAACTGATCCATGGATTCTTGCATGCTGCGAACTCTGTAATGGTCTTCCTTTTGATGCTTGCGGCTCAAGTACTGTTTGACCTGCTGCATGGCTGGTTCGACAGAGGCTTTGTCGATCGCTTTTCCCATGATCATTTGGACAGAAGGCTCTTCCTGCAGGCTCATTTCGTAACGGATGGGAATAATCGCTCCATAGCTCGTTGCCATATCGAACTTGAACTTCTCTTCCGTGTACGTTCCAATTACGACGAGAGATTGATTCCCCCAGCGAACACGCTGACCAATCGGGCTCATTTGACCGAACAGCTTTTGGGCGAGAGCCTCCTCTAGGACGATGACGGCGCGTTGCTCTTTGTCATCGACCTCGGTGAAAAGTCGCCCTTTTGCCACCTTCAATGTTGATTGCATCGAAAAATAATCAGCAGTGGAGGCAGTGAGGTTGACGCGCTCTTCTTTTTTCGGACCCTTCAAATCAATCGTACTGGAGTTGGAAGGCACGATGTATTCGATGGCGGGACTAATCCTGCCGAGCACCTCGGTATCTTCTACGGTCATATCTTCTGAGGCTATCTCTTCTTTTGTCTCCCAATTGATGAAGACGTTAAACGTGTTCTGCCCAAACTTTTCCATCTCTTCGTTGATGGCTCTCTGTCCACCTTCACCGAGTGCCGTGACGACAATGACGGAGGTAATCCCGATGATGATCCCGAGCATGGTCAAGATCGAGCGCATTTTATTCGCCCAGATACCCTCCACGGCGGTGTTAAAGCTTTCCATAAAATTCATGTGACAATCACCTCGTCAGACGGCTTGGAGAATATCCGCTCCGTAACCTTTTCATCGCGAATGATCACGCCATCCTTGAAAGTCACAATCCGCTCAGCGTGCTGGGCGATATCCAATTCGTGGGTAACGAGAATGATCGTAACGCCTTGCGCATGCAGTTCCTGAAACATGGCCATGATTTCGACCCCGGAGCGGCTGTCCAGATTTCCCGTCGGTTCGTCTGCCAGCAGGATGGCTGGTTTATTGACTAGTGCTCTGGCAATCGCTACACGCTGTTTTTGACCACCGGATAGCTGGGTTGGTTTATGGTCCATGCGTTCAGCCAACCCCACCCGTTTGAGTGCTTCTGTAGCCCGTTTGCGCCGTTCTGAGCGGCTGACATTCGCGTACATCATCGGCAGCTCTACATTGTGCAAAGAGCTAGAGCGGGCGAGTAGATTAAACGATTGGAACACAAAGCCGATCTTTTGGTTGCGAACAACGGCGAGTTCCGTATCCTTCAGACTGCTAACCTCAATGCCGTCTAGCATGTACGAACCCGAATCTGGACGATCCAGGCAGCCCAGCATGTTCATAAACGTCGATTTCCCTGATCCTGATGGCCCCATGATGGCAACGAATTCGCCTTGTTCCACCAGCAGGGAGACACCTTTTAAGATGGGCAGTACGGTATCACCCGTCTTGTATGCTTTCGTCAAGCCTTCTACATGAAGCATCGTCGGCTGACCTCCTTCTTTACGTGTTACATACCCATTGGTGCGTCGCCACCACTCATTGGCATGATAGGAGCTCCTTCAGTCAGGGATTCGACAGGGCCTAAAATCACTTGCTCATCACCGTTAAGTCCAGACTTGACGTGAGTGAACAACTCATTTTCCATACCGGTTTCGACCTTTTGCTTTTTCGCAACACCATTAGCAGATACCCAGACAAAGGTACTGCCGTCAGCATCTTGCTGTATCGCTTCGATTGGCACTTGCATGGCATTATCGATTTTTTCCACGGAGATGTTGATGTCTACATGGAAGCCCGGCTTCAAAGCAGATAGATCTCCAGATGGCTTAAGGGTGACTTTGACGCGTGTTTTTTCACCTTGCCCCGACTTGGTGGCAGTAGTGGTCGCGGTTGGAGAGATGCGAGCTACTTCCGCATTTAGCTTTTTCTTTCCGAGTGTCACGCCTTCAATCGTGGCAGATTGACCGATTTTGAGCTTGTTGACATCGGATTCGTTGATGTCTGCTTCAATCAACAGATTGTTTAGATTGGCAAGGGTCAAGATTTCCGTTCCCTTGTTGACGTATTGACCGTTATCAGCTGCAACGCCAATGACGGTTCCATCCATAGGTGCCACGACGACACTTTGGACTCGTTCTTTATTCAGCTGTGCTTTTTCTACATTCAGCTTGTTGATTTGGGCTTGCTGAGCGGCAATGTCTTCCTTACGTGGTCCCTTTTGCTTGAGAGCGAGCTGTTGCTTGGCGACATTCAGCGTAGATAGAGCGCTATCCATTTGTGATTTCAACTTGTCCAGCTCTTGCTGGGTGGAAGCACCAGAAGTGAATAATTGATTCATCCGATCATATTCTCGCTTTGCCGCATCGTATTCACGCTGGGCTTGGGAGACACGTTCTTGGTCCTGTGCGACTTCTTCCGGCTCGTTGCCGATTTGTGCCTTGGCGAGGTTGGCTTTGGCCAATTCCATTTGCGCGTCCATCTCGAGGATTCGGCTATCGACATCGGACGTGTCGATTTTCGCGATCACTTGTCCCTTTTTCACCTTGTCACCTTCTTTGACGACAAACTCGCGTAAGGTCCCGGTGACGTTGGCGTACTGTTTGAGCTTGTCTTCTACGGTGACGAGCCCTGATGTCAAAACCTTGCTTTCCAAAGCTGATTTCGTTGGTGCGCCGATGTTGACAGGCATTCCCATAGCTTGTTGCGATCCCATCATGGAAAACGCAACGCCCCCGATGCCCAGGAGGACTACGACGGAACCGATGATCCACCATCGTTTTTTCATGTTCATTCTCCTTGCTTTGGTAAGAACCATATTATTTCATTGCTCGAAAGGTTTTTACGGTAGTACTGGAAAAAGGTAACATGAAATGCCGAATGTTCACATTTTGGACATAATTAAGTGCATTTTGATACGTTTTGTCGGAAAGTTCTTTGCCGCCATTTGCCGTGATATCATAGATAAAGATGAGATGACGTTCCTCGGAGGGGAGCTATGAACAAAACGATTCGTTTTGATTACGCCAACGCTCGATCCTTTGTCAAACAGCATGAGTGGGAGCAGCTTTCTCCAGCGATCGAAATTGCGCATCAAATGCTTCATGCAAGGACTGGACCTGGAAAAGATTATCTTGGGTGGGTCGATTGGCCGGAACAATACGACCGGGACGAGTATGAACGAATTCGCCAAGCGTCAGCCCGGATTCAATCGCATTCGGATGTGCTTTTGGTGATTGGCATCGGAGGCTCGTATCTAGGCGCAAAAGCGGTGCTTGACATTTTGGGCCACAGCTTCTACAATTTGCTGCCGAAGTCCAAGCGACGTTCTCCAGAGATTTATTTTGTGGGCAACAATATTAGTCCGATTTATATCTCTCATCTGATGGACGTGTTAGAAGGAAAAAATGTGTCCATCAACGTCATCTCAAAATCGGGCACGACGACAGAGCCAGCTATCGCATTTCGACTTTTTCGGGAATGGCTGGAAAAGAAATATGGACGTGAAGAGGCCAAAAAACGAATTTACATTACGACCGATAAACAGCGGGGAGCCCTGAAAAAGCTGGCGGATGACGAAGGCTATGAGTGCTTTGTCATTCCAGATGATATCGGAGGGCGATATTCAGTCCTGACCGCGGTTGGATTGTTGCCGATCGCTGTAAGCGGGGCGAACATGGATGCACTCATGCAAGGGGCAAAGGATGCACGCGAACGTTACATGGTCATGGATTTGCGCGATAATCCGTGCTATCAGTATGCGGCGATTCGCAATGCACTCTATCGAAAAGGCAAGACAGTGGAGCTGTTGGTTAGCTATGAGCCGCAGTTTCGCTACTTTGCGGAGTGGTGGAAGCAGCTCTTCGGGGAATCGGAGGGCAAGGATGGCAAAGGGATTTTTCCGGCTTCTGCCGAGTTTTCAACGGACTTGCATTCGTTGGGCCAATACATACAGGACGGCATGAGGCATTTGTTTGAGACCGTTGTGTCTGTGACGAAGCCCGCTGTGGATTTGACTGTCCAGGAGGACCCCGCTGACGTCGATGGGTTGAATTTTTTGACTGGCAAACGAATGGGGTATGTCAATAAAAAAGCTTTCGAGGGAACGGTGCTGGCCCATGTGGACGGCGGTGTACCGAATCTGCTTGTGGAAATACCGGAGGCGACAGCTTACTATCTCGGTGGACTGATTTACTTTTTTGAAAAGGCATGCGGAATCAGCGGCTATTTGCTGGGCGTCAATCCGTTTGATCAGCCAGGGGTGGAGGCGTACAAAGCCAATATGTTTGCCTTGCTGGGCAAGCCAGGCTACGAGCGGCAGAAAGCGGAACTGGAGGCTAGATTGCGCGAGAATAAGACGTATTTGACCGTCGAGGAGACAGCTGCTTATTTGGAGCTTCCCGAGACGTTTATTATGGAAAAAATCAAGCAGGGTCGCATCCGTGCTGTCCATGACGGCAATGAGTACATCATCAACAAAGAGCAATTCAATCATCATCTGGAGGAAATTCGCAAGCTCCGGGAGTTCGAGGATGCCGCGCGTCATGACCCGATTCCAGAGAGCTACGATGTGAAGGATGAGGATTAACCAGCGGACGTGCTTGTCAGATGGTTGTAAAGAGGACTATACTTACAAAGGAATATCATAATAAACAAGCAACTTGGGGAGTCCTTCATGCGGGGCTGAGAGGATGGAAGCAATCGACCATCGACCCATTGCACCTGATCCGGATCATGCCGGCGCAGGGATACGGTTGCCGGCAGACTGCGCTTTTTGCTTATTGTTACCTATGCGTATGTAGCCCACCTTTTCCTGCTCAGGAACGGGTGGGCTTTTTGTTATGGAGTTAAGCGTAGCTGAAGTGGAGAGAAGAATATTTCCAGTCTAGGCTCCAGGCTCCGTCCTGCTGGGGGCTGGGACTGCCCGCTCCGAAGGGATTCGCGGGGAAACGCAAAAGTGGTAGCCGCTTCGTAGTCCGGGCACGTTGCGTTTCTTTTGCCCGCTCATCCCTTCTCTGCTCGGTAGGACTCCACAAGTCGCTACGTCTGGAAATATTCTTCTCTGGCGTAACTGATTGCGTTCTTCATTAATTAAAAATCTTTAAAAAATCGGATAACACGAAAGCTCGTAGAGGAAACAGGAGAAATAAGCGAAGATCTTAGGGACACCGACCGAGACGCAATGCAAAAAGCGAAACACGCTCTTAAGCGTCCACCTCTGAAAATGCATCCTGAAGAGACCACTTTGGACGCGGTTTCGCTTTTTGCTGGAGTCGTGCCGTCAATCCCGCAGGGGGTGGCCCTAGAAGCTGAGCGTTTTCTCCTGTTTCCTCCACACCACAACAGCAACGTACAAAGAGTTTTTTAAAAAAGACGTAATCGCAACTTAGTGAGGAGAGAAAAAAGATGAGTGATTGTCTGGTAGTGGGTGGAGGAATTATCGGATTGAGCTTGGCATACGAGCTGTCACGGCGCGGGGTGAGCGTTACCTTGGTCGAGCAGGGAGAATGGGGAGGTCAGGCGTCTTCCGCTGCGGCCGGAATGCTTGCTCCTTTGAAGGAATTCACGGTACCTGGACCGATGCTAGATTTGGGCATGGAGTCACTTGCGCTATACCCGGAATGGGCAGCGGAGCTGGAGGAATTGACTGGTGGAGACGTACAGCTAAGCCTGGAGGGGTTGCTGACCGTCGCGTTAAATGAGGAGGAAGTCCAACAGCTCGCCGACAAGTACCGTTGGCAAAAAGAAGCGGGACATGCTGTGCATTGGCTCTCGAATACAGCGCAAGTGAAAGAGGTAGAGCCACTTCTGACCGATCAAGTGCAAGCGGCCATCTATTCGCCGTACGAAGGACACATTAACAATCGAATGCTTCTTCGCGCCTTGGCTACTGCTTGCCAATTGCAAGGAGTGAAGCTGTTATCTGGCTGCGTGGTGAGTGGCATTGCGGTAAAAGGTGGAAAAGTGATCGGGATCGAGACTTCTACAGGGTCACTGCGTGCCGCACAGACGGTGATTTCCTCGGGAGCATGGGTTGGAATGATGCTTGCGATGCTGGGTATTTCCGTGCCGATTCGCCCTGTACGCGGACAGATTGCGGCCGTCTCGTCCGTGGGCATCCCATTGCGAACGGTGATTTTCGGAACGACAGGCTACATCACTCCGAAAAAGGATGGAAAAATTGTCATTGGTGCGACTGAGGATGAGAGTGGCTTCCAGCGTGACGTCACAATGGCGGGGTTAGCCAGTATCCTGCAAGGGACCATGCCGTATGTTCCTGCGCTACACTCCGCTACCTTTTTGGAGGCTTGGGGCGGACTTCGACCTGCGACACAAGATGGCAAGCCGCTCTTGGGCCCCGTACCTGGCTGGGAAGGTCTGTCGATCGCAGGTGGACATTTTCGCAATGGTATCCTGCTTTCCCCCGTCACGGCTAAATCGATGGCTGACTTTGTGGAAAAAGGGGAGACGGAGCACCTTTTGCCATTTTTACCTGCCCGCTTTCTGTAAATTGGGCTAGTCTCGCCTAGATTCCGGTAACCTCCCCATGGGCACTTGTATATGGTAATAAAGAAACACCAGAAGGGGAGGAGTTACCATGCAGTCTGATTCTGATAAAAACCTGTATCAGGCTGACATTCAGTTTGTCAGCCTGTTAAAGGATATGCGAGAAAATGTGCACAACATCTGCAAGGAGCACGTGGAGAAAAAAGTGCGCATCGAAGCAATTGACGGGCAAGTGTTTGAAGGCGTCATTGTTGATTATGATGATCAAAACGTATACGTAGAAGTTGTAGACCAGGATGCGGAAGAAGAAGAAGTTTTCGAAGAGTATGATTATGAGAATTATGAGGACTATGAGGACTACAATCCTTATCAAGTAATGGAAGTGGCCAATCGGCAGCCGTATGGAGGATGGGGGCACTATCCTGATTATTACTTTCAGTATGTGAGCTATAACCCGTATGCAGGTTATCCTCCCTATGGCGATCTCAGTCCTTATGGAGGTAATCCATACTTTTCGCAGGCAAGTCCCTACGGCGATGAGTATAATCCATACAGTCAGGTCAGTCCTTTCGGCAGTTCCAACAACTCGCGGGTCAGCCCGTATAGCAGCAGTAATCGTCCCGCCCCCCAAGTCAGTCCGTATAGCACCAGCAATCGTCCACCTCAAGTCAGTCCGTATAGCGAGCAGAAGCCACAGGTGAGTCCTTGGGAGCAAAATATTTCGCCATTTCCACCATTCCCGCCGTATCCGCCCTTTTTTTGTCCGCCGCCGCCACCTCCACCGCCCTATGTTTTGCCAAAAGTCCAAGGGAGAAGACGGAAAAGATGCCGGAACGGACGAAAAATCATTCCATTGGCGCTCTTTACGCTTCTGACAATTGTCTTGATTTAATGGTGGGGAATTTACAAGCCTCTCAAGGCCATCACGGCTTAGGAGGCTTGCTGCTTTTTGTAGATGTGAGAGTACAACCTCGCCTTTTGTCATACACTACGAACAAAACGGTGAACGTTTCTCACAGAATAAATAAAGGCAGGGATCGACGATGAAACAAATAAACAGTAGCTTGCCAGGCACGCGGGCGACATTTGGCTATTTTCGTGAAGCGCTTCAGCCGCACTTTACATTGTCCAACTGGGATTATGAGCAAGGGTACTTCGACCGGGCGTTGGATGACAAGAACACGGTCTTTTTGCGCTTGCCTGTCAAAGTATTGCAAGGTGAGCTCGACAGCCCGGATGCATGGCTGGAACTCGGACGGCCTTTTGTGATCAGGCATGTGTACCAGACTGGGGTAGAGGAAGATATCGGCTACATGGAGCCGCTCGCTTCGGGTTTGATGAATCAGTTTCAGGAGCCGGTAGACAAGGACGCAGAGATTGATTCGAGATGGATTCGAAAAGCAGAGGCAATTGTCAAAGAGCTGGAGAATCGCCTCGCGTGAGACAGGCCGTCGAAAGGCCTGTTTTTTTCTTGACCATGGCAGGGAAAATATGGGTGGCCAAAGAATGGTAGCACATGGAAAAGCGAGGTGGAAATATGGCCTGGTACCATGCAGTGGCGAAATGGTATTGGAAAATCCGCAAGCCTCTCACCTTAGGTGTCCGTGTCATTGTAACGGATGTAGAAAAGGGAGTCTTGTTAATTCGGCATACGTATGTCCATGGCTGGTATTTGCCGGGAGGAGGAGTAGAGCGAGGAGAGTCGTTTGGGGATGCTGCTCGCAGGGAGTTGTGGGAGGAGTGCGGAATACGAGCGGACGGACTTACCCTCTGCCATCTTTTTTACAGTGAGCGGGAAGGGAAACGAGACCACATTGCCTTGTATCATTTTGACCTCACGTCCGGTCAAGAATTGAGTAAGGATGACAAAGAAGTAGCGGAAATGCGCTTTTTTGCTTGGGATGAGCTTCCTGAGGAAATATCACCAGCTACAGAGAGGCGTTTATCTCAATTTCGCAAGCAGTCTTTTCAGAGTGACCGCTGGTGACAAGTGGGATTTTATGCAAGTCGATTTTTCCTATGGTATAGTGAAGACAAACAACAGAGCGTGCAAGACCGCTTGTAAGCATAAAAGTGAGGGCAGACCAGCATGAAGATTGCGACTGTACTGCGAAATGATGATTACACACGAGAAGTGGAACATGCCTTAAAAGAAAAGCTGCAAGCAGCCAATAGCCCGTTTACCTTCGTCAAGGGGCCGGCTGAACAACCGGATATGGTGTTGTCCATCGGGGGAGATGGGACGCTTTTGGAGGCCGTACATCAATACGGAATCGAGCCGTCCTATGTAGGGATTCATACGGGACATCTTGGCTTTTATGCGGACTGGCGTCCCGAGGAGCTGGACGAATTCGTCGAGCGACTGTTAAACGAAGAGCCTCTGATCGCGGAATATCCAACGGTCCAATGCAGGATCAGCACAAGGGAAGGTAAGCAGTACGAAAAGTGGGCGCTGAATGAAATGGTTTTGCGCAACGCTAATTTGTCTACATTGGTGACATGTGTCTATATAAACGGCGATGAGCTGGAGACATTTCGTGGTGATGGCTTGATTGTATCGTCACCGTCCGGAAGTACAGCTTATAACAAAGCCGTGGATGGAGCGATTGTTCATCCGTCCATTGAGGCGATTCAATTGTCCGAGATCGCTTCGATCAATAACCAAGCGTATCGGACCATCAACAGCTCGCTCGTATTGCCGAAGCATCATGAAGTAGAGCTGATTGTCATGAATCCCGAGATTATGATTGGATTGGACCGCGAGCAGGCGGTATGGAGAGATGTGCGTTCCATTCGGTGCCGAGTGGGACCAGACAAAGTAAAATTCGCTCGCTACAAACGATTGACGTTTTGGGGGCGGGTTCGGAATTCGTTTATTTCCGGATAGAGAAAGCGTTGGGGAGGGAAACCAAATGAAAAAAGTAGGAACACTGCAAACCATTTTCCGTCATCCTGTCAAAGCAATGCGAGGGGAAGAGCTAGCATCAAGTACGGTCGATGAATTTGGCTTGTATGGAGACCGTGCCTATTATTTTTGGGACAATGCCCGGCAAGGTAAGTATCTCAGTGCGGATGTCGTGCCCGCTCTTATAGGGTATCATGCCAGCATGACCGAAGGGACAGGAAAAGAAGCGTATCCGCCGATTCGGATCGAAGCCCGGGATGGCAGTGTACATACGTGGGATGATGCTTTATTTGCTCATGTCGCGGAGACGGCGAATCGCTCCATTACACCTATGATTAGTAGTCCGCAAGAAGGCGGTGTGAACTGGGAAGACCACATTCTCCTGGTTACGGATGCTTCTCTTAGAGAGATCGCGCGGCAGATTGGCTCAGAGCAGGTAGATCCACGACGCTTTCGGGGGAATTTGGTCGTTGTCCTGGAGGATGATGAGCCGTTCGCGGAAGATAAATGGTTGGGCAAACAGATCAAAATCAATGATGTGACCTTGCAAGTCAATAAGCACTGCGAGCGCTGTGTTTATGTCAATATCGACCCAGATACGCTGACGATGACTCCTGCCGTATTGAAGGCATGCGTCAAGCGTCACAATAATCACTTCGGCGTGTATGCTTCAGTTGTCAAGACAGGCAGTGTGTCGCAAGGAGATGACGTTTTTTTAGTTGAGATTGGGAGTGAAGGAGAATGATCGCAAGCCCTCTGGAAAAGGTTCGTAGCTACGTACAACGCTATGACTCGAGCATCGAGCCGATATTGTTTGAACAGCCGTTGCCTACGTCCGAAGTGGCTGCACAGGCATTAGGTGTCGAGATCGGCCAAATCGCAAAGTCGATCTTGTTTCGGGTGGATGAGCAGTTCGCCTTGTTCGTGGCAGCAGGAGATGTACGAGTCCATCCCAAGCAAGTGAAGGCAGCGTTTGGACAAGGAAAGCCAAAGATGGCTACGCCGGAAGAGGTAGAAAAAATGACGGGCTTCCGTGTCGGAGCAGTTTGTCCGTTTGCTTTGCAGGAGGAAGTGCCTGTCTATGTGGATCGCTCCTTGAAGCGCTTTTCTGTGGTTTATACGGCGGCAGGTATCGCAGAATCACTTTTACCAGTCTCTTATGAGGCATTGCTAAAAATGACAGGGGCGAAGGAAATCGATGCGGCTTCGCCAGAAGGGAACCCAGAATGAAAAAATATGCAGTCTCTATCTCAGTAGCAGCAATAGTCATAGTCGCGGGTCTTACCGTATTCGGAGGTTCTAACCAAACGACTGCAATTGAAAACAGCATTTCACATGAGAAAGAACAAAAAATGTACCATTCTGATTCTGCGTTTAAAAATATGACAACCAAAACGTACCTGAGTAATTACAGCAGCATAAGAGACGAATTAGCTGAAAAGGGTATTCACACGTTGCCATTTGCGCTTGAACTAGAGAAGAAAACAAACTTCTATCGCTTTTATTATCCAAAGCAAGAAAATTCGGCAAACGAAAAAGCGATATGGGTAAGCGTTATGCTGAGCGGTGATCAAAAAACAATAGACGGTATCATGTATGAAGGGGTTCCTGACGTTCATACAGTGAAGGCGATGATTCAAGCGACTGGACTTACCTGGACGCCGGAGTTGGATCAGTTCATTGCAAATACCAACGTTGCAAAAACACCAAAAGAAATGGTTGTTTCCGGTGTGAAAGTAACGATCGAAGGAACGCCAGCACAAATAAAAGTAATGGTTGACCCCGTGAAATTAGAAGCTCCGAAAAAATTATAATCTTGAACGAAAAAAGTGGTTGGCAGGAGGTTATCGCTGCTCAACCACTTCTTGTTTTTCGGCTATAGCTTATCCGTAATGAACTGACTCGCGTTTCTGAACGATTTGGAATAGCTTCATATAAAAAACGGCACTCAACAGAGAGCATAGCAAGATGAACGCGAAAACACCAATAGGCATGATCCACTCCGAAAGAATGACGGTTACGGGAGCGAGGAAGCGGCCGAGCGAGTACTGCAGGTTAGAGGCGCCCATGTACTGTCCTCGTGCATGTTCTGGTGCGTATTTGCTGACGAAGCTCTGCTCGACCGGCGTTCGCATTACTTCCCCTACTGTAAAAATGACCACGCATCCGAACAACAGCCATGCATTCGTCGTGAATCCCACCAAAAACATGCCCATGCCAAACAGCAGGGAGGACAAGAGGAAGACATTCCGGTCGCTCCAGTTCTCAAACCATTTGGTAACAGGCAGGGCGCACAGAACAAACAGAAGGCCGCTTATTCCCAGCATCCATCCGAAAATTTCCGTACTGCTAAGCGAGAGCGACCATGCTTTCCACGAGAGCAGTGTCTGCGCTGGGACGAATTCTTTTACATAGACGGCCAAAAATAAATCGAGCTGCACGATTGCGATCGTAATCAGCATGCCTGCGAAAATATAGATAGCAAAGGCTTTGTCGCGTAGAATGACGGTGTAGCTCTGCCATTGCTCCTTCATAACAGAAGGGAAATGGATGGAGGCGACAGAGCTTTTTACAGACTGTGGCAGTGTCTCTCTCACATGGAGCCAGATCGCAATCGAATACAAAAAAGTGACAAGCGCACAAGTCCATAGCAGCTCACTGCGGTATTGAAAGAAAAAGATGGCCCCCAACGCGGGTCCCAATACGGCGCCAATGTTCATGGCTGTAACGAAGGTAGCGAATATTCTGCGTCTGTCTTTTTCGGAGGTGAGATCAGCGACCATCGCAGAACTCGCCGGGCTGTATACCGCTTTGCCAAGCCCGATTCCAATAAACGCAAGATAATCGATCCAAGAAGAGAGGGAGAAGGCAAACAGGACAAACATGCCTGCCTGCAAAAACGCTCCTGACAGCATGACATATCGACGACCAAATCGGTCAGCCAAATAGCCGCCAAAAAGATTGCCGATCATACTCATAATCGGTGGCACTGTCATGAGTAACCCGGCAACATTTTTGCCAAAGGTATCACTAAAGTGGAGGGTAAGAAAGGGAAAGTACATCCAAAACAATAGGTTGAAAAGCGTCTCACCGATCAATCTGGTCTTCAGGTTCAGATCCCATGACAGCCATTGCACAGCAGGGTTACCTCCTGTTTTTGATTCCCTGGCCAGGTACACCTACTTTAGTGCAAATTTTCAAAAAGATATAGACTTATAATCATCCGTC
Source organism: Brevibacillus sp. HB1.2 (assembly GCF_013332495.1). Lineage (NCBI taxonomy): Bacteria > Bacillati > Bacillota > Bacilli > Caryophanales > Paenibacillaceae > Brevibacillus > Brevibacillus sp. HB1.2. The sequence continues at coordinate 121,105 of NZ_JABMIU010000004.1, read as the reverse complement.
AGTTACACTAATATCATAAGGGCTAAGGGATTAGACCCTGGCTTAAGATGTGCCACTTTTCGGTATTCGCTTCCTACATAACAAATAAGCCGACACTTCCTTGTGAAAAGGGTGTCGGCTTTTCGTATGCTGTTACTTGACCATCCATTGATAGAAATGAACGTCGTGCCACTCTCCGAATTTAAATCCCACCTCTTGAAACTTCCCAGCCAATGAAAACCCGAACTTCTCATGCAGCTTCACGCTGGCGTCATTGCCCCCTACGATTCCGCTCACGATCGTATGGTATTCGAGTTGTCTGGCACGCTCCAAAATCGCACTCATCAAGGTCGTGCCGACACCTTTCCCGCTTTGATCGGGGGCGATATAAATAGACAGCTCGGTCGATTTTTGATAGGCGGGTTTCTCACGGAAAACGGACAGGCTGCAATAGCCGATCACGTTCCCTTCGTATTCGGCGACGATGATCGGATGTCTGTCACCGTGCTTGTGAAACCACACTTCGCGCTGGGCCAAGGTCTGTGGCTCCAAGTCAAATGTCGCAACCAGATTTTCCACCGCGTAGTTGTAAATAGCGAGCATTGCAGATAGGTCACCCAGAACTGCGTCTCTGATTTGTAGCATGATATTCTCTCCTCATGTTGGTTGGTAGGACTTGTTGAACTTGTTCGAACTACTTCTAGCGTACGGCCTCGTAAACCTGCCGCAGGTTTGTAAATCCATGTGATTTTGCTTTCACCAAATACTTCGCCCAGAGCGTACCAGCGGCAACAGCGTCACAGTAAGCGTGATGCCTGCGTGAGATCGGGATGTCGTGTGCTGCACAGAGGGCGTCCAGCGAACCGTTGCCAATCGGATTGCTCAACAATCGGATGAGTAGCATCGTATCCAGCATGCGGTGGGTAAACGAACGCCGGCTCGTTTTCCAAAGTCCAGATCGTAAAAATTCACGTTCATGGCGAGAGTGATGGGCAACGAGTGGACGATCTCCAACGAATTGAAAAAAACGGGACAAAGCCTCTAGCAGCTCGGGAGCATCGGCAACCATATCATCGGTAATCCCGGTGAGAGAGCGGATGTGTGGAGGAATCGCCCGACCGGGATTGACCAACGTATAAAAAGAATCGCCGAGGAGGAGGTGCTCTCCTCTCATGGCGACGGCTCCCATCGATATAATCGCATCTCCGTGATCGGGATAAAAACCGGTCGTTTCCAGATCAACGACGACAACCTCCAGATCGTGCAAAGGAATATCGGCACTGGAATCGACTGGTTTATTCGTTTTGGAGATGGAGCGCAAATAGGCGATGTGCTGTTTGTCATCTGCTATATCTGGCATAGCCCGGCTCATATGCCAAATGCGACCGAATAAGTCCCATTTTGCCACGCAATCTCCTCCTATCCCCCAAAAACGGACGGGAGCTTTTCTGTCATTTTTTGCAGGCGGATCGCCAGCTTCATGGATTGTCGTACCATCACTTGGGTGTCAGGAGAAAGCTCCCCTAGTTTGATATAGCTATTACTGGTGTATTGTCCATCTTCCCAATGGAGAGGAGCGATCAGTCGCAAACCTTGAATTTGCCGGAAGTACGCGGCTACCTCGTCACACAAGCTTTTGCTCCAGACTCCTTTTTCACCGAGTAGATCCAATCGTTCCAAGGTAGAGCTGGCAAAGATGCCGTGCGCCAAGGCGAAATGCCGTACGCAATTCACTAGTGGCAAATAAATGCCGTACTTCACATTGATGGCGCCGCGGAAGCGTCCATGGACTTCAGGTAAAACTCTGCCGAATATTCCGAGTGGTACCCGATAATGCAACGTATTGCTTACCAGTCGATTCAGCAAAAAGGCGTTCCCTGCAAGCAATTGGCGGAAGCGGTCATGGACAGGAGTAAAAATGGCCGATTCGCCCCATAAGACACGCACATCACTTGCGAGCAGTAAATAACGAGCGTTCTCCCAGATGGGGTGAGAGACCCATCTGTCTATTTGGTCCAGCCATTGTTCGGTGCTACCTCGCCATTTTGGGGAGAGGCAAGTGACATTCCCTTGGCAGGGAGGATAACCGGCTACCTCCAGACCAGCAACGATTGTCGCCCCCAGTAATTGAAAGTAACCATGTATTTTTTCTGTTTCCTGTTCGCCTAGATGATCTGGCAGTTGATAGACGAGGCCGTTATCCTGATCGCTGATGAGTGCTTGCTCTGACCGTCCGCCACTGCCGAATTGCAGAAAGGCAAAGGGGACGGGAGGGGTACCCAAGCCCCTTTTGGCAAGGTCGTTCACTGCGAGGAGTACCCCTTGTCGGATAAGATTGTCGTGAATCAGATTGACGACAATGGAAAAGGGAGCCAGTTCCCCTGCGCGATTCAATGAACGCAACGGAGAAGGGTCCAACAATTCTCGTCGCAATAAGGCCAGCTCGCCAAAGGAGTCAACATTCCGTATTTTTTCCACTTGTTCAGGTGAGAGAGTGAGAGGTGCTGGTTTGGGTAGATGTAGCCGGTCGTACGCGTTCAGGCTGGAGTAGTTCGGGATAGCCGTATCCCCCATGTTCGCTAAGGTCAAGACCAACCACCTCTTCCTCTTCAGTGACTCGCAGGCCAATGGTTACTTTTAACACATACAAAATGATGAAGGCTACGACGAAAACGTAGAGCGCGGAGCCAGCCAAGCCCAACGCTTGAACCCCTAACTGATGCAGGCCGCCGCCATAAAACAGCCCAGGACCACCTACGCCGACCTTTTCGGCAAGCTCTGGAGTAGCGAATAAACCCGTGGACAACGTTCCCCAAATACCAGCCACCCCATGCACGGAAAAAGCGAAGACGGGATCATCAATCCCCATGCGATCAAACCAAATGGATGTATAAAATGTAAGAATACCTGACACAGAACCGATCACAACAGCTGCCCACGGATCGACGAAGGCGCAGGATGCTGTAATTGCGACGAGAGCAGCGAGGACGCCGTTGAGCATACTTGGAATATCTGCTTTCCCCATGACGATCCAGGAGATAGTGAGAGCGGCGACAGCGCCTGCTGCGGTAGCGAGATTGGTTGTGACGGCGATATAGCCGAAAAATCCAGATGTACTGCCGAGCGTGGAGCCGGCGTTAAAGCCGAACCAGCCGATCCAAAGAAACAGGACACCTAAGACAGAGTAGACTTGGTTGTGACCAGGAATCAGATTGGAGCTGCCGTCGCGATTGTATTTTCCAATGCGAGGCTTCAAGAGGATAGTGGCGACAAGCGCGACGATGGCACCTTGGAGATGGACAACTGTAGAACCAGCGAAGTCTTGCATCCCGAGTTGTGCCAACCAACCGCCGCCCCATACCCAGTGACCGACGACGGGATAGATGAGGACAGTAAACAGTACGCTGAAAATAAAATAAATGGACAGCTTGGCACGTTCGGCGAAACCGCCCCAGGCGATCGCGAGTGAAACGGCTGCAAAAGCGAGCTGAAAGAGGAAGAGTATCGAGATAGGAACAGTTGCAGCGGAAAAAGCGGAGAAAGCGTCTTTTTGCAAGCCGTCAAAAAAGAATCCGGAAAGTCCGACGAAAGAGTTGCCGTCTCCAAATGTCAGACCAAAGCCAAACGCCCAAAAGGCAATCGAGCAGATGCCGAAGGTAAGGACCGTTTTGCCTGCGACATGACCAGCGTTTTTCATGCGAGTAGAGCCAGCTTCCAGTAGGGCGAATCCAACCTGCATGAGAATGACCAGAATGGCCGAGACCATGACCCATGTGGCGTCAATGGCAGACGAGAGACTTGCGACAGTAGGTTCCATCCATCCACCTCTTATCTGTGTCAGATAACCTGACACTATTTTTATTTATGTCAGATTATATGACATGAAAATTCCGGTTGCAATTGTTTTTTTGCAAATAATGAGAAAATATCGTTGGTAGGTATCACCAGAGTCTCGATACTGAATGATATAATAGCTTCTTGAAATCATCACAAAGGGTAAGGGAGACATATGTACACAATCAGCAGATTTTCTCAGCTTTGCAAAATGAGTCCGCGCATGTTGCGACACTATGACAAGGAAGAACTTTTGAAGCCCTTGCATGTCGATGAAACAAATGGATACAGATACTATGAAAAGAGTCAATTAGAAACGGCATTACTTATCAATAAGTTGAAAGAATATAGATTTTCTCTGCCGGAAATTAAAACGATCCTTCAGACATCCGACAGGAAATTTTTTATCGAATTCATCCACTCGAAAATAAATGAATTGTCCAATGAGGTGAATCGTTATAGACAGATCATTGCAGAAATGCAGGAGATGATTGAAAAAAAGGAAGATATCATTCGAGGAAAGAGAAGAACGTACGATATATTGCTCGGAATGAGAAAGGAAGTAAGTATCATCAGTCAAAGCTTGCAAATTCATATTGCGGACATGGACAAGTACATTGATTCTATATACGCGCAAGCGGAAGAAAATCATATTCAGTTACTTGGTGCTCCGTCTGTTTTGTTTTTAGATGAAGAATTCACCCCTGACAACAGTAATATTGAGTTGATGATCCCGATCATTCATGAGAACGGCTGCAATACAGCAAGCGAATGGCAGATCAAACTGCTCCCCGAGCAGTTTATTGCTACTACTTTGCATTTCGGAAGTTATGACGATATCGGATACGCGCATATGGCACTTGAAGAGTGGGCAGATAGCAACGGCTACCGTCTGGATGGTCTGCCTTACGAAACCTACTTGAAAGGCCCAGAATGTGACAGCCCTGCCTGTGAGTATGTGACACAGATCAGTTTTCCTATCATGAAAAAAGCGAGACAATAACTGCTTGACCTTGACACTATGTCAAGGCTTACTCTACTTTTGCGGGAAAGCTACCAGAATAAGAGGGGATTATGAAATGAAGAAGATAATGGTACTGTGCTCAGGGGTCGTCTTAACAGCTGGGATCTTAATGGGGTGTATGCCAAGTAAGGCCGAGGAGAGTCAAAATATGAAAAAACAATACGTAGGCAAATACACAATGCCGGATGAAAAAAGCAAGCATGAAGGTACGTGGTTAGTATGGCCGCATAACTTTACGTATGGGAAAGGTTATCAAGAAGAGGTTGAGTCCATTTGGATCGAGATGACAGCTGCCTTAAGTGAGGGGGAAAATGTCCATATTGTCGCTTATGATGAATACGAAAAGGACTATATTTATGATCTTCTGTATGAGGAAGGTATCCATATGGACAAAATCGACTTCTACATTGCTCCTACGGACGATGTATGGTCAAGGGACACTGCGCCGATTTTTGTATACGACAAGGATAAGAACTTGAAAATGATGGACTGGGGATTTAACGGATGGGGCAAGAAAACGCCGTATAAAAAAGATGCATTACTTTCAAGCAAGCTAAGCAAGCAAACAGGAATGGAACGAATTGATTTGAATGAGCTTGTTCTTGAAGGTGGAGCGTTTGAATTGGACGGGAATGGTACATTTTTATCGACACGCAGTGCTGTTATGAATAAAAATAGAAATCCCAAATTTTCAGAAGCAGATGTTGAGAAGTATATGAAAGAATATCTTGGTGCGACGAATTTTATTTGGCTAGATGGTATACCAGGCCTCGATATTACAGATTTTCATATTGATGGTTTTGCCAAATTTTATGATCAGTCAACGATTATTACGATGAAGGAAGAGGATTTAGAGGAATGGGGTGTCTCGAATAAGGATATCCAAACATTGCTGAAGGCGAAGAATGCCTTGGGTAAGCCGTATAAGTACGTGAATTTACCAATCAGTAAGCACAATGTCATTTTAGAGAATGGAAAGGACTTGGGATACAAAGGCTCCTATGTGAATTTCTATATTGGGAATACCGTTGTCCTAGTGCCGAATTATCATGATCCGAATGACAAAATCGCAAACGAGATCATCCAAAAGCTATACCCTGACCGTGAAGTGATTGGCATTGATGTCAGAGAGCTTTATAAACATGGTGGGATGATTCATTGTGTGACACAACAACAGCCAGTTGAAATGTAGGGAAATAAAAAGCCGTTGATTCCTTGAAGGAGGAAAAAACGGCTTTTTGGTATGAAAAAAGCTACTTATGCAGATGCGGATTGGTGTTGTTCCGTTGGTTTTCGTTTTTCAATCAGAAAGCCTCCGAAGCTCATGACAGCGAGGAATAGTCCACTAACGAGGAAAAGCTGCTCGACGGGCCATTTGCCCATCCAGATTGCACCGAGGCTGCTGGACAATGTGCAAAAGAAAGTGAACATGAGCATGTTGATCGCAAAAATTTTGCCTGTACTGTTGCTGGATGCTTTGATTTGAATGGCAGTCACGGTCGGGATACCAATGAGCGGTCCTCCGATCCCTGCCACGGCTGCTCCGAGGAAGGCAATCCAGTGAGCGGTACCTCCTGCCGTAAGCAACAGGAATCCGACTGCCTGAAACACCCAACCAATCATAATCACAAACAAATAGCGAGTGTAGAACGATCGCGCCATGTACAGGCTTCCTAGCAAGTTCCCGATCCCGTAAAAGCCTAACAAGACAGCTAATGTACTTCCGTTTCCTTGCTGCATGCGTTCGGCCATGAATGGGAAGCCCACCGTGTAAGTGACCTGCCAAACGAGAAAGCCCATATTGCTAAAGAGAAGAATCAAGAACAGAGCACGATTTTGTTTTAGCTCCTGTAAACCTGCGGCAATATCCCGGGCGTACTGCCTGGGTGTCATTTTCGTAGGAGATACTTGTTGTTGATCGGTCAACGAAATACGGATGGCATAAAGGAACAAGACGGAAATTAAATAGCTGCCTGCGTTCACAAAAAACAAAGTAGACAGCGGCATAATCGAAGCGACCAGTCCAATTGACATTGGCGCAATAATCCGAATCGTTCGGAAAGTCGTATCCATGATGGCATTTGCTCGCCCTAGCTGCTCTTGGGGAACCACTGATTTGAGTGCAACGGTTCGCGCTGGCTGAAACAGACTGGAGAACAACCCCAACAAGAATTGGGCTGCCAGAAAAAAAGCAAACTCTTCCACACCCATGTAGACCAGGATGCCAACCGTGATCGCGACAAGAATTCGAGCAACATCCGCACCCACCATGAGCATGCGCGGGCTGTACCGATCAGCCATGACTCCGCCGACGAGGTAAAACATGAGACCCGCCACCATTTCCGGGATTGCGAGCAGGCTGAGCACCGTACCCGATTTGGTTGCTTGGAGCAAATACCAGAGTAATGCGAAGCTGTAGCAATGATCACCGATGCTTGCTGTCATTTGCGCAAGCCAAAGCTTGAGGAACGAACTGTTTTTCCATAAAGATGGGGATGAATCCACGTTGACCCTCTCCGTCCTGCTGACTGCGGTAAAATGAATGTGACCATAGCGTAGCAAGGCGAAGAGGGAAAGTAAAGAACTCAAGCTTGAGAGGTTACATTTAATTTACCCGTCCTCAAAACAAAGAGAAGATAGGCGATAAGAAAAGTGAAGGTGGCGAAGGTGCTGACCCCCGCGAATCCAAAAATAGAATACAAATTGCCTGCAAAAGAAGAGGCAATGAAAGTTCCGATGTACATACAGGCGTTGGCCAAGCTCGATATGGTACCGCGCGAGGTGTCGGACAATGATTGTAAGTACCCCATCAGGACAGGCACGAGTACACCGCCGAAGCAGTACATGAAGAAGAGGACAACCTGCAAAAAGCCGACTCCCGGTATGTAAGGCAAAACAAGATAGAGCAGGGCGCTGCCCAGAAACCCAACGGTCAAAATCGTATTTGTCTTCCAACGCTCGAGTAACCAACCGCTGAGTAAGCTGCCAACGGTGTTGCCAAGCCCGATAACGAAAGTGATCAAGCCAATTTGGGTAACGGATTGCTGATATTGATCGGAAAGCCATACGCCATAGAATGAAAAGACTGCATAGACACCCGTCATGAAAACGAAATAGCCGATAAAGCTGCGTGAAGCTTGAGGCAGTCGCAACAGATCCATGTAACGTGCAAAAATAGCCACCCGGGCGTTGTTTGTTCCAAGTCCGGCTATGGCGGTAGGAGGCAATAAATCGGGAAGTTTTCGGATGATGAGTACAAAAGCTCCGAGAGAAGCAATTCCTACAGCCAAAAAAGGAAACGACCAATGATAAGCGGACAAAAAACTGCCTATAGGTACACCGATCACTTGGGAAACCGAAAGACCTGCCATGACAATCCCCATAGCTTTTCCGATACGAGCAGGGGGAAACAAAACAGGAATGGCAGCCCACACTTGAGGACCGATAAAGGCAGAGAAGGTCCCGGCAAGAAAGCGAAAGAAGAGCATCGCGGCGAAACTAGGTGCAAAGGCGCATGCAAGTGTGGAAAGTGCAAATCCGAGCATACCGAATGCCATCACATGTTTCCTGTTTCGATTATCGGATAGCGGACCGGCGACTAAAGCGGTCAAAGCAAATCCGAGAGCATACGTTCCGATCAGCCAGGCTGCCTGGTTAGTGGATACGTGATATAACTCTCGCAAGGTTGGCAGCAGTGGGCTAATGATAAATGTATTCGTACCTATCAAAAACATGGTGAAGAAAAAGATCATCAAAAATAGGCGTTCCATAAAAAATCTCTCCTCGTTGTTTTATAATTATATAGTTAAATAACTTTTGAACTGATGAGCAAAAAAAGGATACCAATCACAAGGTATCTAAAAAGCCAGGCAATATTTGATCGAAGGTTTCTTTATATATGCTCATGTACCGTGCTTGTCCATCCTTTCTGACTTTGATCAGTCCTGCCTCTCGAAGTGTCTTGAAATGATAGGAGGCATTGGACTTGGAGGTGTCGCAGGTAAAGCCTACTTCTGTACAATTTAGCTCGTTGCCGGAATGATACAAGGTCTTTAAAATGGCTAGCCTTGTCTCATCTGCCAACGCTTTAAAAATCTTGATTCGCTTTTCGGTTAGTTCAAGTTGTTCAATATTCATAAAACTATCTTACTAAGGAAACTCTATCCAGGCAACCATTTCATTCCTTTTATTTTCGATTCTTCCTATTTTCGTTGTTGTGTTGATGCTGATAGGATGATCCTTGGTTGTCTTCAGTATGCGTATCATCCGCAACTGTACTGCTGGTAAGCCCTGCAACAGCCAAGCCTTTTTGATTCAAGTTTTTGGCACTTTTGAATTTGGACATGGTACAACCCCCTGTTCGATAATGGATGCTTTCTTAAGATGTCTTGTTTCGAAAGGGAGTAGTCATCCTCATTTTCCTAGGTGAGAGTTGAGGTATACTATAAAAAAACGTGCGTGCGTCAGGAGGATGGGAACGGATGGCAGGGTGTGTCATGATCGTGGAGGGGAAGACAGACAAAGAACGCTTGCTTCGGGTGCTGGCTGAGCCTGTCACTATTCTTTGTACATACGGTTCCTACAGCTTGGAAAAAGGGGAGAAGTTGCTGGCCCAAACAGAAGCAGCAGATGCAGATGAGGTATACCTATTTACCGATGAAGATGACAGCGGGAAAAAATTGCGAACCCATTTAAGTGAAGACTTTCCTGATGCGATCCATCTGCATACACCGAAAATGTACAGAGAGGTTGCCGACACGCCTCTTTTCGTACTGGCAGAAATTCTGGAGCAAGCAGGCTTTGCGGTAATTGTGCCTCATCCTGATCTTGGAGAGCGGTAAGGGGATAAAACACCGTTTCATCGGCTATAACAGTAGTAAATGGAATGGTGGAGGTGCGAGGTAATTGCGTAGTTTGATGACGTTTTTTAATCGAATGAACATTATGGTGTGGCTGGTAGGTATCTTTGTTGCTCATGCCGCACTTTATCTGGTGCTGGGGACGGCGACGTGGCTGGCTACTTCGCTTTTGGCAACAGCGTTTTATGGCATCATTTTATTGGTAGGCAAATTAATTGCCAGCCGTTATCCAGACAAGGAAGAAAGTAGATGAAAGCCGGCGAGCAAGCAGCCGGCTTTTTTCGCATTACCAGCCCAAGAGCTGCATGAGTAAAATTAACCCACCCAATACCCAGACGTAGATAGCGAAGCCTTTCATCGAGCCTGTACTGATGATGGTAAGCATCCAGCGAATGGCTACATATCCAGCTAGTCCGGCAAACATGGTGCCCACGAGCATCGGGATCCATAAAGCTGTTTCAAGCGGTGTTTCTACGAGCTTGGCTGTTTGCAAGACACAAGCACCCAGAATCGCGGGTAAGGATATTAAAAACGAAAAGCGCGCAGCATCAGCACGGTCGATTCCGCGCAGGAGAGCACCGGCAATCGTCAGCCCTGAGCGGGAAATAGCAGGTAGGATCGCTGCACCTTGCAGTGTTCCGATGATGAGGGCGTCCGTGTAGTTGATTTCCTCGAATCTCCGATTTCCACGGCGCATGGACTCCACTGCCCAGAGGATCGCGCCTGTCGCAAGAAATTCCCAGCCGATCGTAATGCCTGTCTGGGAGATTTCTTCAAAATAATCTTCAAAGGCGAGTCCGATCACTGCGGTAGGGATCGTGCCTACGACCAATAGCTTTGTCAGCTTGCTCATCGGATTCATGATGATAAAACGAACCTGTGGCCAAAAGACAATAACGACAGCGATTAGCGTACCGAAATGAAGCATCGTGTCAAATAAAAGGCCTACCTCCTGCATGCCAAACATTTTGCGAAATAGGACGAGATGACCCGTGCTTGATATCGGTAAAAATTCAGTCAAACCTTGTACAATGCCGAGAAAAATATGTTCAAGCAACAACAGCATAGGCAAGAGTCACTCCAGTCTTGGAAAAGTAGGGCCAAGCCAGTCTTACTGTCATATGTATGTCCGTGAATGGAAGACTTGCCTATTTCGTTTCGCATCGTTATTTTGTTAGAAAAAAGTTGTGGTATTTTCTTGCGGGGGATGGGTATAGTTAGTGTGCACAATGGTAGAGAGCGAGGAAAAAATAAATATGTACAAAAGACAAATGCGTGAAAAGCGTGAGCCCCAAATCATTCAGAACGGCAATTTGGAGGCAGGGATGACGCTTACCATGACGGTAGCGCGAAAAACGGAAATCGGCTATTTTTTGCGCGATGGCAAAGATGAAGTGTTTCTCCATGCCAATGAAGCGCACGAGCGTTTACATATCGATGATGAGGTCGAAGTGTTTTTGTACCATGATCACGAAAACCGACTGGCTGCGACCATGGACATGCCTCATGTCGGCATGGGTGAATACGGCTGGCTGGAAGTAGTGGACATCTCTCCGCGCATGGGTGTATTCCTTGACAACGGCATTAACAAGGATCTGCTCTTGTTCATCGATGACCTGCCCAAGCATAGCGATGAATGGCCGCGTCCCAAGGATCAAATGCTAGTAGCGCTGAAGCAAGACAAGCTCGGCAGACTCTTGGCAAAGCCGGTCACTGAAAACGAAATCGTCAAGATCGCAGCAATGGCAGATCAGAGTATGAAGAACAAGTCTGTCGAGGGTACGGTCTACAAAGTGATTCAAGCAGGTGCATTCCTGTTGACGGAAGACGAGCATATCCTTTTCATTCATCGTGATGAAATGGTAGGACGTCTGCGCCTCGGACAAACTGTGCGCTGCCGTATTAGCTTTGTACGTGAGGATGGCCGTCTGAACGGTTCTATGAAAGAACGCAAGGAAGTACAGTATGGCGAAGATGCGGACAAGCTGCTGCGCTATTTGATCAATCGTGACGGGGCGATGCCTTACACCGATTCGACAGAAGCGGATGTCATCCGAGAAAAATTCCAAATGAGCAAGTCCAGCTTCAAGCGGGCACTCGGCAAGCTGATGAAGGAACGCCGCGTGGAGCAAGTAGACGGCTGGACCAAAATGATTCGAAGCGAACAAGAAGAATAAAAGAAGAAAACCCTCCTAGGCAAGAGAGCTTCCTGGCAACAGGAAATGAATGCTTGGGAGGGTTTTTGTTTGTTTTCTTATATTGTCGTTTGCACAGATTGTTTTTGCTTACGGGCTTTGTAATACGATAAGGAAAAAACGAGCCCTAGCAAAATAAAACCGGCGATATCCGTTTCGATCCCAGGGATGACCGCGAGCACGCCACCTGCAACTGCGAGGATACGTTCCAAGACGTTTAGCTTGGACATCCAATAGCCGATCAACCCTGCTCCCACCCCGATCATCCCAAGCGTTGAAGTCAGCATAACCCAAATCGATTCGAGCAAGGTGGTATTAATCAGCAGCAAGGCTGGTGAGATGACGAAAATATAGGGAGCCATAAAAGCAGCGATTGATAGCCGCGTGGATTCTACACCTGTCCGGATCGGCTTTGACTTGGCGATGCCTGATGCGGCAAAGGCAGCAAGCGCAACTGGCGGCGTGATGTCTGCAACGATTCCGAAGTAGAATGTAAACATGTGAGCAGCGATAGCTGGTACACCCAATTGAATGAGTGCCGGGGCAGCGATGGTAGAAGTGATGATGTAGTTCGCAGTCGTAGGTGTTCCCATGCCCAAGATAAGCGATGCGATCATCGTGAAAAACAGCGTAAGGAAAAGCTGACCGCCAGCCAAATCAATCAAGCCATTTGCCAGCTTCAATCCGATCCCAGTCAACGTAATCGTACCGACGATAATTCCGGCACACGCAGTTGCGGCCACGACACCGAGAGCCATTCTGGCACCTGAGGCAAGTGCTTCTAAAATATCAGCAATAGACATGCGGGTTTCTTTTCGGAAGGCGCCCACGATAATGGTGGAGATGATGCCGATAATCGCGGAGCGCTCGGCTGATATGTTCATCATCAGAGCGGTAATAATGATCACGATGGGGAGGAGCAAGTACATTTTTTTCAAAACTTCTTTTTTGTTCGGTAGTTCTTCCTTGGAGAGTCCGCGTAACCCGAGGCGCTTTGCTTCGAAGTGCGTCATAATCCAGATGCCCACGAAAAATAAAATCGCAGGAAGGATTGCAGATTTGGCGATTTCCAAGTAAGGAACGCCGATGAATTCCGCCATCAAAAAGGCAGCAGCCCCCATGACAGGCGGCATGATTTGTCCACCAGTAGAGGACGAGGCCTCCACCGCCGCGGCAAATTCGGAACGATAGCCGAGCCGTTTCATCATCGGGATGGTAAAGGCGCCGGAGGTAACGACATTGGCAACGGAGCTGCCGCTAATCGTCCCTTGCAAGGCGCTGGAAAATACGGCCACCTTCGCAGGGCCACCGATTCGTCTGCCTGCAATGACCAGCGACAAATCGTTAAAATACTCACCGACCCCTGTTTTTTCGAGAAACGCGCCAAATAGCACAAACAAAAAGATGAAGGTAGAGGAAACGGCGAGCGGAGTACCGAGAATACCCTCTAGTGTGTAGTAGCTGTGCCCAATAATCCGCTCGACATCACTGCCGCGATGCTCCAAAAAGCCTGGCATGTAAGGTCCGAAGTAGGTGTATAAAAGAAAAATAGTGGCGATGAGAGCGATTGGAATTCCGACGACTCGTCGTGCAGCCTCTAGGACGAGCGCGATGGCAATACCGCCGACCACCATATCCATCGTCGTATAGTTACCTGTTCGGGTCACGAGTCCTTCGTAGTCAATGACCCAATACAGCGATACGAAGACACCCAACAAGGCGAGAATCATGTTCACGATTCCGATTTTGTTACGGTTGCCTTTGGATGTTCCTGCATATAACAGATAGACAAGTGCCAGTCCGAAGGCCAAGTGGATCGGACGATGAATCTGGGGAGGCAGCGTGAAGAAAAGCGTGCTGGATAACTGGTACAGGGAGAAGAGGACAAGTAGACCAAAAGAAATCCACTTCATAGGACCCGCGAGCTGGCGTGTGGCTGATTCCTTGTCATATTGCGCGATCAGCTTATCCATCTCTAGTTGGTTCATATTCGTTGTTGTACTCATCTAGTAACCTCCTAACTCGCTCAGAATGGATCGCTTTTCTGCCTGAATCGTGATGGCTTCTCCTGGCTTGTCGATCAAGCTCAACGGAATATCCTGTCCAGCGAAAAGCAACGTATGATTAGCCCGTACTTGCCCGATAAAAAGCCGCAGGGCAGGAAAAGAGCGCTGCATATTGCGAATGTGGAATCGTCCATCGGCCAGAATCAGCTCCTCGCCAGGAGCCAATTCATTTTCCATGCCGATACCGTAGTCGTGAAAGCTCATCTCTGACAAAATAATTTGACCATCTACAATCCGGTATTGCTCCTCGATTGTCGACCGATGAATGGAATGAGTCCAGCGGATGCCAAAGGCTGCTTCATTGTATATGTTTGCACGCCAAACTACCTGATTCGATTGAGTATCCCGGATAACCAGAGCGGGAATCAGCGGAGTGGCGATGCCCACATAAATGACAATGACGAGAAGAAAGAAGGAGAAAAGGCGGAACAACGTCCGCCCTCTTTGCTTTGATACTTCCTGGATAAAAACCATCTGGTTTTACTTCACGCCTTTTTCGTCAAAGTACTTTTGGGCGCCCGGGTGAACAGGGATGCTGACGCCGTTCTTCACGTTCTCCAGCTTGATTTCTTTGGCTTTGGCGTGACCGAGCTTGTCGCTGTTCTCAAAGATCGCCTTTGTTACTTTGTACACGAGGCCTTCACTGAGATCGGAGCGAATCAAAAGCATTGATTTGACGGAGACGGTGGTCACTTCTTCCGGAACGGTTTGGTACGTATTGGCTGGGACGGTTGTTTTTACGTAGTAAGGGTATTTGGCGATGATCGCATCGATTTTGTCCGCATCAATAGGAATGATTTTTACGCCAGTTGTTGCTGCCAGCTCCGTGATTGCTGCGGTAGGCGTACCAGCAGTTTGGAAGGCAGCATCCAATTGGCCGTCCTGAATGGCTTTGGCTGAGTCAGCGAAGGAGAGGCGCTGGAGCTTGGTGTCTTCAAAGGTCATGCCATATGCTTCTAAAATTTGCTGAGCGTTCACTTCAGTGCCGCTTCCTGGAGCGCCTACAGATACGCGCTTATCTTTCAAATCGGCAACGCTTTTAATATTGCTGTCAGCAGAGACGACGACTTGGATGGTCTCATCGTAGAGAGCGCCCAATGCTTGGAAGGAATCAATTTTACCGTCTTGCTGGAACATGTTCGTTCCTTTTGACGCATACTCGGCAATGTCATTTTGCGTGAAGGCGATGTCCGCCTTTTTATCACGAAGGAGGCGAATGTTTTCTGCTGAAGCGCCTGTGGCTTGTGCTGTAGCAGTGAGGCCAGCGTTTTTCGTTATATGGTCAGCCATGCCGCCACCGAGTGGGAAATAAGTGCCGCCTGTACCGCCTGTTGCAATAATTAATTGGGAGGGATCGGCGCCTCCACCTGCACCTCCTTGTGAAGAGTTGCCACCACCACATGCCGTGATGAGCGACATGGACAGAAGTAGTGTGAGCGAGAGAAGAAAATGACGATTCTTCAAGATAATTCCCCCTAGTCTAAATGTTCTGTTTATATAACTTTCCTTGGCATTGTAAGGGGAGGTCTATAAAAAACTACAAAAATCTATAGAAAAATATAGTAAACTAAGAAATAAACAGGAAGTGCGGGCAACATTGTATGAGAGAGACCCTTTCGATCCTGCTGCTTATGCTCATTGCTGTCCCGATTGCCGGGGAGCTCAAATTCCACCCGTTTCAAGATGATTTCCGCATTAGCTTTGGTACAACGGCTTTTTTCTTTTTTTTATTGTGGCTGCGTCCTTCTTTCTTGGCAGGGATAGTAACTGGATTAATTGTTGTTCTATTTAGAATAATCTTAGATTTCTTGTATGGAGATGTCTTTTCGTTTCTGCCTTCTCTTCAGATGCATTTCCCCGCCTTTTGCTATTACGCTACCTTTGCTTGTCTATTCTCGCTCTTGCGCGTTAATACACTACATCATCGACCGCTTTGGGTGGGACTGTTGGGGACAGTCTCAGAAATAGCTGCCAATTTGGTAGAGCTGTCCTTTCGTGCTGTGTCCTGGGAGGGAGTCTTTCAGCTGGAGGTCGTAGGGCCGATTGCCGTCATTGCTTTGATACGCAGTTTTTTTGTCCTTAGTTTTTTCAATATGATTCAGCTGCGTCAGGCGAAATGGATGGAAAAGCAACAGCGCAATCGAAACGAGCAGATGTTGATGCTCATTTCCAACTTGTACGAGGAATCTGTTCATCTAAAAAAGACATTGCATCAGGTCGAGGAAATCACGCGCAGCTGCTATGAGTTGTATCGCGAGATGAACGAGGTGGAGCACAAGGATGGGACGAGCAAGCGATATGCAAAGCGGCTACTGTCCCTTGCCGGACAAGTGCATGAAGTGAAAAAGGACAATCAACGCATATATGCAGGCCTTTCCAAGCTGATTACTGACGAGAACGAACGAGATTATATGCCACTGGGCGAATTGATTGCTATTATTGTTCAGGTGCAACGAAAGTACGCGAGACTGTTGGAGAAGGACATTCAGTTTGAAACGAATGTGGAGGTGCCCTATCTCGCTTGCCACATTTACACGACACTCTCACTCATCAACAATCTGGTCGGCAACAGTGTTGAAGCAATCCGTGACCAGGGGATGGTCTCGATCGTTGCCTCCATTGACGAGAGTCAGGAGTGGATTCATTTTGATGTGACCGATGATGGGCCAGGCATTGTGGTGGAGGACAAGGAGCTCTTGTTCATGCCTGGATTCACGACCAAATACGACGTATCGGGCAGGCCTTCCACGGGGATAGGACTTTCATACGTAAAGGAAGTGACAGACAATCTCCAAGGAAGGATTGATATAGCCGAGGCCTCGTGCGGACAAACCACACAATTTTGCATTCGCCTGCCAATCGCAACTCTGATTCAGAAAGGGTGACCTAATGCGCTACTTCATCGTGGACGACGATCCGGCGATTCGATTCATGCTCGCTCAGATCATAGAGGATGCTGATTTGGGAGAGGTATGTGGGGAAGCAGAGGATGGTTTACAGATTGACCACGATTTTTTGAATTGGAAGCAAGTAGACATCTTGTTGATTGATCTTTTGATGCCGAATCGAGATGGCATTGAAACAGTGCGCCAACTGAGGCGTTTTACAGGCAAGATTGTCATGATCTCGCAAATCGAAACGAAGGAGATAATCGCAGAGGCGTATGCGACAGGGATCGAATACTACGTGACCAAACCGGTGAATCGACTGGAGGTCATCAGTGTTCTGCAAAAGGTACGGGAACGCATATTGCTGCAGCAATCCATCGAGGGTATTCAGCGGTCGCTTTCCGTTTTGTCCGGCAGTATGAACGTGACGGCAGCTCTTTCAAAAGAAACAACGTATCCTGAAAAGGGGATCTTGTCTTCCGCACGGTTTCTCTTAACCGAACTGGGGATGATTAGCGAAAAAGGCAGCAAAGATTTACTCGACATGATGGAGTGGCTGTATCACTGGGAGAAGGAAAGGGATGGGGAAGTGAATCTCCCACCTTTACGCGATATTTTTTGGGCGATTGCTGCCCGCAAGCTGGGTAAGGGAGTGACTGTCCTGATCCAAAAGGAAACGAAGGCCGCTGAGCAACGGGTTCGCAGAGCCATTTATCAGGCATTAACCCATCTGGCTTCCCTTGGGCTGACTGATTACAGTAATCCCAAATTCGAGAGCTACGCGACCACATTCTTTGATTTTACCGAGGTGCGAAAACGCATGTTGGAGCTGGAGAATCAGATGGAAATGACGATCTCTTCTACTCGTATCAATACCAAAAAGTTTATTTTTGTACTCTATATGGAGTCAAAAAGACGAATTGGTGTATTTCAGGGCTGATTTTTGGAGTGGGCATCCAAATGTGATAAGATATTTCTATTGGTCATGAGCGAGGGCTTCGATGTAAGCTGATAAAAGCTTGGGAATGCCTCCGTTTTACATTTGTTTTGGGAGGGAAGTAAGTGAGCGAACTACGTAATCCATGGCAGCTACTTTACCGAGTCTATCGTCATGTGCAACCTGTTCTGGAGCGAGAGTTTGCGGCCTGGTACAAAAGAGCACAGGCGATTCCCAATCCCGAGCTGAGAAAACAGGCACAAGACAGCATGAACTCCAAAAAGTTTCACTGCCAAGGGGGATGTGTTTATGCTGCACAGGTCATCCCGCATGTAGAGACAATTGTCCCGCTGATTGTCGCCTACCAAACGATCAGTGACTACTTGGATAATCTGTGTGATCGCAGCACGTCATTAGACCCGCAAGACTTCCGTCAGCTTCACGTGTCGATGCAGGATGCACTGACACCAGGCGCGCCATTACGCGACTATTATTTGTACCGCGTGGATAAGGATGACGGCGGCTTTTTGGCTGGGCTGGTTCAGACCTGTCAACAACATGTCGCACAATTGCCAGCCTATGAAAAAATCCAGGCAAAGATACTCGAGTTTTCTTGTTTGTATAGTGATTTGCAAGTATACAAGCACATTGCTCCCCATTTGCGCGAGGATCACTTGTTGACGTGGTGGGATCAGTATAAGGAACGCTATCATGATTTGTACTGGCAAGAATTTGCGGCTGTCACAGGCTCGACCATCGGGATATTCGCTCTTTTTTGCTTGTCGACTGATCCAGATGTAGGGGAAGAGCAAATTCAAATGGTAAGTGAAGCTTACTTTCCATGGCTGTGCGGGTTACATATTTTATTAGACTATTTAATTGACCTGGAAGAAGATAAAATGGGTGGAGATTTAAACTTTGTGAGCTATTACGATTCAGAACGGATAGCGACTGAACGCTTGAAGCTTTTCATAGAACAAGCAAAGGCAAGCGTTAAACGCTTGCCAAATCCTGCATTTCACCGTATGATCGTGGACGGGCTAGTCGCGTTTTATCTCGCGGATCGCAAGGTGAATCGGAGCCAGCCACACATTTATACTATCGCTAGACAACTACTGAAGCAGGCAAAGGGCTTGCCCTCTGTCCTGTTTTATGTGAACAGTTTACTTGTACGGCGATAACGGAGAAGAGGTTAGCGCATATGCTTGCGCTTGTACGAAAAGCCAAATCCCATCAACGAGAAGGCAACAACGATACAGCCAAGGATACCGAGGGGGCTTTTTTCCCCAATGGCAATGCCAACTCCGATGAGACAGGCGGTTACCAAAAATGCCAAAGCCAGTGTTACCAATTGATAACGATTCATCGGTCTGTAACCTCCTATCTGTCAATGTTCCCATTATACCTTATTTTCCGCGAAAAGCATCCAGGTAAAGATTTCGGAAATCCCGGTAATATAATTGTGCGAAGTGGTGGAGAACGCAGATGGAAAGCATAATACAAATTAGAAAAGGGAATCGAGTGATAGAAGGTCATGTTACCTATGAAGAAGGAGACTTGATCGAAGCCGTATTTCCCAGCCCATTGGATGTCACTGTAGGGGATCAGATCCCTTGTCTATTGACGGCTGATTATGAAACGATCAATACGTTTGAAGCCGTAGTCGTGGCTAAAGACAAAAATCGCTTGTTTTTGTTCCACTCTCCAACAGCTACTGAATTTCGGGAACAGCGCAGACGCTATCCCCGTTTCGACATGGAGGTTAAGGGCTGGATCCAGTATCCGACGCAGGAGCCAGACTCATTTTTTTCCGTTTATAGCCAAATGGTGTACTTGGTGAATTTGAGCCTGGGAGGCTTGGCATTCCGCTCAGACAAACATATTCCTGCGGATCAGCAAATTGTTTTTTCCTTTGAATTGCATGGTCGCAATCGCCCGGATGGGGTAGTGAAAACTGACCTGGTTATCATTCATGAACGAATAGAAGGTCCGAACTATTTTTACGGCTGTACGATCAAAGGAATCAATGCACGTCACTTTCACAATTTGCGAAAGTACATTTTGCATCGACAAATCGAGGAACGAAGACAAGTGAATATCGAGTAGGTCTTTTCGTGAATTGGTTCAATGGGGACCAATTTTTTTTTGTCTTTTTTCCGGGGTAGATTAGGAGGGGCTGTAGTGGGGGGAAGAAGCGGATTTCCAGTCTACGCTTCAACCTACGCCCTGCCGGGAGGCGGGGGCTGTCCGCTACGGAATGAATGTCGGGAGCGCTTCAAACGTTGAAGTTTCAAGGGAGTATATCATAAGTGAAGCTGAAAACCCCCGACATTCATTCCTTCGCTGGGTTGGGCTCCAGAGGCGCTTGGACTGGAAATCCGCTTCTTCCTACGCGGCTTCAGTCAACATTTTAAAGGCATAAAAGAGGAAAAAAAGATAAAGAAAAACGGAAAGACTTCTCTGATTAACTACACAAACGTTCTAAAAAAGCTGGACGCCCACCTCAGTTGTGGAAGCACGGTGATATGTTTGGAAGGAGACCGCCCGAACGAAGAGAGGATATAGGCGACTGGAAAACATGTCACCGGGCTTCGGTCCCGGCACAACTGCTGGAGGACATCCAAAACAGATTTTTTCGCAGTGAAAAAAGGATCATAAGCGTACATTCGCGAAGCTTTGTCTAAATGCTTCCTGGTTCCTACTGGAAAATCGCACAGGGAGGAAAACGTGAGATGTGGAAAAAATGGATGGTGTGTGTTCTTACCTTGATCTTGAGTATGCCGGTTGTGGCCTGTGAGGCGAATCCCGCTCCTGAGTCGCAGCCAGCTCAACAGACTCTTCCATATCGGATGGAGGTAGTGGCTGATCAGTTGGCTGTGCCGTGGGCGATGGATATAGCCTCGGATGGTCGAATCTTTTTCACAGAGCGACCAGGAAGAGTGCGAGTGATCCAGTCAGGCAAGCTGTTGCCGGATCCGCTCATCTCATTCCCTGCCCCGTTCATCAGCGAGGGAGAGGGCGGGCTGTTGGGCCTTGTGCTCGATCCTGATTTTGCGAATAACCACTACTTGTACGTTTACCATACATACAAAGAGGGAGAGGCTATTTTCAATCGTGTTCTGCGACTGCGAGAAGCAAATCATGCAGCACAGATTGACAAGGTACTCCTCGATAAAATCCCGGGAAGCTCGATCCACAACGGAGGACGGATTAAAATCGGTCCGGATCAGCGTCTTTATATTACGACAGGCGATGCGCATGAGCCGATGATTGCGCAAGATCGGGCAAGTCTCGCCGGAAAAATTTTGCGCATCAATCTGGATGGAACCATTCCTGCCGACAATCCTTTTTCTGGCTCACCTGTATACAGCTATGGACATCGTAATCCGCAAGGCATCGCATGGCATCCGGATACAGGAATACTCTACAGCTCGGAGCACGGCCAGACTGCACATGATGAGATTAATCGGATCGAGCCAGGCGCAAATTACGGCTGGCCGGTCATTTCTGGTGAACAGCAAAAAGAGGGGATGAAAACCCCCCTCCTGCAAAGCGGTGATACGACATGGGCTCCTTCTGGCATGACGTTTGTATCCAAAGGGCCGTGGAAAGGACAACTGCTCGTAGCGAACCTCAGGGGTACGCAGCTTCAGAAAATTAGCTTAGACGCTACTCGACCTGATACGGTATTGGAGGCTGCTACTTTGTTCCAAGACGAGTTCGGACGATTGCGCGATGTGGTCGAAGGAAAAGACGGCGCACTCTATTTGTTGACCAACAACCGCGATGGTCGTGGAAATCCGAGAGAAGGGGACGATAAAATTATCCGACTCGTTCCGATCCAGCCGTAGCGGTAGCAACAGCCACGTCTTTTGTTCGTTTCCCCCAAATCCATTGTTGTAAGAGAACAGCGCCTCCACCAATCGTAGCGATTAACATTCCGACCCATAAAAAAGCAGTGTTTGGACCCCAGATGGTCATAATGACGCCACCGAGCAACGGAGCAATAATGAAAGTAGCGCTCGTCAATGAATCGATAATTCCCCTCACACGGCCCAGTGCTTGCGGGGGGCTTTCTTTTTGTACCAGATAATTGGCGCCGACCGAAGTCAGACCTGTTCCGATTCCTGCCAATAAAGCGGGAATCAGCAGCCAATACATGCCAGCACCAGCCTGGAAAAATCCAATCCACGAAAAGCTAATTCCGATGAGCAATACGCCACCGCCCAGCACCCACCCGTAGGAACGCATCTCTTTTAAACGATGTAGCCAGGTGACAGTAACAAGTGCGCCTAATCCAATGACACTGACTGTAAACCCGAGCATTTCCGGATTGTCGGGCAGCTTCTCGCGGAAGATCACGGGAAACTGTGTATCCGCCAATTGAATCGCCAACGAGGTAACGGTTGCGAAGATCGTGCTGAACAACAGGACACGGTTTTGCAAAAAGATCCGCCATCCCTCTTGCCATGCTTGACGGTAAGGGAGAGGCTGCTCTTCTACGGATGTACGAGACAACGTATTCTCCACTTTCCGAATCATGAACAGAAATCCAGTAGAGAGAAGGAAGGTCGAAGCATTAATCATCAGACAAATGGCAGGTGCAAAAACGGCCGCTACCAATCCTCCGGCAAGTGGACCAATCAATTTCCCCATCTGATATACGGCTCCATTCAAAGCAGAGGCTTGTAACAATTGATTCTCAGGTACGATTTGACGCGTCAAGGTCTGTTGCGCTGGATCATTGAAGACAGAGGCACCTGAACGCAGGGCAATGACCACCAGGAACCAGAGTGGAGTAGGCATGGCAAGCAGGAGCAGAGTGAGAGCAGCCTGAATGATATTCATGGTCATGATCATACGTACCTTGTTCACGCGGTCTGCAAGCACCCCGGCAAACTGCCCGAGCAAAATGCTTGGAGCCGCATAGGCAACCGGCAGGAGAGCCATGGTCATCGGATCAACCTTCCACACAAATCCTAATAGGATGGATACCGCAATAAAATCAAACCAATCGCCAAGCGTAGACAGTCCGTAAGAGATGAACAGTGTGCGAAACGTTCTATTTTCCTTTAACAAAAAAATCCCTCCATCGATCTGTTAACTCGATGATAAAAGGGATTTGTCAGAGGAATATCAGATAGTCGATGGGATGATGGCACGAATCTTTTTCTGCAAGTAGTCAAACTGGTACTCTTCGGATAATTCCGCCCACATTTTCTGGTATTTGCGCTCCCATTCTGCATCATAGCCGAAGTTTTTTAAGAACAACAAGATCATTTGTACGCCATAAATCAGATGGGGGACAAACTTAGTACTTCGTACTACTTCCAGACCTTCATCGACCAATCGGCGCGCCTTGGCAATCTCCTGTCGATGGTACAGACAAAGGCCGCGCGCAATGGTAAAGCTGCCGAGCTCACGCTGCATAGGGAGTTCTTGCAAGATTTCCTCAGAGCGTTGAATGACTTTCTCAGCTTCGTCACTCTCACCCATGAGTAGATACAGGAGGGCCTCTACTGCTTGAAAAAAGAGTCGAAAGCCGGGTGAATTGACTCGGTCGACAACCTCTCTAGCAGGTATCAGCTGTTTTTTGGCTCGCTCCCACTCTTTGGCTTGGGCGTAGACACTGATTGCGGTGATTTGTAGCTCATCCTGATAATTTTCAGGCATACTTTTCGCGTTTTCCAGAGCCCATTGTAAAATTTCTACTGTTTTTTGCGAGTCAAGTTCCGTCATATGGTACAAATGGAACATATAAAACAGCTTGTCGGAAATGGGTGTAGCTTTATCCTCTACAAACCAGTTGAAGTCACCGACAACAAATCGCAAAAAGGTAGCGTAAAATGGGTCCATCTGAATGCCCAGTACCTTCTGATGAGTATAAAGGGTCTGCAACGCGGCCCCCATTCCCATACCGTGATAGGTGCTCAGCATTTTATTGATGGTTTCTGAGAAATTGCTGTTCAATATCGTTGGACTAGGTGATTTCTGCTCTTTTAGCGTAAGCCGATAGCCGACTCCTCGGACCGTATCAATCGTGAGCAGATGCGACCACTTTTGTAATTTTTTCCGCAAGCGGTAAATGTGATCGTCGACAGTACGGTCAGTAGGCTCTTCCAGCGGCCAGACGCGATCCAGCAAATCACTCCTTGAAAAGGACCGATTTTTCCACGTGTACAGAAATTGAAACAAGGCGTATTCCTTCGGCAAAAGGACAATCGTTTCCCCGGCATAATGGATTTGATACGTATTATCATCCGACCATGTGATCAATCCCATTTGAAAGACTCCTCGTTTATATTGAACTTCTTCATTTTATTGTAAAGGGTTCCGCGAGATACGCCGAGCAGCTCGGCTGCTGCCTTTTTGTTGCCATACGTGCGCTCCAATGCTGCCAGAATGCGCTCTTTTTCGTTCACAGGTGGAGCAGTGTACGCAATCGACGGACGTAGGATTGACGGCGGCGTCGGAGTCGGCGGCGCATACGTTCCCCCAATCGGTGTGTGCACAGAAACTTGGGTGGGTTCTGCGTGGCTGCGAATGACAGTCGGCAGATGCTCAGGCAATATAACACCGTTTTCTTGCAGGATCGACAGACGTTCGATGACGTTGCGAAGCTGTCGGATGTTCCCAGGCCAATTGTACTCGAACAACGCTTGCATGACCTCGGGAGAGATGCGTGGTACGGAGTGGTCATGGGCCACGGAATACTCATGAATGAAAATTTGCACGAGCTCTGGCAAATCTTCGCGTCGTTCACGCAGCGGCGGGATTTCCAGAGAAAAGACGTTCAGCCGATAATACAAATCCTCGCGAAAACGACCGTCTGCAACCATTTGCTCCAGCTGTCTGTTTGTCGCTGCTACGATCCGTGTGTTAACGGTGATCGGCTCTGTTCCGCCTACGCGGTAAAACTGCCGTTCCTGTAAGGCACGAAGCAGCTTGACCTGCAACTCTAGCGGCAGCTCCCCAATTTCATCGAGGAAAAGCGTCCCGCCATGCGCCAGCTCCAGCTTGCCAGGCTTGCCTTTTTTCTCGGCTCCAGTAAAAGCACCGCCCTGATAGCCAAACAGCTCACTTTCGAACAGCGCAGCAGGAATGGCACCGCAGTTGATCGCGATAAAAGGCTTCTCATGTCGGCGACTTGCCTGATGAATCGCTTTGGCAAACAGTTCCTTCCCGACGCCGCTTTCTCCATAAATGAGTACAGTCGCATCCGTCTGCGCCACTTTTTTTGCGGAACCAATAGCGGATTGTATCGAGGCGGAATGCCCTTTGATTGCATAAAAAGGATCGTCTGCTGCCTGAAACCGACTCATCTCTTGCTGTAAATTGTGGAGATGGGCCGTCGTATGTGCTAATTCTTCATTGAGACGAACCAGCTCAGTAATATCCTGTTCAATGGAAATCGCGCCGATAATTTCACCCTCGCGGCGAATCGGTGCCGCATTAATGAGTACATGACTATCAGGACGAGGAATGTGATAGACACGTTGAACAGATGTCCCTTGACGCAGGGCATCGAGCAGGCGGATCGATTCACTGGCGAAGTGCTCATCGAGAGAAGTTCCGACGACTTGCTCGCGATCGATTTCATAAATGGTTTCTGCTGCCCGATTCCAGTGTTGGACAACGTTGCGGGAGTCCACGATAGTGACGGCCTCACTCATCGTACCCATCAAGGTACTGAGCAGGGCAGACTGGTTTTGGGTCAACACGACAAAGGCAGTCATGAGCTGGTATGGCTCAACCATTCCCGTCGGAGTCCCTTGTTCATCCACGATGACGAGTGTAGGCAGATCGGAAACGCCTGGGCCAGCGAGAATGTGGCTGATGGATTGTTCGAGCGTAGTTGTAGGAGAAACGATGACGACTCTGCCTTTTTGTTCTTTATCAACCCATTCACCTAGGGTTTCACCTGCGCGTATTTTGACCATATCAGGTGGAATCGGAATCGCAAAGAAAGAGAGTGTACTGTCCAACGAAAATAACGGTTTCAAATTGTCACCTCTTATCCAAACTAACAGGAAAAGGGATCGTCCCTGTTGTACATCTAATCAAAAGTGTACAAGAATAAACACGCAATGTACATATGTGTTGAAAGTGTCGTAGAGACATCACGATAGCGCTTACGAGAATAAGTTGGCATGATTCATGCTAGTAGAAGTGGACAGAGTACGTTGAGGAGGAGACAGTCAACGATGGAACAAGCTATGAAGGATTTCTTTCTATTTTTATCTAAAAACAAAACCTTAAATTCTGCCGCGAAAAAGTGGGGTCTGCGCTTTGGAGCGAGTCGCTTTGTATCCGGTCAAACCATTGCGGAGGCAATTAGCGCCGTACGTAAGCTGAATCAGCAAGGTCTCGTGTGCACGCTGGATCATCTGGGCGAATTCGTGTTCAGTGTAGAGGAAGCAAACGAGTCTGCTGACTATTGCATCAAAACGCTGGAAGCGATCCACCAATCCGGTGTCGATTGCAATCTCTCGTTGAAAATGACTTCGCTTGGCCTGGACATCAGTCGTGAGCTCTGCATGAACAACATGAGACGCATTTTGGATTCGGCTAAGAAAAACGGAAACATTTTCGTTCGTATCGACATGGAGGACTATGCACACAATCACGTGACCATGGAGATTCTGAACGAATTACTGCAAGAGTACGACAACGTAGGAACCGTTATTCAGGCGTATCTCTACAAAGCAGCGGATGATATCGACAGCCTGAAGGACAAAAAAGTGAACTTCCGTCTCGTAAAAGGAGCTTACAAGGAGTCTCCTGAAGTCGCTTACCCGAACAAGCCAGATGTAGATGAGAACTACAAGAAAATCATCAAGCAGCATCTGTTGAACGGCGGGTATGCTGCTGTAGCAACCCATGATGACAACATTATTGATTTTGTGAAAAAGCTGGAAAAGGAACACAACATCCCGCGCACACAGTTTGAATTTCAAATGCTGTATGGCATTCGTACGCAGTCCCAAATTGACTTGGCTCGCGAAGGCTATAAAATGCGTGTTTATGTACCGTATGGAAACGACTGGTACGGATATTTCATGCGCCGTTTGGCAGAAAGTCCGGCAAACGTAAAATTTGTTCTCAAAGGGATGTTTACGAAATAAGTTTTGCAAAGTATACTTGACACCTTCGGAGGATTCTCCGGAGGTTTTTATTTTATCTGGAAAGGTGAGAGTCTTGTGAATTGTTCGATTATTCCGCTTACTCCCCCGTATTCTTTTGACCGGTTGCTTCGGCGTCTTGAGACACATCCAGATACGCAGATACGTGTGAATAAAGAAAAAAATAGCCTAGAGCGCGTCTTTCGTATTGGCTTACGGCCTGTTCTGGTCCATATGCAATTTGTGGGTAGCTTGGAAGAACCCGTATTGCACTACGAGACACAGGCGATTTTGTCCACGACAGACCAGCAGCTGCTAGAAAAAATGATCCGCCGTACTTTTAGTGCCGATTTGGATCTATCCGTTATTTACGAGCAAATGAGGGCGGAAAAGGAACTCGCCATTCTGACCGAGCGGTTTCGTGGTCTTCGTCTTATGCTGGATGCAGATTTATTTCAGTGTATGGTCAAGACCATTATCGGGCAGCAGATCAATCTGACCTTTGCAGCCAATTTGACCGAAAGGCTGGTGACACTGGCAGGTGACCCAGTAGAAAACCCAAACGGCGAGGGCCTCATCGCTTTTCCGACTCCTGACGCGGTAGCGAGATTGACTGTAGAGGATTTGCGTACACTGCAATTTAGTCAGCGAAAAGCAGAGTATATTATCGATTTCGCCCGTGCCATTGTGAATGAAACGATAGATTTGGAAAGACTATGGACAATGGGTGACGAGGAAATCATTACGTACCTCACTTCGCTGCGAGGAATTGGACGGTGGACAGTAGAGTGCCTTCTCATGTTTGGGATGGGGCGTCCAGACTTGTTGCCGGCTGCTGATATCGGTTTGCGAAATGGAATTGTTCACCTCTATGGAATGAATTCGAAGCCAAATGAAAACGATATTCGCAAGATAGGGGAAAAGTGGGCTCCATGGCGTAGTATCTATTGTCTCTACGTATGGGAAGCAGTGGGGGCGATCAAGAGAAAAGAGGTATTTGACCTGTAAAAACTTTCATTTTTAACAAAAGTTCAATAATTTTAAAAAATTAAAGGTTGAATAATGAGTTAATTTTAAGTTATACTAATGAAAATTTTATTTTATTAAACAATATTGAGAGGATTCATATGAAAGAACTTTCAACGAAAGAAACAATTACAATTGGTTTGATGCTGTTTGCCCTATTCTTTGGAGCAGGGAACATGATTTTTCCGCCAGCTCTAGGACAAGCTGCAGGAGATAATGTTTGGGTCGCGATGGCTGGCTTTTTGATTACTGGTGTAGGTCTGCCTTTACTGGGAATCATTGCGGTAGGCTTGGCTGGTGGTAATTTGCAGACGATGGCGTCAAGAGTCCATCCAATGTTTGCAGTTGTGTTCACCTTTATTGTGTATCTGTCGATTGGTCCATTCATGGCGATTCCGCGGACAGGTACAGTAACCTTTGAGATGGGCGTGTTGCCGTATTTGCCTGAATCCATGAAAGGCAGTTGGGTACCGCTTTTTGTGACCACGATCGTCTATTTTGCCATCACCTTCTGGTTGAGTCTGAACCCGAGCAAGCTGGTGGATCGAATCGGTAAAATCTTAACACCTGCTCTTTTGATCATTATTGGTCTGATGTTTGTCAAATCACTCATTTCGCCTTTGGGTGAGGTAGGACAGCCGACAGGCGCCTATCAGGATACAGCATTTTTCAAAGGATTTATCGAAGGCTATCTGACGCTAGATGCGTTGGCTGCGATGGTATTTGGTCTGGTAGTAACATCGGCTGTTCAGGATAGAGGTATCATCGATCGCAAAAAAGTGATGTGGTCCACGATCAAAGCCGGAATCCTCGCCGCTACGGGTCTCGGACTCGTATACCTTGCCCTCAGCTATCTGGGAGCGACGAGTGTTTCGATTGCGAAATCGGCAAACGGCGGTCAGATCTTAACTGGGGTTGTGCTGCAACTGTTCGGTCCATTAGGCTCACTCCTGCTGGGAGCAGCTGTTACGCTTGCTTGCCTCACCACTTCTGTTGGGCTCGTCACAGCGTGCAGTCAATTTTTCTCGAGTCGTATTCCTAGCATTTCCTACAAGAAAATGGCTGTGATCCTGTGTGCGTTCAGTGCTGCGGTAGCAAACGTAGGCTTGACGCAGCTGATTACCTTCTCAGTGCCTGTCTTGATGGCGATTTATCCGCTGGCGATTGTGCTGATGCTGCTGACGTTTTGTGATCGGATGTTCAATGGACATCGTGCTGTATACGTAGGCGCGATCACGGCAACGGCTGTCATCAGTCTGTTGGATGGAGCATCTCAGCTTGGATTGTCTATCGACTCTCTGACGCCATTCTTGGAACAATTGCCACTGTACAAAGTAGGAATTGGTTGGCTGGTGCCAGCTTTTGCAGGCGCACTGTTAGGGTTGTTGTGGGCTAGCCTCACACGCAGTGTTCCGATTGTAAGAGAAACGAAGTAAAGAATAAAGAGCGAGTGGGCTTTAGGTCTACTCGCTTTTTTCATGTCGCAAACAATTCTTGTCCTGCTTTTACCAGCTGCATAGGACTTCTATCCGTCCACAATACGGGTGATCTATGTTACCATGGAAAAACGTAAATTGTCTGAACGACATGTTTCATTTTATGTCGTTTTGAAAGAAGGGAGGTTATTGGCTATGTCCACGATGAAAGTCTTGGTTGCCGATGACGATCCAAACGTACGCGAAATTATTCGCCTTTATTTTGAAAAACAACAAATCGAGCTCATCTCAGCAACAGATGGAAGAGAAGCTCTTGAGATGATGGAAAAGGAACAGCCGGATGTGGTCATTCTCGATGTCATGATGCCACAAGTGGACGGCTTTGAAGCATGTCGGGAAATCCGCAAGAAGTGGGATACGCCGATTATTATGCTGACGGCAAAGGATGAGGAGTTTGATCGTGTACTCGGCTTGGAGCTCGGAGCGGATGATTACGTAACGAAGCCGTTTAGTCCACGTGAGATCGTTGCTCGTATCCGCGCGATTATGCGCAGATTGCAGCCAAAGCCAAGAGTAGAAGATGAGGCAGTGCTTCGGACCTTTACTTTTGATCAATTGACGATTGACCTGGATAAACGAGAAGTAATCGTTGCCGGGGAAAAAGTGAGCTTTCGCCCGAAGGAGTTTGATCTGCTAGTTCAACTTGTCAAATCTCCGGGAAGTGTATGGTCACGGGAGCAATTGCTGGAACAAGTGTGGGGCTTCGATTATTTTGGCGATGTTCGAACGATCGATGTTCATATTAAAAAGATCAGACAGCGTTTAGATAAGCTCCCTTATGAATGCATTCAAACAGTTTGGGGGATCGGCTATAAGTTTGGGGTGGATAACTGATGCTAGGCATGTCGAAAAGTATCTATCGCAGACTGCTGGTCAGCTTTTTGGCTACCGTTTTGGTGGGGCTGGGGATTACCGGTATCGTTCTCTCCTTTTTTACGAAGGAGTACATCTACAATGCCAAGGAAGAAGAGCTTTTGCGGATGGCGAAAAAAGTGAATGCCGCTATCCATAACAGTAATGAAGTAAACAAACAGCTCTTGGACAAGCTGGCGATGCTGGACGAGTCATTTGATACCCGCATCTGGTTATTTGATTCGAAAGGAAAAATCGTCGCGACTTCGATGAAGGATGAGATGCTTACGGGCAAGTCCGTGGCAGTTTCCATCGCGGGTAACGTGCTTCACGGAAAAAGCGCGGTAACCGAGCTGCAAATCGAAGGTCTGGATGACCCGATGCTGTCGGTCTCCGTCCCGTGGGGCGAGGGCGAAAACGTTTATGGCGGAATTATTTTGCATGCGCCGATTGAAGGAATTGAGAAAACCTTTGGTCAAATGCGCGAGTCGATTCTGTGGGCGACATTGTTTGGGGTGCTTCTTTCTACGATCATGGTTTCGTATTTGTCATGGTCAATCTCCCGCCCATTGCGAACCATTGAGAGAACAGCGGCTGAAATTGGTCGCGGGAATTATGCAGAGCGCGTTCAGGTCGATACGTCTGACGAGATCAGCGACTTGGCGCAAACGATCAATACAATGGCACAGAAGCTGGAAAAGGTAGAGCAGGAGCGTCATCATCTGGAGCAAGTGCGCAATGATTTTTTGGCGAATGTCTCCCATGAATTGCGGACGCCTCTCACCGCGATCCAAGGTTTTCTCGAGGCGTTGCAAGACGGCTTGGTAGAAGAAGAAGAGGCTCGACAGAAGTATTACGCTGTGATGTACACCGAAACGATGCAAGTGAATCGCTTGGTGGATGACCTGATGGACTTGATGAAGCTGGAGAACAACGAAGTAAATCTGGCCAAATTCCCTGTCGATGTGGCAGATGTCATGAATCGGGTTGCTTTTTCCTTCCATCAAGAAGCAGAGGAAAAAGGGCTTCGCATGGGAGTAGAGGTAGAGGACGAGCTTCCGCGAATTTATGCTGACAAGGACCGGATCGCGCAAATTCTGAAAAATCTGGTGAAGAATGCGCTCAAGTTTACGACTACAGGTGAAATTCGCATGCGTGCTTCGCTGGAAGAGGAATACGTACAGATTCAAGTGATCGATACAGGGATGGGGATTGCCGCAGATGACCTGGATCGCATCTGGGAACGTTTTTTCAAAGTGGATCGGGGACGTTCCAAGAACAATAAAGGGACAGGACTTGGACTCGCCATTGTAAAAGAGCTGGTAGAACTGCATGATGGCAAATGTAGAGTAGAGAGCACGCCTGGGAAAGGCAGTACTTTTACGATATGGCTTCCAAGGATTAAGCCGGAGAACTAAAGCATGATCCACTCCAAATGATCATGGTCATACTTTTTTCATATTTTGATCATCGTTTTTTCCCACTTTCCTTACAGAATGGTTATCTTTGTCCGTTACGATATAGGTGTGACAGCGAGAAGGTCACGAAGCCAAGGAATGAAAGGGGAATGAACATGAACAAAAAATGGTTCTCCATTGCCACTGTCGCATTACTCCTGTCTGGCAGCTTGGTTGCCTGCTCTGACACAACAGGAACACCTGAACCGGCGACACAATCAGAGGGCACGACAAGCGAAACCGCTCCGGGGTCCTCCACTACTGATAGCGGACAATCGACCGATAGCTCGGTTTCGCAAGATCAGTCTACAACGGATGCCTCTGCGGACAAAGGTTCGTCTACGGAAGCACCTGCGACAGATGCCAATTCTGATGCAGGTACCAGCACTGGATCGCCTGGTGCTGCGGGAACTGACAACAGCGGTTCCACTGGACAGGCTGCAACGACTGACGCCAGCAAGAAGTAATCATTCACGAACTCGAAACACGTTCGTTTGAACTCCTCTACTTCCCTCCCGTTTTATATAACTTGATGACGGCCATAGGTCGTCTTTTTTTTGTCTAAGAAAAGTAGTCGTAGTGATGAGAGCCTGGAAGATACTTTGGTGGTATGTGGTATGATTATCCAAAATCATAGAGAGCGAGCGGGAGGGAGAAGCATGATCACGTATCCATCGTTAAAAAAGGGCGCTACTATAGGGGTAACTGCGCCATCATCTGGTGTACCAGTGTATTTGCATGAACTAATCAGGCTGGCATGCAGTCGTATGGAGAGCAGGGGGTATTCCATCGTTTGCAAAGATACAGTCTGGACACAGGAAAAAGCCAAGTCAGCTCCTGCCACAAAACGCGCAGCCGAATTGAACTCCCTGATGCAAGAGGAAGACGTCGATATCATCATCCCTCCCTGGGGTGGCGAGCTGCTGATTGAGATTTTAGACAAGCTTGATTTTCAGTCCATGCAACCAAAATGGGTGTTAGGCTATTCAGATGTGAGTGTGCTGTTGCTCGCGATTACATTAAAAAAGGGGATGGCTACGGCCCATGGGACGAATCTGGTGGATTTGCGTGGAGCAGATATGGATGAGACGACCTCCATGTGGGAAACGGTTCTGTCAACGAAAGAGGGCGAATCTGTGTTGCAGTACTCTTCCCCGATGTATCAAAAGGAATGGCAGCATACGAATCCTTCGCCGCATATCTTTCACCTGACAGAACCGACTGTATGGAAAACTACAGAGACTACTCCCCACGTAAACATGCAGGGCCGGCTACTTGGCGGCTGTATCGATACCATTCGGCATGTGATCGGCACACCGTATGGGGACGTGCAAACGTTTCAAAAAGAACAGATCGGGAATGAAGCGATCATCTGGTATTTGGAAAACTGTGAGCTTTCTACGACCGATCTGCGCAGATCATTGGTACAGATGAAGCTGGCCGGATGGTTCGATCATTGTGCGGGGATCATGTTTGGGCGCAGTCCAGCGAATCAGGCGGTCGACGGCTATACCGTGGAAGACGTCTATCAGGAGTTGGCTGCTGAGCTGCAAGTTCCTGTCCTCTACGATGTAGATTGCGGGCATATACCGCCACAAATCACGTTTATTAATGGCGCCTTTGCTGAAGTGGAGTTGTCTTTCGAAAAAGGAAGCGTCCGGCAATATTTTCGTCCATAAGCATAAGAAAACGAGGGCTTCCCAACGAATGGGAAGTCCTCGTAGCATGTAAGCATACATGATTTTTAGCCTTGCTTCTCGTTGTAATGGGGGAGAGGATGTTCCTTCGTCGATTCACGTGTTCGCAGAGTGGACAAGGCGACACCAAGGAAAATAAATGCGCCGCCAGCGAAAAAGCCAACACCCAAATGTTCATGTAGCAACAGCCAGCCTAAACATGCACCGACAATGGGCTGAACAAAAAAGAACCCAGCCCCACTCCCTGCGGGCATCAGCTCGAAGCCTTTGTTCCACAAATAAAAAGCACCTGCGGTAGAAATCACCCCGATATAGAGAACGCCTGCCCAGATGTCCCAACCAAATTGCCAGGAGACAGGCGTGACAGACAGCTCCCAAAACATGAGCGGACTCGTAAAGATGATGCCAAACAATGCTACGTAGGTAGTGACTAACAGGGACGAATAGCGTTGCGTTGCCTTTTTGCTGAGAACGGTATACAATCCCCAGCTAATCGCTGCTACGAGCAAAATCAGGTTGCCTGTCAGGGAAGACTGGGCGTCAGCTTGATCTGGAACACCGATGACGATGATCACACCAATCGTCGCTAACAAAATACCCGCTGCCTGCTTCAAATGGATGAGCTCCTTTAGTAGCCAGACCGCAAAAATGGCAATAAAGGCAGGCGATGCGGAGGTAATCAATGCACCCATGTGGGCAGTAGACAGCTTGGTACCAAGAAATTGCGCGGCGATTGAGATCGTGACCCCGACGAATGCGATGGCCATCAGTAGAGGATAATCCTTTTTCGCGACACGCTCCTTGTGAGCAACGGTAAATGCCCCCAACACGACTAAAGCAATGCAAAAGCGAAAAATCAATAGCGTGAACGGTGGAATCACTTCCAACACGACCTTGCTGACTACATAAACACCGCCCCAGATCGCTGCGGCGAGCGTTAGGCAGACAGCACCCAAAAACATTTGCTTCCATTGTGATTGTGACATAACAGGTCCCTCCCGGAATAATGAATCAATCATTCGAGCGTTATTCCGTAGCCGGGAGGCAGTAAGAGAACCGCTTCCTCACCGACTAGGAGAGGAGGGTGGGCACATCATTTTCAAAAAGGCGACGGTTCATATATTTCACCTCCTTACTTTGTAGGGGTTAGCCACTTGGCTACCAGCAGCACCGGTTGTGTCAGACGACCGACTGGTGCCTCCACCTGACGATACTGCTCATAGCCAAGCCGCCCCCAGAAAAGAAGAGTGGGTTCATTATGCGCAATGACACCGTGATGAACATGCTGACTGCCATGTTGGATGCAGTAGTCTTCTATGAGCGCCACTGCCTCTTTTCCAAAGCCCTGCTGCTGATAGTCGGCATGCAGTAGCAAGAGACTAATCCAGCTTTTTGGATCGTTTTCACTGGAGAGGACGATATGGATGACTCCGATGATCGTACCTTCACGAGTAATGGCGAGCCAATGTCCGGAAGGTATGCGTATGGTGGCGTCATATTCGGCTTCCAGTTCAGCAAGACATACTGTACTCATGCCGTTTCGAAGCTGATTGTACTTTGGATTACTGTTGTAGGTGGCGAGTAAGTCGGGTAAGTCCTCGCGCAGCAATTCGCGAATGATGAGCCGCTCACCTGTCAGAATGAGACTCATTGAGGTCCTCCGTACTTGCGGATAAGTCCAATCTGCCCGCCGTGGTAGCCCATATGATAGATCAGACGACCAAGTGCCTGACGGGGAGTCAACGTGGCAATCGGTGCTTCACAGGGGATGTCCCACGCGTCTTTTGGCAGGGTAGCCAGAGAATCCAGCAAGTGGTGGTAGGCAGCCTCTTTGAAAGCAAGCAAGGCAGACAAGTCGGTAAAATTTCCTTCATCCTTTACAGGTCCAATTGTAGTGAGGGTGATTTCGGACGGGATTGCTCTGCCGAAAAACATCATACAGAATCGATATTCAACTTCCGCGATGTGATGAATCAAAAATCCGATAGAATTGGAGCCCGGAGCCAGCTTCCAGCCAAGCTCGGCTTCATTCAAATGGACGAGTGCATCCTGATACCGAGAGCGAGCTGTTTGCAAGGTCGGCAATAGTTCTTGTTCGAACATCCAATCTTCCTTTCTAGTGGTTTATTTTTATTATAGGAAAAAGATCAGGAAAGAACAGCATGATCATTCGGAATATTTTGAATGAATGTTCACTCAGCTAGCTGAATTCGTTATACTGAAGAAAAACAAGGAGTGAGAACGATGGCTCATCGCTATAATTTAACTGTGCGTTCTACTGATATTGATGTAATCGGACATGTAAACAATGCTAAGTATTTAGAGTACATGGAGTGGGCGCGTTTTGAGTGGATATGGGAGCAAGGATTTACACTGGATGAATTGAGGCGACGGTCCATCATGCCGGTAGTGGTCAATATAAATATTAACTACCGCAAAGAGTTGAAGATGCGTGAAGAGGTAACGGCGCTTACTACGGTGATCAAGGTGGGTGAAAAAAGCTTCGTCATCCGCCAGGAGCTGTACAACGCTGCAGAGGTATTAGTGGCGGACGCCGATGTGACAATGGTCATGATCGATGCGAATACACGCCAGTCTATTTCTTTGCCAGTTGAGTTGAAAGAGACACTGCTTGTGGAATTGCCTAAAAGCTAAAGGCATCAGGATGACTTGCGAATGAAATCTCGGCGGAAATTATTCCATTCGAGAGCGCGCAGCGCCAATGTCTCCAAGATACGCTCATGGCGATCTTGACCTTCCTTTAACTCAGCAACATCCTGCTTTAGTTCGGCAACATCGTTTTTTAACTGGTGAACGTCCATAGTCAAAGCTTCCATCTTGGCATCCAATTCGTCCTGCCGATCCATAAGAGCATGAGAAACCAAACGCAACTCATTCATACCCTCTATCAAAATATCCAGTTTTTCGTTAGACATGTTTCCACCTCCTTTTTCCGTTACAATGATCATAACAAAAGACAGAGTCATATGCACAATGAAACAGCAAGAAAAAGGGAAGGGGACGCAACTCAGCCATGTCCAAATTTACAACAATCCTATTTGATCTCGACGACACTCTCTTCGATTTTTCAGCTTGCTGGGAGAAAGGGATGCAGCAGACGATCGCGGCACATGCACTTACAGCAGAACTAGACCAAGAGAAATTCCTTGAGGGTCTGCGGCGCCACGGAGATGATTTGTGGGGCGATGTGATTGCCAAACGCTACGATTTTACGCAATACAGAAGGTTACGTTTTCAGCGAGCCATGGCTGATTGTAACCGACAGATTGAAGTGGAGCAGGTCGACGATTTTCAACGCGCCTATCAGGCGGCATGTATGGATGCAGTCCAGCCAGATGTCACTGTTCAGTCTACCATTGCGAAGTTGGCAGAAGAGCATACGCTAGGGATTGTCACCAATGGCCCTGTCGATATGGCTTTTATCAAAGTGGAGCGGTTGGGTTTGTCTGCGTATTTTCCTCGGGAGCGGGTGTTTATCTCCGAAATCATCGGACATCATAAGCCTGATCTACGCATATATGAACATGTTCGTGAAAAACTCGGTGTTGAGAGCAAACAGGTGCTGTTCGTTGGAGATACGTGGGAGGCAGATGTAGCAGGCGCGATGGACGCAGGCTTCTCAGCGGTTTGGATCAATCCAGGTGGGAAGAAACCTACTTCCGAGCATCAGCCACTCGCTGTCATTGAACGACTGGATCAACTTCTTGCAATCTTGTAGAAAAAAGCAGCCCGTTGCCCCATAGCTGTTTTCGGTGGCAATCGAGCTGCTTTTTTCTAAGTATTTTCTTGCTTCTTTTGTTCCTCACGTTTTGCGTACTGCTTTCTCATGAAAAGGATGAGAGTAACAATAATCAGCCCAATTAAAATCCCAATAGCTCCCGATGAAAGATTTCCCCAAAAGATTTTATACAGTAACATCCCTGTCAGGATAACGGCAAACTCCAGATATCTACTGGCCATGCGAATCTTCCCCCATTTACATGAGCCTGATTATCGATGGTTTCTACTAACCTGATCTTTCATTTTTTCATGATGACTCTTCCTGTACTTTGTGATGAAAAAGATGAGATTGAGGACAATCAGGCCAATCGTGATTGACATACTTCCGGTGGTCACGCTTTTTCCTATCGAGATGTTGAAAAGCAGCATCCCGGATAGAAGCAGGGCAAAAACGAGATTAAGCATCATGAGCTTCTTCCCCCATAAAGATTCGTTCGAGCGAAGGTACTTCAACGTTCACGCCATAAATATCCACGCGTCCCTGAACAAGAGCACGAACGAGGGTTGCCACTTTTTGATCATCATCGACCTGGATCGAGAGACGCCCGTCTTCCCAAATTGTATTGCGCCCGAGTGACTCAATAAAGGTGCGCAGGTTTCCAGAATCCTCTGTAGCAAAAGCCGAGTGGCGCACATGCACAGATCGCCATGCCTGATGGGCAGCTTGCAACTCATCGAGAGTGCCGAGAGAACTGATATTTCCGCTTTTCATGATGGCGATGCGAGTACAGATTTTCTCGACTTCATTCAAATTGTGCGAGGTCATGAAGATCGTTTTTCCTTGTTGATGGAGCTTGCGCAGCAAATTTTGAATATGCAGGGCTGATTCGACGTCTACGCCAGAAGTAGGTTCATCAAGGAAGATGAGCTCTGGGTCTCCGACTAATGCTTGGGCAATCCCCAGCTTCTTTTTCATCCCGAAGGAAAAGGTTTTGGCTTTGCGGGATGCATGCTCCTCAAGCTCAACGGCTGTCAGGATACGCATGCATTCTTCCTTTGTCAGTGTGACGCCTTTTACCTGAGCGAAATAGTGGAGGTGCTCCGCAGGTGAGAGATGGTCGTAGAAGGTGGAGTAATCTGGCAGTACGCCAATTCGTTTTTTCCATCCCTCTGTATGGGCATCTTCTCCAAACATGCGAATGGTGCCTGCTGTCGGAATCAGAATGCCTGTCAGCATATTGATAAAGGTCGATTTTCCTGCGCCGTTTCGACCGAGGAATCCGAAAATCTCCCCGCTGTGCACAGTAAGACTGACGTCATTCACGACCGTGCGATTGCCAAAGCGCTTGTTCAACTGTATGGTCTCGATCATTGCCATTAACAATCCCTCCGTCGGAATAAGTACATAGAAGCGATTAGGAAAGCTGCTGCATAGAGCCATATGAAGCCGGTCCAGGCGCCGCCTTTTTCCATAAATGAAAAGGGTGTCAAATATTTAATCCATGGTGCTGCTGGGTGACTGGAGAAGGTGCTCCACAGACCGAGACCTGGCATAATCAGTGCGATCACAATTCCCAAAAACATCGTGTAGCTGGGGCGAGGTATCACGAGCGAGAGCAGCAGTGCCAGCGAGATGCAATAGATAAGCAGGGATACGCAGAGGTAAAAGGTCTTGGCGTCAAACGTTTGCACGGTGGCGAATACTACGCCAAACGTAATAAGCATGCAGGTTAGCCAGAAGAACGCCACTCCGAGAAATTTCCCTAAAATGATCTGATTACGTGAGGTCCGAGTGACGAGAAAGCGAATCGTCCTGCCCGCTAGCTCACGATTTATGACATCATGGGACAGGCTGAATACAAACAACGGTCCAAACAGCATGATAAGTACAAAGATACCAAGCGCATGTCCCTGCGCTAGCTCCTGTTGTGGTAGAAAGCTTGCTGCCTGATTGACGAGGTCAGAAACCAAGTACGAGATGCCCACGATAAAGGCAACGGTAATTAACGATTTGATACTTTTAAACAACTGAAAAAATTCGTGTTGGCAAATAGCCCACATAGGTGAATCCGCTCCTTTCTCCTTCATCATAATGGCCAGACCTTTCCCCTACTAAAACGCTACCTTACCATTTCCTTATCTTTTTTGTTGGCGTCGTTTCTCATGGTAGAATGAATGACAGCAGGGGAGGGAACGGATATGGAGAAAGAAGCAAGAATCTTGCTGGTAGATGATGAAGAAGCGATTTTGCAGATGCTCCAAACAGTGCTGAAAAAGGAAGGCTTTGTCCAGATCGATACATGTACGACAGCAGCAGAGGCGATTCGTCTCGTGGAGGAGAAGACATACGACTTGTTGATTCTGGATGTGATGCTGCCTGATAAAAATGGCTTTGAGCTGTGCGGAGCAGTGCGCCAGAGAACAAAGGCACCGATCTTTTTTCTGACAGCAAAGGGCACGGATTTTGATAAATTAAGCGGATTCGCTTATGGAGCGGACGATTATATTACGAAGCCGTTTCATCCGTTAGAGGTCGTGGCCCGGATGAAGGCTCATCTGCGCAGAACCTTGGGGGGAGCTGCTCCATCGACGGAAGAAAAACGCTTTGATTTTGGACGTTTTCACGTAAATGTGGAGGCAGCCGAGCTGTTCGTGAACGGAGAGCGAGTAGACTGCCCGGCGCAAGTATTTTCCTTGCTCGTCTTCTTCTGCCAGAATCCAAACCGAGTATTTACGAAAGAACAAATATACGATCATGTATGGAAAGACGAGTACGGGATGTTTGATGAAAATACAGTCATGGTGCACATTCACAAGCTGCGTCAGCGCATAGAAGAAAATCCGGGACAGCCAAAGCTCCTGGTTACGGTGAGAGGGCTGGGCTACAAGCTGGTTAGCCCGGCAAGACAGTCATGAATTTGCGGAACAAGCTGATCTTTCAATATGTCCGGCAGCTGTTCGGATTTCTCCTCGTTTTACTGCTATTTCTGATTATCGCGATGCTGGGGTTAGGCTGGCGGATCATGAACGAGCAATTGTCCATCGATTTGTCCAGGCTGGATGCGTCTGATATGACGTTGAAGATTGATTATGAGGGGGAGCGTATTCACGTCAATCCGGAAATCGAGAAGAGTGTGGCGAGACATCAGGGCTGGTTGCAGATCATCGACAAGCACGGTAAAATTCTGTACAACTATCGGAC
Organism: Brevibacillus sp. HB1.2; assembly: GCF_013332495.1. Taxonomy (NCBI): domain Bacteria; kingdom Bacillati; phylum Bacillota; class Bacilli; order Caryophanales; family Paenibacillaceae; genus Brevibacillus; species Brevibacillus sp. HB1.2. The sequence goes on along the minus strand of NZ_JABMIU010000004.1, from coordinate 80,730 downwards.
ACCTGCTGATGTTCCCAGTCAATTTGGGCCAGGGGAGTGGATCGCTTATGTAGAAAATCGTGATGCTTCTCGTTATCACATCACACATTGGGTCATTAACCAATTTGACGAGAACATGATCATCCTTTATGGAACACCCGCTCCCGAAAAAGAAATGATGAAGCGCCTGATCGCAGCAAAAACGGGAAAGAGCAAGGAGACATGGAACGAGTTGAACGAAAGCTTTTCCCAAGAAAAGGCATGGTACTTGGTATACGATCGTGCGGGGAAACTCATCCATCAATGGAATCACCCGAACGCTTCCGCCCAGTTAGACATGACGGAAGTTCTTCAGAATGGTGAGACAGCCAAAAATGTTCCTGTTCATATCACTAGCAGATATGACAAAAATAGCGATTTGACATACGTAGTGGGCATTCCGAATCCAACCTATCAGTCTGGTGTCCAAGAGACGTCTGAGGATGCCATGGTCAAGGAAACGTTCCTTCAGATCGGTATTGTTTTGATCCTGGTCGTTTTATTCGCAGGCAGCTGGTATGCGTGGCGGGTAGGTAAGCCGCTCTTGCATATGGTGAATTGGCTGGAAAGACTGGCCCAAGGTCGCTATGAGGAGCCCATCGGGAAAAAAGGAAAACCAATCGGAAGGAATTGGCGTGGGAAAGAAAAGAAGTCATTTCGTGTGTTCAAGGATGTGTTTGACGCTCTCCGGCATCTGAGTGAAACCTTGCGTTCCAATGAAAAGCTTCAACGAGAGATCGAGCAGACGCGAGAGGAATGGATTACTGGGCTCTCCCATGATCTTAAGACACCGCTGAGCTCGATTTACGGTTATGCTACCTTTTTGGAGTCCGAACAGTACGAGTGGGACAGAAAAGAAGTCAGCGAATTTGGGAAAACGATACGGGAAAAGTCAGACTACATGAACGGGCTGATTGAGGATTTGAATTTGACCTATCGACTTAAGAACCAAGCTTTGCCGATGGTCAAACAACCTGTCGCGATCGTAGAAACCATTCGCAGGATTGTGGTGGATATGGTGAACGATCCGAGCTCTTCTTTGCATGACATCGAATTTTCGGCGAATGTCCAATCGATAACAGCCGAGGTCGATCCAATCTGGTTTCGCCGCATCATCGTCAACATTTTGACAAACGCGATCAAGTATACCCCGACAGGTACACACGTGCTCGTAGAGGTACAGTCGATTGCAGCAGATCAATTTGTCGTCAAAATTGCCGACGATGGTCCGGGAATGGATGAGACGACACTGGCTAATCTGTTCGAAAGATACTACCGAGGTGGGCATACAGGAGAGAATACTAGTGGAACGGGGCTGGGCATGGCGATAGCCAAGCAGCTGGTCTTGGCTCACGGGGGAGAGATTACGGTGGACAGCAAGCTGGGTAGCGGAACTGTTGTCGTAATGACGTTTCCTGCGGTCACCAGCTAGCTGGTTTCTATAAGGAAAGCCAAGGGATTCGCAATGTCCCTTGGCTTTTTCTAGTATTACGGTTTCGAAATAAACGTTTGAATGACTTTGCCATCCTCTTGACGCTCTTGATAGTGATGGGCTGTGTAATCGCGGATGCTGGTACGCCAAAAGCTGATGGCAGGGATGTTGTTTTCCAATTGAAAGACTTCCCAGGCACCCGGGAACATTTTGAAGATTTGATGGGAGACCGCTTTTCCGATCCCCAGCCGACGGTAGCGTTTCATGATGAAAAACTCAGCAATGGAGTGGATCGATGGCAAATCTGGATCAGAGGTTGTGAGCATGCGGACAAGGACAAACCCGGCCAGCTTACCATTTACCTTGATAAAAAAGGGATGGCGTTCTGGTTCTACCCAATACTTCTCAAAGTAGTCATAGCCAAACAAGCCGTTGTCATCTACTTCGAAAGGCTCAAACTCAGTGAAATCGTACGTATACAGCTCCAACAGTTGCTTGAGAGCGTGCTTCTGTTCAAAAGGAACTCGTTCTATCGAGAATGCTTGATTCACTGAGAAAACCTCCTTCATCCATGAGTGATACGAATATCGTACTCTATTTATCAGCTTGTGGAAACAAATGGTAGACATTTCTTTACAGAACGTAATTACAAAAATACCCTATAGAACGACTTTTTAAAAGTCGCTCTATAGGGTACACTTTTTTCCCTCTAATGAATCGCTTTCTTCTTAAACTGCCCGCCGCGCACATCGTGAATATTGCCGACAGCCAAGAAGGCATTCTCGTCAACTTCTTCCACGATCAGCTTCAGCTTGGCTTCTTCTAATCGTGTAATAATGCAGAAAATTACTTTCTTGTCGTCTCCAGTATAGCCGCCTTCACCATTCAAATAGGTCACACCACGGCCCAGACGAGCAACAATCGCATCTCCCAAATCCTTGTGATTGTCGCTAATGATCCATACCGCTTTCGACTCCTGGAAGCCTTCGATGGTCAGATCGATCATTTTGAATGCAATGTAGTAGGCAATCAGCGAGTACATCGCGCGATCCCAACCGAATACAAATCCGGCACTGCTCAAAATGAATAAGTTCATGAACATAACGATCTCACCAACGGAGAACGGAGATTTCTTGTTAAGTAGTACAGCGACGATCTCTGTACCATCCAGAGAGCCTCCATAGCGAAGAACAAGTCCTACACCAATCCCGAGAAGTATGCCGCCAAATACAGCTGCAAGCAGGGGATCATCCGTTAGCCCTGGGACAGGGTGAAGGAGTGTCGTTCCAATTGACATGATCGTAACCCCAAAGAGGGTCGAGAGTGCAAACGTTTTTCCGATTTGCTTGTACCCTATGATTAAGAAGGGCAAGTTAAGCACGAAAAGGAAAACGCCAAGAGGCAATCCAGACAGATGCGAGGTAATAATCGAGATACCTACGATTCCACCGTCGATAATATTGTTCGGTACGAGAAAAATCTCGAGTGCTACCGAGAACAGGGAAGCACCAATCAGGATACCGAAGACCCTCTTGAGCAATTTTCCAATGGGTAATTTCTGATGAGTCGATTTTGCAAGTGGTTGTTCCATCGTTCCTCTCCCCATTGTGAAATTTTTTACTTACTTAGCTATTATAGCATTCATTCTTATGCGATTACTGCACAATTACACTTTTTAGTAAAAAATATTCCATTCAGACTTGTTCAGACTCATTTATACGCTTAAAATCTCGTTCAGGCATGAAATTGGAGATAGCGAGTGCTTGTATTGACTGGATATACAGAAATTGCTATTTTCAAACTGTTAGGAAAATAGTTGGGGGGAAGTTTAATGGGTTTCTTCAAAACGGAGATAGAAGTATCATCATCCATAGAGCTGGTTTGGTGGGCATGGACACGAAAGGAACGACTTGTTCAGTGGTTTGCGCCTGATGCAACGATTGAGCCGTATCTGGGCGGAACGTACGAATTGTACTTCCATCCAGCCAATCGCGACCAGATGGGGACGAAAGGGTGCATCATTACCCATTTTGAACCGAAGGAGCGTTTGGGCTTTACATGGAAGGGACCGGATGAATTCGCAGATACCATGAATCACGAGGATGCCTTGACTTACGTGCTTGTCACCTTGTCTGAAGCAGAGGGGAAAACGCAAGTATTGGTCGAGCATTTCGGTTGGAAAGAGGGAGAGGAGTGGGAAAAGGCTCGGGGCTGGCACGAAATGGCTTGGTCTCATGTTTTGGGGAGCCTGAAATCTGCACTTGAATCGGGCAAAGGAGATCTGTGCTGCTCTCCACAGGCTGCCCATCAAGGGTAGATTTTGAAGATTCGTCCGTCATGGCGAGCCAATGTGATGATTACATATACAGACTATGAGGGACAATCAGATAATAGACGTGATCTTTGCACTTACTCGTTTTGATAGGAAAAGAGGAAACATGGATGACGGTATCGATACTATTGTTTATTTTAGCGGGATTGGCCGAAATCGGCGGGGGATATTTGGTATGGCTTTGGCTAAAGGAGTCCAAGCCATACTGGTACGGTATCGTCGGGGCGCTGATCCTGGTGTTGTACGGAATCATTCCTACGCTTCAAAGCTTCCCTTCCTTCGGGCGGGTATATGCCGCCTATGGAGGGGTCTTTATCATTCTTGCTGTTTTTTGGGGATGGCTGGTGGATAAAAAGACACCTGATTTGTATGACTGGGTAGGCGCTATTATCTGCCTGATCGGAGTGAGCGTCATCTTATGGGCGCCGCGCCAATAACTTTGGAGTGGAGGTTGCAATGAAAAGCTTCGAGGAATTGTACTGCGAAAAGGATTCAGCGATCGAAGAGATAAAAAAATGGCAGTCAGCATCAGACCGAAAGATTACCCTTCTTCCATCTGAACAGGAGAAAGGGGAAAAACAGCTTGTTGATTTACAAGTAACGACGAGGTCAACTCTAGGGGCTGTTGCTTTTGAAACAGGCGGGATTCTGATTCATCAAGGCTGGCTCCGGATTCTAGGGTCAGGTCATCCGAATTTACCCCGTTCCATCACTTCTTGGAATCAGCAATGTGCCATGAATCAGATGCTGTTGGTAGCAGACGATGTCATAGGGGGATTCTTTGCGATTAATGGTGGAATGTTTCCAGATTCGGTAGGCGGTATATGGTATTTTGCTCCGGACAGTCTCGCGTGGGAGGATCTTGAGATTGGCTATACCGACTTTTTGCACTGGGCAATGACGGGGGATATCCATACGTTTTATGCGACATTTTTCTGGAAGGATTGGGAGAAGGACGTTTCCAAGCTAAAAGGGGATGAAATGTTCGCGATCTATCCTTTTTTGTGGTCAAAAGAAGCGCGTGAATTAACGATGGAGGGGTGCTCAAAAAAGCCGGTACCTGCATGGGAAATTTGGGAGATGAACCAGAAGGTTGTGTAAAGGAAAAAAGAGCGGCCCACGAAGGACCGCTCTTTTGCTTTTATTGTTTGGTTGCTGCAACTTCAGCTTGAGCGCTATTATGATGATCCAAGTACTCATCTGGACCGATAATTCCCGCAGCACGATCTTGTTTTTCTAGTTCAAGTGCTTTCGGAACGGAGAGCCAGTAAGCAAAAGCAATCCCGATAATACCTGCACCCAATTTACCAATCATAACCGGCAAGATAATGTTCGGTTGGAAGTTTGCCGAGAAGGACAAGTGGTCACCCAGCAAGAAAGCGGAACAAACCCCGAAGGAAATGTTGATAACTTTGTCTTTTGGCGGCATGGAACGAATGAGACGGAACATAGCCAGGATGTTCGCGCTAGTTGCGAGCAAGCCTGCACTACCAGAAGGGCTCATGCCCAGCTTATTACCCAATGCTTCGAGTGGCTTCGCTGCATATTTACGCAGCATGTAAACCATTGGGAACGCACCTGCGAGCATGATACCGATGTAACCAGCGGTCTCCAACGCACGGTATTGATCGGTTGGATCGGCGATGATTGGATCGAAGCCCCAAGCTCCGAAAATCTTTGTAAAGATGCCAGTAAAGTGTTGCACGATCGAGAATACGAGAACGAGCTTGATAGCTGCATCCATTGTCTTCCCGAAAATCATGAAGCCTTTAATCATCAAGTCTGGCAGGAAACGCAGACCAGCAGCAATCGCTAGTACGAAGAACAAAATCGGTGAAAGGTTCAGAAGTACCTGTCCGAAGCCAATGGCAAAAGCATAAGTCGATTCAGCGTTCGTCGAGATTTCAGCACGAACCTCTGCATTTGTCAAAACAAGAATGGCACTAGAGATAAAAGCACCAATCGGAACAGTCAAAATACCGGACATTACGCCAAGCGCCATGTATTTATGGTCGCGCTTGTCCAACATAGCAAGTCCCATTGGGATGGAGAACACGATCGTAGCACCGGCCATCAGACCGACGATCATCGCCATAACCCATCCTTCTGTGGAGGTCTTCAGGAGGTTTGCCAACTGATAGCCACCCATGTCAGATGCGAGAATCGCAGTTGCCGCAATCGCAGGATCTGCTCCAATTTTGTTGAAGATGGGTGATACCGCTTTTTCTACGAACCAAGAGATGTACGGTAGGGACGCCATAATACCGGCAGCAGGAACGAAGATGTAACCTGTTGAGTGAATCCCTTCCATGAACTCCTTACCGAGACCCTCATCGGCGTTGCGAATCGCGGCAATGGCACCAATCACTGCACATAACATGATGATGTAAATAATGACGCTTCCAATGTGCTCCATGGATATCCCACCTTTTTGCGGATGTAAACAATAAAAGCACTTAGGACCTCATCAATGAATGAGATAGACCCTAAGCGCCTTTGCTTACTTTTGTATGAACTTGTTTACAGGTAATGGCAATAACAACCAGCTGGAACCGCTTTCATAGCTCGCTAAAAATAAACAAAAAATACAAATCACGTTTATTTTATTGTGTCATTTTAGAAACTTATGCTAGAAAGCGCCGTTGCTTTACTCTGCATTATAAAGTGATTATATGGGGAGGCATGGCTAATGTCAACTGCTCTTTAGGAACAAAGAACGAATTTTGCGAAGAAAAAAAGCTGAAAAAAAAAGCCGCCCTTGTTATTCGCAAGGGCAGCTTTATGTGTAATTTACAGTTTTGTTACGTTCTCAGCTTGTGGACCACGGTTGCCTTCAACCACGTTGAATTCAACGCGTTGGCCTTCTTCGAGGGTTTTGAAACCGTCGCCTTGGATTGCGCTGAAGTGAACGAATACATCGTTTCCGCCTTCAACTGCGATGAAGCCATAACCTTTTTCTGCATTGAACCATTTAACTGTACCTGTTTGCATGGGTGTTACCTCCAACAAAATAAAATGAATATGTAACTTTTATTTATGGATAAAATAAAATTCACACATTGTAAAAGGTTCAAACATAAGTGTAAACCCTTTACAATATGTGAACGCTTTAAATAAGAATCTTTTGTTTAAGCTAATACTATCACAGAAGAAAGAGGAAAGCAATCGCTCAATACATGAAAGGACGGCCCGAATACGAAATGATCAGAGCCGTCCATTACAACATTGAACAAAATGTTACTTAGGAAAAGAACTTCACTCTCTCATCCAAAGGCTGGAATTGTTTTTCACCTGGTTGAGCGGTTGGTTTGCCAAAAGGCATTTGTGCTCGCAGCTTCCATTCGCTCGGGAGGTTCCACGTTTGTTGGATTTCTTCATCGATGAGTGGATTGTAATGCTGCAAGGAAGCACCGAAGCCCTCGATTTCCAGCGCAGTCCACACAACATATTGAAGCATGCCGGAAGATTGCTCGGACCAAATCGGGAAATTATCTTTGTACGCTGCGAATTGCTGCATGAGGTTTTCGACGACGCTCTGGTCTTCAAAGAAAAGAACAGTACCGTAGCCGCTACCGAAAGCGTTCATTTTTTCTTCCGTGGCCCCGAAATTTTCGGCGGGAACGATTTTACGCAGTGTTTCTTTGGTAATGTTCCACAGCTTATCGTGCTCCGCACCCAAGAGGACAACAACGCGAGCGCTTTGGGAGTTGAATGAGGATGGTGTGTACTTTACTGCTTCCTGCACGATTTCTTTAATACGCTCGTCAGATACAACATTTTCCTTGCTGATCCCATAGTACGTTCTTCTGTCTTTTACGGCTGCAATAAAATCCTTACCCACTCTGCATTCCTCCTGCAACTTGTTTTTACACTAACATGATGCATTGAAAGGGAGAAGCTTATTCAATGCATGGTTCCTTACATTTCGTAATTAAATATAAATTCTTGTGAAACTGCTGTCAACATTTGGGTGTGCTGATAGCGATAAGTAAACTTTTTTTCGGTTAGAATGGGATGATAAGGTTCGAGTTAGTAAGGAGGAAATGATGATTACCAAAATGGCAACGGTAGCTGTTTACGTAGAAGATCAACAACGCGCAAAAGTGTTCTGGACAGAAAAGGTTGGATTTGAAGTCAAGCAAGAGCACCCGATGGGACCAAACAGCAGTTGGCTGGAGGTAGGACCAGCAGGTGCACAGACTGCTTTGGTACTCTATCCGAAAAGTATGATGAGCAACTGGCAGGAACAAAAAGCCTCGATCGTTTTTGAATGTACAGAAATTGAAAAGAAGTACGAAACGATGCGCACAAACGGTGTTGTTTTTCAAGGAGAACTGAACAAGATGCAGTGGGGGACCTATGCGACTTTTCAGGATGAAGATGGCAACAGCTATTTGCTAAAAGGATAAGCGGAGTGAAGACCTCTGGCCAAATGCGGCTGGAGGTTTTTTTAGGACGAATCAAACAATCGCGCGAACGAGGTAATACATGTGCGTAGTTGGTAGACCATCAGACGTCGCATAGTGGTCAAAAATCGGCATAACACTCTCCATGTGCTGTTCGATGGCGGACGAGAGAATAGTGGGACTTTGTCCGAAGCAACGCATGCGAATGACATCGAGCGGGGTCTGAAGATACTCGGTGGCGATCACCGTCTGAATATCCACTCGCTGAAAAGCAGCTTGTCTGAGTCTCTCTTGCAAATTTTGCAGGATCGGAGTGTCTACTGGACGTGAACCAAATAAATAAGGAAACCATTCGAATAATTCGGCGGACAACTGATCGCCCGGATGTAATCCGATGAAGGAGCCTCCTCTTTTAACGACGCGTGCTATATCTGGATAGGCGGAGGTAGGTCCCTTGCGATTGTAGGCGCAATCGAACGTATCGTCATGGAAGGGGAGAGTATATTTCGTATTGGTGACAACGAAGGAGACGTTTTCGGGTGTTTGCGTGCGGGCCTTTTGCACAAAGTTTTCTGTCACATCCAAGCCGACAATTTCTTTGACAGAACGGGTCCAGTGCAGTGTGAATGCACCATGTCCGCAGCCGATGTCGAGAACGGATTGATTCGGAACCATGCGACTAATTTCTTCCATAAAAAGCGACTCGCCATTCGGTTCCGTAATGGTAGAACGCCACGGGTATACGTATTCACCAGTCATTTCGCCCAGCTGAGTGTACCAGGCCAAAGAGTGGGGGGCGAGCCAGTCGGGATGGGTGTTTGGATTCGGTGGATGAAGCATGATCGGTCACCTCTCATCTAACGAAAATGCACAACAGGTATCATTGTAATAATTTCCCTGTCTTTTGACAAACTCTTTAAACGGCTTTACACGAACGAAAAGTAGCGATAACGTGGAAGATGGAAAGCGGTTGAAAGGAGCCAGGGCAAATGATTTTGTCACAACAATATAGAAGCATTCTGATCGTGACCTCCGTTGACGCAGAACGGGATGCAGTAATGCGCGGCATTCAAGGGGATGAGCGTTTCACAGTCATCGCTGGGGGAGTAGGGCCAGCGGCAGCCGCAGCGAGTACAGCCAGAGCGCTTGCTTGCGCGGACTACGATCTGGTCATTTGTGCAGGAATATGCGGTGGATTCGTGGGAGAAGCAGAGATTGGGTCGCTGGTTGTCGCGACAGAGATTATTTGTGCGGATTTGGGGGCAGAAACGCCTGAGGGCTTTTGCAGTGTGGACGAGCTGGGATTTGGATCAGCTCGGGTAAGTGTCGATCAAGAGATGGTCGAACGGGTCACGGAAGCAATGAAGGTGGCAGGCTTGGTCGCCAAAAAAGGCATTGTACTCACACTATCAACCGTGACGGGAACAGCGGAAACAGCGGCGGCTTTGGCACAGCGGATGCCAGATGCGCTAGCTGAAGCGATGGAGGGGTATGGGGTTGCGACTGCTGCCCAGGCTGCCAGACGACCTGTTCTGGAAATTCGCACGGTATCGAATGCAATTGGACCGCGGGATAAATCCGCTTGGCGGATAAAAGATGCGTTGGAATCACTGGAAAAGGGAAGCTCTGTACTACGGGAGGTACTATCATGAAAATTGCGTTTTCACCATGTCCGAATGACACTTTTGTTTTTCATGCCTGGGCACATGATTTAATTCCGGGAGCGCCAAAGCTCGATATTATGTACGCAGATATCGATATTACGAATACGCTTGCTGCACAGGGGGAAGGCCGAGAAGTAATGAAAATCTCCTATGCGGCATTGCCTTGGGTGATGGACAACTACTCGTTGCTCCCTTGCGGCGGTGCACTGGGCAGAGGATGCGGGCCACTCGTTTTGACCCAAGGAAATTCTAGCGAGAGTGCGAACGATCCAGCACGCCTGTCCAACAAACGTGTAGCAGTTCCGAGTGAGCGCTCCACAGCTTATTTACTGTTCCGGCTCTGGGCTGCACAAAATGTCCCGGGTGGTGTAGGGGAGATCGTCGTCATGCCGTTTCATGAGATTATGCCTGCTGTACGTGACGGCAAGATCGATGCGGGACTCGTGATCCACGAGGCGCGTTTCACGTATCAAAACTACGGGCTGTCTCTTATGACTGACTTGGGCAACTGGTGGGAGTCTGATACGAATTTGCCGATTCCGTTGGGGGCCATCATCGCGAAAAAATCAATGGACATCGAGGCACTGACCAATTGGACGCGCTCCTCTGTGGAATATGCTTGGGCGAATCCGACCGCATCACAACAATATGTCATGTCCCATGCCCAAGAGCTGTCCCTGGAGGTAGCGCAAGCACATATTAACTTGTACGTGAATGAGTTTACGAGAAATTTGGGTAACGATGGTTATGCAGCAGTCGAGGCTTTGCTCGGTCGTGCAGCCGAGGAAGGGCTTGTACCAGCATTTGATTTGTCGACATTACGGCGATAACTGATTCAATAATCGGAGGGGGCAGCTTGCAGAGTTGCCCCCTTTTCCTGTTCGAGTAAAGCGTTATCCAGCGTAGATCAATCCACATGCCAGTCGTTTTCCGCTATTACCTGCCGGCTGCGAATGGAAGTCATCGGGACTTTGATGGATGATCACGCTTCTGCCGACCACATCTGCTGCACTGATTTTGTTTGTGAAAAAAGTCATTCGTGCATAGCCGTCATTGGAAAACAGCACAGGGAAGTCGCCTACGTGGTTGCCATGTGGCTGATGCGTGGGGTTCCAGTGACTGCCTGCTGCGGTAAAGGGATCTTCCGGATTTCCTACCGTACAGACGCCATGCTCATGTAAATGAAAACCAAATGGCCCGATTTGCAGGTGATTGCCGGAAGCAGGCTGGAAATTGGGAAGACCGCTGACTTCCACGAACACTTCGGTGCCGTAGGGGACATCGGTAAACACAACGTAGCCGTGCAGGTTCGGTGCCAGTGGACCACCCTGAATTTCGGCAAAAGATTGTCCTGTTCTCCGTCCATGTTGTGAGGATACGGCTCGTAAGTCATGCTCATATGGGTATTCATAAGGCTGATATCCGTACATGTTACACACCACCTTACATTTATCCAGTTTGCCATATCTTATGTAAGGGATGGGCACATGGTTACTGGGCTGCGTAGGAGAACATTGACGCTGATAATTATTTTCATCTACAATCAGGTGGAATTCCCCGGCATGGGCAAAAGGGTGGGCAAAACGTGAAAAGAGTGCTGCTGATAGAAGATGAGATCAATATGGCCCGATTTATTGAACTGGAGCTGCGCTATGAATCGTTTGCGATTACAGTCGCGCATGATGGACATAAAGGACTCGAGCTCGCTTTACAGGAAGAATGGGATGTCATCTTATTGGACGTCATGCTTCCGGGGCTCGATGGTATAGCAGTTTGTCAAAAAATACGCAGCGTGAAAAAAACGCCGATTATTATGCTGACAGCCAGAGACAGCATTACGGACCGCGTCTCAGGCTTGGATAGTGGTGCCGATGATTATATTCCGAAACCATTCGCGATCGAGGAGTTGTTGGCACGCATACGCGTTGTGTTTCGCCGTCAGGAAGAGAAGGAGAATGTCCCCCAAACCTTGCTTGCGCACCGAGGGCTGGTGGTCCAAATGGAGGGACGTATCGTCACCAAAAATAATCAACCTGTTGAGTTGACCAAAAGAGAATACGATTTGCTCGTGACGTTCATGAAAAATATCAATCGAGTCCTGCCTCGCGAGGTGCTACTCGATACCGTATGGGGATTCGAGGCGGCTGTCGAGACCAATGTTGTCGATGTGTACGTTCGGTATTTGCGCAATAAAATCGATTCTCCCAATGAGGACAGCTATATCTCGACTGTACGCGGGATTGGCTACGTAATGAGAAAATGAGAGGACCATCGAGATTCTTAAAGCTCCCGATTAAATGGAAGCTGACACTTTGGTCGTCACTTCTGCTTTTTCTCGTATTCATTGGCTATAATAGCTTCCAATATTTTTTTGTAGAGAAGTGGATGTTTAATAATGAGCAGCAGGTTGTGCAACAGACGATGCGAGAGTTCCTGAACTACGCGCTGGAAAAAGAGCAATCTTTTGAGGGAGAGGACCTCGCAGAGTTGCGCAGCTTCCTGGAGAAAATCAATCAACGAAACCAGATGATTCGCATTCTGGACGAAGAGGGTAATCCGATTGTCGTGGTCTCGGAAAACTTTCAAGATATCCCACTGCCAGCGCTTCCGCCTGTTCAGTCGATTCGCACCCAGACCCAAGAAGTACGTGATGACCTGTTGATCATGAGCAGTCCGCTTACGATCTTTCAATTTAACGGGACAGTCATGATTTTGAAGAATATGAAAGAGTTTGAGCAGTTGAGTGGTGCGCTTTTTCAGGTCATGGCAATTGGGTGCTTGACCGCTGTGATCATAAGTGGTTTGGGGGGCAGATTGCTCGCGCGACAGTTGCTTAGGCCCCTGCAATCGATGAATGAAACGATGAGCAACGTCCGGCAAAAAGGATTCCATGAACGTGTGCAGTTTCACGATAATCAGGATGAGATTGCGACCTTGATGAAAATGTTCAATAAAATGATGGATCAGGTGGAGCGGTCCTTTTTGCAGCAGAGACAATTCGTCGAAGATGCCTCACATGAGCTGCGCACGCCGATTGCGATTATCGAAGGGCATCTGGGAATGCTACGGCGTTGGGGCAAAAATGATCCAGCTGTTTTGGAGGAATCCTTGCAGACATCGATTCAAGAGCTCGCCAGACTAAAAGGACTGGTGCAGGAACTGCTCGCTTTGACGAGAGCGGAGCATGTGGAGATAGAAGAGGATGTCGCGCTCCGTGATCCGGATCGGGCTGTCTGTCACATGATCAAGAAATTCGCCATGATTCAGCCGACATTTACGATTGAGCAAGAACTTGCACCTTTGGCTGGAGAAATCCTTGCCATATCAGAAGAACACCTGGAGCAAGTGTTACTGATCCTTTTGGATAATGCGGTCAAGTATTCCGGGGAGAGCAGAAGAATCTGCGTGAGGGCCAAGGTGCAAGAAAATGTAGTCTGTATGGAAATCATAGATGAAGGAATCGGCATACCCGAGCAGGATTTGCCGTATGTCTTGGACCGATTGTATCGGGTAGACAAAGCGAGAAATAGCGGGGAAAGCGGGCACGGACTCGGACTGGCGATTGCCAAACGATTGCTTGCGCGTTACAACGGCAGCATAACGATTCAAAGTGTGGAACAGAAAGGGACGACTGTGACTGTTTTTGTACCGCTTCGTCAGTGAGTTTCACCCGATCCACCTATCACGAAAAATAATTAGGGATGTTTTTTTATTTTCACAGCATTTTCTCATTTTTGTTCGTTACAATAAGCCTTGTCAATTGGCAATGATATTCATTATCAATAATCAGTGCGATAGAGAGGGAGAATCAAAATGAGAAAAAAATCGATGCTGGCGGTCATGCTGAGTACGATGCTGACACTGCCTTTGCTTGCTGCATGCGGAAACGGTGCGAATACTGCCCAGCCACAAACAGAAGCACCAAAGGCACAGGAGCCGGCTGCCACAGAGCAAGTCGTTAACGTATTTACTGCGCGCCATTACGATATTGATAGCAAACTGTTCGCAGAATTCACGAAGCAAACAGGCATCAAGGTAAATGAAGTGAAGGGTACAGCAGAAGAGCTGGTTGAGCGCTTGAAGCGTGAAGGAGAGAGCTCCGAAGCAGATTTGTTCATCACGGTTGACGGTGGTGTTCTGAACTACGCGAAGCAAAATGGCGTTCTGCAACCGATTCAATCTGCCGAAGTAGAGAAAAACGTACCGAAAGAACTGCGTGATCCTGACAACCAATGGATCGGTATGGCTACCCGTGCACGTGTAATCGTGTATGCGAAGGATCGCGTGAAGCCAGAGCAGCTGTCTACGTATGAAGATTTGGCTACAGATAAATGGAAAGGCAAAGTATTGGTACGCTCTTCTTCCAACCTGTACAACCAGTCACTCGTTGCTTCTTTTATTGAGCTGAATGGCGAGCAGGCTGCATTGGATTGGGCAAAGGGTCTTGTAAACAATTTCGCGCGAAAGCCTGAAGGTGGAGACCGTGATCAGGCAAAAGCTGTCGTTGCCAAAGTCGGTGACGTTGCGATCATGAACACCTACTATGTTGGACAAATGCTGAACTCTAAAGATGCAGAGGAAGTAAAAGTCGCGCAAAACATCGGCGTTTTCTTCCCGAACCAAGAAACGACAGGCACACACTTGAACATCAGCGGTATTGGTTTGACTAAGCACGCGAAAAACAAGGACAATGCCGTGAAATTGATTGAGTTCGTTACAGGGAAAGAGGCTCAAACGATGCTGACAAGCGGAAGCTACGAGTTCCCTGTCAATGCAGAGGCTGACAAGCCTGCTCTTTTGAAAGAGTGGGGAGAATTTAAAACGCAAAAGCTCGACTTTGCTAAGCTCGGCGAGTATAACAAAAAAGCGGTAGAACTGCTGAATCAAGCAGGTTGGAAATAAGCATGACGGGAGCACTTTTGCGTAGAAGCCTGAGACGAAAACTGAACGGGTGGGTAACGCTGAGCGTGATAGGGGCCTTTTTGGCCCTTCTCCCGTCTCTTTATATTTTTTTCGGACTCTTTCAAAAACAGAATGAAAACTGGCAGCATATCCAAGAGTACATGCTGTTGGATTACGCGTTGCAATCGTTATGGCTCGTGCTCGGTACTGGAGCCTGTACGATCATCGTAGGTGTGACGCTAGCTTGGCTGGTCGCTGCCTACGATTTTCCATTGCGTCGCTTTTTTTCATTTGCTTTTGTACTGCCGCTGGCGATTCCTCCGTATATCGCGGCATACACATACGGTTCCATGCTCAGCTACACGGGGAGCGTTCAGACGATTTTGCGTGATACATTCGGGCTGACGCTCGATCAACGCTACTTTGACATTATGTCGATGAAGGGCGCTATTTTTATTTTTACTCTGTTTTTGTTCCCGTACGTTTATTTGATTACGAAAACCTTTCTCGAAAAGCAGAGTGCTGTGTTCATTGAAAATGCCAGATTGCTCGGAAAAAACCAAACGCATATCTTTTTTCGCATCGTCCTGCCTATGTCGCAGGCAGCCATCGTCGGTGGGGCTAGTCTTGTGGCCTTTGAAGTGCTCAATGATTTTGGAGTGACGAAGCATTTTGGGATTCAGTCTTTTACAGCGGCGATTTTCAAGACGTGGTTTGGCATGTATGACGTAGAATCGGCCATCCGTTTGTCCGCCTGGCTCATGACGTTGATCATCGGGATCTTTATCGTCGAACGTCTCGTGCGTAAACGGAAAAAATACAGCTCGCCTACGAACAGGAGCACGCCGCTCACACGCAGAAAATTGCGCGGAATCCCGATGTACGCTGCCGTCATCTTCGGATTGGTTATTGTTTCGTTTTCGTTTGTAATCCCTGTTGCGCAGTTGAGTGTCTGGGCGACGTGGACGTATGGGGAAGTGTTGAACGAGACCTTCTGGAAGCTCTTGAGCAATACGCTATTCATTTCCTGTATCTCCATCACCATCTTGATGCTGCTTGCGGTAATCGTAGCGAATGTCATCCGATTCTCCCGAGGCTCGATATTCGCAGTGGCACTGACGCGCTTGATTTCCATGGGCTATTCTATTCCGGGCGCAGTCTTGTCCATCGGTGTGATGGCGGTGGTGATGTCCGTAGATAAAGAACTGAGTTCCTTCTATAGCTGGCTAGGTTTGGGCGCCAACAAGCTGGTACTCAGCATGTCCTTGTTCATGCTGACGTTTGCCTACATCATCCGCTTTCTTGCAGTTGGATTCAATGCAGTCGAGGCAGGATTTGAGAAGACGGGAAACCGCTATTCAGAAGCGGCACGTATGCTCGGGATGAGCATGACACGGACTTTTTTTAAGGTGGATTTACCATTAATCAAAGGGGCTGTGCTCACTGGTTTTATCTTGGTGTTCATGGAAATTGTGAAGGAATTGCCGCTTACCTTGCTCCTTCGTCCCTATAACTTCGAGACGCTGGCAACAAAGGCGTATCAATATGCAAGCGATGAACAAATTCATCAGGCCGCGATTCCGTCGCTCTGTATTATTGCGGTGGGGATCGTCTCCGTTATTTTCTATCACTGGTTAGGAGAGAGACAGGCAAAATGACTTTTTTTGAAGTGAAAAACCTGACGTTTGGTTATGCAAGCGGGAACGGCAGCGTCATCCGGGATTTTTCTTTGCAGATGGAGCAGGGGGAAGTTGTCGGGCTGCTCGGGAATAGCGGTTGCGGAAAAAGTACATTGCTTCGATTGATAGCCGGACTGGAGTCACCCAAGAGCGGACGCATCCAGATCGATGGGAAGGTGTTGGTCGATCAGGGGCAGTTTGTGGAGCCAGAGCAGCGAGGGATCGGTATGATTTTTCAGGATTATGCGCTGTTCCCCCATTTAACTGTCGAGCAAAACATCTTGTTCGGGCTGCATCGCTTATCCAAAGCAGAGCGTCTGGTTCGTTTGAAAGAGATGTTGGCGCTCGTACAGCTCGAAGGATATGGCAAGCGATATCCACATGAACTGAGCGGGGGACAGCAACAGCGTGTCGCATTTGCGCGTGCACTGGCACCTAGACCGGCTATCTTGTTGATGGATGAGCCGTTCAGTAATCTGGATGCCGAGCTGAAAACGAAAATACGCGATGACTTGAAGCGAATGCTCCGAGCTGCCAAGATGACTTCGATCCTGGTCACGCATGACAAAGCAGATGCGGAAACAATATGTGATCGCATCATTCGAATGACTCGCTAAGGGCAAAGTGCAGCTTTCAGCCTCCAAAGTGCATAGTCGTACCGTACGTTGTTGTATAATGTGCATACGACGAATTTTGTAGTGTGCGGTCTGCTGTCTTTTGGTCAGCACCGTTCAAATAGAGGAGGATGGAACATGAAAATTGAAATCTGGTCTGATTTTGCCTGCCCGTTTTGCTATATCGGAAAGCGCCGTCTGGAAGGAGCGCTGTCTCAATTTCCGCATAAGGATCAAGTAGAGGTAGTATATCGCAGCTTCCAGCTCGACCCGCAGATGGAACGCGATACTGATATGGACATGCATGAAGTACTGGCAGCCAAGTATAGTATTCCGCTCGCACAGGCGAAGGGCATGAATGACCAAGTAACCCAAATGGCAAAAGGCGTCGGTCTCGACTATCATTTTGACACGATCATTCCGACCAATACATTCGATGCGCATCGCTTGACGCACTTTGCTCATGCCCATGGAAAAATGAAGGAAATGAAGGAGCGAATGCTGAAGGCGTATTTTACGGAATCGCTCCATCTCGGTGACCATGAGGTGCTGGCACAGCTTGCTTCTGAGGTAGGCTTGGACAAGGAAGCGACGCTCGCCATGCTGGCAGGAGACGAATACAGAGAGCAAGTACAAGAGGACAAACAAAGAGGCAACGATTTGGGTGTCACAGGTGTACCGTTCTTTGTCATTAATAACAAATATGCAGTCTCTGGCGCGCAGTCAGGTGAAGTCTTTTTAGGTGCATTGAACCAGGTATGGGAAGAAGAAAGCACTGCTCCTGCTCTGAAATTCGTGCAGAACGACGAGAAAAAAGACGAGCAATCCGGCGACAATTGCGCGGATGGCTCCTGCAAAATATAAGCGACACAAAACGAATAACTCAATGTTAGACCCTTAATGTTGTAAATTGCGCATTTTGTTGGTGCTACCCCTGACCAGTAAAATCTCAAAAGCCGATCCTCCTGAAATGATGGGGAATCGGCTTTTCTCATGAAAAGTTGCTTTGAGAAGTAATGGAAGTTATTGAGTTGTCGATCGCCTAAAATCACTGAATAACGAGATTAGTTCCTGATACTGTGAACTGTTTACCAATAGAAGAAGCAAATTGGGATGAAGCAGCGCTAACGCTTCCAATTTGCCTGCCAGAACTGTAGTCATGACTTCCTTGGAGCGTAATATTCTCGAGACCATAAAAGAATATTGTCAATGTGAGCATTGCCGTATTCTGCGCTTCAGTTCCCTGATGCACGGTGCGCTTCGTACTCGCGTAATAGGCTACATGGTTATTTCCATCATACACTTTACCACCTTCATATTGCCACACACCAGCAGCGTCATCCACATTCGTCAGACTGAGTCGATTTAATGTCAGATTCAAGTTAGTTACCCCCCGTAGTAGCCTTGTGCCTTGTTTCTACTGGTCATCATATGCCCTGGCTGCCCAAAGTTGTCGGCATAACACGCCTATTTCCATGTGATTCATGATTTGGTATTATATGTATTTTGATAATTCCTCCCCACCGATGGGCTTGTTACCGAGCTTACGGGCAACTTTTCGGATTTATCTTGGATACATACGGATCAGACAGCAAAAACGCTCTCCAAGGAAGAGGCACTTGTTCTATTTGTGCAGCATGCTCCACTGGAACTCGTATACGTACCAGCGGAAAAAGGGGCGGAGCCAGCACTTACTTTTCAAATCCGCCGGGATTCAGAACAGCCATGGGCAATAGAAGCCACGACAGGCAAGGTCATCAATTATGAAAAGACGCTTCATGGAGGTTTTGATTCTTTACTGGCGCGCAAGCTGTTTCTGTAGTGCAAGCGCGAGCTCCAAAGACTCGACTGCATGATCAACATCGATGATCGATTGTGTATGGTCCGCAAAGCATTGAATGGCATGACGCAAGCTCTCTTCATACGGATTGACAGGTTCTAGAACGAGCTCATTCTTGCCTGAGGACGTGTATTCCCATAAAAAAGTTTCGGTCTGACCATGGCTGTCAGCTTCCTGAAAGACGAGCTTTGCCTTCTCAAAGTACGCCTCGTAACCGACAGTGAATGGGTACGAGGTCGGCATCTGCGAGGAGGCGACTATTTCAGCATGCGCATCAGGGTAATGAAAGTGCGAGTGGACGATGGACTGTTTTTTATCCGATGACTCTGTCCCCCATGCGCTCATATTGGCATTGCGACCGAACAGCCATGTTACGAAGTCCAGCTCGTGGATCATCAGATTGGTTGTAATGGAGGACAAGCCTAGATCCCCCCATAAAGGAGCTGTTTCTCTTTTGAGCGAGAGGGAGAGGAGCTGTCCGTACTTGTTTTCTGTCTGAGCGCTGCGAAGGTAGGCGTACGCCGGATCAAATTTGATAAACTGATTTACCAACAGCTTTTTCCCCGACTGGTCCCTTGCATGCTTCATGGCTAATGCATCGTCTAGCGTATAGCAAACCGGTGTTTCACAGAATACATGCTTTCCGTTTTCGAGTGCTTCTACTGCGAATTGCCGATGCAGCTGCGAAGGCAAGCATATATCCACGACATCGATCGTAGGATCGCACATGATCTCGTCCATATGCTTCGTAATTTCCACATGCAGCTCTTCCTTCAACTTTTGCAGCTTCGATTCATTCCGACCGAAAACTACTAATCTATCTACACCATTCATTTTTTTCAGTAGATGCGCATGATACGCACCAAAGCCAGTTCCTAATACCGCAATGTTCATCTTGCATCCCTCCCATAATGATAGCTCTATGATATCTTTGTATTGTTGACAGCATTGTGTCATCAATTTGACCGGGTTGAAAAATAGAGTGGTCGTTTTGTCATGGAGGCTGGGGATGAGACTGCATCGATTGATTGCGATCTTGCTGCTGATTGAATCAAGAGGAAAAATGAAAGCAAAAGAACTCGCTATAGCACTGGAGACGTCTGTTCGCTCGATTTATCGGGATATTGACGCACTGTCCCAGGCAGGGATTCCGATCGCGGCAACTTCGGGACCTAGCGGTGGAATTTATTTGATGGAAGGATATACGGTCAATCTGAAACAGCTGTACGTCGATGATGTCGTGCACTTGTATTTGACCGGGATGGGGATTCATGTTGGACAGGATACCGAGACTGGACACAAATTAACGTCTGCTTTGCTCAAATTGGAAAAGACATTGCCGCAGACTTATCGGCCGGATATCGAGAAAGCGAAGAAGCGTTTCTATTTCGATGAGACGCCGTGGTGGGAAGAGAGAGTAGTCATACCGCATCTGGAGGTTTTGCGGGCAGCGGTTTGGCGATCAAGCAAACTCGTCATTGCCTACCGCAAAATGGATGGGAGCAGCTCGTCACGTACCGTATGTCCCTACGGTCTCGTCGTGAAAAAAACGGAGTGGTATCTCGTTGCTTACTGTGAAAACGCCCAGGAGATTCGAACATTCAAGTGCGAGCGGATTCCTTCTGTTCATATACTGGAGGAGGCATGCGAGATTCCGGAAAGCTTTTCGTTGGCAGGTTATTGGACGAATCAGGAGGCGGCGTTCAAGCAGGCTTGTCGTGAAGTCGAATATTTTCCTGTAGTGATCAGATTGCATGCTGAAAAGCTGGCCGTGCGAGAGAGGCTGGAGGTGATTTTCGCTGTGCAGCAGGGAGATTACGAGCAATTGACGGTTAATTTGTACAGTTATGAAAGAGCATGTCGCGATATTTTGGATATGATCGGACATATGGAGGTAGTGGAGCCAGCGGAATTAAGAGCTTTTGCAAAAGAGAGGCTGCGAGAAAGGATGGCACTCTATAAGTAGCATACGCCAAAAGGCTTCGCACCAAGTCGATGCGAAGCCTTTAGCGAGAAAGCATGGGATAACTCGCATGCACATGCTGTTTGAAGCCTTCATAGTCCGAGGCATGTATATGAGAGTCGTGGTCGCTTATACAGACATGCTTCATGCAAAGGCGCTGAGCGAACCGATTGCCAGCTTCTGTGATATTGTCCATGATGATCGATTGGATGCGGTAGCCACTCTGTTCGACATGAGCCAGTACATCGAGATAATGATGCAGCATCATGCGCAAGGCAGGGCTTTTCCGATAAGATTGATCGACAACGACACAGGACAGAAAATAATAGACTTGCTCGGGAGAAGTAGTTAAATCTTCGATATCCGCTGTCGTCATCAGGCTGTCCTTAAACGTCCCTTGTGCAATTTGCAAATAGATATGCGGCTTGACGGGAAGTAGGTTCATAAAAGCGATGATGCGCCCATTCTCTTCGATCGCAACGACCGAATCGGGACGAAACAAATACCAATTGTAGCTCTCTTGGTACGGTGTAATAAATTCAGCATCATAGTATTGAAGCTCGAGTTGTTCCATCTGTCTAAAATGCTCAAGGTGCAAATGCTCCATGATCTTCACAAGCAAATCTCCTTCCTTATGTAAAGCGGCTTTTCCGGAGAGCTTCAGCTCGTTGTACGCTTTCTTTGATCCAAGGTGGAGTCTTGGGATGATCTGTGCGCCATGCTTTGTGGGGTGTTATTCCCTCTTACTAGGCGACAGCTCGCAGATATAGTGTATAAAGCGCTGGGTTTCCTTTGCCCGCTTGAATCTGTTCGAAAATAAAGATGGTTCGTTTGGTTGGTAGCGTATTCGCAAGGATTCTTTCAGTAAAAGATGCCATTCATTTGGGAGTTCTTGCAGAGCCTGTTCTACCGCTTTTCTCTTCGGAATAATGTCCTCATGGATGAGCGCGTAATAGATTCGGCATAAGGTGAAAACGGCGAAGTCTACCCAACCATCGAGCAAGAATTTCCGCATGCTTTTTCCTTTCGGTGACCAATAATCATGGACATTGTATTTCATCGTTTCCCCGACATCAAACCACTGGGTCGGGATGTGTAATGCTTCAATACTTTTCCCCATAACGGTAATGCCCTGTTGCTTGAGGATCCACCACGTCACATGATTAACATCATAGTGGCCGGATGATTTGAATGTCCCATTGTCAACG
This sequence comes from Brevibacillus sp. HB1.2, assembly GCF_013332495.1. Taxonomy (NCBI): domain Bacteria; kingdom Bacillati; phylum Bacillota; class Bacilli; order Caryophanales; family Paenibacillaceae; genus Brevibacillus; species Brevibacillus sp. HB1.2. Next base: position 58,672 of record NZ_JABMIU010000004.1, on the reverse strand, counting down.
TAAGGATAAGGCTCCAAGGATGGATTGGTTTTTCCGATGTCATCCAGCTTGATATACATGCCGTCCATTCTTTTAGCGAGTGGGTTAGCGTTTTGGAGAGCATAATGAATGTTCTTGAGCGTTTTTAATTCTGCATTCGTTAACCCACTATGCAAAATCGTTACAAAATCAATATCGCTGTTATCTTCCTCGAAGCCTGACAGTGCAATAGAGCCATACAAATACACACCGTAGATGACATCAGGCAGTTCTGCCATGAGTCGCTGCGTATAGTCGTGTAAGAATGGTCTAACACTTTCTGGGATTCTCGTGTCCATAAGGAAACTCCTTCTCCCCAATTTTTTCGAAGTCGCCTGTGAAATTGATCACTTCCATAATTTTCATACCACCAGTAAATGAGATAAAGTTTACTTGGTTTTTAATTTTCTCGCAAGATGAATTCTAACCTGATAGAAAAATGGTTTGATAGCCAAGAAGGGACACGGTATGATAATTCAGATGGTAACAATTGTTAAAGGAGGCGTTTATTGTGATTGGGTACATGCTAACAAAGGGCAAATTTTTGATGGGGAACTCGCGTAAGTAGCCCGCAAACCCGCGATATTCCCCGAGGATGAAAGGGGTATTATTGTGAGTCAATTATCAACTGACATGATTATTCGGAATTTTCAAAAGGAAGACTTCTCGTTACTTGGCGAGCTATATCAAGCCGTTACCTCAAAAGAGAACGCCACGTTTTGGTGGGTCGGTGAAGAAGCAAACTGGAGTAATGTCTATTGTGCATTTGAAAATGGAAAGATGGTGGCGAAGGGTCAAGTCAGTATTATTACGATTATCCCTCCTGGACGTTCAGCAGCAAATAAGCATTCGATCTACCTGAATCTGAAGACGCTACCGGAAAGAGACAATGACTTCGATTTGCTAGAAAACGTGTATCAGCACCTATTTCTAAGAGTCTTGCAAGTAAAAGAAACGTTGCCAAGTGAATATCAAACGATGCTGTGTGTCGGTAACGATTCATCCGAACTAGAAAACAACCGCTTTTTTATCCAAAAGGGCTATACCCATTGGAATAGCTTGTTTCAGATGAAGCGTGATTTACTAGAACCTATCCCCGCGTTAACGCTGAATGAAAACTTTCACTTTTCGTATTGGAAAATGGAGAGCGCACAGGAAGAAAAAGATTACTTGGATCTGGAAGCCACGATTTGGCCGGACGCTCCTTTAGGGTTTGAAAGACTTTCTGAATACAAGAACAAGGCGCTCTGGACATCCATGGTGATTCGTCAAAACGACACGATTGCTGCCAGCTTGATGGCATGGCAGGAGGAAAAAGAAGGAGTAGTCGAGGATGTTTTCGTACAGGAACCTTGGAGAAAGCGTGGGCTTGCGAAGTTTTTACTGACACAAGCATTGGGATATCTAAAATCGCATGAACTGAAATCCGCGTATCTCATGGTGGAAACGACGAATGAAACTGCTTTGTCTCTATACAAATCGGTTGGATTCGAGGTAGATAAAGAGGAGATCAGGTACTATATGGTGCTGAAATAAGAAGGAAATGGGAGGAGCGCTAGAGTGGCGCCCCTCTTTTTTGTGCAAGTTGATTCGAAATTCCCTTGCAAGAATTACAAAGATAAGGTAAATGTTGGGTGTATCTCATGCCGATACAATAGAGAGGACCTAGCGTCTAAATATGAGAAGGTGAGGATTTGCGATGAATTTTTTCAAGAAGCTATTCGGCGGTACGAACAACGGAGAAAAGTCAGGGGACGGCACTGCGATTTACACATATAACGAACAAGCTGATTATGAACCTCCAGCTCCCATGGAATATGTAGAAGAAATTGTTGCCCACTTTGAGACGGTATTTGCGGGAAGAGAAAGCAGTGTTTTTCACGAAATTATTTCCGATATGATACATATTGATGTGAATGTAATGAGTCCTACAGAAGAAGAACCATTTTGGGTTCTGTATACGACTGGGATGAGTGATTTACCGATGACGATCCCGGATGAAATACAGGAGCAGATGGAAGAGAATTTCGATCGAGCAGAAGTGATGATATTTTTGCCGGCTTCCTGGGAGCTGACACAAGAATCACTACAGGATGAAAACAACTACTGGCCGATCAGGCTGATGAAGCAAATGGCTCGTTTTCCTCACCAGTACAATACGTGGTTGGGATACGGACATACGATACCAAATTATGAGGACTATGTACCGTATGCGGATGGCACTGGCTTAAATGGAGTCGTTCTGTTTCAGCTATCCGAAGAGATCAGCGTCATTCCCACCAAGGATGGGAACAAGGTTCATGCCTATTTCTTGATTCCTTTGTATAAAGAAGAGATGGAATATAAATTGGAGCATGGCTTGGATGCGCTGTTGGATAAATTGTTTGAGCTGGAAGATGATGCGCTAATTTTGAATCCGAATCGAAGAAATACGTGCAAGTAAAAATATATGAAAGCATGAGCGTGTAACAAAACGGGTTCCATATACGATATAGAACCCGTTGCTCCTTTGCTGTGACCTCCGAACTCAAAGTCAGTCTCTTTCTATACCGATCCCATAAATCGTTCCAACATCCCTATCAAAAAGCTTTATGGATAAACGTGGTTTCCCAGGAGTGTCACTTCTCAATATATAGCCGCCCCAATCCTTGCCGCCATAAGCCTTGTACCCAGTAGTGTCTATGCCAAAAATATCTTGAATAAGCGGCTTCGTGACGGGAATCGCTTCATCGATTGATTTGATGATAATATGCTTGTGTTCCGTTACATGCTGCACATCATATACTTGGCCTGTTTTTGCTCCGACTTCCACCTCATATCTTTCTTGCTCGTTGTGAAACGTCCACCTATCCTCTTTCTCATCTGATGATTTTACGGCTAGGGTGAAGGAGAGATCATTTTTATTGGTGAAGCGCGTCAAAGCTTTTTGCGCGATGTCCAGAGACTTTTGATCTGCATCCTTAGGGTTGTAATTCAAGGTATAATCAATGACTTTGTTTGTAGATAAATCAACATCAACATCCTGATCTTGATCCAAGTCAAAGCTTAGAATAGCTATGTCTTTTCTTTTATAAAATTCTGTTGTTTCGAAGTTAACCGGTTGTTTCGTAACCCTATAGGCTTCACGTGCAGTCTCTACATATTTTTGATAAGGTTCCGTCAATTCTTGGATGGCAAAAGTTGCTTTGACGGCAATCACCTCTGTCGTATCGGCCTTAAAATATACCCAGGCTTCTTCATCCTTTGTCAGTACAACAAAGGACTCTTCGTTTTTCTCGATCTCTGCAAAAGTAAAATTCTTCTCAATGCCGCTCGCCGTAGTGATTGCCTGCTGGGCAGCCGTAAAATACTTTTGCTCTTCGGGAGTCAAAGCTGCACTGCTCGTTGATTCTGCTGGTGCAGAAAATGGTTTCATCCAGAAAAAACCGAGCAACAGGCCGCAGGTGATCAGCCCTTTTGCCATCCATCCATAGTACATTCTTCGTTTATTCACTTTTTGAAGTCTACCTCCTTCTTCTCGCATACCCTCTAATATTGCTTGGCTTCGTTCTCGGGAAAGGATTTGCTCCGGGAATTGATTCAATTCTTCTAGAATGATCTGCTCATCACATGATGGCATCGTTCATCACCTCCGCAATCGAAACATTTCGTTTGTTTTGAATCGACTTTATCGCTCGATGCATTGTGAGATTGACCTTGGCTTCCGTCCATCCCAAAACCTCCGCAGTCTCCTTGCTCGATAATCCCTTGATCCCTCTGAGTATCAACACGTCCCGATAAGAAGACTTTAACTGATTGATCATTTCATAAAGCAGACGCTTGTTTTCACTTAACTCCAGCGACTCTTCCGGTGTTTTGTCGTGCGAAACGAGATGCTGCAAGAAGATATCTGGCAACCAGCTAATCAGTTTTGTCTTGCGCCTTTCATCGATGGCTACGTTTCGTGCTATGGCAAACAGCCACGTTTTGGGATTCTCAACCTCTGTGTCGTGTATGGCTTTCAGGGCACGAATAAAGGTCTCTTGAACAAGATCGTCGATATCGGTTCGTCCCGTGTAATAGACGAGAAATCGATATACATCCTGGCTGTATGAGTGAAACCATTGCTCGATTCGTGCGCCAGTATGATCCTCCACTGGTGTTACACCTCCTTGTCACTGTATAGACGGAAAAGCTGCTGACAATCTTTCACTTTCAAAATAAAAAAATGAGACACCTCAGATGATCAGTCAGGTGTCTTTGTTCTCTCGCATAGATCTAGTTGGCGGGGAAGATCAGTTTGGCTATTGTCCCTTTCCCCGGTTCAGAGGAAAAGCTCAGTTCTGCCCCATGGCAATCAGCAATCTGTTTGCAAAGCGTCAAGCCTAATCCCGCCCCGCCGCCATTGCGAGTGCGGGAGGGATCTACGCGATAGAATGCCTCTGTTATGTGGAGGAGATGTTCTGCTGACATTCCTTTTCCATTATCTTCGACCATTATTCCTTTTTGTCCATGATCTAGAAAAGCAGCCATCTTGATTTGTCCACCAGTACCACAAGCCTTCAACGCGTTATCTACGAAATTGACGAGCAATATATGCATGAAATCAGGATCACACTCCAACGAATCAAAGTGACATTCCGAAGTAATCCGAACGCTTTGATCTGCTGCCATAAGAGACAGAGCTTGCTCGACGCCAAGAAACAGCTGCTTTATTTGTACAGTCGTTGGCTCGATCTTGTTTTCACGAAGGGTTGCCAATTCAAGCAAACGATACGCAATCTGTTGAAGTCTGCGGCTCTCAGACATGATATAGGTTGTGGCAAACAGCTTGTCGTCTTCTGTGCGAGCCACCTTTTGTATGTATTCTGCATAGCCGTAAATAGTCGTGAGCGGTGTGCGAAGCTCATGTGCAAAGTTGTCGATAAACTGCTGCTTCTGCTGAGCGGCTGTCGCTAACTGCTGGATTTGACTCTGAATTTCCTTTGCCATGTGATTAAAGCTTTGCGCCATTTCAGTCAGCTCGTCTTGTCCAGACACGGGAAGACGGGTATCATACGCACCAGCCGCGATTTGACGGGACGTTTGTGAAATTTGCGAGAGTGGTCTAAATAGTTTAGACAGCAATATATGAAGACCAAAAGCAAACAAAGCAGAAACCATCAAGCCTGCGAAAAACAGCATGTTTTTCATTTGCCTCCAGGCAGCAATCTCATCTGTTATGTCGTATAGGTACACCATTGTATATACATCATAGGGAGCAGGCAGCTTTCCTGAAACGAGGACTGAGGTGTTCCCGTCTGATTCTTGCACAGAAACGAGTCTGCTGCCGTCACCTGGCAGCTCAGGAAACCCGTTTGGGACCGATAAGACAGACGAATTTGAATAGACCAGTTCCTTGTCTTTAAAAAGTACCAATGTCACGTTTTGATCCCCGGCAAGATAGCTGTAAGGCTGGAGCAGAGACGGGATGGAGTTGTCGATATCCGTTCCGCGGCCTCCTACCGCATAAAAATCTTGGAGGAGCGCAGAGGTGATGAAATAATGCTCATCCAAGCTTCTTTCTTGTGCACGATGGATTGTGTCTTTGAAGGTCGTGATCGATATAATGACGATCCCTAGGTTGAATGTAAATAAAAAAAGGGCAAGGGTTGTTAAAAAGGTCCGGTATTTCATAGATTTCCTTTCGTTTCACCTCTGGTTTCATGAGAGAGCTCGCAACTCATGGGAAAAAGCCGCCAGCACGGTGTGGCGGCTGAAAAGGCTTCCTTATTTTTTTGGCTCGGCGATCTCAGGATAGGATATTATTTGGTTGGGGTGGTCCTTGTACTTTTCTTTAGCATGATAGGTGGCGCCGATGAACTCTTTATCTTTGCGCGCTATATACACAGTGGCGATTTCACCGTTCTCGCCTGTGATCTTCGCCGATAGGAGGGGGTCATTGTTCTCGACCATGCTTTGGAATTCGTATACAGCGGACTTGACTGGACCGTTGACAATATTGAACTTTTCTGCTGCCTTTTTGGCTAGGTCCACATACTCCTGCGGATTTTTCGCAAGCTCCTCATCGTAGGTCGCTTTTTCTGTGAACGTTCTCTCACGGAACATGCTGAAATATTCTCCGGTAACAGCGTCGATCGAGAAATAATAATTGAGCTTGTCATTGAATTTTACTTCACCCCACCAGTGTGCACGAGGAAGGTCTTCACGTGGGGGTTGGTATGTCATTTCTACCACCTTTCCTTCCAGGCTCTGGTCATACATCCGCCAAATAGCTTTCGCTCCGATTTCCGCCGCCGCTTCTTTTGTAAGGTCTTTACTCGTTGGCATTTGGTTGTTCATGGCTTTCACGGTATAATTCGCTTTTTTGTATCCGGGCGGCAAACTGTTTTGTGGCGTTTGGGAGGAAGTAACTGCATAATTCGCATAGCTGGTAGGGATCGTATTCGTTTTGTTGAAATCCGAAGCCGTTACGACCTGTACGAATCCTTGAAACAGCAATGTGCTGGTGCCAATAATTGCGGTGGCTGCCAAAATGGTTTGTTTGACTTTCATATGAACCTCTCCTTCATTATTTGGTTGTGATCACAGTTAGAAGTATAAGAGGGAGGAATTATCGAATCGTCATGGAGTTGTTAGGGAGTTGTAATAGTTTTTCGTTAATCTAGACCTCAAGACGATACCCCATTTTATAGACCGTCTTAATTCGGGATTCCATGTCCAGCTTCTTTCGCAGCTTTTGAATATGAACGTCCACTGTTCTTGTATCCCCAACATAGTCATAGCCCCATGCGAGCTCCAGCAGCTTTTCACGGGAAAGGGCAATATTCCGATTGTTCACCAGGACTTCCAGCAATTCGAATTCCTTGGGGGTGAAATCTACCGGATGATCATGGAGAAATAGTTGTCTGCTCTCAAATTCGATTCGGACCCCATCGAGTTCAAACGTCTTGCTCGTTTTCTTCGTTCGTCGCAACACCGCATCTACGCGCGCCAGCAGTTCCAGCATCTCGAAAGGCTTCACCAAGTAGTCATCTGCGCCGAGAGTCAGTCCCTTTACCTTGTCCGACAGGCTGCTTTTCGCTGTCAAAAAAATAGTGGGCGTCCCACGAATTTGACGGAAAACCTCATATCCATCAAACTCCGGCAGCATAATGTCCAGCACAACGAGATCCACCTCGTGCTTGTCCATCTCCTCCAGTGCCGCTTTTCCGTCCATTACCGAAATACATCTATGTCCCACTGCTTGTAGGTTTCTTTTGATGAGCTCATTGATTGGAATCTCATCCTCGACAATTAGGATGGTTGCCACTTTGGATCACCTCCCGTAAAGCATAGCATGGGGATGTAATCGAGTTGTAAAAAAATAGATGAGTCAAAAAAGAGCCGCAATGAAAAAGCGGGACGCAGATTAGTCGCGTCCCACTCTAGTAGCGGTCTTTAGCCCATAAAAGTGATTTGAATTTGCGTGTTAAAGCGATCGGTAACAACCCAGCCTTGTGGGACCAGTTGATTGTTCTTGATCCACATTTTCGCTCCATAAGAAGAGCTCGCTGATAGGGATTGTTTTAGTGAGGTATGGGATGAAATATTTAGTTCGGACGATTTCGATAGGGCTGGTTCTGCAATTCTATTTTTACTGTCTTGTCACAAAATGAAAAGAGGGCACGAGGCCCTCTTGAGAAAACTACCTATACGTTAAAAAATTCTTTCGCAGTCTTGGTAGTAGCGCTGGCCACTTCCTCAGGGCTCAACCCCATACATTGTGCGACCGCGTGTAAGATATGTCTCAAATACATTGGCTCATTCCGACCATCCACAGGCTTTTCTTTCAAATCACGAGGGGTTAAAAATGGCGCGTCCGTTTCAATCATCAAACGATTCAAGGGAATCTTTTGGACAAGCTCCCGAAGATGTTTCCCACGTCTTTCATCACAAATCCATCCCGTAATCCCGATATGAAAGTCCATTTCTAAATACGTATCCATTTCCTTGGAGGTTCCGGTAAAACAGTGCACAACCGCACGATTGATATTTTGACGATGCTCTTTCAGAATCGAGATAAAATCAAGATGAGCATCGCGTTCATGCAAAAACAACGGCAGTTGAAGCTCTGTGGCCAGGGAAATTTGTTCAATGAACCACTTTCTTTGAATATCACGCGGCGAGAAGTCACGGTTATAATCTAACCCGCACTCTCCAATCGCTACCACATGGGGAAGCGATGCCAGTTCTCTTAATTTCTTGATCGTCGATTCATCACAGCTTTTTGCATCGTGAGGATGAATACCTGCCGTAGTGTACAGCTTTCCTTTGGAGCGACTTGCATATCGGGAGGCATCCATACTGTTTCTCAAGCTTGTCCCTGTCAAAATTAATGGGTAAATTCCTTGCTTCTCAGCTCTAGTAACGACCTCATCGCGATCTTGCTGAAAGGAACGGTGCATCAGGTTTACGCCTATATCGATGATCTGTGTATCCAAGAGAATCAATCCTTTCTAGTAAGAGGTGTGAGTAAGAACTAATTTTCACTATAATTCCTATTTTTGGTTGTTTTTCATTATAGCGTATCGAGTTGTTATGTTCTAGAGACGAAAAAATCCTCCCTGCGGTGACAGAGAGGACTCGCTTCTTTCTATTCTCATGAAGGAATGGCATCTAATGCTCGCCTTACTTTTCTTGCGAAAGCAAGAGGTTTATCAACCGCTTCCACATTTACATATATCAAGCGGGGACGATCAAATAACCATTCATTATGGATAGACGAGACTTTTATGCCTTGATTCCGAATGGCTGCAATGAACGGATTGACCTCTTTCTGTAGGAATGCCGCTCTGCCTAAACAGAGGGCTTTGCCCGTTTTTTGATTGAAGGATTCGAATGAAAAAGAAGACGTAACGCGAAATCTTTTCCCCAAAATGGTCGCTTTTATTTGATTTCGATTGATGGTCGCGACGCATTTTCCGCCGGCAAAACCGGATTGCCCCCTGATAATTCTGGAGAACTGCTCACAAAGCGAGACTTTTTTGGGCATTCCTCGTTTCCTCCCTGTTTTTGTTTATCGTATGAAGACAGGGATAGGATGGAAACGGATGATGACCTATTCTGCTGGGGGATGGGGATGAAACAGCTCAGCTCATTCTACACTTTTTAAAGACTCAATCATATTGATGTTGGTTACTTTTCGACGAAGTAGCAAGTTAGAGAGAATCGTAAGCAAGTAGGCAAGAATAACAGAAACCAATAGGATAGAAATATGTAACTGATCCGGGATCTGTTGGTGGGTGCTAGACAGTGCTTTGACAATCATGGCATAAACATAGCCACTTATCGGTAAAGCGACAATGACCGCAAATGTAGTGAGTAGGATGTTTTCAAAAAAGATAAGTCTGTTTATTTTATGTTTTTGGTAGCCTAATACTTTAAGGGTTGCAAGCTCACGATTCCTTTCATAAATGTTGATGGAAGAGATCGTATAGATGGCGCCAAAGGAGAGGATGACGGCGCATACGATAAACATGATAAATACAAAGCTGTTTTGTTTCAAAATATATTCAGCGGTTTTCTTTAAATCATCTCTATCAGCGATGGTTTCTACTTGAGGATCTTGTTCAAAGAAGGTACGAACGCTATTAAGATCTACAGAGCTATTTGCTTCAACTAAAAGCGAGGTTGGTCTGTAGTCTATGCCAAAGCTCTTTAAATAGTCTGGTGTGATATAAAACGAAGGATTCGAATACTGCGTAGATATATGTAAAACCTTCATATCTACAGATTTATTTGTAAGCTCTGGTGCCTTGAACGTTATATGGATGATATCTCCTGCTGAAATATGATATTTGTCTGCATAGGATTTTGGTACCAGCACACCATTATTTTCTAAGGTGATCCGATTATCATTTTCGTCAAAGAAATGAATGAGAGAGTTTTCTCTTTCCGTAACAACGAGAGTGGCATTATCTTTTTCATCACCTTTTATGAATTCAACAGGAAAGGTGGATAGAGAATAACGATTTTTCATACCGGAGGGGAGCTTTACCGTATCCGCAGATGTTCCGATCGTATAATCTACTCGTAAATCATACGTATAAACATCTTCGATTTGGCTAGCTACTTGTTGCAAGGCAGATTGAGTGCCAAAAGCAGTTATCAATAAGACCGTGCTTACAACAACGCCAATTGAGCTCGCTATAGCTTTTGGTTTATTTAGGAAAATATTTCTCAAAATGAGTTTGTAGCTATAGGAAAGATGACTCCAAATACCCGGAATTCTTTCAATCAATAGCGTTTTCATCTGCTTTGGCGGTTTAGGACGCATAGCTTGAGCCGCACGTTCTTTTAATAGGGTTCTACCACTTAAGTAACACGCTAGGATTCCAAAAGCACTGGAGAAAATAATGGGAGGGATGAAAGAATAAAAAGAAAGGGAGTAGGTAATGCCAGGCAGAGAGTAGGCTCTTGCACTTGATGCCGTTACGAATGGAACAAATACGAGAGCGGCAATAGCACACCCAATGATTGAGCCTATGATACCTGCCAGCACAGGGTAACCCATATAATGAAGCATGATGGTTCTGTTTTTGACACCTAAAGCCTTCATAATCCCTACTTGGTTTCTTTGAGAGTCAATCATTCTCGACATGGTAAGAAACAGGATAATGGCTACTATCAAAAAGAGAACGAAAGGGATAACCATACTCATCAATTTATTATTATGGATCGTTTCCTTTATTTTTGAATAGCTGAAAGTCCGTTCTTTACTTACTTGGTTTACATAAGTAAGGCTTTTGGATTGTGCTTCAATGGATTGACCTAATTTGTCCATATCGTAACCTTCTGTAGCATCGATCATGATTTCATTATAGGAGGTGCCACCTAAGATTTCAGAGATTGTTTCTTCGGCAATATAAGCGACTCCGTAGGTTTTATGGTCTTGTATTTCGTTCTTTTTTGCATGTTCGACATTCTCACCGAAGCCGCTAATGGTAAATGTAAGATTTCTTTCATTCGCACGAATACTGATTTCATCACCGACTTGAAAAAGATGTTCTTTCGCATAACGAGAATCGACTACTATCTCATTCTTTTTTGACGGGATTCTGCCCTCAATCATAGCAAGCGTGTTTATTTCGTTTTTGACAGGGATGGAATGAATTTTCAAAAAAGCTTTATCACCATCAAAGGCTTGCGTGGCATCAAAGGTATAACGTCCTTCTATTTTTTTAATGCCTTCTATTTCACTTAAAGCAGCGACATCATTTTTGGAAATTTGCTTGTAAAATACATGTAGGTCGCTTATGTTATGTTCTTTAAAATAACCTTCTGTATAAGCACTAAGATTATTGCTATAAGTTACTAGTCCCCCGTAGAAAAAGGCTCCTACTGCGATAACCAAAACAAAGGCGATAAATTGCCCGATCGATTGTTTGATATCCCTTACTAATTTTAAAAATAATTTCATTATCACCACTCAATCCCTTCCACACTTTGCTTTTCATGATTCATGGTAACGCTTTCAATCATTCCGCTTTTTACCTTAATAATTTTGTCAGCCATAGGAGCAATGGCGGAATTATGTGTGACCAATACGACGCACTTTTTCGTTTCTTTGTTCAAATCCTGGAGAAGCTTTAAGACCGACTTACCTGTCACATAATCCAATGCTCCGGTTGGCTCGTCACAAAGTAGAAGCAATGGATTTTTGGCAACAGCTCTCGCGATTGCAACTCTTTGTTGTTCGCCACCAGAGAGCTGGGAAGGGAAGTTTTTCATACGATTTTGTAATCCAACTTTATGTAAAATCTCTTTCGCATCCAGATGGTTTTTACATACTTCCGTAGCAAACTCAACATTTTCGAGAGCGTTTAAATTCGGAATTAAGTTATAGAATTGAAAGACAAAGCCGACTTTTTCACCGCGGTATTGCGTTAATTTTTTTTCGTTGAATCTGGTGATTTCTTGATCGCCAACAAATACTTGACCTGAGGTAGCCATATCCATTCCGCCAAGCAAATTCAAAATCGTACTTTTACCAGCGCCACTTGCACCCAAAATAACGACGAATTCTCCTTCTGCTATGGAAAAATCAACACCATTAAGCGCCTTGATTGGCACTTCTCCGATTTTGTATTCTTTCGTTACTTTTTTGAATTCGATTAATGCCTTCACTGATTACATCTCCTCGTACCGTATTTTTGAGACTTATATACCATAATATCCCTACAGGAAGTAGTTACATCCCACAGTCGATGTATTTTGACCTCGGTCTCGAGAAGGAGTTTGATCTCGCTTGTAAGAAAAAAGCCTCTATACGACCAGTATCGCCTTTACATTCGCCTACTATTACAAATAGGAGGGCTTCGACTTGCTCGCAAAAAAACGGAGCACCCTCTAAAGGGCTACTCCGTTTGAATCATGACTAAGCCAACGTGATTAACACCTCACATGTTTCCGTTTGAAGCCAAGCTGACCTTTACTTACTGCCTTTTGAATATTATCGAAAGCGTTTAGGAACTTGCTTTTTGCTTTGTCTTTTTGGACTTCTACAGGACCTACTGCCTTTGCGATTTCGATCGCCTTATCGTGGAGTGGTAAATAGGAAGTCCCCACCGTGTAAATGAAATTATTCATAGCGTATTTTGTTCGTTCGGGAGAAGCGTGGATCGTATTTTTCACAGTTTCTAGCATATTGGCAATTTTACTTTCGGAAAATTCACGATCTGGGCGATTACCCAAAAGCCAACAGTAACAACTCCAGCCCGCAGACATTCTGAGCTCTTCGCCGCTTGTGATCCAGTGATCGGCAACTTCTTGGGCAATATCTGCTTCAGATAAGGTTACGGCAACCACATAATCGGACAGCATATAAAAATAAGCTGAATCCATCCACCGATCAAAGTCTGCCTTGGTCATTGCTTTTGGGTCTGCGATCACTCCGGCAAAGTACATGGCGTCGTAGTTCCCGGTAGCGTAAAGCTGTTCAGCCAAGGGTTGATTGATCTTGATTTTTCTCGCCATGGGCTTCATAGCGCCTGTAGCCACGCCAAAAAGTGGTTCGTGAGCACCATTGGATAGATAAATTTTCTTGGTTCGTTCCTTGCCGAGAGCTTCCAGCTCTTGCATGATCGTTTCTAAATCCATCGTATATCACTTCTTTCATTGGCGGGTGTTCCCTTAAGATTATAACCATCCAATCCATGACTCATGTCACCTATTGACTATATTATTAGTGATTATTATAATAACCACCATAGAACTTAGAGGTTATTGCAATAATCACTAAAGATAAGTGTGCAAGGTGGTGGTTTTCTTTGGATGAAATTTATAAAGAACTTCAGAAATTGGGATTCTCACAATATGAATGCAAAGCCTATATCGGACTTTTAAAGCAGTCTCCTATAACGGGATATGAGATTAGTAAAAGATCAGGTGTACCTCGTTCCATGATTTATGAAGTATTAGGGAAATTGTTAGATAAAGGAGCAGTTTATACGGTACCTTCTGAACCTCTGACCTACTCGCCTTTGCCAGCTAAAGAATTAATCACGCGTTTGCGTAATTCTTTCGAGCAATCATTTGATTATCTTGAAAAAAATCTATCTGCATTAGAAAGTGAGCAGCAAGTAGACGTGGTTCGACGCATTAGTAGTGATGAACTGGTTATCACAGAAATGGTTGACATGATAAATAAAGCCAGAGAAGAGCTATGGTTATCGATTTGGCAACCACAGGTTTCTTTTATTAAACAGGATGCAGATAAGCGGGTAAAAGAGGGGCTCCCTGTATTTTCTATTTTGTTTGGAGCCCCCGATACCGAGATAGGTGCAACCACTCATCATGATTACATGTCTCCTAAAGTAGCAGAGGAACGTATGAGTGGTCGTTTAACCATTGTTTCCCGGGACAATGAAGAAGTATTAATAGCCAATTTCGCTCCAAATACCGCTGCATGGGCTATAAAAACACAAGACCCAGCATTAGTATTAGTAGCAATGGAGTACATCAGGCACGACATCATGTTTGCACAATTAGTGAAGGAAATTGGCCCCGAGAAAGCCGAATCTGTCTGGATTAACCATCCTGACCTGTTCCATGTGGTCACAGGAAAACGGTTCAAGTAATTTGAACCGTATTTTCTTTCACTTTTTCATAGTAGTTATGATGATAACTCCTGCAATGTGAGTGAGATTAAGGAGGGATAAAATGGGTTTAGCGAATGACCAAATCGAAACGGTGGCAGATGTAAGAGATAAGGATACTTTTCGCCAAGGTATAAAGGATTGTGTCCCTACGTTGTTGGGGTATTTAAGTATTGGTTTTGCTGCTGGTGTTATAGAAAGGACAGCGGGTCTTAGTATAGCTGAAATAGCCCTGATGTGTTTAATTCTTTATGCTGGTTCAGCACAATTTATCGCTGCTGGTATGATGGCAGCAAGCAGTTCGATTACCACCATTATTATTACGATTTTCTTTGTTAATCTTCGGCATCTTTTACTTAGTGCGGCCCTAGCACCATATTTTCGGCATCTTTCTCCGCTTAGGAACATGCTAGTAGGGTCTCTACTTACCGATGAGTCATTTGGTGTTGCTATCAACGAAGCTGCAAAAAAGAATTACATTAGTGAAAAATGGATGCACGGTCTAAATATAACGGCTTATCTAAACTGGTGCGCAGCTAATATAGCCGGAGCATTCTTCGGACAATGGATTTCAAATCCTGAAAAATTTGGTTTGGATTTTGCTTTGACAGCGATGTTTATTGGACTTTTGGTACTTTCGATGTTAAGTCGAAGGAAAATGAAACGTGATGTGGTTGTTGCGATAATCGCAGTTGTTATTGCTGTGGGAGCCAGTTCAGTGTTGTCTGGCAGTATGGGAGTTATTGTTGCTACCATTTTTGCTTCAACGATAGGGATGGTGATGGAAAAATGGAAGTAAGATGGGATGTTTTTTTGGTGATTGTAGGAACAGCTATTGTTACATTCATCCCTAGAGTCCTTCCTCTTATGGTACTGAGTCGTTTTCAATTACCAGAGTGGGCAACACGATGGTTAAGCTATGTCCCCATATCTGTTATGGCTGCTCTAGTAGCGCAAGAGATATTTAAACATGATGAAAAAATTTCTTTTTCCACTAATAATGTTGAACTTTTAGCAGCCATACCAACCTTTTTCATTGCGATAAAAACACGTAGTTTATTGGTAACTGTACTCGTAGGCATTATTGTCGTGATGGTTTTACGTTTTTTGTTTTCATCTTGATCGCTTCAAGATGTTCATGTAATTCCGTTTTCTTTCCTGACCATAACTGTCAGTGAAGTTGTTTTATAATTGATTTGTAAAAACATGACAAGGAGGGAATCACTTTGAAGGAAGTGTTCATTTTTATTACGGATGGCTTTGCTGATTGGGAGGCAAGTTACGTCAGTTCTGAGCTAAACAAGCCAGGAACAGGATATCGTGTAAAGACAATCGCCATTGATCAGGAACCGAAAGTTTCGATGGGTGGTTTAACGGTCCTTCCAGATTATAGCGTAAGCGAATTCGATCGGAATGTTGATATCGCCATGTTAATCATACCTGGTGGAACGGGATGGAGAGAAGAAAAGAATCAGCAAGCAAAAGTAGTGGTTGAGTATTGTGTGAGCAAGGATATTCCTGTCGCTGCCATCTGTGACGCTACGACTTTTTTAGGGAATCACGGATTTTTGGACAATCATAGACATACAGGCAATACGTTACCTTATTTGAAGGAAGGGGCTCCGAACTACAGAGGAGATCAACATTATGTAGACGGTCAGTCAATCCGTGACGAGAATCTCATCACTGCGAATGGAAGCGGTGCATTGGAGTTTTCAAGACATATCTTGGAGAGATTGGGTGTATTAGAAGGGGATGAATTGAATCAATGGTACGAATTATTTAAAAAGGGCTACTTTCCCTCCTAACAGATTGGTTTGATAGGAAAGCACGAAAGCATACACGCTTGGGTGCTTTCCTATTTTATTCAGATACTCATTTGCACGATATTTATTTTCATAATGTACTAAGCCGTAATTCATAAAAATATTGCACAATTGGATGCTTTAACTTCATCTTCTCGGACATATTTAAAATCCTCTTTTTTCCAACTCTTCTGTCCACCAAGGCTAGAATATTCAATAAGATATCATTGCTCTCTATGCTTTCCTCTATAGAAATAGATAAAAACCTATTAGCCACAACGATAAAATTTGATTTACTTAATGATGCCTGTGCTGACAAAAGCTCCTTTGCATATTCTGATATTTTTCTACTTCTTGCAATTACTTTTAGACGATCCTCTGGAACGATTCCCTTGGTATCTTTTCTGACCGCTTCAATTTCTTCATTGGTGATAGGAATTTGGATATCTGAATCATTCTTAATTTCCTGCTCCGTCTGATACCATTTGATTGAGCTAGTTGTATCACTCATATTAAGTACGTTCTTTTTATCTACGGCAATATAACAAATTCCGGATTTATCAGGTAAATAACGGTAACCAGTTGCACGGTATTCGACCCTGCCATCTAATGCAGGACAGAGAAAGCTCTCCAGTTGTTTCTTCACTTTGCTCCAGGACATGTATCCTCCTAAGTTCTCAAGGCCTTCTACGAGTATTTGCGGCAGTTACTCTTTTATTAACAATTATGCGTAACTTCTAGCTCATTATTGGCATAGATTGTTCCGTAAGTAGCACAAAGTAACATACCACCGCAAACCTCGCTGCTCACTTGAAAGTTTATGTTGTCTTCATATGTGTCTATGCTATCAGCTCTATTGGATGTCTTTATAAATTGAACTTGGACTATATAATCTGGGTAATCTTCACTTCCTTTATCTTCATCACCATTTTCCCAATCGACAAAGTTAATGTTACTAGCTAAGCTTTTTAATTATAGTCTTACGTTCATCGAAAAAAACATTTAGTTAACTATTAACAGGTGAAAGAATTTCATGTATGTGGATTTCATTAATTGAAGGTAGGTATTCAAGGGGGAGAACGATGTACATATATTTAGAGTTTGAAAATAAAATGGTTGATGAATTAGTAGAATTTTTAACATCAGAAACATGGAGTTTTCATGGACAGGAGAATCCTACTGAGGAGTCTATAAGAGAAAATTTAGCCAACGGAAATTATAACGAAAATGGGAACCAAACATTTTGGATCATGGATAATCATACAAAAATTGGTTTAATAAGAGTTTTTGATTTAGAAGATCCCATATGTTTATTCGATTTGCGATTGAAAGAAAAGTTTAGAGGCAAAGGAATAGCAAAGGATGTCCTTAATTGGTTGAGTACTTATATATTCAATAAATACACTCATATTATTAGAATCGAAGGTCATACTAGATATGATAATTTTGCGATGAGAAAAACGTTCTTTAATAGCGGATTTGTAAAAGAATCTTATAACCGTAGATCATGGAGACAAAGCGGACAATTATTTGATTCTGTTGGGTATGCAATGATAAGAGAAGACTGGGAGAACAATACCAAAACAATAATAGAAGATACCTTTCCATACTAACTTAAAGGACGCATAGATGAAGAAAGTTTCTGAAATGTATTTGGTTGTAATTGATCATAGATATTGCAGAAGGTTCTTCATACTGTTATATGATCTTCTTTTAATAGGCGCTATTATTGAAAAAAAGTTATCAGAAAACAATTCCACACTATTTTTCGATTACCCTAAATTTTAGCCCCCTTCATTAGGAAAAGGGGGCTTTTCTCACTGCTACATTTTTTATTTATCTTTCCTTACGAGTAGTGAAACCGACTCCACATGCGCCGTATGCGGGAACATATCCACCGGCTGCACGCTCTTCAACTCATACCGCTGCATCAGCTTCCCAACATCCTTCGCCAGCGTAGAAGGATTACAAGACACATACACAATCTTCTTCGGCTGCACATCCAACAAGGAACGAATCAGCGCATCATCCAGCCCAGTCCGCGGCGGGTCGACTACGACGACATCCGGTCGAGTCCCTTGCTTGGCCCATTTCGGCATCAAGACCTCCGCACGACCCACGTGAAAGCTGGCATTCGCCGCTTGGTTACGCTGTGCATTGCGATTGGCATCCTCTACAGCCTCAGGAATCAGCTCGATCCCGCGAACCTCACGGGCATAAGGAGCGAGCCACAAGCCAATCGTCCCTGTACCACAATACAAATCGAGCACGAGCTCTTTTCCGGTCAGTCCAGCAGCCGTTTTCACCTGATTGTACAGCTTTTGCGTCTGCTCGGGATTCAATTGGAAGAAGGCACGAGCAGACAAGTCGAAGGATAGCTCACCCAGCTTTTCAGCAATGGAAGCCCTGCCCCATAAGGATAATGTCTTGTCACCGAAAACAAGCGATGTTTTTTGCGTGTTTACGTTTTGCGCGATTCCTACCAGCTCAGGCAGTCTCGTACGGAGCTCCAAAAGTAGCTCCTTCACTCGTGGGATTTCTGGGGTAGCCGTTACAAGCGTTAATTGCGTTTCACCCGTGGCAAAAGCGACACGAGCGACGATCGTGCGGATGACGCCCGTCCGTTTTTTCTCGTCGTAGATCGGAATCCCGAGCTCTTCGATGATTTGTTTCGCGGTTTGGACGATTTTCGTTGTCGCTTCATGCTGCACCTGACAGCCTTCCAAATTGACGAGCTTGTGGCTACCTGTTTGATACAGTCCAGCGATGAGCTTGCCATTTTCCTTGCCCACCTGAAACTGTGCTTTATTTCGATACGACCACGGGTTATCCATACCAATCGTAGGGGAGACTGGTGGCTGATTCATTCGAGCGTACTTGCGCAGTGACTCGATGACGATTTCCTGCTTGCTCGCGAGCTGTGCGGCATAATCCATGTGCTGTAAGCTGCATCCGCCACACTCCGCATAGACTGGACAGAGAGGCTTCGTGCGAGAGGCTGATTTTTCAACGACGCGTAAAAGACGCGCGGTCGCGTATTTTTCTCTTGCCTCGGTCACCTCGGCATGGACGACCTCACCAGGGAGAGCACCCTCTACGAAAACGATTTTTCTTTTAAAATAGCCGATCCCTTCGCCATTAATGCCCAAGCTCTTGATCGTGAGCGTCATTTGCTGGCCGACACGGATGCTGGCGTCTTGTTCTTTTTTATGCATTGTCATCTGTTCCGTTCTCCTCAAGCAATTCAGTATTTCCCTATTATAGAGCATTACGAGAGAGGTTGCATGTATGCGAGAAGGTCTAGAGTGCCTCACAAAGCCTCACAGATAATGGTAACTTCCTGTCCAGCTTTGTTTTTGTTATAATAGTGCGGAGAATAATGAGGGAGTTGTGACGCTAGATGCAAGATCTATTTGAAAAAATGAAAGAATATCTCAACATGGATACTGAGATTTCTTTTGACGAGTTTGATGGCTACTACAAAAAGGTAACCGCGTTTCTAAACGATAGCTGGGAGACGTTGAACGAGGAAGATACCATGCTCATGCTGTTCATCCTCGACAACCTCAAGTCGAACGGTGAAGATCGTTCCAAGCGCAAAACCAAGGAAGCGAAAAAATACGCAAAAATGGCGCAGCGCACTGAGATTTGGGCAAATGCACTGATCGGCCGTCTGCGTGAAGCTGGTTTGACTGATGAAGAAATCGGCAAGCGTTACGAAGCGATTTACGAAGCAGTATAGGATGTAGCGAATAGAAAAACGGGTACCGTTTTGAGTGAAATAGCTCGAAAGGGAACCCGTTTTTTTGTCATGGCTTTCCTGCCAAATAACAAGAAGATTGACAACTTGTGGGTTTGGGCGTAGAATGTTTAACTAATTCGAATAGTTCGTATGTATGAGCGTTGAAAAGGAAGAGTAGAAACAGTAAGCAGCGTGCAGAGAGCCGTTCCCTGTGCTGAAAGAATGGCCGCCAGCCTGTTTTGAAAATCACCTTGGAGCATTGTCCTGGAAAAACAGCTTGTTTAGCCAGTGAGTATAGGACAACGAATTCGTCCTCGTTATCGGACGGGAGTTTCATAGTGAACTTCCTAAGTCTGTTTTTCGTGAGGAAGACAGAGATGCTGAGTGGTACCGCGATGCCCTCGCCTCAGCCAGCCGTGCGCAAATTGTGCGTTGCTGGTTTGGGGCGGGGGCTTTTTGGTTTGGTCTGGTCCCTACTACAAAAGAGAAGGTACTTAGGAGGAACATATATATGCATACGGTCAGAGTGGAAGACATCGTAGTAGCCAATCATGCTTTGAAAGATGTGGTGGAGAAGACTCCCTTGCAAAAAAACAAAGTACTGTCTGAGCGTTACGGCTGCAACGTGTATTTGAAAAGAGAAGACTTGCAGGTGGTTCGTTCCTTCAAAATTCGCGGTGCTTATCATTTTATGCGGAATCTTTCGACAATGGAGCGAGAGCGTGGTGTCGTTTGTGCAAGTGCGGGCAATCATGCGCAGGGTGTAGCCTACTCGTGTAACCATTTGCAAATCAAAGGCACGATCTTTATGCCAGCGACCACCCCACGTCAAAAAATATCGCAGGTCAAGCTGTTTGGTGGCTCCTATGTAGAAGTTGTATTGATCGGTGACACCTTCGATGATTCATTCGCAGAGGCGATGAAGTATTGCATTCAGGAAGATCGGACCTTTGTCCACCCGTTTGACGATCCATTGGTGGTAGCCGGACAAGGAACAGTCGGACTGGAGATTATGAATGACATGGAAGAACCAGCTGATTTCGTCTTTATGAGTATCGGTGGAGGTGGATTGGCAGCGGGTGTGGGAACGTACGTAAAAGGCATCAGCCCAAACACACAGATCATTGGTGTGGAACCAGCCGGAGCAGCTTCGATGCAAGCCGCTTTGGAACAACGCGACGTTGTCACCTTAGATGAAATTGACAAGTTTGTCGATGGTGCAGCCGTCAAGCAAGTGGGGCAGCTCACGATGAGTATTTGTCAGGAGCTGCTGGATGACATCGTGCTGGTGCCAGAAGGCAAGGTGTGCACAACCATTTTGGAGCTGTATAACAGCAATGCCATCGTCGTAGAACCTGCAGGTGCCCTTTCGATTGCGGCTCTCGATTACTACCGGGATCAAATCGCTGGGAAAAACGTAGTGTGTGTGATCAGCGGTGGAAACAACGACATTGACCGGATGCAAGAGATCAAGGAACGCTCCCTGCTGCATGAGGGATTGAAGCACTATTTTGTGATCAATTTCCCACAGCGTGCTGGAGCCTTGCGAGAGTTTATGGAAAAAGTACTGGGACCGCACGATGATATCACACGCTTTGAGTATACGAAAAAGAACAACAAAGAAAATGGTCCAGCGCTGGTTGGCATTGAAATGAAATGCAAAGATGACTATCAGCCGTTAGTCAGTCGGATGAAGCAGCATGGTATCCGCTATGTAGAGATTACGCATGATCCATATTTGTTCAATTTGTTGATTTAGGTCCTTGTGTTACAACAGATGCGGAATTTGCAAAAATGTATGAATACAGCGAAAAAAGGAGCAATGAAGAGAGAATGAGCGAGAGAGAAAGATAAATCGGCGTAATGTATTATAACAAACTTTTATAAAACAGATGCTGTTGTAATACAATACAGATAATAACACACGGGGGGTTTTAATCATGACGCCGATCACTACTTTCTTTCGCAATCTCGAAGCAAAATGCTGTGCTGCTTGCGGTCAGATGATCCACGAACAAGCAGAATCGTATGCAACTGAATGCACACCATGCCAAGAGCAAGCATCCTTTGACGCTTACAAGTACTATCATCAAAAACGCTAAGTCGAACATGAATACTGGATAAAACAGGTGTACCACAGGGCATGAGCCATGGCAGGTATACCTTTTTTTTGATTCAAAGAAAAAGCCGCTGTTCCATAACAACGGCTTTTTCGCATGTCAGCGCGGTTTCTCGGCCTGTTTTGCAGCTTCCTGCTTGACGTAATCAATCAGCCCCAATTGAAAGCCTTCCTGTGTAAGGAGACGTTTGGCTTCATACGTACTCGCATAGTAGGCTTGGACATGCGGATCGTTGTCCAAAACGTAACGACACGCCTGATCACGAGACAACTCCTGGTACCAGTCTGTCTGTTTGATTTGGGCGACGAGATCCTCATAGGCAGGTTCCGGCTTTTTCCATGGATTCAAACGATGAATAATTTCACCAAGGATTGCAACAATGATTAGAATTCCGATTAAAAACATAGCTGTCACCTCAAAGGTTGGATCACTCTCATGGTACCACTCTCCTGGAGGCACCGCCATGGGGAAGTCGGTCTGCTTGCAAAACAAGTAGAAAGCAGGCATGCTATATACTGTAAATAGAAAGGGCCCGATTGCTTGGGATAAGGAGGGCGCGAGATGTTTCATCCGCTTGTTTTTGACAATATCAGGGTTGTGTTGGAAGGTGCGGTATACGACCGGGACTTCGAAGGGGCAATTACGATTACGAACCGTTCGGATGTCATGGATATGGCTACATTCCATCGACAGTTTCAGATCCAGTTCAAGCTGGCTGATCAACATGATCATACCGCAGCTGTTCGTGCTGAGATGCAGCTTCGTACTCAGTTAGCTGATATTGCAGCCGAGCAGCTAGAACAGCCGTTGACAGATCATATCGGATGTACGATTTGCATCCATTTTTACTTGCAGATGGAAAATTACAGAGATGTGCCCGCAGAAGCGAGAGAAATCACATCGATTCTCAATGACATCTGGGGTCAGCGTCCGTATATTACACAGAAAGTATCGGCTAAGCTAGAGGAGCATCGAATCGATTGGCCACCGAAGCAAATAACCAACCAGGTGACGCTGGACTTTCATCGAAAAATTGATGAAGGCAATATCGATGACCTGAACGAATTAATCGATTATACGGTTCAGTCCCTTCAAAAGCTGCAACTATACATGGATCAACAAGCAAAAAGGTAAGCGGACAGAACGGGGATTTACAAAAGGGCAGATGCGTATTATTATTTTGTTAACCTTATAACATTTTCAGTTAACAAAACGGAGGCTAGTACGCATGAGAAACGAACGCTTGAGATGGCTGTTGCTCTCTGCCATCTTTGCCGCAATGACAGCGGTATTGTCGCAGGTGACTATTCCCTTGCCGTTGATTCCGATTACCGCGCAGACGTTAGCAGTAGGGCTGACGGCGACCATTTTGGGAAGACGATACGGGACACTGGCTTTGGTTATTTACGTTTTACTCGGTGCAGTCGGATTGCCTGTATTCAGCGAGGCAAAAGGTGGATTGCAAATATTGGTCGGTAAATCAGGCGGGTACATATTTGGGTTTATTGCAACCGCTTATGTGACCGGACTCTACCTGGAGAAAACAAGATTCAACCTGAAAAACGCCATTATCGCCAATATCATTGGCATGTTTGTCACACTCGCTTTTGGTACAGTACAACTCAAATATGTCATGGACATTCCATGGGATAAAGCTGTCGCATTTGGTGCAACACCTTTCCTCATTGTAGGCGTTGTCAAAGCAGTTCTGGCTTCTCTGATTGGCATCAAGGTCCGCGAGCGACTGATTGCTTCTCGTCTGTTGCGTACAGATCAACCTGTTACACGATAAACAAAATGATTTCGTAAGCCATCCGAAGTTCGGGTGGCTTTTTTTCGCATAATCTCCTTATCGTGCCGGATACTATCGGTAGGATTTTGCATGTAAAAAGGAGGAGACACATGAATATCACGATCACCGGCCCAAAAGGCCTTCCGATCTCAGGGAACTTGATGGCATTTCGCCGATCGCCGCTTCAGTTCATCCGCGACGCTGTAGAAGAGCATGGAGAAGTCGTCCATTTTCGCTTTGGTCCTTCTCGCCATGTTTACCTGTTAACGAATCCGGATCATATCAAAGAGGTTTTGGTCAGCAAGCAGGCGCATTTTCGAAAAGGAAAAGCATTGCAGTCCGCACGACCTGTCGTAGGGGATGGAATTCTCACCAGTGAAGGAAAAAAGCATCTACGACAACGACGGCTTATGCAGCCAGCTTTTCATCGAGAACGTATCGCCAGCTACGGAGAGGTGATGGTCCGGCAAGCAGTTGATCTTATGTCGGATTGGAAAACCGGGGAGCTGCGCGATATTCACTCGGACATGATGAAAGTAACCCTTGCGATCATTACGGAGACTATGTTTGGCAAAACCGTCAAGGAAGGTGCCGATCAGATTGGGCATGCCATCGATGTCGGTTTGAAATACGTGGCTAATAAAGGCTCCTCTTTTATCGACATTCCTTTGTCCGTACCTACTAAAAGCAATCGGGAGTTCCTGGAGTCGAGTGAGCTGCTGGACAAAACGATCTACTCCTTGATCGAAGCTCGTCGTAATAGCGAAGGAGAAGAGCACAAGGACTTGTTGGGGATGCTTTTGGCTGCGCGTGATGAAGATGATGGGGAAGGAATGACAGATGAGCAGGTGCGCGACGAGGTCATGACCATTTTTGTAGCTGGTCATGAGACGACTGCGAATACCATGTCGTGGATTTTTTATTTGCTGGCTACCTATCCCGAGGTGGAGAAAAAACTGCATGACGAGCTGTCAACCGTGCTGTGTGAAAAGCTGCCGACAGTCGAGGACCTAC
Source organism: Brevibacillus sp. HB1.2 (assembly GCF_013332495.1). Taxonomy (NCBI): domain Bacteria; kingdom Bacillati; phylum Bacillota; class Bacilli; order Caryophanales; family Paenibacillaceae; genus Brevibacillus; species Brevibacillus sp. HB1.2. The sequence continues at coordinate 34,064 of NZ_JABMIU010000004.1, read as the reverse complement.
CCCAGCTGAAGTATACGAATCTCATTGTACAGGAAACGCTGAGGCTCTATCCAGCAGCCTGGACGATCAACCGGGAAGTGGTAGAAGAGGTGGAGATCGGCGGTCAAACGTACAAGCCAGGTGAAACACTGATGATGAGCCAATATGTCATGCACCGTAACCCACGCTATTATGAGCAGCCTGAACAATTCATTCCAGAGCGTTTTGACAGCGACCTTTTAAAAAGAAATCCAGCTTATGCTTATTTCCCGTTTGGCGGTGGGCCGCGTGTTTGTATCGGGAACAACTTTGCTTTGATGGAGGCAGCTTTGCTATTGGCAACCATCGCGCAGCGATATCGACTACGACTGGCTGAACCAAATCAGGAAGTGGAACCCGAGCCGTTGGTCACCTTGCGTCCAAAGAACGGATTGCCGATGCGTTTGGAGAAGAGATAGAAAAAAATGGAAATAGAGGGCAAAAAAAGAGGCATCTTGTCACTACGGTTTCGCCGATTGTGTCAGATACCGAACTGGGGGTTATTTATCACTGAAAGCAACATGCTTACAAAAATTATTTTACTAGTAAAATATAAAGAAATAATTAACTGAGAATAAATCTATATAAAGTAAGGGTAGCTTGTGAAAGCTACCCGTGGAAGAAGGGGATGGTGAAGGAGAAACTGCTTCCCATTCCCAGTTCACTGTTTACCATCAAATCTCCGCCGTGAAGCCGGACGATGCTTTTGCAAATCGTCAAGCCTAAGCCCGTACCGCCACTGTTGCGATTTCGTGATTTTTCCGCCCGATAAAACTTGGTAAAAATCTTCGGCAAGTCTTCAGAGGCGATTCCTTCTCCTTTGTCGATCACAGTAAAAAGGACATGTCCTTCTCGCTGATCACATGTAAGGTAAATGGAGCCATCTGGTTTGTTGTAGTGAATGGCGTTGTTCAACAGGTTTTCCATGACACGTCGCAGCTTGGTCTCATCCGCTTCGATGTGTAGTTCATTAGAGATACGCAGCTTCCAGTGAAAGGTGAGGCCTGCCTCTTTAATCCTCGGCAAATAGTCCTCAATGATTCCTCTCAAGAAGCTTTTGACATGAATACGATTAATGTTGAGTCGGACTTCGGAGCTTTGGGCGGTGAAGTCCTGCAATTCATCGAGCAGCTTTTCCAAGTCCGTCGTTTTTAGCTCGATTTTGCTCATCTGTTTCTGTATTTTGGTCATATCCGTCACACGACCGGAGCCGATATATGACGCATACCCTTTGATCGTGGTGAGAGGTGTGCGGAAGTCGTGGGCGATCGACGCAATCATTTCGGCCTGTCTTTCTTCCGCTAAGCGAAGCTCATCAACCATATCCCCGAAATATCGAAAGAGTTGCCCAAATTCATCATGGGAGCGATACGTAAATGTCACTAACCGTTTCCCTTCCTGGATTTCTTGGGTGACGCGCGATAATTCGTTCACAGGCCGTAGTATCCAGCGAACGAACAAAGCGAGCAGAACCAATCCCACCAGACTAATGCTTCCGTAAATAAACCAGAGCATCATGGAAACCCCTGTCGTAGCCATCATGTCGTAATCATCTGTGTAGAAATAAACAACGATCTCCCCTGTACGCGGTGGCTCCTGCTGAAAGTGGTACTCAGCTACCACTTTGAGGTCATTTTGCTTGGAAGAATCGCCACGGTTTGATGAGGAGGGAGAAGGCATTTTCAAATTATAGGCGCGCGATGTTTTGCTGTAGATGGTGTTTCCATTGGCATCCTTCACGAGCATGCGGTACATCACGTCGTCTGGCAACTGCTTCTCAAGCTCCAAACGTTCGATTGGGTCCTTGAAATTACTGACGAGAAGCAGTTGATTGAGCATGACCTTCTCTGCGGCTTCCTTCTCAGCCTGATACTGATTATGCCGATCATTTTTGAGTTGAGCGACAATAATGTCTTGAAAAACAAATTTAAACAACAAGATGTTGAGTGTGATCAAGGCAATGAAGGAGAGAAAAATTTTATTACGTAAGCTCATTTAAAGCTTCTCCCCGATAAATACGTAGCCTGTCCCCCATTGTGTTTTAATAAACTGACGCTCTGTTTCCAGCTTTTCCCGGAGGTTTTTGATATGGACGGTCACTGTATTGAGCGAGCCATAACCATATCCCCAGACACGGTCATAGATTTGCTCTCTTGTAAAGACGATGCCCGCATTTTCTGCGAGGAATGTGAGCAGTTGAAATTCTTTTGTAGAGAGCTCAATCTTTTGATTACATACATAAACGGAATACGTTTCTTTATGAATTTCTAGGTCCTTGAATTTCAAAACGGTAATCGGAGAAGAGGCTGTTTCCTTCTCAGGCTGCTCTTCCGTATGCTTGCGAATACGCTCATAGCGACGCAGGTGGGCACGAATGCGAGCGAGCAGTTCTTCTGTATCAAAAGGCTTCGTGATGTAATCGTCTGCGCCGATTTCGAAGCCGACTACCTTATCTACCGCTTTTCCTTTTGCACTGAGAAACAGTATAGGCAAATCCCACTCACGGCGAATCTGAGAGCAGAGCTCGTAGCCACTCATGTTGGGCATCATAATATCCAAAAGGATCAGGTTAGGTCGCTCTCCTTGGCTGAGCAGGGAGAGAGCATCTTCTCCACTCTCTGCGGAGGAAACGGTGAAGCCCTCGTTCTCCAAAATGTCTTCTAGCAGTTCAATAATCTCCAGATTGTCATCGACAATTAAAATGTGATCTTTCACCGGAACAACCCCCAGTTACTTCTATTAATAAGGAATACCATTCAAAGAATGGGTCTTGTCTATCATAACATGCTTTGACCTCATCAGGGGAAGAAACCCCGTAAGTTATTAAGTTGTTCTAATATGTAAGGGTACCTCTTTAGACCAGGTACTAAATTTCGTCAGAAAAAGCCAGAGACATTGTGTCCCTGGCTTTTTATTATTTTGCCGAACGACTATTTTTGAGCTGGTTTTTCCGGCAACGATGCAGCTTGCACCGCTTTTACCTTTTTCGGAGTTTCTGCTTTCGCTAGAACAGGAGCACTGAGACGCTTAGCGCCTACATAACGCTTGCTCCAGTAGTATGGATCGTTCAACTTGGTGTTGACGACTCCACGACCAGATTCCGAGTGCACGAATGTGCCGTCTCCAATGTAGATACCCACGTGAGAAATGCTGCGACCGTTCGTATTAAAGAACACGAGATCGCCTGGCTGCAAATCTTTTCTGGCTACCTCTGTACCTAATTCGTACTGGGAAGCAGAATTGTGAGGCAGGTCTACACCTAACGCATCAAATACGTAGCGCGTGAAACCGGAGCAGTCAAAGCCCTTTTTGGACGAGCCGGAAGATTTGTAAGGGGTACCGTACAAGTCGCTGACTACTTCATTGAGAGAATTCTCCTCAGCAGCCTGTGCAGCGCCTGCCCCCATAGCAAGCATTCCAGCCATAAATAAAGATAAAACCACCTTGCGCAAAAGAAACTGCTCCCTTCGTGAGCCTACGAGGTTAGCTGAAGGGTTCGGTCGAAAGGACGCCCTAGGCTGCTAGGAGTAGCAACCATTCACCCCAAAAACGTGGTTCCCCCGTTTCCGCCAAGCGGAATTCGGCTATTTTTCGATGTTTTTTTACACGCACTCTTACGAAGATTCTACGCCAGTCCTTTTTTTCCTTCTTTTTCATCCGTTAGTTCACATATTCGTCACAAAATTACCGTCAAATGCTGTAACGTTTTCGCTCGACAGAGCAAGCCGCCTTTCGACGCAGGCTTGTTCTGCCTTGCGCGACAGCTCGTCCGATTAGGGCAGGAAATTGTCTCCGTCCAAGGGCGGAGGGAAAAACCAACCGCACGCCCGTTATGGGAAGCCTATACCGAGGGCTACAATAAGGGCATAACGTTCCACAAGCACCACATGCAAAACGAATGGAGGTAAGCGAGTAATGAGCGAACGGTCTGGCAAAGTTCTACTCGGGCTGGTTCTGCTGCTAGTCGGTGGGTTGGTTCTTCTAGATCTGGTGGGTATCGATATCGGAGACTTGCTCGGGTTCATCATTCCCGGTGTGATCATGATATACGGTGCCAAAAAGATTATGGGACAAACCGGTTCACGCTTTTGGGGAATCCTCGTCTTTCTATTCGGGTTCCTGATGCTGATTGGCAAGCTTGACCTACTGTTTCACGCGCTTCTGGCCATTGGGGTAATTTATCTGGGATATCGCTTACTGCGTCCCAGTCAAGAACCAAAGCAAGCTCCACCTACTTGGGAGCGTGAATGGGCCCAAAAAGTATTAAAGGAAGATACGCTAGACACTTGGGAGAAACATGTAACACGAAGACAACAATAACGCTACGTCGCAAGAGTCTTTTGGATGAACAATATGATGTGATATGATGAGGAGGAAAAAATAATGAGTATCTTTAAACGTTTGCGTGACCTGACAGTAGCTTCGGTGAATGATGCATTGGATTCGATGGAAGATCCGGTAGTAATGCTGAATCAATATATGCGTGACATGGAAGTAGAAATCGGACAAGTTGAAGTAGCGGTTGCCCGTCAGGTTGCACTGGAAAAGAAATTCCGCCAGCAATTGGATGAAGCCAATGCTCTGATTGAAAAACGCGATCGTCAAGTCAAGCTCGCCTTGACTGAGGGAGAAGACGAGTTGGCTCGTCGAGCACTCGCTGACAAGAAGCAGTACGAAGGCCGTGCAGCGGAATACGAAGGTCTTTACCTGTCAGCATCCGAGGCAGCTTCGCAAATGCGTGAGAAGCTGGCTGAGCTGAAGGAAGAGTTCTATAAAATGCGTGCGAAAAGGTTCACACTGATGGCACGTGCACAAGTAGCTCGTACACAAAAGCAAGTCAATCAAGCAGTTGTCGGTATCGGCAATCAGTCCGCAGGCCGTGGCTTCGCCCGCATGGAAGAAAAAGTGATGCGCATGGAAGCAGAAGCGCAAATGAGTGGACAATGGAGCCAAACGAACCGCGCTTGGGAGAACGCTTTGTCTGAACTGGAAAAGGATGATCTCGATGCAGAACTTGCCAGCATCAAAGCATCCATTAATGAAGTAAAAACACCGGTAGCCAAACCAGTACAATCCTAATTCGACAGGAACTGGGGGACTAGGTGTAGAATAGATTGTGTCAATTCGGCAGCCTGTGTACATCAGGCTGCTTTTCCCCTAGGAGGTACGATTCTTGCAGGACTTCTTGGTCTTTTTGCGGCGGTTTATCGCTGAGCCTGGACGCGTCGGTAGTATAATCCCCAGCTCTCGTTTTTTATGTGAGCAAATGTTGAAAAACGTCGATTGGGCTTCAACCGATGTGATCCTGGAGCTGGGACCTGGTACAGGGGCATTTACCCAAACGATCTATCAGCGCTTGCGTCCCGGCACACATTACGTGCTTGTGGAACGAGATCCCCATTTTCGCTCTATGCTTCAATCACGTTTTCCCGATCTTCCTATCAGGGAGGAAGCGACTAAACTTAGGTCTTACTTGGAGGAGCAGAACCTTGCAGGTGCAGATGTTATTATCTCAGGTCTGCCATTCGCCAATTTTCCACAAGAGCTGCGGGCAGCAATTCTGGACGAAGTTCAATCTGTACTGAAGCCAGGGGGCCTGTTTATTACATTCCAATATTCGCTACAACTCCAAGCTGAGTTGCAGGGTCGTTTTCCCTGGGTCAAGATCGACTTTACCCTGTTGAACATTCCGCCTGCATTCATCTATACATGTCGTAATGGTCAAAGTGAAAACGATCAGCATGGGGCGTGAGAGAGGAGACTTTTGTGAAACTGTCCCGTTTGCACAAAATGTTGGCTGGTATCCTGATTATTTTTACGGGAATCGGCCTTTTATTAGACAGTTTGGGTATCATTTCGTTCGGTCTGTTTGATTTGTGGCCGATGGTGCTTATTTATTTCGGCCTTCGTTTGTGGGGGCAGAAAAATCGGATTGGCGGAGGGATTCTATTCTCCCTGGGGACCATCATCGCGATGGATATGTGGTTTGGTGTCGGGGTTGATGATTTGTTCCAGATTGCAGTGCCAATCGTGTTTATTTATTTCGGGTTTCAGTTGATTCGGGGCAAGAACAGCAGACGAGATCACCGTGTGAATCAACCATTGGGTGATACGGGGACCTCATCTGCTGCGGAGACGATTGTGACAAGTGATGCGAGTGTTCCGAGTGACGTGAAGGTTTCCACAGAGGAGCGCCCTTGGCTAGACAGCTGGAACAAATGGAAGCATGTTGGTGGCAAAATTCCACATCACGAAAGAATGTCTTCATCACCTGACGACACGTTGCCAAAAGATTCCCGCAGTTCTCTGATTGGAGATTATCACCTGACCTCGGGGCGTTTTGAACTGAATCACTTGCATGTCTGGCATGGAATCGGGGATGTTGTGATTGATCTTTCCCGGGCAGTGCTGATGCGGGATGAGGCAGTTCTTGTCGTAGAGGGCTGGATAGGCGATGTGACGATTTATGTCCCTGTGGATCTTCCTGTATCGGTAACGGCAGGGTTGAGTATTGGTGACCTGGAGGTGCTAAGCCACCGTCAGGGAGGTATCAATCGCAGTGTTAAGATTCGTTCAGATCAGTATGATGAAGCATTGCAAAAAGTAAACTTGCATATCTCGCTGCTTGTCGGCGATATAAAAGTCAAGTACATCTAGGAGGTACTGGCGGATGCGTCGACAGCGATTGGCAAGTATTCAGTGGCAATACGTGCGCTATGGCATGTTACTGGCCGTCAGTGCAATTACTGCCGCGTTTATTTGTTTCTTTTGGCTATACTTTTTATGGAGAGACCACCCCGGGATTCATCGGTGGTACAACGAAATGATTAGCGACCGCAACTTCATGTGGTGGCTTCAAGAATATATAGGCATCAATCTGCCTGCCGATCCAGAGGGCTTGATTCAGCTTGCTGCTTTTGTTGTCTCTTTGCCTGCAGGTGTCTTAGTGGCATTGATCATTTCCTATATCATTGGCAATTTGTTGAAAAAGAGACTCAGTGTACTGTGGGAAGCTGCCATGAAGCTTGGGCGCGGGATGCTGTCGTATCGGGTTCCAGAATTGGGCGTCGATGAAGTCGGCGAATTAGGATGGCAGATCAATCGCTTGGCTTCGCAATGGGAAGAGCAAGTGGCATCTTTGCAGCGGCTGTCGAACCACAATGCGGCTCTCGCAGAGCAATTGAAGCATGCAGCGGTAACAGAGGAGCGACAGAGATTGGCGAGAGAACTGCATGATGCAGTCAGTCAGCAGCTGTTCGCCATCGCCATGACGACTGCGGCGATGAAACGGCTTGTAGAAAAAAATCCGCAACGTGCAGCACAACAGATTGAATTGGTCGAAGAGATGGCAGCAGCAGCACAAGCGGAGATGAGGGCATTGCTCTTGCATCTTCGCCCGGCTACGTTACAAAACAAGTCATTGAAGGAAGCCATTCTGGAACTTTTAGATGAGCTGACGCGTAAAAATACCATGCAGCTGTCTTGGGAGATCGAAGACGTCGAAGGCTTGCCGAGTGGAATTGAGGATCATTTGTTCCGTATTTTGCAGGAGTCCTTGTCCAATACATTGCGGCATGCCAGAGCTACCCAGATTACAGTGAAGCTGTTTACGCTGCAAGAGCAGGTTCGCCTGCGAGTATCGGATGACGGTGTTGGTTTTGATCCGGATGGGGAGAAAATGACGTCCTACGGTTTGCGCAGCATGCAAGAGCGCGTAGCAGAGGTCGGAGGCTCTATGGAGATTTACTCGGCAATTGGGAAGGGGACGCAAATTGAGGTCCGTATTCCTCTAATGTCACAGACGGAACGGGAAGGGTGAAGGCTAGGTGATTCGGGTACTACTGGTAGATGATCACGAAATGGTTCGGATGGGTCTGGCTGCTTATTTGTCTACAGAGGACGATATTGAAGTCGTAGCAGAGGCAGGCAGTGGAGAAGAAGGGGTGCGGATGACGCAAGAACTGCGCCCGGATGTCGTTTTGATGGATTTAGTTATGGAAGGCATCGGCGGTGTGGAAGCGACTCGGCGTATTCGTGAAAGCTGTCCATCCAGTAAGGTTATCGTCTTGACCAGCTTTATTGATGACGAAAAGGTATATCCGGTCATTGAAGCGGGGGCATTCAGTTACTTGCTGAAGACTTCGCGTGCAGCCGAGATTGCAAAGGCAATCCGCTCTGCTGCGGCGGGTGAGCCAGTTTTGGAATCGAGGGTAGCAGGAAAAATCATGGCCCGTTTCCGTCACGGTCAAGAGTCCCATCCCCATGAGCAACTGACGCCGCGTGAGTTGGAGGTTTTGAAGCTGATCGGTCAGGGCAAGTCCAATCAGGAGATTGCAGATGAGCTGATTATCGGGATCAAAACGGTCAAGACTCATGTGAGCAACATTCTTGCCAAGCTGAATGTGGAGGATCGCACGCAAGCGGCCATTTACGTGCATACGCATAGCTTAGGCTAATCACATAGCATCATGTATAAGTAAACGCGCCAAAAAGCTCCTCGGTAAACAGGGGCTCTTTCGCGCGTTTACTTGTTTAAACAGTTTTCTTGTATACAAACCGTGAGTTTTTTTCGTAGATGTGGTAAAGATAGTAAGTAACGAATGAGAGATTACGGAAAGGAGGGACGGGTTATGAGGCACAAACCTCAAACACGCTCCAAGGTGCTTTCGGCTGACGATGGTGTGGATATCGTTGGAGATGTTCACGGCTGTTACGACGAATTTATAGAATTGCTCAAACGCTTGGGATATGAACAAACCCCAGACGGGACCTATCGCCATCCCCACGGCCGAAAGCTCCTTTCCCTCGGTGATATCACGAGTCGTGGACCTTACTCAATTAAAATGCTGCAATTTTTTCACCATCATGTCACGGCAGGCCTGGCTGAGATGGTGGATAGTAATCATGGGTGGAAAGTAGCCCGCTGGTTGGATGGCAGACCAGTGACATTGGCACATGGAGATGAAAAGGTAGAAGAGGAGATTCGGCTGTATCAGCAAGAATACGGGCCGAAGAAGGCCTCCTTGCTACGAGAGCAGAGTCGCAGATTGCTATTTTCTTCTCCTTCTCACATGATCATCAAACGGAATGAAAAAATAGTAGCAGTCGCCGTTCATGCGGGGATTCGTGATGATTACATAGGGATGGATTCGCCTGCGGTCTATACGTTTTGCCGATATGGCGATGTGGCAGGGACGGGACCAGATGGACGCCCGATCCGCAGAGAGTGGGCAAAAGAGAGAAAAGTGACCTCGCCCATTATTGTATGGGGACATGATCCGCATCCAGAACCAAAACGAAAAAATGGCACCATCAACATCGACCAAGGATGTGTATTCGGCGGAATGTTAACCGCCTACCGCTACCCAGAGGACGAATTGGTGAGTGTGCCAGCAAAGAGAAATTATTCGGGCTTAATGGATACGCCGCTGACCCGTTTTAAGACCGACGATTAAACGGAGACGTTACGTTACGTTTTGAGCTTTTCGAATAAACGTTTTAGGATGACAGCCTGTGCCCAGAGCGGCAGAGGCTGGTCAGGCTGCTTACGCCATTGTTCGTCGGTTAATAAGCCTTGATCATACAGCCAGTTGACAGCTTCCTGCTTCCAGTCAGGGACCGTCCCGTTTCCAGGAGAAGTGGTGGGAGCAAGAGTCGGTGCTGCAGTAGGTTTTGGAGTAGCAGTAGGAGACGTAGGAGGCTGGTAGGGAAGTTTGGCGTACGTGCAAAATGCTCGGACTACCCCTTCCGCGAGATCTCGCCAATCCTGTTGCAGTTTATTTGCGTCCAAAGCATTGTCAGCAAAGCCGTACTCGACGATAACCGTCTCTACGCTGCCAGTCTCCCGGTGCATGAAGTAGTAATCGAGCCGCGGATTATCTGGCAGTGTCCGCGTAAAAATGCGTCGATTCGGCATCCCTTCGGCTGCCAGGGCATCCTGGATCAATTGGGGGAAGGTTGGGGACCCATAAATCGAGTAAATGACCTCGGAGCCTCGACCGCCACCTGAGTTAATGTGGTTCGCTATACAGTAGCGAGCACCGCTGTTGCGAACCAGAGCAGTCCGAGCTTCACTTGTCAGAGTCACATCGGTTGTCCGTGTGATAGCGACAGGAATATTTAGAGCCAAAAAGCGATTATATTGATAGAGCGATATTTGCAAATTCATATCTTTCTCGGTAAACTGCGTGTTGTTTCCTCCACCTGGATCGCTGCCACCGTGTCCAGCGTCCAGAATCACAATTGGAGCCATAGTTGCTTCACCTCTTGCTATTAGAATATGCTTGAGACAAAGATATTGTTGAGGGCAGTGTTCTCATTTTCCAAGTTTTCTAATCACAATTTACAGAAGATAGCTCAACTATGGTACAATAAAAGAGTTCATAATTACGTATAGAGGATGGTAATGTATTGATGGCTTGGTACAACTGGGTAATTCCAATTGTTACATTGTTAATCGGTCTCGCTGGTGGATTTTATGGAGGGACTTATTTATTGAAAAAACAAATGTCCAACATGCAAATGGACGACAAGCAGCTTCAAGCCATGGCCCGTTCAATGGGGATGAATCTCAACCAAAAGCAGCTTAAACAAATGAGCCGTACGATGAAAAACATGAAAATGCCAAATAAATTCGGGAAGTAGCGTGAAAGGGAGTGTCGTTTGATGGGGGCGACCCGGCTGCGCTACACGATGATCGGTTTTATAATCGGGGTGTTTATCGTGTATTTGAAAGACCTGCCGCTTGCTGAAGGAACTCGGTTTGCGGCCCCTTTTTACGGAGCGGGGATTGGACTGCTCATTGACGGCATTATTTTACGTATGAAAAAAAGAAAACAAGAGTAGGGGAAGAGCCTGGCGAATGATGCCAGGCTTTTTTTCTTTTGGGAAGGGGCTTATTTTTCAAGAGAATCAGCAAAATACTGGACGATAAAATCACAGAATTTGCGTGCTGCCAGGGAGAGATATCTTTTTTCGTGACGAATCATTTGAAAATGTCGCTGGCAGATCGGGTGTTCGATCGGAACCATGACAAGGTGAGGGTCTTCTTCTCGACTGATACAGCCATAGAGGGCGATGCCAAGACCTGCGCGGACCAGCTTTTGTATAGAGCCTGGATCATCTACCCGACAAGCGAATTTGGGGGTAATCCCTGCTTTTTGAAAGAACTGATCGTACAGCATTTGGATGGGAAAGTCCTCCCTGTAGCCGATAAATGACTCTTCAGCCAGCTGACTTAGACGAATACTGTTTTGTTTGGCTAAGTGATGTGTGCGGGGGACAGCTACATGAATATCTTCTTTCAATACGGGCGTAGTCAAAACATCCGGCACTCTGATCGGCAAATGCGTGAAGCAAATATCCACTTCGCCTGACTCCAGGAGGGTTGCCATTTCTTCGATGCTGGCTTGCGTGATCTGGAAGTGTACATCGGGATGGAGGGCGAGAAACTTCCCCAACGGTTCTGATAACAAATCCAAGGTTGACGTTGCCAGATGAATACGACCATGTTCCATTCCGGCCAGATCCGATACGACTTTTTGACCTTCCTCCAACAAGTTCAGTGCTTTATCTACACGCTCCAGATACGCCTTCCCAAATGTATTCAGCCGAATACGTCCTCGCTCGCGGTCGAATAACGGAACCCCGACATCCTCTTCCAACCGAGCAATGGTTTTGCTGAGAGCAGGCTGAGCAATCCGCAGCTCTTGGGCGGCTTTCGTCATATGCTGCCACTTGGCCACTGTCCGGAAATAGTGCAATTGCAACAATTCCATTCGATTCAACTCCATATACTCAGGTATATCAACTGCATATCAAAAGATATATTTTCGTTTATTTTAAAATCATTATAAACTACATCTAGCAAGGCAAACAATCACCTTCCCGGGAAGAAATCGGTGATAACGAGAGGTGTCTTTCCAATATGCAAAGCGAACCACAACAACAATCTGCTGAAAAAGTACTTCGCGTACTCGTGTTTACCCTCATGATTACAGTGATGAGTGCTACGATGTTCAATATCGTGTTACCGCAAATCAGGACAGAATTTCATTTATCTTTTAGCCAAGTAAGCTGGGTGACGTCTGCCTTTTTGTTAATCTATGCGGTTGGAACCGTGATGTACGGAAAGCTAGCCGATTCCTACAAGCTCAAACATTTGCTTACATTCGGATTAATTCTGTTTGCTATCGGCTCCCTTATCGGATTTTTCGCTCATAATTATGGCATGGTGCTTTTCGGGAGAATTGTGCAGGCAGCAGGAGCTGCGGTTGTTCCGGCGACGTCTTCCATTATTCCGGTGCGCTATTTTCCCCCGGAGAGTAGGGGGCGAGCTCTAGGGATCTCAATGACCGGGATGGCAATCGGTAGCGCATTAGGTCCCGTTCTTTCCTCTTTGCTGGTCAGTCTGCTCGATTGGAGATGGCTGTTCTGCATGCCGTTGTTCACGCTTTTTGCCGTGCCTTTTTTCTGTAAGTATTTGGAGGAGGAGGAGCAGCAAGCCGTCAAAATGGATTGGATCGGCGGTGGGCTTCTCGCAATCACGATTGCGTTGCTTCTGTTGGCTATTACGAATCAGAGCTTGCTGCTCGCACTGGGGTGCATCCTCTCATTCGTTCTGTTCTTGGTAAGAATTCGGACGACCGCAGAACCTTTTGTTCGCCCTGGCTTATTCCGGAGCAAACGCTATTCACTCGGGCTGTTCATTGCCTTTTTGATGATAGGGAGTGGCTATTCGTTCGCTTTCCTTAGTCCACAGTTGTTGGCCAATGTGAATCACCTGGCAACAGGACTCATCGGCTTTGTCATGGTACCGGGAGCAATTGTGACCGCGTTCTTGGGGAAAAAGGCCGGGATTCTTGCAGATAAGAAAGGGAATTCGTATTTATTTTACACAGCGTCTGGGTTGCTTTTGAGCAGCTTTGTGCTCTTCTCTTCCTTTGCGGGAGTATCTCCGTTTCTCATTGCCGTTTTTCTGATTTTTGGCAATGTCGGACTATCGTTTATGATGATTTCGATGTCAAACGCAATCTCGCAGACTCTACCAAAGGAACAGATCGGCGTCGGTATGGGACTGTTGGCAATGCTGAACTTTATTGCAGGTGCACTTGCAGCTACCTTGTTCGGCAAATCGATTGATGGAGGAGCTGCTGTGAGCTGGAATCTGCTCAATAGCTATCCTGGAGCGTCCGTCTATAGCAATATTTACTCCGCTTTAGTACTCGTGATACTGGGTCTCGCCTTCCTTTATTACAGACAGTTCGGCCGCAGCTCGGTGAGAGAACTCCATTGATTGGGTTAATAAAAATATTTTTATCGCTAGACTCCATTGACAACCAGATATAAACCGAATAAAATTTCAAACAATAATAACAATAACGCGAAGAACGGGAACAGTAAGTGGTCTGATCTGTTTAGAGAGCTGCGGGATGGTGCAACGCAGTCAGAGAAGCCAGTGAAGCTCGCCCGGGAGCGGCAGGACTGAACAAGATGTAGCGCTGCATCGAGCAGTAAGTTCTGACGGTTAACCTCCGTGATTGGGTTGTGCTGATCGACTAGGATCAGTACATGAGGTGGACTTCTGGCGAGTAGCTGGGGTCAACGAGAGTGGTACCGCGATAGACAAGGTCTGTCGTCTCTTCGATAGAGACGGCAGGCCTTTTTGATTTTCACAACGACATAGAGCAAACGCGAAGAACGGGAGCTAGTAAAGCGAATTTCTTGTCCAGAGAGCTGCGGGTAGGTGCGACGCAGTCAGGAAATGCTCGAATCTCACCCGGGAGCGGCAAGGTTGAACATAGACAGTAGACCTTGACGGATCGTCCCACGTCATCGGGATAGCGAGGTGGATTCTCTTTTGAAAAAAGAGGGGATCAACGAGAGTGGTACCGCGGCAGCCAAAAGCCTGTCGTCTCTTGTATATGGAGACGTCGGGCTTTTTTTATTGAGAAAATAACGAAAAATGAGGAGGCAATACCCATGGCAAAAAGAATTCATATTTTCGATACGACACTGCGTGACGGAGAGCAAGCACCAGGAGCGTCTCTTTCTCCGGAGCAAAAAATCGTGATAGCGAAGCATTTGGCAGACCTCGGCGTGGATGTCATTGAACCGGGCTTCCCGATCTCCAGTCCTGGTGACTTCATGGCGGTGCAACGTATTTCGCAAGAGGTGCACGGCGTGGAGATCTGTGGCTTTGCTCGTGCGGTGAAAGAGGACATCGATGCAGCCGTTCGAGCTACACAAGCGGCAGAGCGTCGCAGACTCCACATGTTCCTGTCATCCTCCAGCATTCATCTGGACTTCCAACTGCGTAAGTCGAGAGAGCAGGTGATTAAAATCGCCCGCGAGATGATTGCGTACGGCAAACAGTTTGTAGACCGGATCGAATTTTCACCGATGGATGCGACCCGTACTGGAGATGAGTTCCTGTTTGAGATGATCGAGGCAGCGATCGAAGAAGGAGCAACCATTATCAACATCCCCGATACGGTCGGATATGCGCTACCGGAAGAGTACGGAGCCATGTTCACTCGTGTCATGAAAAATGTCCGTGGCAGCGACAAGGTAGAGTTCAGTGCACACTGCCACAATGACCTGGGACTCGCGGTTGCAAACAGTTTGGCTGCAATTCGTGCTGGGGTCACCCAAGTCGAAGTAACGGTCAACGGGGTCGGTGAGCGAGCAGGGAACTGCTCCTTGGAAGAACTGGTAATGGCAATTGAGACGCGCAAAGAAGCACTGGATGCTGAGACTGGCATCAGACCAGAGCACATTTACACCACTTCACAAAAGGTGAGCCGTGCCATGAGCTTCCCGATTGCTTTCAACAAACCAATTGTCGGTCGCAATGCCTTTCAGCACGAAGCGGGAATTCATCAGGACGGCCTCTTGAAAGAGCGCAGCACATACGAAATCATGGACCCGGAGAGCTTGGGCGTACCTCGTAACATGATCATTCTCGGAAAGCACTCCGGTCGTCATGCCATCAAGCACCGTGTAAACGAATTCGGGATACAGATGACCGACGAACAGATGGAGACACTGTACGTCCAATTTAAAGAGCTGGCTGACAAGCAAAAAGTTGTTCAGGATCATCAGTTGCTTGAGCTGGTAGGACATACCGTGAACGCGGTACTGGAGCCGTTCACACTGGTCAATGCGCAAGTGCTCACCGGCACATCCGGAAGTCGTATGGCTTCCTGCACCATTACGAACAATGTGACAGGAGAAGAACAAGCATACTCTGGCACCGGAGAAGGACCTGTCGAGGCATTGGTGGCAGGCATCAAGCAGGCACTGCCGTTCGACGTAGAGTTTACGGACATGGAGCTGTATTCATTGTCGTCGGGAGAACATGCGACAGGAGAAGCGATCGTGACGGTCAGCGCTAATGGAAGTCATTTTAAAGGTGTTGCCGAGCATCGAGATGTACTGATGGCGGTCGCGCAGGCGTTTATGGCGGCGAGCAATCAGGCGGTGCGTGATCATCAGGCCAAAGTTGTTGCAGCCGGGGCTAACTAAGAGCCAAACATAAAAAGTCAGCCTGTAGATGGTTACAGGCTGACTCATCACGTGCTTATGGCTGTAGTGGGGAGAAGAATATTTCCAGTCTAGGCTCCTGGCTCCGTCCTGCTGGGGGTTAAGACTGCCCGCTCCGAAGGGATTCGCGGGGAAACGCAAAAGTGGTAGCCGCTTCGTAGTCCGGGCACGTTGCGTTTCTTTTGCCCGCTCATCCCTTCTCCGCTCAGTAGGACTCCACAAGTCGCTACGTCTGGAAATATTCTTCTCTGTCGTTGCTGAAGATTTAAAGTCTTCTAAAACCCGTTTAAGCATGGAAAGCTCGTAGAGGAAACAGGAGAAATAAGCGAAGATCTTAGGGATACCGACCGAGACGGAATGCAAAAAGCGAAACACGCTCTCAAGCGTCCACCTCTGAAAAACTTCCTGAATGGACTACTTTGGACGCGGTTTCGCTTTTTGCATGGAGTCGGGCAGTCAATCCCACAGCGGGTGGCCCTAGAAGCTGAGCGTTTTCTCCTGTTTCCTCCCCACCACTACAGTAACGTGCAAGAAGGTCTTTTGATATCAAGCAGTAAAAATCAACTCATATACCATCTTCACAATCAAGGTAATGGATACGACCAAGAACAACGGTCGGACATAACGTACCCCCGTTTTGATGGCCATTTTGGCACCAAGGTTAGCGCCCAACAGCATCGCGATCCCCATGATAAGACCAGTCATGAAGACAACCTTGCCCTCCATTGTGAAGACAAAAAGCGCTGAAATGTTACTGGCCAGATTCAAAAT
Organism: Brevibacillus sp. HB1.2; assembly: GCF_013332495.1. Lineage (NCBI taxonomy): Bacteria > Bacillati > Bacillota > Bacilli > Caryophanales > Paenibacillaceae > Brevibacillus > Brevibacillus sp. HB1.2. The sequence goes on along the minus strand of NZ_JABMIU010000004.1, from coordinate 17,732 downwards.
TCGGCCATTGCCGGCCGCAATCACAAAATCATAGCCAAACAAAAGCACCATTAGAAAAACAAAGAACGAACCGGTTCCAGGCCCGAAAAATCCATCGTAAAATCCGATTAAAAAGGTAAAAGGAATCCCGATGCCTAGCGTAAATTTGGTCAGCCCTTTGTAGTTGGAATCTTGACCGAAACGCTTGTTGAAAAGGGTGTAAACGAAAATGAGTGCCATCATGATAACGACAAGGATTTTCAAAAACTCCTGGGGAACGAACAGAACTGTTTTCGCTCCGAAATAGGCGCCGATCAGGGAGACGGGAAATAAGATCAGCATGAGCTTCTTGTCAAATTTACCGTTCTTGATAAAGGTGTAAGAACTGGTGGCTGATGAAATCGTGCCAGCCAATTTGTTCGTGCCAAGAGCAAGGTACGGTGGCATTCCTAGACCGAGCAGAGCGGGGAGGGAGATGAGTCCGCCTCCACCAACAGTACTGTCGATGAATGCTGCAATGAATCCAAAGACAGCGAGAAGTACGATCGTTGATAAGTCCATTTCCACTAAATATCACCTGATTCTCTTCGTTTGTAATAATCCAAGTCTAGCACGCTCGGTTTTGTTTTCAAGATAGAAATCTTTGAAATAATAAATAGATTAATATACTTTGCATACCGATTTGTTGAAAAACTGTTTGGCTTACAGTATAATGAAGGCGTAAGCTTGACCTACATAATTTGAGGAGGAATGTTACAATGGCACATCAACTTCCTGCATTGCCTTATGCACACAACGCTTTGGAACCACATATCGACGCTCAAACCATGGAGATCCATCACGGACGTCACCATGCTACTTATGTTAACAACCTGAATGCAGCTCTGGAAGCACACGCTGACCTGCAAGGTAAAAGCATTGAAGAGCTGATCAGCAATCTGGATGCTCTGCCTGAGTCCATCCGCACTGCTGTTCGCAACAACGGTGGAGGCCATGCTAACCACACACTGTTCTGGGAAATCATGAGCCCGAATGGCGGCGGCGCACCAACTGGTGAACTGGCTGACGCAATCAACGCGGCTTTCGGAAGCTTTGACAACTTCAAAGCAGAATTCGCAAAAGCAGCTACTACTCGTTTCGGTTCCGGATGGGCTTGGCTGACTGCAGAAGGCGGAAAAGTAGCAATTAGCTCTACTCCTAACCAAGACAGCCCAATCATGGAAGGTAAAACACCTATCCTTGGTCTGGACGTTTGGGAGCATGCTTACTACCTGAACTACCAAAACAAACGCCCTGACTACATCGGCGCGTTCTGGAATGTTGTAAACTGGGATGAAGTTAGCAAGCGTTTCGCAGCAGCGAAGTAATTGTAACTTTACCTGTCATAAGGCTTGTCGTTCTTTAAGAGCGGCAAGCCTTTTTTTGTTCAGAGAAAAGAAACGGCATCAATTTAGGATACACTTGTAACCGTAGTGATTATGAGATATAATACTTACTAAAAGTAACTAAGTTTAAAAAGTATAGAGGAGAGTGTACGCAAATGATGCCGTCTTTTTTCATTGCACATGGTGCCCCGTTACTTGCCATAGAAAACAATGCCTATACAGAAGCACTGAACCAATTGCCTAGCCTGCTCCCACGCAAGCCGCGAGCAATCGTCATGTTTTCGGCTCACTGGGAAGCTTTTGAGCAAACGGTGGGAACGATGGATATCTTCCCGACTATTCACGATTTTGGCGGATTCCCGCAGGAGTTGTATGAGATTGAGTATCCAGCAAAAGGAGAGCGAGAAATAGCGGAGGAAACAGTCCGCCTTCTTCAGGAAGCGGGCGTACCAGTTGCTCTCAACACGACACGCGGACTTGATCATGGACATTGGGTCATTCTGCGCCATATGTATCCGGATGCAGATATTCCTGTTGTTGCCTTATCAGTTAATCCGAACCTGACCGTGACAGAGCAATATCAGATCGGTAAAGCACTCAGTCCGCTCCGCGAAAAAGACGTTCTGATCCTCGGTAGTGGCGGAACCGTCCATAATTTTTCCTATATGAACCTGAGAGAGTCCGATAGTGCTACCTTTGAGTGGGCGGAGCAATTCGAAGACTGGCTGCAAACAACATTGACTGACTGGAATGTCGAGGATCTCGCCCACTACCGCGAGCTTGCTCCACATGCCGAAAAAGCTGTTCCCGCGTATGGAACCGAGCATTTTGTTCCGCTTGTGTACGTCATGGGAGCTGCCGACGATGAACGTACAGCGAAGCGCCTGCATATGAGCATCCGCTATGGAAGTCTCAGTCACACCATTTGGCAGTTTGGTGATACGAAATAATGACAGTGCACATGGGGGATGTTTATCGGGAGTATAAATCATTACTGTTTTCCCTTGCGTACCGGATGACTGGCTCGGTAACGGAGGCGGAGGACATTGTACAGGATACGTTTCTTGCGCTGGCAGGTACCGACATCCAAGACATTCACCATGTAAAAAGCTATCTGTGCAAAGCTGTGACCAATCGTTGTCTGGACTTATTAAAATCAGCCCGTTGGAAGCGGGAGCAGTATGTAGGGGAATGGCTGCCGGAGCCGATGCTGGACGCTTCGGAAACCAATGATCCCTTGCAAACAGTGATTGCCGAAGAAACAGTCTCGTATGGCTTGCTTGTTCTCTTAGAGAATCTACCGTCGACGCTACGTGCCGTTTTTGTGCTCCGAACGGCACTCGACTACGAATACAGCGAAATTGCAGCGATGCTCGAAATGACCGAAGTAAACTGTCGTAAGAAGTTTAGCCTTGCGAGAAAAAAGCTGGCTGAAGCAGGATATCAGGCGATCGTCCCTCAGTCGAATCGGACTTCGAGCTTGGTAGAACAGCTGATGCAGGCCATCTCCCAATCAGATGCGAAGTCGTTGATCGGACTTTTGACAAAAGATGCTGTGTTTGTCAGCGATGGTGGAGGGAAAGTCCGTGCGGCTATTCATCCCATCTTTTCAGACGAGCGGATTACTGCCTTCTGGATGGGTGTATGGCCGAGGTGGGCTTCTCATGCTACGATGCAGATTCGCTCGATCAATGGTCAAGATGGGATTGCCGTCTACTCCGAAGGTCAGCTGAAAATGATCATCCAGATCACAATGAATGAAGAAGAAGATCGCATTGCACGCTTGTACATGATGGTCAATCCAGATAAGCTTGCCCATTTGCAAAAAGAAAATGGATGATTCGTCACAAGAAGGACGCTTCACTCGTCTTTGAGATTGAAAGCAAATTCGAGTGGAGAGGAAAGATGAATGATGCAAGCTAGATTCAATCATCGTGCAGCAAATCCTGAGGCGTTACAAACCATGCTCAAGCTGGAAAATTTCGTGAATGAGAGCGGCTTGGACAAAAAACTGATTGAGCTGATCAAAATTCGTGCTTCCCAAATCAACGGCTGCGCTTTTTGCATGGATAAGCATACACAGGATGCACGCAAACTCGGTGAAACAGAGCAACGCATTTATTTACTCAGCCTATGGAGAGAATCCGCGGTTTACACAGAGGCAGAGCGGGCCGTCCTTGCTCTGACAGAAGCTGTCACTGTCATTACGGCTAACGGCGTTTCGGAAGAGCTCTATCAGCAGGTCCGCGAGCATTTTGACGAGAATCAGTACGTTGCCTTGATTATGGCGATCAATACGATTAACAGCTGGAACCGAATCGCGATTTCGACAGGAATGAGTGCTCCGTATAATAAGTAAAGATCAGTCAAGAAAAAGACACGCTTTTAGGAAAAGGAGCGTGTCTTTTTTCGTTGCTATACATCCATCTCGACTTTTCTGCCTGGATAGAACTGCTGCTCTTCGGAAGGTGGATTGCCTTTGGCGGTCAGCACGGTAGGCGTAATCCGGAAGATGGCGGTCGTACTGCCCATCGAAGAACGATACTTGAGGACATGCTGCAAAGGCAACGCTTCTGAATAGTAGCCGGGTACGTACTTGTCGATCATGGATTGCATCGCATCGCGCATCTCCTCAGGTTCAGAAACACGCTCAATTGTCCCAGCGATAAACACACTCATGTAAGCTGTATCGATATGGGCAGGCACAGGTGAGGCGATTGTGCCGTACTCCTCGCAAACACTGAAACATACACGGTTGTTGCCATTCATCATCTCGATTTTTCTGCCAGAATCTGCGCCGTGAAAATAAATACAGCCATTCCACCATGCAAAATTCAAAGGGAGGATGTACGGCTCGATTTCATTGGACAAGCCGAGATGGCCGACCTTAGCCACTTGCAAAAACTGGTCAATTTGCTCCTGATCAGTAATGGTACGCTTGGAATAACGAATTGGTATCATGTCGAGTCCCCCAGTCTGTCGTTGTTATTTTGATCGTAATGGGTATTTGACTAGGAGAACAGGTGCAATTTTGGTAAAAATGAACGGGTCAGATGACAAAAAAATAACCGCCCTCTACTGGAAGGGGCGGCAGTCTCGTCGATTACGAGCGTTTTGAATCCAATTTTTTGGTAAGCTGTTCTTCTCCGTGGTGGATCCAACCGACGAAGGAATCGCGGATGGTCAGATCAAAATTGAGGTAGACCACGGCGACGAACATGTAGTGACTTTTCCCTTGAAAACGGGAGCGGTAGCGCAGATCAATCCATTTGACCTCATAGCCAAAGGAGCGCTCCTTTGTTTCTACATGCACATGATGGGTAAAAGCGAGGAAGGACTGGACTTTGTAGCTTTTCTTGGCTGCCGCAATCCGCTCATTTTCCGGTTTGATGGAGAAGGTGTCCAGGATGACGACGTCGCCTGAAATGACTTCACCTACATACCAATGCTGGTCTGTCTTGGCGACGAAGGTCCAATACGTCCAGGAAAGCGTAGGGATGATGGTGAAGGTACCAGCTTTGCCGATTCGCTGACGAACCAACTCGGTCGTTCGTCTTTGCGCCTGACAACGCCAGTAATAGTATCCGGCAATGATCACGTATATCCATAAAAAGACGTGTCCTGGATGCGCACCTGCTGCCCATAGCATAAAGCCGACGAGATGAGCAGCGAAAATGAACGGATCGAAAATGAAAATGGCGTTGAGAGCCACCCATTTGTCGCGAAACGGGTACAGGCCCTTTGTGCCATAGGAATTGAACAAGTCAACGAAGACGTGTAAACAGACGGCTAGGAATATCCAGCCGAGCAAATGCAGCCAATGGGGCTGTGGCATCATGGCCTGGATGAGAACGAAAATGGCTCCCGTCCAGAGAAATAAAGCCGGAACCGAGTGAGAAACACCTCGGTGGTTGCGAATGTAGGCAGCGGTACCACGAAGGCGGACTAAGCCATCCAAATCAGGTGCCTGCGAGCCAATGACCGTACCGATCATGACGGCCACTGCAAGTGACGGAGTAGAAGCTACGACAGGATCAAGATAGGCGAGCCCGGCCAATCCAAAGCCCATGGCAAAATGTGTGGCTGTATCCATGGAATCGTTGTCTTCCTCCCTTCCTTCCACTTTTATTGTTTATTATAGCGTTTGCCTAAGCTTAATTCCCGCCCGTTCTGAAAATATTTGTGTGCTTGTTCGCACCGGGTGGGAAGGGTATGATGAAAGCGTTGAATCGTTAAAGGAGGAACATGTCGCATGCTAACGGTTTTCATTGAATACAAGTTGGATACTGAAAAACGGAGTCACGCTCTGCGATTGCTCTCCTCGATGTCTGAGCGAATGGAAGCGATGGGTGCACGTCAGTATCGCTCAATGGAGGGCTTGGATCAGCCCGGTCTGTTTGTTGAAACGTTTGAGGTCGAGACTGTTCACGTATACGAAGAAATCAAGGCAAACCGTTTGGCAGACCAAGACTTTTGCGACTGTATTTCCGGCGGAGCTGCGAAACTGCATGTGTGGGCGTTTCGTCCCGCGGAACTGGGATGAAAAGGAGTAGAATAAACGCAAATGGCAAGAAAAAAAGAAAGCTTGAAATATACCCTTCCTGAACAATTTCATGTGTTTGGCTTTGCCCAAGATTTGCTGGCCTGGTACGACTCACAAAAGCGGGATTTGCCTTGGCGGATCAACAAAGACCCATATCGAATCTGGGTATCGGAGATCATGCTTCAGCAAACACGCGTAGAGACCGTTAAACCTTATTATGCGAATTTCATGGAGAAATTTCCGACGGTGAGTGATTTAGCGAAAGCGCCCGAGGATGATGTCTTAAAAGCGTGGGAAGGGCTCGGTTATTATTCCCGCGCGCGCAATCTTCAAGCCGCAGCCCGCGAGGTAACGGTTCGCTATGGAGGAGTTGTGCCGGATACACCAGAAGAGATCGCTACACTAAAAGGTGTCGGTCCGTATACAGCAGGTGCCATTCTTAGCATTGCCTATGAAAAGGCGGAGCCGGCTGTGGATGGAAATGTTATGCGTGTCTTTTCACGTCTGCTGTATTTAACGGACGACATCGCCAAGCCTGCCACGAGAATCAAAATCGAGCATCTCGTACGCCAGGTCATTCCAGCGGGGAGAGCTGGTGATTTCAATCAGGCTTTAATGGAGCTGGGAGCGATGGTCTGTGTGCCGCGCACTCCGCAATGCTTGACCTGTCCGGTGTTTGACTACTGTATGGCCCGTCAGGAGGGAGTGGCAGAAGAGCTGCCGGTCAAAGGCAAAGCCAAACCTCCACGTCCTGTTGACCTGCAAGTAGGCATTATCATTCGCGACGGCAAAGTATTGATGAACAAGCGTCCCGATCAGGGGCTTCTCGCCGGCATGTGGGAATTCCCTACTGTTGAAACCGAACAGGAAAATGATGCTGCCAAGCAGGAGGCACTTGCAGTTGGTTTGCGTGAACGATTCGGAATTGATGTAGAAGTCATGCAGCCACTCGGTACGGTTCAGCACGTCTTCTCCCATTTGCAGTGGAACATGCAAGTATGGTCCTGTGACTGGATCGAAGGGGAAGAGCTCCCCGCTCATGCAAGATACGCAGCTTGGGAGGAATTAGATGCTTACACCATCCCGATGGCGCATCAAAAAATTCGCGAGCTGTTGGGACAAAAATAACGATTAGGCAAAGCTGTCGAGCATTTCTCGGCAGCTTTTATTTCATCAGACCGATGTGACGCAAGCCGTGAGATATCCCGCCATCATCGACGTGCCGTGTTACGTAATTGGCATGCGGCAACAAAGCTTCATGCGCATTGCCCATCGCGATTCCCATCCCGACATAAGACAGCATTTCTTTGTCATTCAGACCGTCTCCAAAAGCAACCGCCTTACTTGGCGCAAGCCCGATATGCGAGAGGAGGGCTTCAATACCGAGGGCTTTTGAACCGCCTTTCGCAAAAACATCCATACAATACTCATGCCAGCGTATAAACGAGAGAGCCGGAATCGCTTCTCTGTACTGTTGTTCGTGCGCTTCTGGTGTAAACAACAGCGCCTGATAAATATTTTCAGAATGGGCGAAGTTTGCATTGTGATCAGGGGAATCAAGCTTCAATTGCTGAAAGGTCCAATCCAAATAAGGATGCTGCTTATGAGTAGAAAAGCCCGCCGTACTGCCTTGAAACACGATGGGATGGTCGTGCTGGTCTGCGATCTGCTGCAATTGATCGAGTGTTGTGGTCGGGATGGGGCGATCATAAATGGTTTTTCCTTGATAGACGACATATGCGCCATTGCAACTGATATACGAATCGATGCCGCACTGCTGGGCAAGCTCGTCAAAATAATAATGAGCTCTGCCTGTTGCTAAGACGACCTCGATCTTGTTTCTTTGTAGCTCTTGAATCGCTTCGAGTGTATCCGGTGGTATGATTTTCTCTTCATTGACGAGTGTTCCATCAATGTCTATAAAGACGATTTGATACTCCATGATTTCACTCCCCACTTTTCTCTTTTGAATCCATTATAAAGCTTCGAGAGAGGGGAAGAGCAGTGGAAAATAAAAAGATCATGCCCCCGCAGACATGATCTTTGTAAAACCGTTTCTTTTTATCGAATCAAAAACTCTGGAAATTGTGTGACGATCTGATGCTTTTGTTCTTCGATGCGTTTCAGCGCTTGCTGTTGCATGTATTTTGCTTCAATTTGCTTCGGTGTCAATTTCCGTTTCTCAATTATGATTGTGAAGAAAATCATTGGAATGTACATGAGTGTATCCCTCCCATCCCGTTAGTTTGGTGCAGTCAGCTACCATCTATCGCTTTGACTCCCGTAAACCTCATCATCTGACGCCGTTGTTTGTTTTTCATACTAAAATCCCTCCTGTAGTCAAGTAATCGTGTTTCGTCCATTAAATACGGCTCACAAATTGTGCTGCTTGAAAAGCATGTTCTTCGGCGCGTTCTTCGAGATAGCGACAGCGAGCAGATTCTGCGAAAAGTGTCTCCGCTTGTTCCTTATTGCGTTCAATCTTGACTGTGAAAAGCAAAAAGTTCAGTACCATTACCAATCACCCCCTTTCAAGGTGGAAAATGTTAATTGAAGAGAAAGAAAAAGACCACGGGCGAAAGCCTGCGGTCTTCTGGCATCAACAAACGGACATGCCGTTTTGAAGGGCATAGAAAGACCACAAGCAACAACGCCTGTGGTCGGTAATAGACGAAATGGAAATGTTGAAGAGTACGAATACTACTGGAATTCGTCGACCCAGGAGGCGCTGCTATATTCAGTTAAAACATCCACAAGACGATCAATAAGAGCTGGATTTGGATTCATTGCTATCATCATCATGGTGCTGCCTCCTTTCTTTCCGTAGTAGTAGTGGTAGTAGTAGTAGTGTGTGGAACGTACTCTTAGAATATGGCATTTTTTTCTTGTTGTAAAGCGATTTTTTACCTATTTCTAGAAGAAAGTATATTCTGAATATAATAAAAAATAATAAATAATAAACGAATGTGCAGTTTAGTGGGCAAATGAAGGTTTACCATTAGGCATATAGCGGGTATCAATATAGGACAATCATGACACGCAGAAAGGTGATGCTAGCGAATGAAAACCCCCAGACTCACTGTAAAATCCAAGCTGATCGCTACATTTTCCACAATTTTAGTGATCCCCATGCTTTTGCTCGGGTTGCTCTCTTATCAGAGTGCCAAGGCAGAGTTGTCTGATGAATTGCTTACGACTGCCTCTGAAAACGTTCGGTTGATAGATGCGCTTTTGAACCACACACTGCTGGAGCAATCGAGGAATGTGGAATGGATTGCTTCTGATATTGTACGCCATGACATCTTGGAAGAGACCAAAATGGAAACGAAAAAGCAATTGCAGCGTTTTCTCGCGATGAACCCAGAAGTGAGTGAAGCGTATATCGGGGATGAGAATGGTGGCATGTTGACTGCGACTGATTCCAAGCTTCCCGACGGATTCGACCCAAGAAAGAGGGATTGGTACATAGCCGCCATGAAGCAACCAGGAAAGAGCGTCATTGTGGACCCATACATTGATGCCATAACCGGAAAAGTTGTGTTGGGAATCGCGATGTCCTTGCCTGATAAATCTGGTGTACTTGGAATTGATATTCAACTGACAGCGCTGGACGCGACGGTCAAGCAAGCGAAAATCGGTACCCAAGGATATATGGCGATTTTGGATAAAAACCGAAAAATGCTGGTCAATCCAAATGGAGAGTCTGGCGTTGAGGTTGCAGCGTCTTGGACGGATACAGTATATGCAGAAGAGTCAGGTCGTTTACAATTTCAGCACGAAGGAAATCCCGTCCAAGCCGTGTTTACTACGAACGAAAATACGGGCTGGAAGCTTATAGGCGTGATGTATGAAAGTGAAGCAGCAGAAGCAGCAAGTCCGATTTTTTACACGATGCTCGTGATTATCATTGCTGCGCTGGTGGTAGCTGGCGGAGCCATTTACGTGATTTTGCGCTCCTTACTCCGTCCTTTGCGTATGTTGACAGAAGCAGCGGAAAAAATGAGCCAAGGCGATGTGACACAACAAGTAGCTATACGGAGTGACGATGAGTTGGGTACGTTGGGCAAAGCCTTCAATCATATGGCGGAATCTCTTCGTTCCTTGCTCCATTCTGTGAATGATTCTGTTCAGCAGCTGGCTTCTTCGGCAGAGCAGCTCGCTGCCAGTGCGGATCAGACAAGCAAAGCGACAGAACAGATCGCAGAGACCATGCAAGCAATGGCGGAGGGAACCGAGCAGCAAGTCTCCCATACGCAGGAGGGGAACGCAGCAGTCGAACAAATGTCAGCAAGAATCGGTCAGATTGTAGAGCATACACAAAATGTATTCACCGCAGCCCAGGATTCGTCGGACTTGGCAGTGGCCGGAAACAAAGCCATTCAATCGGCTGTGATGCAAATGAACGCATCTAGCGAATCGATTCACGGTCTGGCAAAAGTTGTGGATAATCTGGGGACGCGTTCCCAAGAAATTGGAAACATCGTGGATGTGATTACTGCCATCGCTAATCAAACCAACCTGCTCGCACTTAATGCAGCAATCGAAGCGGCTCGAGCAGGGGAGTATGGACGAGGCTTTGCTGTGGTGGCTGATGAGGTACGCAAGCTGGCAGAGCAATCCGCAAGCTCAGCACAACAAATTAGTCAACTGATCACCGCGATTCAAGCGGAGACAAACCAAGCTGTGATCGTTATGGATCAGAGTAAGCATGAAGTAACGGAAGGTATTGAAAAAGTGAACGAAGCTGGCCAGTCCTTCGAACAAATTCAATCAGCCGTCAATGAAGTGGCAGAGAAAATCGGTCAGGTATCTGAAGCGACGCGCGATTTCTCCACAAGGGCACAGCAAGTGGTTGAGATCATCGGCCATATTTCCGAGGTGACACTGCAAGCATCTGATGGAACACAAAGTGTATCCGCAGCTGCCCAGGAGCAGCTAGCCTCTATGGAAGAGATCGCTTCCTCAGCCGTTTCTCTCGAACACCTCGCGGAGGAATTACAAAACCAGCTCGGCAAATTCCGTATATAAAAATAAGCCCGGCGCCGTGTTTACATACACGAGCAGCCGGGTTTTTACTTAATCGTAAATAGGTGACGAGGAATGATCCCATCCCCCACTGTCTCCATTCACTGGCCCACGGGATTCAAGCTCATGGATGACTTTGACGTGAAGAGAGGCTCCTTCTGTACTGAGATAAGCTGCCAGTTGTGAAAAGCTGTGATGGTAATAAAGCAGCTCATTCATTTCCCAATCAGCCAGTGGCACCATGGTTAATTCAGACAATTCCCGACCTATGTACACCCTGCCATTCCTCCTTATGTGGTAGTGGTTTGCCTGATACTGCGAGCTTAGTATGGCTATAGTCGAGAGGATCAAGTCATGCCGGGATTTTTTCCGTAGGTAGAAAAAGCGCAGGTGGAGTTGTATAATGAATGAGTGATTTTTATTTATTAGTACCTGCTATTAATAGTTGGTCAGATCGGGAGGTAATCTTTTTATGAATACAACGAAAAAAGTAGCACTGGTTACTGGCGGAACGCGAGGAATCGGAAAAGCGATTGCGCTTCAATTGGCGGAACAGGGCTATGACCTGGTGCTGAACTATTTGCGTAACCGCACTGCGGCAAGAGAAGCAGCAGCAGAGCTGGAAGCAAAGGGCGCTCGTGTCCATCTGATCAAAGCCAATGTAGGGGATGTAGCAAAAATCAAAGAGTTGTTCGCAGAAATTGACCAGGAATTCGGTCGCTTGGATGTATTTGTGAACAATGCGGCATCGGGTGTACTGCGTCCGCTGATGGAGCTGGAAGAAAGCCATTGGGACTGGACCATGGAAATTAACAGCAAGGCGCTGTTGTTCTGTGCGCAAGAAGCGGCAAAACTAATGATCAAGGGCGGCAACGGCGGAAAAATCGTGAGCTTGTCCAGCCTTGGGTCCATTCGCGTTCTTGACAACTATACAGCGGTTGGCGTATCGAAGGCAGCTGTAGAAGCGATTACTCGTTATTTGGCAGTCGAGCTCGCACCGCATAATATTGTAGTAAACGCTGTTTCTGGCGGAGCGGTGGATACGGATGCACTCAAACATTTCCCGAATCGTGAAGAATTGCTCGGTAGCTCAGCAGAGCGTACGCCAGCAGGACGTATTGTGGAGCCGGAAGATTTGGCTAATGCGGTGATATTCTTGCTCTCTGACAAAGCGTGGATGGTTCGCGGACAAACATTGATTGTAGACGGCGGTATTTCTCTTTTGACATAATGATTTATTGAAGCTGGAGTATGGAGTTGGAGACTTTGTGGTGTTGCGACACAAGACAAAGTTGTCCATGTGTTGTACAATAGAGGAAGAAGGTTACGAAGGAGGCAACACATGCTGATTCGTCCGTTTCGACTCGGTGACTATTCGGCTATCACACGTATTTGGCAGGAGACGGGGTTGGACCAATCGGACAAAGAGTCATTGAACGATTTGGCCCAGCATTTGGCTTGGGACAGCGATCTGGTAATGGTTGCAGAAATGGAAGGCAGAGTTGTAGGGGTCGTGGTTGGCACGATCGACGGTGCACGTGCCTATTTCTACCGATTGGCTGTACTTCCAGAGATGCAAGGCTCAGGTATTGGTCGCGAACTCGTTGAAGCAATTGAAAAGCGTTTCAAGCAACGAGGTGTCAATAACGTCTTGATCATGGTCAATCAATCAAATCCGGAAGTCCTTCCGTTTTACCTTTCACTTGGCTATGAAGTACAAAAATATGTTACACTTTCCAAAAAGCTCTCTTCTTAAAGGAGGCTTGTCCCCATTCAAATAGAGAAGAGAAGAAAGGGGAGAGTCATGTCACCAACTCCGGGCTCCAATATCCGCATAGAAAGTTATAAACATGACCATTCGTTGCACCGCATATGGGACAAATCTACGTTGATTCATACCAGTGATGCGGTGGTGATTGGGGGAAATGATCGGGTCAAGGTGACAGAAGCAGACGGGCGGGAATGGCGTACGCGTGAACCGGCCATTTGTACATTTGGTAGAGGCCAGTGGTTCAATACCATTGCCATGATTCGTGATGACGGTATTTATTATTATTGCAACATTGGTTCGCCCTTCAGCATGAAGGGACAATTGCTTAGCTACATAGACTATGATCTCGACGTAAAAGTGTTTCCCGATATGACGTACTCGATTCTCGACGAAGAGGAGTTTCTTTTGCACAGCAAACAGATGAACTATCCTCCATTTGTTGTGGAAAGAGTGCAGACAGCATTGCGAGAGGTGCTGGATTGGGTAAGCGCGCGACGTGGCCCTTTTCAAAACGGTTTCGTCCAACGTTGGTACGAACGTTATCTTTTAGTGCGAGATGATGAGGAATAATCCCTTTCCCGAATGACCGGGGGAGGGATTTCCTTGTTTGCAAAGGAGGTATGATGGTTGAGCATACGCCGCTATTTGGCTTATGTCCTGCCCTATTGGAAACAAATATTGGGCACCATATTCATTGGTATTATAAAGTTTGCGATCCCACTTGCTCTGCCGCTTCTTATCAAATACGTCATTGATGACCTGCTGCCAAGTCCGCTTCCTCAAGAGGAAAAGCTGAAACAGTTATTTTGGCTGATGCTCGGGGCCTTTTTGTTATTTACCGTCGTTCGCGCCCCTGTTGAGTACATCCGGCAATACTATGCACAGTGGGTATCCAGTCGTATCTTGTTTGACATCCGCAATCAATTGTTTTCTCATTTACAACGACTGTCGATGCGCTACTACAACAATACAAAAACGGGTGAGGTCATCTCTCGCGTCATTAACGACGTGGAATCAACCAAAAGCTTCGTGGAAACGGGATTGATGAATCTCTGGTTGGACCTGATTACGATCATCCTGACACTGGCGATCATGCTCTACATGGATGTGGAACTGACACTTGTGGCGATTGTCGTTTTCCCTTTGTACAGTATTTCAGTCAAATTTTTCTACAAGCGCTTGCGTCAATTAACCAAGGATCGTTCTGCGGCACTGGCGCGTTTGCAAGGATATTTGTACGAACGCGTCAATGGGATGGCGCTCATCCGCAGCTTTGCCTTGGAGAAGCAGGAAAGCAAGGAATTCGCAAAGGAAAACAATCAGTTTTTGGATAAGGCACTGGCGCAAACACGCTGGAATGCTCGAACTTTTGCTGTAATTAATACGGTGACGGATATCGCACCGCTCCTGGTCATTGCTTATGCTGGCTATCAAGTTATTGGCGGGAGCATGAGCGTAGGGACGTTGGTTGCGTTTTATGTTTATTTGGATCGCTTGTACACGCCGCTGCGACGCTTGGTCAATTCCAGTACGGTGCTGACACAGGCAATTGCCTCGATGGATCGGATGTTCGAGTTTATCGATGAATCGTACGATATCGTCGACAAGCCAAACGCGGGGGAGCTGCCTGTCGACCCTGCAACCAAACGCATTCACGGGGAAATCCGCTTCGAGAACGTGTCCTTCCGCTATCGGGAGGAAGGCCCTCTCGTCTTGAACAATGTGAATCTGAACATCTCTTCTGGCGAAACGGTTGCAATTGTCGGGATGTCAGGCGGCGGAAAATCTTCTCTGATTAGCTTGCTCCCGCGTTTTTGGGACGTGACAGAAGGGAAAATTACGATTGATGGCATCGATATCCGCGATGTGAAGCAGCAAAATTTGCGTCACCACATCGGGATGGTGCAGCAAGATAATATTTTGTTTAGTGAATCAGCAAAAGTGAATATTTTAATGGGCAATCCTGATGCGGATGACAATGCTGTGCAAGAAGCTGCGAAGGCGGCAAATGCCCATGACTTTATTAGCGAATTACCGAATGGGTACCATACGGAGCTGGGAGAGCGTGGCGTGAAGCTCTCGGGCGGACAAAAGCAGCGAATCGCGATTGCGCGTGTTTTCCTGCGTGACCCGGGTATTCTGATCCTGGATGAAGCGACGTCTGCACTCGACTTGGAATCAGAGCACACGATTCAGGAGTCTTTGTCTAGGTTGGCAAAAGGAAGAACCACACTCATCGTGGCCCATCGACTTTCGACGATTACGCATGCGGACAAAATCATTGTCATGAAAGAGGGACAAATCGTTGAGGAAGGCACGCATGAGCAATTGCTTGCGAGAAAGGGAGTATACTATGGCCTGTGGAGTGTGCAAGATCTAGGAAGTACATCCGACCCGCAACTGGGATAAGCAGATGGGATTGGAGGAAATCCGATGGAGATATGGCGCCGTAATTTATATGTACTCTGCGGATCCTTGTTTTTCGTCATGGTGGCGATGAGCATGATCATGCCTTTTTTACCGCTTTACATTCAGCAGGATTTCGGAATTGAAGACCCTCATCAAGTAACGGCTTGGGCGGGGATTATTTTTGGGGCCAACTTTTTGACGGCGGGCCTCGTCTCGCCTATTTGGGGAAATTTGGCCGATAAGCACGGGCGCAAGATCATGATTTTGCGCTCGGGATTTTTCATGTCCATTACCATGGCACTGACCGGTTTTGCGGGAAGTCTGTGGCAGCTTTTGGCCCTTCGTCTACTCAATGGACTTGTAGGGGGAATCATCCCTGCCAGTACCGCATTGGTAGCATCCTCTGTACCAAAAGAACGAATTGGCTATGCAACAGGGTTGCTTCAGTCGTTTATTACGGCTGGAACCATTATGGGACCGCTGTTTGGCGGTGTTCTCGCGGAGAAGATCGGCTTTCGGATGATTTTTGTGATTACCGGTTGCGTATTATTACTGGCGACCTTGGTCATTACGTTTATGGTGAAAGAGAATTTTGTTCCACCTGAAAAAAAGGAACGGTCGAGTCTACGGGAAGATTTTCAGATGATCTTCTCTTCCAAAGAACTCCCGGCGCTCTTTTTTGTAACCGTAATGATCCAGTTTGCGTTGTTTAGCATTATCCCTGTGTTGCCGATCTACATTTCGCAATTGGTTGGATCAGAAGGGGCAAAGGTAGCACTGTGGGCCGGTATTGTCCAGGCATGCATGGGGGTAGCAAACGTCTTTGCCTCTCCACAGCTGGGGCGTTTAGGAGATCGGTTTGGTTCGCAAAAGGTGCTCTTGTTCTCGCTTTTGGCTGCCGCAATCATCTTCATTCCACAAGGTCTGGTACATACGGTATGGCAATTGGTCGCGCTCAGGTTTTTGTTAGGATTATCGCTGGGAGGATTGCTTCCATCCGTCAATGCTTTGCTGCGACGAGCAACACCTGTACATATGGTCAGTCGTGTCTACGGCTATAACAACAGCTTCGTCAGTATCGGCAGCATGCTTGGACCGATGATTGGTGGCTTTTTGGCAGGCTATGTGAGTATTAGCGGAGTCTTTTACATGACGAGTGCTTTCTTGTTTATTAACGCAGGCTGGGTGTACTACAGCTTTTTCCGAAACAAATCTGTACAGCATTCTGATTCTGGAATAGAATAAAAGGTAATTTTCGCGAAAAGAGGTGCACCTCCATTGTGATGGCGAGTCGGTGTGAATAACTTCATATTCCATCAGGACGTATAGGCTGGTCCTGAACCGACAGGAGGGTGTGCTTTATGTGGCATCGACGCTTTATTTGCCTCTGGGCGGGTCAGACATTGGCCAACCTTGGGGATGTATTTTATATTGTCGCGTTTATTTCGATCATCTACGCTGCAACTGGCTCTGTCATGTACACGGCGTTTATTCCGGTTGTCATCGTAGCGTCGCAGTCTGTGAGCAGCTTGTTGGCTCCGTTGGTGTTTCAGCGATTGTCGTTGACGGGCATGCTCGTGCTGTCGCAAGGCTTGAAGACGATACTTTTGGCTGCAGCCTCATTAGCTGTCAGCAGCGGTGTAGGAGAGCAGGGAGAGTGGATCTGGCTGTTGTTCGGATTGGGGTCAACCATCGCCTTTATGGATGGCTGGGCAAACCCTGCGCGTAATGCCATGGTGCCGCAGTTGGTCGGACGAGAAGACCTCATGCGAGCGAATGGGTTGCTTGCCACTTCGGATCAAACTGTTCATTTTGCTGGCTGGGCCGCAGGGGGATTACTCGTTTCTTGGCTGGGAGCAGGTGTTGTTCTGTGGGGAACGGTTGGTGCCTATGTTGTGGCAACGATCGCAATGACAGGTATTGTACCAGCAAGCGAAAAGCTGCGTGAAGAACAGGCAGCTAAGGCGACAACAAATTGGCTCACTGGATGGAAGACAATTCGCGATGTACCTGTACTGCGACTGTTGGTCGCAATGGATATCGTGATCGGCTTGTCCGGGGGTGTGTGGATCGCTGCGATTATGCTGCCATTTGTCCTCGATGTGCTTGGACAAGGCGAAGAATGGTGGGGCTACATCAATGCCGGTTACATGCTTGGAGCCATTGCAGGTGGGACGCTGCTATTGATGTATGCGGAGCGGATGCGTCGCCATTTATTTCGCTGGATCATTTGCGGTACGATTGGCGTCGGATTCTTTACCTTTTGTTTTGGCAGCAGTACGAACGCTCTTGTGGCACTGTTGTTTTCCTTTGCACTGGGCCCATTTTTGGAAATGGTGCATGTAAGCAAGCAGACACTTTTGCAGCAAGAGACTGAGGAATCAGCACTGCCCTATGTCATGTCAGCGAAGGGGACGATTGATTTACTTGTCTTTGGCGCTTCTGCCTTGGTGATGGGGGCTATCGCTGAATGGCAGGGAGTCCGGGCTGTTTATTATGTATCTGCTGGATTGTTACTCGTTGCTTTCCTTTTTGCGTTGCGCTTGCAAAAAAAGCAGACGGAGCATTCGAGTGGGGTTTCCGTAAATTAAAACAGAACAGGCTGTCTTTCCGTAGACTT
>NZ_JABMIU010000038.1:0-1982 GCF_013332495.1 Brevibacillus sp. HB1.2 | reverse complement strand
GGATTGGCGTGGTAGCAAGTAGAGTTGCAGTTGTTACCGAAAAAATCACCTTATTGAGCTTTTTCACCATTTACATCCTCCCGTATTTTTTCAATGTTAATTAATCGTAAGAAATAGCAAAAGGTTACAAAAAATACAAAATAAAAAAGCTGTTGAATCAATATCAACAGTCTTTTTTATTTTGCATGACAGGGAGAGATACGTTTTTCCACTCCTTCTTCAATCGAATAGGGAAAAAGTGTTTATCCCCCTCCGGGGACAGGATACTAGTAACTTCCCATGCTATTGTCCTCAAAGGAGTTGAAAGCACAATGTCTCGTTGATGATCGTCAACACCGATACGCGCCCTCACAATCTATCCATTCGTGATCTAAACCTTACATCCACAGAATTGAAGCCGACTCAATCGACACTCTTACAGTTTTCAGCCGATAAACGCGGTCGGTATCATTTCGTATCAGACGCACCTGGCTATCCGGAAACAGGCTTCCAAGGCATGCTCGTCATTGACTATCTGGTTGCCGATAAAATGGAGCAGAAAGTCGCTGATCCGCTGCTCGATATCCTCCTGCACGGGTTAGCCTTCTGCCTTAGTACGGACTGGAATAAAATTCAGCTGTAGTAGTAAATTTGCCGGTTAGGGCATCAATTTCTCGGTGGTCTAGAGATATGGCTGTTCTGTACACCAGAATGGGTTGATAGCTTGGGTTATCCGACAAAATATCGGTATCCGGTGTGAGATATTGCAGCTCCATTGGACGCACTTTCAAGTATTCCTTTAGCGCCTGCTCATGTGATACAGCCTTTTTGGGGTCAGGCAGAATGAGTGGTTCCCAAGATACATCCGTCATACGCAGACTTATCACCTCTCCCGTGATACGGTCTATTCTGATATAAATCTCATCATCCAGAACGGGAATCCCTTCGTGCACATTTACAAACTTGAAGCCCTGCTCAGCGCCTCTCTGCCGAAACTCTGCTGTCCCAATCGGCATCACTTCTTTTAAATGCTTTGGTCCGTACTTTTCCAGCGCAGCAATAGCTAGTTTCATCGATTCTTCTGGCGTTAGCCATTTCTTTCCGTTTGGATCTTCTTCAGGGTATTCTCTTTCTTTCTTTTTCTTGTCAACCATACCGTAGCTCATGAATCGTCCTGTTTCTTTCTCCGTTATAATGATAGCCTCAAACTCTTTATTGATTTCATGTATATATTCCTTACCTTTCGTATCTTCAGAAATGCCTTCTTTTATTTTTTCAGCTTTGCTCTCGATCCCGAAAGCAGCGAACATAGCTGCTGCTTCCTCTGTCGTCTTTACGGTAACTTCCTTACCGACAGGATTCACTCTGACAATGGGGTTATATGCACTCCCCGAACCATCATAATGAGGAACTTCCGTGCCTGTTTTGGCATCGATAAATTCCGAGAATTCCGATTTGTAGCGTAAGGTAGGAGAGCCATACAAGTATTCCTTCGTTTTCTCTTCCCATCCCTCTACTGGCTTTTTCAAATAAAAGAGCTTCAGGTGTTTGGCGAAGGCTTTTTCAGCCTGATCCTTGGATATGGCTTCCTTTGGATCAGCAAACTTCAAATCTTCGAGGGCAGGTGCATCATCGCCCCCGAGCCCGTATAAGCCTTTCCCTTTCGATATGACTTCCCCCTTGCTGTTTACGGTTAGACGAACATTGATATTCAGATACGGAAGACCGTTTACCTGTTTCGTAAACAAAGCTTCATTTTGATCCGAATAATTAGGGTTATATTGGAAGCCACCCATATCTGCTCCGTACCATTGCTTCATAAAATCTGTTGTTATGCTGACTACCTTGTCATGCTCAATCTTCGGCCTTCCTTCTTCGGGAAATTCCTCGTCGTAGCTAAACCCCTTGGGATTCCCTTGTTTATCCAAACTGAATTCAAAAGACGGTTTCTTCTTCTCCTTGGACGTTTGCAAGATGATGGTTATACGATTTGTTCCATCATT
>NZ_JABMIU010000037.1:0-2470 GCF_013332495.1 Brevibacillus sp. HB1.2 | reverse complement strand
GACCTTCTCCCAGCTTCCCTATATCTGAAAGGATTTCATCGCCCGACTTCTTGCCCGAAAACGTATCTCCCACATAATTGACTGCATTCGTAGCGCCGTCTACAACTCCTCTAGCGAGATCATTTCGTTCGAGGAGAGAAGGTCGCTCTTCTCCAGTCACGCCTTCGTAAATAGCATCTACCAGATACGCTGTCGGTAACGTGGTCGACGCAATATCTCCGGCATCTACTACCACATTCCACAGGCCTAACAAGTTATCTTCGAGACCATCTAACTTCCCTTTCACCTCTGCCACTTGGTTGTTGAAGGCTCTACACGACATGATGGCAGCCTTTCGGTTTCCTACAATTCCTGTTCAACAGAACTTCAGTAGTCAATTTCTCTCTTTCATTTAGCAACAAAATCTACTTTTCTTTGGCTACACATAAAAAACAGGTCAATCATGGTGGTATCTGACCATAATCGACCTGTTCAACGTGACGCTATTAAATTAAGTAGAGTATAAAATTCAAGCTTCATGTGCGTACAACCAAAATGAAGAGACCTTTATACGGGTATTACATGGGTTAAGTATGCAATTGGTTGAATGATGGGTTCATTCGACACTAGTAGCCAATCCACTTAACCATTTACTTCACATTTTTCTAACATCCATTCCCTTGCTTTTTCTGATTCCAACAATATTGGTTTCTCCGATGTACCAATGTTTATACTCTCAAAAAAGGCGTCTTCTATACCTTTAATATTTTTTAATGTCACTCCGTTTAACAATGTTTCTTTAAATGTCGATACACTTATATCTACATTTTCTAGTCTTGCCCAACTAAAATCCGTTAAGTAGAACGATACATTAATCAAATTACAATCTACTAAATATGCATTTCTAAATATTGCTTCCCAACAATCACCTTTACTAAATCTACTGTTTTTAATGACACAGTTAGAAAAATCTGTATATCTAAGATCTGATTTATAAAAATCGCATTTATCTAAATATGCATTTTTAAATGTTGACGAGGCTAATAATGATGTGTGAAAATCGATATTTTCCAGTTTGAGATCATCAAAAGTACACTCTATTAAATATGCTTGTTCAAGCAATATATCGGATAAATCAAAACTTCTTAAGTCCACTTCATCTAACTTTAACATCTCACCTTCTTTACCAATTGTCTCAACCCACTTTTTATGCAAATCAAACATACTAAGAATATTTCTTTCTTCCATTTTCTCACTCCTTAAGGGTACCACATTATTCTATCTGCTATTCCTGCTTCATCAATTGCTTTCATCAGTTGTTCAATATGCTCAGGCACCATTTTTTTTGTATCAATAATTATGTTATTTCCTTTAGCAAATTCTTCGTGTATCTTTTGCATACCATTTTTAACAGAAAAAGCACCCTTTTTGGGACTTGTTATAGGTACTCCGTCCCTACCGCTTGGATATGATACAAAACTTTTCACGTCCCACTTTAAGCCTGTAGTGGTATCAATAAACTCTGCTCCGTTTTCTGCTTGGGGATCACGTATTATTCTTCCTAAATCACCTCTTTCTTCTAATGCTAATCCAACATCTCTTTCATTTATATTTTTAGGTTCTATTTTCCCATTACTTGCAGGATCTCGGGCTAAACCATCCAATTCTTCTTGATTTCTTCCTCCAGTATAATTCCCATCTGTATCATATAAATGAGGCTTTTTGCCCTTACCACCTTTACCCGTCCCCTATGTTGTAAAGCTAAACTATTGAAAAGGAGCGGTGGCTGCTAGATATACTAGCGACACCACCAGTTTAACTTGCTTGTTTTTCTGCTTGTTTAGGGAGACGAAACGCTGTTTTGTTCTTCATCATGCCATAGATGATGTTAACTAACCGCCGCATCACACATACCATTGCTTGCGTTGGTGTTTTACCTTCTTCTTTCTTGCGGGTGAAGTATTCGTAAAAGAGCGGATTGCGTGGCTTTTTGCTCCCTTTTGAAACTTGGACTTGCTGGACAGCTAGGTTGTAAAACAAACCATGCAGTATCCGCTTACCCTGTCTGCTTTTTTGGTTCGTACCTTTGCCGCCGGAACTGAAATTGACAGGGGCTATTCCTGCAAAACGTGCCAGCTTGTCTGCGCTAGGGAAACGGTTAATGTCTCCAATCTCGGCAACAAGAGCAGATGCCGTTACCAAATCTATGCCTGGCATCGTTTCAAGTTGGTAGTCTAACCGTTTCATCATACCTTGCAGTTCACCTTCTACATACTCGATTTCCTTCTTGTTGAACTGTATATCCCGCACATGACTCTTGATTAGAAAGTCTCGTTGTTCCTGATAGCTTCTCGCTGTATCGCCATCTGCTTGCACGAGTGCCAGTATTTCTTCTGCCTTCCTTGTCGAACAGGCATTGTTACTTGATTTCCGTAAAAACTCCGCAAATTCTTCGACCGAGACACCGTTCAGTACGTGTGGGGCAGGATAT
>NZ_JABMIU010000036.1:0-2582 GCF_013332495.1 Brevibacillus sp. HB1.2 | reverse complement strand
AAGTAGAGTAGGTACCCAGCGCCTTTCTTCATTGCTGAAGTAGGTTTCCAAGAACCCCTCCCCAAACCGTACGTACACCTCTCGATGTATACGGCTTTCCACACTAACTACAATGTCCGTTATTTGAAGTCACTTAGCTCAGCAAGCCTAAGTGTAGTTTTTCGTGACACCCAGTTGAACCAGGTTTTGAGCACAAAACTAATGTCTTACGTTGCCTGGAAATCATGACCTGTTCCCATTTTTTCTTGCCCTTGAGGTCTTTCAATTTTCTAACGTGGTGAACCTCCATCTTTCCCATAGTTTCCC
The DNA here is from genome assembly GCF_013332495.1 of Brevibacillus sp. HB1.2. Lineage (NCBI taxonomy): Bacteria > Bacillati > Bacillota > Bacilli > Caryophanales > Paenibacillaceae > Brevibacillus > Brevibacillus sp. HB1.2. Next base: position 2,276 of record NZ_JABMIU010000036.1, on the reverse strand, counting down.
CACACCATTCGCAGGTGTTAGCCAACAACCGTTGGACGATACTGGTTCTGCTTCTATAGAAGCTTTCGATGGCTGGTTTGTTATCTACGTCAGCATCGGTTTCATTCGTCCCGTACGAGAAGTTGAGCGACCGATATTGAAAGCCTTCATTATAGAATAGTCCAAACTTTTCATCCTTTGCAGTCTTATAGACCACTCCAAGTTGACCATCATGAACATAGTCCTTTTTGTTCTTCATTATCTTGGCGACTTTCGTTTTGTGCTTGTTTGCCAAGGTTTTGAGGAAACTATACCTCATGATGTGATATAGACCATTGAGCTTTTTTACGTCTACAGCCAGCTTGTAATAGTTGTACAAACCTCTTATTTCGCTGTTATAGACACATAGGATTTCGTAATCTCCGATGGGTAGTAGTGGCTTTCTATGCGTAGATTTCCACGTTCCATCCTGCTCAATGACGAGTGCCTGCTTCTTCAACAAGAAATCTCTCATTTTTTCATGAGGAATAGAGAGAAATGGTTTATTCAGTTTGGACCGCATCCTTTGATGCTTTCCATTCTGTAATACTTTTTCCCCTTCGTCCTTTTTGCACATGAAGATGTGATATCCAAGGAAGAGCACCTTGTCTGCACCATGTGTAACGAGAGTTTTCTCTTGAGATAAGTTTAACTTCAAACTTTCTTTCAAGAATTTAGTCAGTTCAACTTTGACTTGTTCTGCATCTTCTTTGGAACCACTGATACCAATAAGGAAATCGTCAGCATATCTGGTGTACGTCATTCGTCTAAAGGATTCGTCCATCGGGGCCAATGTTGGGACCTTATATTGTTGAAGACGGACTTCCTTGAGTTTCTTCAAGAAAGCTTTCTTTTCCTCATCCGTTTGACTTTCCCAGCTCAGTTTGGCTATATTTCTCATTTTGTAAATCTTGTTGTCTATAGCCTTGTATTGTTTGCTGCGCTGTCGTTCTTTTCCCTTATTGAATTTCTTGATTACTTCCTCCATGTACTTGTCTAGCTCGTTCAGGTAAATATTCGCTAGGATAGGACTAATAATCCCACCTTGTGGCGTTCCTGAGTAAGTATTATGGAAGGTCCAGTTCTCAAGATACCCAGCTTTGAGAAACTTCCAGAGAAGCGAAATGAACCTATGGTCGTTTATCCTTTTGGATACGATGCCCGTTAGTACATGGTGGTCGATGTTGTCAAAGAATCCTTCGATATCACCTTCTACCCACCAACGAGTCCCATTGTTGCTGACTTTGATTTGTTGAAGTGCTGTGTGGCAGCTTCGTTTGGGTCTGAATCCGTGAGAAGAGTTCTTGAAGTGTCTCTCGAAAATTGCAGAGAGAATTTCCTCAACAACTGTTTGCAACAGTTTGTCTTCAAATGACGGAATACCCAGTGGTCTCTTTTTGGTGCTATTCTTTTTGGCAATGTACGTTCGACGCGACGGATTCGGACTGAAGGTTTGGTTCTTGAGTTTGACGATAAGTTCATCAATTTTTTCAACTTTAAAGCCGTCAATCGTTTTTCCATCTGCGCCTGGAGTCATGTTTCCCTCTTTTGCGTAAATCTTGCCGTACGCTCTGAAGTAGAACTCCTTATTGTACAAAATTCGGTACAGGTCATTGTGAACGTAAGATTCTTCTTTACTGGACAAGGTATACAATATGGCTTCAGGGTTTCGCATGGTATCTCACCATATCCTTTCGCTTATTGTATGGTTAGGCTGTTCCCCTTCGCCATGTAATGGGCTTTCCCCATCTCGGACTACTACGGGAACTCCGTTACCATATCAGATTTTCAAGTCCTAAAGACTATAGCACCAATTTGCTTTCTTGGTAGAAAATTGGTGCGCTCTGACTTAGGTAATCCCCAGTAAGCACTGCACGCATAATTTGTTACATAGTTTCGGATGCACCTTTCGCCGTTTATCCTTTTACCGGGATTGGGGGAGTGATGTACCAACGATACTTGTAATGTTTTTATACAAGCATCCATACACTCCATCAACACTTAAATAGGCGTGTGTTGACAGTGACGATTACCACCCTCTGGCTAGTGTTCAAGCAGTATAGCTTTCATCCTTGTCTATGCGTTTCACCTTGCAGGTTCAGTCGTGGCTACACCTATTTCGCCAACTTTCCTGCTTTGTCCGACATGCTCCAGTCACCGCGTCAGTTTCCTTTCACGGGTAGTCGGCTGGTGATAGGCAAATGTTGGTATAGCCTAGCTGCTTAAGCAGCAATGCGATGCAGCCCGTCTGGGCGCAC
>NZ_JABMIU010000035.1:0-2925 GCF_013332495.1 Brevibacillus sp. HB1.2 | reverse complement strand
AAGTCCTCGACCGATTAGTATTCGTCAGCTCCACGCGTTACCGCGCTTCCACACCGAACCTATCAACCTCATCGTCTATGAGGGGTCTTACCAGCTTGCGCTGTGGGAAGTCTCATCTTGGAGGGGGCTTCACGCTTAGATGCTTTCAGCGCTTATCCCGTCCGCACATAGCTACCCAGCTGTGCCACTGGCGTGACAACTGGTGCACCAGCGGTGCGTCCATCCCGGTCCTCTCGTACTAAGGACAGCTCTCCTCAAACTTCCTACGCCCGCGACAGATAGGGACCGAACTGTCTCACGACGTTCTGAACCCAGCTCGCGTACCGCTTTAATGGGCGAACAGCCCAACCCTTGGGACCTACTTCAGCCCCAGGATGCGATGAGCCGACATCGAGGTGCCAAACCTCCCCGTCGATGTGGACTCTTGGGGGAGATAAGCCTGTTATCCCCAGGGTAGCTTTTATCCGTTGAGCGATGGCCCTTCCATGCGGAACCACCGGATCACTAAGCCCGACTTTCGTCCCTGCTCGACTTGTAGGTCTCGCAGTCAAGCTCCCTTCTGCCTTTACACTCTACGAATGATTTCCGACCATTCTGAGGGAACCTTTGGGCGCCTCCGTTACCTTTTAGGAGGCGACCGCCCCAGTCAAACTGCCCACCTGGCATGGTCCTCTCGCCCGATAAGGGCGACGAGTTAGAAACTCCGTACATCAAGGGTGGTATCCCACCGACAGCTCCACAGAGGCTGGCGCCCCTGCTTCTCAGCTTCCCACCTATCCTGTACATGATGCACAAAGTTCCAATACCAGGCTACAGTAAAGCTCCATGGGGTCTTTCCGTCTTGTCGCGGGTAACCTGCATCTTCACAGGTATTATGATTTCACCGGGTCTCTTGCCGAGACAGCGCCCAAGTCGTTACGCCTTTCGTGCGGGTCGGAACTTACCCGACAAGGAATTTCGCTACCTTAGGACCGTTATAGTTACGGCCGCCGTTTACTGGGGCTTCGGTTCAAAGCTTCGCTTGCGCTAACTCATCCCCTTAACCTTCCAGCACCGGGCAGGCGTCAGCCCCTATACTTCGCCTTGCGGCTTCGCAGAGACCTGTGTTTTTGCTAAACAGTCGCTTGGGCCTTTTCACTGCGGCCCCCTCGGGCTATTAACCCTACCGAGGCGCCCCTTCTCCCGAAGTTACGGGGCCATTTTGCCGAGTTCCTTAGCAAGAGTTATCCCGCGCACCTTAGGATTCTCTCCTCGCCTACCTGTGTCGGTTTGCGGTACGGGCACCTTGTTCCTCGCTAGACGCTTTTCTTGGCAGTGTGAAATCAGGGACTTCGGTACTTAAATTTCCCTCGCCATCACAGCTCATGCTTAACGGTGTGCGGATTTGCCTACACACCACACTCACTGCTTGGACGGCCATCCAGTAGGCCGCTCACCCTATCCTCCTGCGTCACGCCATTGCTCAAGCGGAACAGAGGTGGTACAGGAATATCAACCTGTTGTCCATCGCCTACGCCTTTCGGCCTCAGCTTAGGTCCCGACTAACCCTGGGAGGACGAGCCTTCCCCAGGAAACCTTAGGCTTTCGGTGGACAAGATTCTCACTTGTCTTTTCGCTACTTACACCGGCATTCTCACTTCCAAGCGCTCCACCGCTCTTTCCAGTACGGCTTCACTGCTGCTTGGAACGCTCCCCTACCCAGTCCGTAAGGACTGCCATAGCTTCGGTGATACGTTTAGCCCCGTTACATTTTCCGCGCAGAGTCACTCGACCAGTGAGCTATTACGCACTCTTTAAATGGTGGCTGCTTCTAAGCCAACATCCTGGTTGTCTGGGCAACTCCACATCGTTTCCCACTTAACGTATACTTGGGGACCTTAGCTGATGGTCTGGGCTGTTTCCCTTTTGACGATGGATCTTAGCACTCACCGTCTGACTCCCGGACATAAGTCATTGGCATTCGGAGTTTGACTGAATTCGGTAACCCGATGAGGGCCCCTAGTCCAATCAGTGCTCTACCTCCAAGACTCTAAATTCCGAGGCTAGCCCTAAAGCTATTTCGGGGAGAACCAGCTATCTCCGAGTTCGATTGGAATTTCACCGCTAGCCACACCTCATCCCCGCACTTTTCAACGTGCGTGGGTTCGGGCCTCCAGTAGGTGTTACCCTACCTTCACCCTGGACATGGCTAGATCACACGGTTTCGGGTCTACGGCAGCGTACTATCGCCCTATTCAGACTCGCTTTCGCTGCGGCTCCGTCTCTTCAACTTAACCTCGCACGCTACCGTAACTCGCCGGTTCATTCTACAAAAGGCACGCCGTCACCCTTTTAACGGGCTCCGACTATTTGTAAGCACACGGTTTCAGGTACTATTTCACTCCCCTCCCGGGGTGCTTTTCACCTTTCCCTCACGGTACTGGTTCACTATCGGTCGCTAGGTAGTATTTAGCCTTAGCAGATGGTCCTGCCAGATTCACACGGGATTTCACGTGTCCCGCGCTACTCGGGGTTGGTCTCGGAGAGACGCGCGTTTAGGTTACGCGACTATCACGCTCTATGGTCAGCTTTCCCAAGCTGTTCACCTACGCGCGTCTTTTGTAACTCCATGTGAGACGCCCCACAACCCCGCCGGGTAAACCCGACGGTTTAGGCTCTTCCGCGTTCGCTCGCCACTACTGACGGAATCACTATTGTTTTCTCTTCCTCCGGCTACTTAGATGTTTCAGTTCACCGGGTCTGCCTTCTCATCACCTATGTATTCAGTGAAGGATACCATCCCATTACAGATGGTGGGTTACCCCATTCGGAGATCCCCGGATCAAAGCGTGCTTACCGCTCCCCGAGGCTTATCGCAGTTCGCTGCGTCCTTCTTCGGCTCCTAGCGCCAAGGCATCCACCGTGTGCCCTTAGTAACTTAACCAC
>NZ_JABMIU010000034.1:0-6986 GCF_013332495.1 Brevibacillus sp. HB1.2 | reverse complement strand
AGAGAAAGAGAAGAGAGAGAGAGAAGAGAAAGAGAAGAAAGAGAGAGGAGAGAAAGAGAAAGAAAAGAGAAAGAGAGAAGAGAAAGAGAAGAGAAAGAGAGAAGAGAAAGAGAAGAAAGAGAGAGAAGAGAAAGAGAAGAAAGAGAGAGGAGAGAAAGAGAAGAAAGGGAAAGAAGAGAACAAGAGCAGAGGGATACTGAGGGGATGCCTAAAGCTGATTTAGACAAAATTAGAGAAACTGCGCCGGATTACTATAAGGAATTGATAGACAAGTATGGGGATAAGGGAAGATACTACGCTAGGTCTCCAGAAGAGTATGAGAGTTTGGCAAAAGATCCAGCAAAAAACTTTAAAATAAACGAAAAGTCAAAAATTGAGAGACTAGCAGGCTTAGAGTTGGAGGCGAGAGGGGACTTACCTGGTCCTATAGTTAGAGATACCAACCCAGCAGGTGCAGAATTTATTGATGCAACAGGTGTAAAGTGGGACGTTAAAGGATGGTATTCAAAATTTGCACCAAAGGGTTACACACTGGAAAAGGCAATTGCTGATATCGAAGAGTCTCTTTCAAAAGGTGAGAATGTTATCATCGATTCATCAAAAATGTTCCCAGAACATATACACGAAGTACGCGAAGCAGTAAAAGAATTAGGTTTAAGTGATAAATTGTTGTGGTGGCCATAAAATATCGGAAAGGAAGTACTATTATGGATGATAGTAAGTTTTTAAAACATCATAAATGGGCAGAATCGGATGGTGATATGGGAGAGAAATTAGAAATTGTGAAAGAAGAATTAAAACAACTAAATCTTGCAGGGATGAATCTGAGTTGTTCAGAAATTGTAGAGTCAAATATGAACAATTCGTTATTGACGAATAATGATATGAGTGATTGCTATTTTTTAAGTACATCATTCGAAGAAACGAATTTCTCGGAATGTATACTGAGTAAAACAGTATTTGATTACGCATCCCTAAAACATTCAAATATAAGAAATTGTGTAGGTATAAAATCGTCTTTTGAAGATGCAGATCTTAGCTTTGCTAACATATCTGGATCTGACTTGAGGCGAGCATCATTTCGAAGAGCAAATCTAAGCTACGCAAAGTTTTCTAATGTTGATTTAACAAACGCCCTACTCGATGGGGCGCTTCTCTATGGAACTAGTTTTGAAGAAATAAACGGGATTGATGAAGTGTCTGCCAAACATATTTTTGTTGGAACTGAAGAGAAACCATTAAGGTTGGATGGTGATGATATTAAAAGGTGGTTAATGGAGCAGATGAGAGGATAATATCTTCATTAGCAAAATGACAATTTATTAGATTCCTTGCGCAAGGAACAAGATAAATAGGGTTTGTCAAGCATTTTGTGTAAGCCCATTTACTTTCCCAACGACAATATCGTACAATACAACCAACACTAAACAATTCAAACACTTGATAAACTTTCAAAAGCTCTTTCCAACTTGAACCATGAGTAGGAATGAGCTTTTTTGCATGCACAAAATCAAAGGAGGACGAAATGAATGGCAAAACGTGAACCGGTAGTAGAGGAAGTTGTAGAGGAGACGGTACGCTCAATCACTCAGGCACAAGCGGACTATGAACAGCTTATGGATGAGATTCGAGGTTATTGGCAACGGGCAAGGGACTTGCGGGAGAAGGCGGCAGAGTTGAAACTGTCGGGGCGCACAGATGCACAGGTAGGAACAGAGATCCGGCAGTTATTAGATCAAGCTGAACGGTTTGAATTGCTAGGGGATCAGAAAGACCGTCATGAAAAGCAAGAAGCAATTGGTTTCATTGAAGATTTACAGCGTGAAGCATCTGCATTGAGGGGAACTGTACAGCACAACCAAAGCGTGTTAGTTCGTCAGCGTAAGGAACTGGAGGAGGCAAAGGAAGAAGCGGTGGCAATGGTTCAACGGGCAGAGGAACGAGTACAGGAAACAGAACGGCTTCTAGCTTACGAGATGGCAAAGCTTGCGGAATTGGAGGGCTAAGCAGATGAAACATTCAATTCGTGTACAGGTCAAACAGTTAAAGAGTCCAACAGAAAATAGAGTTCTTAGGTTTATAGGCTCAACCGAAACAGAGGACAGAGATCGGGACGTTATTCGTGCTACTGGCTGGCAACTTGAAAATTACAAGAAAAACCCTGTGTTCCTCTGGGCGCATGACTATACGGTTCCCCCGATAGGACGAGCGCTAGATGTGCGAGTAGAGAATAAACAACTGGTATTCGACATTGAATTTCCGGTGAAAGGGCTGTACCACTTAGCGGATACCGTCTATGAACTATATAAAGGCGGTTTCATGAAAGCAACTTCGGTTGGATTCCTAGGCAAGGAGTTTGAACCACGACAAAGCGGCGGCACCCTGTACAAGAAGCAAGAGCTGCTAGAACTATCTGCTGTTCCGGTACCGGCAAATCCAGAAGCTCTACAACTTGCCAAGAGTAAAGGACTTGTTACGAGTGCAACAGAGAAGTTCTTTGGTGACGACGAAATCGTAATTGAAATCGTGGATGACGAAATTGAAATCGAGGGAATCGGCTCTACAGAAGAGTTGGTAGCTACCATTCAAGACGCAGTACAGGAAACGCTCAACAGAGCTACAGGAAAAGTGTAACCCAAGGAGGGATGAACATTATGGTGAAATTAAGTCCGGAAGCATTAGAAGCACGTCGGGAATATAGAAGACAGTATGAGCGAGAGTATCGGCGCAGATGGCGGCAAAAACCTGAAAACAAAGAGAAGCAAAAAGAGTACGAGCGACGATATTGGGAACGTAAGGCAAAGGAGCTAACGCAATAATACGTGCAAACCAACGAGACGGGGGCAAGTATACGTTGCGGGAGGCTCATACCGTAATTTACTTGCTCCTGAAACAGAAAATACGAGACAAACCAATTTTGACGGTTACAGGAGGGGCATAACAAAGATGAACGAAATGACAGAGTATGAAAAGTTCCTATGGGAAGAACTAAGTGCGGCAAACGATATGTTGTTACGAAACGCTTACCTACTAGACGACTATATAGACTACATCAATGCAGCAGGACTACGTGAAGAGTTTGAAGCATTCAGGGAAGTAAAGGCACAGCAAGAAGCAAATGCGAGTAACTGAAATGCGATTAGTTGAAAAGTAACTGATAAACTTTGATGGATTGAGCGGCTGGGGGCGTGTAGACCTCCCCCCGGTCGGGGAAACGAACCCCATGAATTGAGGTTAGGCGGTGAAAGGATGGAAAAAAAGCTGTGCGGAGCAAATAAGAGAACCGGCGGACTATGTAAAAAAGCCGCTTTAGCAAACGGGCGTTGTAGGTTTCATGGGGGAAAATCCACTGGACCGAAAGACCCCAGTAAGCTAAAGGGTAATAAAAACGCATTAAAGCATGGACTGTATGAAGCGATCTGGGAGGATACATTGACGTACGAGGAACGGGAACTGTTAGCCCATGTATCAACTGACCCGAAGGCACAAGTTGAAAGTGAGTTAAAGTTATCGGAAGTACGCATTCTTCGTATGATGCGGCGCATTAAACAAGAAGAGCAGAAGAAAAAGCCGAATCATGCCCTAATACGAGCCATTGAAGAAGGAATAACGAGAATTGGAATGAACAAGGTAAGCCTTGTAAGGGAAAGTAGCAGGCTGTTAGAAATAAACAAAAGTAAAAATGATGGGTCATTAGATCGGCTGAATGAAATACTTGAGCGTGCAAGGAAAGATCATGCAAGGAAGGAATACGAACGCTAACAGAGGGGGGACAAACAGGTGATGAAGCTTGTTCGTTCCCTTTTTTGTGATTGAAGCAGTAGGATGGCAAAATTCAAAATAAATTTGTTTTACCACGATCACGGTAAAAGAACGGCAGGAAGGATAAAAGGAATTGTAATTTCCTTAATCTAGGTCGTATAGTGTTTACAAAAAAGGAGGCACTGGACATGGGTAACGTGAAAATGAAGAGAGTAGTTGGCTACGCTCGAATTTCATCAGATAGTCAGATAGAGAATACATCGATAGCGGAGCAAGTGAAAAAGATTGAAGCGTACTGTATCAGTCAAGGCTGGGAACTGGCAGTAATCTTTAAAGACGAAGGAGAAAGTGGAAGTACGACCGAACGTGAAGGATACAGAGACATGATGCAGTATGTTCAGCAGGCTGAAAACGAAGTGACAGGAATCGTCGTAGTGAAGGCAGACCGTATACACAGAAGGTTGAGAAATTTGATATTATTGATAGAGGATGAACTTGAACCAAAAGGGATAGCATTCATTAGTGTGTCAGAAAATTTCGATACGTCCACACCGTCAGGAATGATGTTTCTGCAAATGATAGGCTCTTTTTCAGAGTTTGAACGGAAGACCATTAACGAACGGACAAAAGGCGGACGGATTGCCACCGCCAAGGGAAATAAATATGCTGGCGGTGCACCTGCCTATGGGTATCAGGTACATAATGGTATGATAATCATAAACGAGCAACAAGCACAAACGGTAAAGAACATATTTCAACTCTATGTAGAGGGGAATAATCCATACAAAATCGCTTGTAAATTGAACCGAGCAGGCATCCGCACCAAAACAGGGAAAGACTGGACTGTTGTACAGGTACAAAACATTCTGAACAATGAGACGTATACAGGGTTCAATACCTACAACGGGCAAAAAGAACGGAACGGCATCAGACAGAAAGATGTTTTCCCTCGTATCATTAGCCGCCAGTTGTGGAACAAGGCAAGGCAGGTTAGCTAATCGTCGATTAACAATGGGAGGTTAGACAAATGAGCAAATTTCAAGAAGCAATGATGATGTGTTCAGAGGACTACGACGAGCTAATAGATATGGCCTTAGCGCAAAAGGACAAGGAATGGTTTGAGGAGCTAGTCAAAAAGCAAAAGTGGTTACGTGAGCTGGAAATCGAAGCACGCCGCGAGTTAGGCGTACTCGACTAGGATACGATCATACTATACAGCAGACCCACGAGAACCGGGCGAGACGACGTTCTCATGTAGGATTACCACAAATGACACCGATGAGGGGAGATACAAACGAGAGCGAACCATCTCACAGGGTTAGACGTTATTGTTGACTCTAGATAAAGCATGTGTCATAATCTCCGTACAGTATTCGATTGTGGTTCAGGGATACTGCTAACTTGCCCAAACTTTGAAAGCTTAGAAAACACACACTTCAAGCACTTGGAAAACACTGTTATTGGTGATTTCAAGTGCTTTTTTGCGTTTAACAGTCAGAAACGGACAGCCGATAATTACTTAATTAGTCGAGTAAGTGTACATTTTTACAATCGCAAGTAGCCAAAAAACGTATGAGAACGGGAGTGTAGCGTGTGATGAAGGCAAGTGTATCCATAGACAAATTTGTCATGGAGTACAAGGATGTGCCGCTTGGGGCTTATTACGGATTGATGAGAGATGCGGCAATGAACGGTTTTCAAATCAAAGAAACGGTGTATTGGGGCGACTACTGTTACGAGTTACATATACGGAAAGGGAATCGAGCCTACCTGCATGTGTTTTACAAGAACTTTAGGGAGACGGAGGGACACTTGCATACATTGCGGCTAGAGACGCACCCCGAACATTACTTGCATTTTCGGGAGTTGGTGGAACCGATACGCAAGGTGGCAAGCAGGATATACTTTGTGGGCTGTGATGTGGCGTACGATGTGCGTACCTCACTGGAAAATGTGGTAGTCATCCCGATGCATGGAAGGAGAAAAATGACTCATGAAGGAACAACGAGGTACTTTGGATTACCTCATCAGCGCAAGACAAACGGATACTGCCGTATTTACGACAAAAGGCTGGAACTATGGGAAAAGCAAGGCATCGCTATTGACCACGAGTTGAGCCGGATGGAGATAGTATATAAACCAGACCAGAAAATATTGCTGTCAGATGTGGGCAGGTATCCGCCCGAGCAGAACGATAAATATTTTGCGGCGGTGGTAACAGATTGGGATACACTTCCTAGAAAACGGGCAGAACAGATTCGCAACATGCGGGACGGAGTAAAAATGTATGATCGTCGTATGCGAACAGTGGTAAAAGAAACCCTTGCAAACCCGTATCACGTAGATTTCAACAGGTTAGCAAGGGAACAATGGGTATCGCTAGTTGAAGTACCTTGTGCGGCATTGCTGAGGGCAGCATAAACCGCAGAGTCAAACAGCGATTGGTGTAACGATTTCGTATTTACAGTATACGACCTTCCCACAGAGGAAAACGACAGGAAACATACAGGGTTGTGCAGATTTTGGAAAATATCGTATACTGCGCATCACTGTTTACCCGTTGTGTAGGGAATGTCGAAAAATATTTTCGTACGCTCCTTTAAAAACGTTGAAATTTTATTATATGTAGTTATACAGACGTTGAACGATTAGAAAATGGACTGGCTGGCGTCCCGTTGCGGGTCACTTGTTGACTAACGCTTGAGCTGAGGTTGCCGACATTTTTTTAGCTTTCAACGTACTTCATAGACAGAGGTGATGCCTTGCATGCACTACAAACAGAAGCATATTTACATTGGAGTTGACCTGCATAAGAAAACACATACGGCGGTGGTGATCAACTGCTGGAACGAGAAGTTGGGGGAAATTACGTTTGAGAACAAGCCCGCCGCTTTTGATGAACTGATCACGTATGTCAAGCAATTCAAGAGTCGAGGCATGACCCCTGTGTATGGACTGGAAGATGTAGGCGGGTATGGTCGTTCGTTAGCGGTGTACCTGTTAGAAAATAAACAGCAGGTGAAGGAGGTCAATTCCGCTCTGTCGTATGCCGAGCGCCAAAGTTACCCGACCACACAAAAAAGCGATAGCTGGGATGCGGAGTGTGTAGCAAGAATCCTGTTAAACAAGTTGGACATCTTGCCCGAGGCAAACCCGCAAGACGTATACTGGACGATTGGTCAACTGGTGACGAGAAGGAATGGCTTGGTGAAGGGATTGATCTC
>NZ_JABMIU010000033.1:0-8141 GCF_013332495.1 Brevibacillus sp. HB1.2 | reverse complement strand
GGCCATCCAGTTTGGATGGTTTTTTTTGTACTATTTGAAAACTGAAATTTCTGACGTATGATTTTAAAAAAGGAGTCATGTCATTATGAAACAAGCTACTTCGAGTCGGCTCCACTACGCTTGGATCATTGCGGGTGTCACCTTTTTCATTCTCTTGGTTGGCGCTGGAATTCGCTCTGCTCCTGGTGTATTTATGGTTCCTGTTGAACAAGAATTTGGCTGGAGTCGCTCTTCTATCTCAATAGCGCTGTCCATTAATCTATTGCTATACGGATTGGTAGGTCCGTTTGCGGCAGCAGTCATGGATCGGTTCGGAATAAGGCGTATCACGATCATTGCTCTTATCCTGTTGGCATTGGGTTCATCCCTCACTACTTGGATGCAGGCTTCCTGGCAACTGACTGTACTTTGGGGAGTCGTTGTTGGACTGGGTTCAGGATGCACGGCTTCCGTATTAGGAGCAATGATCGCAAATCGCTGGTTTGTGAAGCAACGAGGATTGGTTATGGGTATATTAACAGCAAGCGGTGCAACAGGACAGCTGGTATTTCTTCCTCTTCTCGCGAGCTTGGCTGAATCAGATGGCTGGCGTACGGCATCGTGGGTGATTGCAACAGCAGCTCTGATCTTGGTTCCGATTGTGGCTGTCTTGATGCGTGATCGACCAAGTGATAAGGGACTTCAGGCATTTGGTGCGACAGAAGCTGATCAAGAAATAGAAGACATTAAGCAAAACCCTTTTCGTGCAGCTGTTGATGGTTTAGTAAGAGGATCTCGTTCCTTTGATTTCTGGTTGTTGGCTGGCAGCTTTTTTATTTGCGGTCTTTCTACCAATGGTTTAATCGGTACTCATTTTATCGCTGCTTGTATGGAGTACGGCATTCCAGCGGTAACGGCTGCAAGTTTACTCGCTCTCATAGGTATCTTTGACATTATCGGAACAACATTATCGGGATGGCTATCGGACCGCTTTAACAATCGTTGGCTCTTGTTTTGGTATTACGGTTTACGGGGATTTTCGTTAATGCTGCTTCCTGCAGCACTGTCCTCTTCTACGTTTACCTTGGGCATATTCATTGTCTTCTATGGCCTAGATTGGGTAGCTACAGTTCCTCCAACACTTAAGTTGACAACCGATATTTTTGGAAAACAGCAATCAGGAATTTTGTTTGGGTGGATATTAGCCGCACATCAGTTAGGTGCTGCTGTGGCCGCTTACGGTGGAGGAGTCATTTATACCATGTTGAATAGTTACTTCATCATGTTTATCATTGCGGGAATATTTTGCTTGATCGCTTCTGTATTGGTTATGCGGATTGGAAGGAACGCGCTCACGGCGAAAATTTCCGGGAACATGTAGAGGCAAATATATGGATTGAAAGAAAAACACCCGAGTGGACACTAGATCACTCGGGTGTTAGTTAGTTTTCAGGCTGCGAATACAAGGGAAGGATGATACGGAAAACAGCGCCGTGGAGTGGACCATTTTCTGCTTGGAGACGGCCGTGCGAACGTTCGATAATTGCTCGAGAAATAGCTAACCCCAGTCCGACATCACCATTTTTTCCTTTCACAAAACGATGAAATAAATGAGGGAGAAGCTCTTCCGCGACGCCTTCACCATCATCTTGTACTTCTATTTGGAGATGGCGTTTGCCTGATTTGATTTCGATCGTGATCTGATCCTTGGCATGGCGCAAAGCATTTCCAATGATATTCAACAAGGCTTGAAGAAACTTTCCTTCATCGACGTACACTAAGTCATTGGTTTTAGGCGGACGTACTGAAATCGTTACATTGTGTTGGAGCTGCAAAGGGTGTAAACGCTCAATGGCTCGATTCACCAGGTCAGTAGCGGAAAGCCATGAGGGATCAAACAAATTCTCTTCGCCTTCGAGCTTGGCCAACAATATAATTTCAGTCACAATATGCTTCAATCGATTGGTTTCCTCTACAATTACATCAAAACCTTTTTCAGCAGCATCATCAACAAAAACGCCATCGCGAATTCCCTCGGCATATCCTTGAATGGACATGAGAGGGGTTTTTAGCTCGTGGGAAGCATTCTGTAAAAATTGCCGCTGGATTTCATGGAAACGATCGAGCTCTTGTGCCATGGAGTAAACACTATTCGAGACTTCAGCAATTTCACCGCGAGCAGGAATGAGTTGGACTTCGGAAAAACGACGTGCTTGAACCTTTTTAATTTCTCTCGTCAATTTATGTAGTGGCTTCACCATACTACGCGTAATAAAAAAGCTGAGCAAAATGGTAGATACGGCTCCAATCAAAACGATGAGCAATATGTTATTCGTCATCTCCATACGAATGTCTTTTAGTCCACGTACAGGAGAGGCCAGAATCAGTCGTTGCTTTTCGTCGTTTTTAAAAGGTAAGTTAACGACCACATAATCATCGCTACCGACCATCCAAATGTTTCGATTTTGCCTTTTCTCCGCTTTACGCTCAAGGGCATCCATCCACTCATTCAAATTGGAAGAAGGCAGGGATGTGTAGAGCACTTTTTTCTTTTTTCCTAAGAGCAAAACTTCTATCTTGCGATTGGAGACGAGAAGCTTTTCGAGTTCTGCGACTCCCTCAGTTTCAATCTTTACATTCGATTCGTTCATTTTTTCAATCCAGAATCGACCTTTTAGGTTTAATTCATTCTTTTGCTGCTCGATTAAATTATCCAGCAAAAACGAATTGATCAGGGCAGCTGATACCCCTATAACAAGACAGAGAAGAAGGGCGAACATCAACGTAATGCGAAATTGGATACTCATTCATCCTTCGTTCCTTCCAATGTTCGCAGGCGATATCCAAAGCCCCAGACGGTTTCGAGAGGGATCTTGTCCAGCTTTTTTCGGATACGACGAATGAGATCATCAACCACTCGATCACTTCCAAAATAATCGTATCCCCATATAAGAGAGAGCAGCTCATCACGGGAAAAAGCCCGATTCGGATGCTCCGATAAAAGGCTAAGCACCTGAAACTCTTTCGAGGTCACCTCTACTTCCTCCCCAAAAGAATAGACCAGACGTTTTTTCTTATCTAATACAAGAGCGCTGTTAGCAGCCTCTTCCGGGTTACTGTCTTTCGCAATGAAAGGGGATTCTTCCGCATGAGACTTCATCTGTTTCCAACGTTGGAGTGCCCGATTCACGCGTGCCACTAATTCACGAGGGCTAAAAGGTTTGGTGAGATAATCGTCGCTTCCTAGCTCTAGTCCAAGAATCTTGTCTACTTCTTCGTCGCGAGCAGAAACCATGATGATAGGCGTCTCTGAACCAGCACGAATTCGTCGGCAAAACTCATAGCCATTCATACCAGGCAACATGATGTCCAATACCCATAGATCGGGAGGATTCTTTTGCTCTAAAGTAATAGCCTCTTCGGCTGATTCAAGTGCAGTTGTAACATAGCCTTCCTTTTGAAGATAGGCTTCGACGATCTGACGAATATGGATGTCATCGTCTACGATAGCAATGTGAAAGGTCTTCATAGGATTCCTCCGCGAACCTTTAGATTCTCACTTTATTGTACATCTTCAAACCGACATAAGCAGTTATTGAAGACATTTCCCACACTTTTCCCATACTTTCTTACGTTTCTTACAATAGTGTAAGGAAGTTGAAACCCAAATCGATGGGACTACGTGTTCATTCCCTGTAAAATCAAAGTACATTCAATAAACGGAGGGATACACCATGAGAAAACTACTACAGATGATCGCGATTACGTTCGGATTGTTAATCGATACGAAGACAATGATTCGCTCCTCCGAATTGGAAATGGTCGTGAAGCTGTAAAGATGATCATAAATACATGTAAAATAACATGAAATTGTAGGGGCCAGAATGTAGGGGCCTTTTTTGTTTTGTGCGATGACCCAGCCTGAAACAGGGCTGGAATATTTAGGGATACTACGAAATCCGTGTGTATACGACCAAAATCGGTGGTAAATCTTGAGGAAATGGATTGATTCAACTGGATTTTTTGGACGTGTCCTCTCTCTATATGGTATAATGAAGTATTGTGATAACCAGTTGGAGGTTTACCCTTTATGGCAGAAGAAACTGCTCGGTTTCCAAAAGTCGATATTAGCCACGAAATGAGAGAATCGTTCATTAGCTATGCGATGAGCGTTATCGTCAGTCGGGCTTTGCCTGACGTTCGCGATGGTTTGAAGCCTGTACACAGGCGTATTTTGTATGCCATGCACGATATGGGCCTTACTCCTGACAAGCCGTTCCGTAAATCGGCAAACGTTGTCGGGGAAGTAATGGCGAACTACCATCCGCATGGTGACTCTTCCATCTATGAAGCGATGGTACGTATGGCCCAAGATTTTAACATGCGCTACATGCTGGTTGAAGGGCAAGGGAACTTCGGTTCTGTAGACGGCGACCCGGCAGCGGCGATGCGTTATACGGAGTCGCGTTTTTCCAAGCTCGCGCTGGAGCTTTTGCGCGATATTGATAAAGAAACGGTCGATTTCACTCCTAACTACGACGGACGCAAAGAAGAGCCGGTTGTATTGCCTTCTCGTTTCCCGAACCTGCTTTTGAATGGGGCATCAGGGATTGCTGTAGGTATGGCTACCAATATTCCGCCACATAACCTGACAGAAGTTGTTGATGGCGTCATTGCCATGATCGACAATCCTGATATTACGATTCAAGATTTGATGAAGATTATCAAGGGACCTGACTTCCCTACAGCAGGGGAGATTCTCGGTTACAGTGGTATTCGTCGTGCCTATGAAACAGGCCGTGGTTCCATTATTATGCGCGCCAAAACCCAGATTGAAGAGGATGGGAAAGGCAAACCGCGCATCATCGTAACAGAGATTCCTTATCAGGTGAACAAGGCGAGACTCGTGGAAAAAATCGCGGAGCTCGTGCGCGAGAAAAAAATCGAAGGCATTACCGACCTTCGTGATGAGTCTGACCGCAAAGGTATGCGTATTGTGATGGAATTGCGTCGCGACGTTATTCCAAAGGTTGTTTTGAACAACTTGTTCAAGCATACCCAAATGCAGTCTACATTTGGTGTGAATATGCTGGCGCTCGTTGACAGCCGTCCGCGTGTATTGAATTTGCGTGACATGCTCTATTACTATTTGGAGCACCAACGCGTCATTATCCGCAGAAGGACCGAATACGATCTCAAGCAAGCAGAAGCTCGTGCGCATATCTTAGAAGGCTTGCGCATTGCATTGGATCACATTGACGAGATTATCAGCTTGATTCGCTCTTCTCAAACCACAGAAGAAGCTCGTACAGGACTTATGGAAAATTACTCTTTGTCTTACGAGCAGGCACAGGCCATTCTCGATATGCGTCTGCAACGCTTGACTGGTTTGGAACGAGAAAAAATCGAGAACGAATACCAAGAGCTCATGGTGAAAATCGCAGAATTGCGTTCTATTCTTGCAGACGAAGGCAAAATCTATGCAATCATCCGGGAAGAGCTGGGTGAGATCAAAGAGAAGTTTGGCGATGCAAGACGCACGGAAATTACTTTCGATGAGAATCATATCGAAGATGCTGATTTGATCCCAGAGGAAGATGTGGTCATTACCCTGACGCATGATGGTTATATTAAGCGTCTGCCTGTTTCCACCTACCGTTCGCAAAAACGTGGTGGACGTGGCGTGCAGGGTTTGGGAACCAAGGATGACGATTTTGTCGAGCATCTGTACATTACCAACTCGCATGATTACATCATGTTCTTCACGAGCAAAGGGAAGGCTTATCGCTTAAAAGGATTCGAGATTCCTGATCTAAGCCGGACAGCGAAAGGCACCCCAATCATCAATCTCATTCAGATTGAAAAAGGGGAGCGGGTTAGTGCGGTAATCCCTGTGAAGGAGTTTGATGAAGAACATTACCTGTTCTTTGCGACCAAGAAGGGGATTATTAAGAAAACCACGCTGGAGTCCTATGAAAATATTCGCAAAGGCGGACTGATTGCGGTTAACCTACGCGAAGATGATGAGTTGATTGGTGTTCGTCTGACGGATGGCAAACAAGAAATCATCATGGGTACTCACAAAGGCATGTCCGTCCGTTTCAATGAGGGAGACGTACGCACAATGGGACGTAACGCCACTGGTGTGAAGGGAATTACCCTTGACGACGATGATGATGTCATCGATATGGACGTTATCAAACCGAATGCAGAAGTGCTCATTGTAACGGCGAATGGTTACGGTAAACGGACTCCTGTCGATGAATACCGCATTCAATCTCGTGGCGGTAAAGGAATTAAGACACACAATGTAACCGATCGAAGCGGTCCGGTCGTTGGTCTGAAAGTCGTTGAGCCTGAAGAGGATCTGATGATTATTACCACTTCCGGTATCATCATCCGCACAGAAATGAAAGGTATTTCTGTGATGGGGCGTTACACGCAAGGTGTGAAACTGATCCGTTTGTCTGAAAATGAGCAAGTGGGATCAGTCGCCAAGTGTCCTCCAACTGAGGAAGAGGATATGACGGATGAAGATGTGGAAGAGAGAATCGAAGATCTGCAAGACGGAGAGACTGTCGAAGCAACCGAGCCTCCTGAACCTACCGAACCGACAGAGGAATAAAGAAAATCACGACGAAAGCGTCCCGCATAATGTGGGGCGTTTTTTCGTGTAAGTGCAGAAAGTTTGTTCTACCCAGTGCTTTTTTCCTGCAAATGGTTTGGGTTTGGAGTAAAATTGGGAAATGGATACTATATCATTAACAAGTTGGATCGGGTGGTGAGCAGGTTGCCCAATGTGGAAGTGAAACAACTGACTCTTGGAGCGAAATTGGCTGAAGACGTATTTACAGCATTGGGAGGCATTCTTTTTGCAAAAGGAACCCCTCTCTATGAAAGAGAAGTTCAATTCTTAGAAGCGTTCATGATCAAGCAGGTACAAGTAGAGGAATCAGGAGGGGCTTGGACTGACCAAGGTGAACCAACTAAGGCAGATACGCCAGAAGCTTCTGATAAGTTTATCCAAGCTAAACCTGTGTTTCAGGAGTCATTTGATAAAGCAGTGTCTACACTGAAAAATTTGATGACCCGCGTACAAGGCGGCAATAACATACCCGTTATGGAAGTCAGAGAAGTTGTGACGCCGATCATTACGGAGTTTCAGCAGCAACCACAAGTCCTTCTCTCCCTTCGGCGCTTTGCAAGGATGGATAGCTATGCCTACGAGCATGCCATAGCGGTTGGGATGATTTCTTATATGATTGCAAAATGGGTCAAGGTGCCAGAAAAGGAATGGATGCAGGTCGCATTGGCGGGTACATTGCTCGATATAGGAAAAACGAAAATTGATCGGCGGATTTTGCAAAAACCAGGGAAGCTTACGCCAGACGAATTCGAAGAGATGAAGAAGCATACCGTTTATGGCTACCAAATTATTAAGTCATCCCACGGTTTAAGTGAAGGTGTAGCATTAGCGGCTTTGCAACATCATGAGCGAGAAGATGGTTCAGGCTATCCGCTAGGTTTGCCTGGTTCTAAACTGCATTTATACAGTAAAATTGTCGCCGTGGCTGATGTGTATCATGCAATGAGCTCGGATCGTGTGCACCAAAAGGCACTGTCACCCTATCAAGTCGTGGAACAATTAGTGCAGGATAGCTTCGGGAAACTTGATCCTACCATTGTTCGGACATTTGTGGAGGGGATCACTCAATTCGCTGTAGGGACGCTAGTCGAATTAAGTGATGGAACGATTGGGAAGATCGTATTTACAGACCGTAATCACCCAACGAGACCAATGGTTGAAACAGGTGGAAAAATCGTAAACTTAGTCGAAGCTCGACATTTATCTATTATGAGAGTAATGGAACAGTAAAGGAGAGAGGCGAGTGATTCGCCTCTCTTTTAATATAATTTAAAGAAATTCAATTTTATTATAAAAAACTCTTGTGCTGTTTAAAAATACGTGATAAGATACTTCTTGTCGCTTCGGTTGAAGCAAGACTTCAAGAAGAAAAGTTACATAAGCTATTTACTTCTTGAGCATTGTTTGATAAAGTATTGAATTGTCGCCGCTAAGCGGAACAAGATTTTTTTAAAAAACATCTTGCAAAAGCCTAGGCGGTATGATAAGATAGAAAAGTCGCCTCGAGAGAGACGAG
>NZ_JABMIU010000032.1:0-9636 GCF_013332495.1 Brevibacillus sp. HB1.2 | reverse complement strand
CATGATCTTGGCCCGTTGGTGAAGCGGTTTAACACAGCAGCCTTTCACGCTGTCATACAGGGGTTCGAATCCCCTACGGGTCACCTAAAAACGCCTTAACAATGGTTAAGGTACCTGCAAAGTTATCAGAGTATGCTGCTTAGCATACTCGTCACTTTGTCAGGGATTTGGAGGCTTAGCTCAGCTGGGAGAGCATCTGCCTTACAAGCAGAGGGTCGGCGGTTCGATCCCGTCAGCCTCCACCATAAAAAATGGGGAGATAGTGAAGTGGCTAAACACGGCAGACTGTAAATCTGCTCCCTCCGGGTTCGGCGGTTCGAATCCGTCTCTCCCCACCATTTTTTTATTTTGCGGGTTGTTGGGGTATAGCCAAGCGGTAAGGCAACGGACTTTGACTCCGTCATTCCTAGGTTCAAATCCTAGTACCCCAGCCATTTTGCGAGCCATTAGCTCAGTTGGTAGAGCATCTGACTTTTAATCAGAGGGTCGAAGGTTCGAGTCCTTCATGGCTCACCAGTTTTTTAAAATCATAATAGGTGCCCTTAGCTCAGCTGGATAGAGCGTTTGACTACGAATCAAAAGGTCGGGAGTTCGAATCTCTCAGGGCACGCCACTTATCGGGAAGTAGCTCAGCTTGGTAGAGTACTTGGCTTGGGACCAAGGGGTCGCAGGTTCGAATCCTGTCTTCCCGACCATTTTTATATGCGGGTGTAGTTCAATGGTAGAACTCCAGCCTTCCAAGCTGGTCGCGTGGGTTCGATTCCCATCACCCGCTCCATATGCTTACTAGAAACGAGAAACCGAAAGGGTTGCTCGTTTTTTTGTGTTTTTGACAAAGCTTGTCCGACAGGTTATTTATGCAAAATCATGTCGAGTTGAGTCATTTTGCTTTCCGAGGCTACAATATAGGGGTAGAGAATGAATGAACGAAGGAAAGGGTGGCACTTCTATGAACAAAAACATGAGCATTGTTGGTGTACCGATGGATCTAGGTGCAGACCGCCGCGGAGTTGATATGGGACCTAGCGCTATCCGTTATGCGGGTGTGGTAGCACGCTTGGAAAAGATGGGTTTCAATATTGAAGACCGAGGAGATATTTTTGTAACGCGTCCTCACCACTTCACCGAGACGGAAAACCATAAATACCTGGATGAAGTCGTGGAAGCCAATGAAAAGCTTGCCAATGTTGTAAGCGATATCATGACTGCTGGTCGATTCCCGCTCGTATTGGGGGGCGATCACAGCATTGCCCTTGGAACCATTGCAGGTGTGGCTAAGCACGTAAAAAACCTGGGCGTGATTTGGTTTGATGCTCATGGTGATCTGAATACGGGTGCCACTTCTCCATCGGGAAATATTCACGGTATGCCTTTGGCAGCGAGCTTGGGTTATGGGCATGAGCGTCTGACGAGCATTGGGGGATATACACCAAAGGTACAAGCAGAAAACGTGGTCATCATCGGTGCGCGTGATCTGGATCAAGGTGAGCGTGAATTAATCAAGCGTATTGGAATGAAGGTTTTCACCATGCATGAAATTGATAAATTGGGTATGGCTCGAGTCATGGATGAAGCAATCGCACATGTGTCCAAAAACACAGATGGCGTGCATTTGAGTCTCGATTTGGATGGACTTGATCCACACGATGCTCCGGGAGTAGGGACGCCAGTAATAGGTGGTATCTCCTATCGTGAAGGGCATGTCTCATTGGAAATGCTGGCAGATGCAGATATTCTTTGTTCGGCAGAATTCGTAGAGGTCAACCCAATTCTAGACCGAGAAAACATGACAGCTCGCGTTGCAGTCGCTTTAATGAGTTCCGTTTTTGGTGATAAATTACTGTAAAATAAATGAAGATCTTCATGAAAAAAGAGAGGCTTTTGGCCCTCTTTTTTTGTTTTTCCGCATCTTTACATTGATAGGGGAAAGCGGTACATTCTAAGGATGGAGACGAAGTTTATTTAATAGCTGGTCCAGTTGTACACTTAGCGTAACTAATTCTGGAGTAATGCAGGCTTGTTTTTTGTACTGTTCGTTGAGTTCTTTTCGCAGCATCTCAATCTCGAGGAGAACGTCTTTTTTTGACAATCGTTGCACTCTCCTTTCCACCCGTGAGATAAATGAGCTATCATTACTTATATATAGAGGAAAGCAAGACGCTTATTCCTCTATTTCCCAACAAATTATCCGCACAAACACAAGATAAAAAATGAAACCATATGCAGTAACATCCGTATATAGGATTACGGTATTGTGGGGAGGATCGCATGGATTTTGTAGAGAAACGGTTGACTCAGCGGGCAAAACGCGGAGACCGTGAAGCTTTTGCAGAGTTAATCGAGATTTATAAAGACAAGATATTTCAGCTCGCATATCGTATGGTGGGAAACCGTCAGGATGCAGAGGACATTGCGCAAGAAACATTTTTGCGTGTCTATGCCAATTTGCATTCATACGATGACAGCTATAAGTTCTCCACATGGATCTACAGGATCGCGACCAATCTATGTATCGACCGTGGCCGGAAAAAACGACCTGACTTTTCATTGGATGAAGAAACCGAACCAGGGCAAGGCCTGGACTGGTATTCACGCCTGTCTTCTAACGAGCGAACACCGGAAGACAAAGTCGTAACGCAGGAGCTGCAGGAGACGGTGCAAGATGCTTTGTCTCACTTACAGCCCAAATATCGCTCGATTATGATCTTGCGTTATATTGAGGATTTGTCGTTGCAGGAGATCAGCGATATCGTAAAGCTTCCCATAACGACAATCAAGACGCGTATCCACCGAGGAAGGGAAGCATTACGCAGCAAGTTGCGATTGATGTGAGAAAGGAGAAAATCACGATGGAATGCCGGGATATGATTTGCCTCATCCACGAATATTTAGATGGGGACACTGATGAATTAGCCAATCTGCAATTGCAAACACATATACAGTCTTGTGTGAGTTGTCGCCAGCATATGCATGAGTTGCAGAGAGCCATCGCGTTTGTTCAAAGCGCTTCACATATTCATGTCTCTTCTGATTTTACAGCTCGTGTACTTGCGCAATTGCCTGCGCCGACAAAAGCGAATCTGTTATCAGGATGGCTTCGAAATCATCCGTTTTTGACAGCTGCAGCGGTATTTCTCTTTTTGATGACCGGCAGCGTATTCAACAGTTGGTTTGACCGAGATGACACTTTACAGGTATCCTCTGCTAATTTGGATAAATTAAAAATAGATCGTGAACGCAATGTCGTAGTTGTACCAGCAGGAACCAATATTAATGGAGACTTGGTTGTCCGCAACGGAAACGTAGATGTTCAAGGCCATGTAACAGGAAATGTTGTGGCTATTGAAGGAAAAGTGTTCGTGGCATCGACCGCCCAAGTCGTGGGAAATACCGAATCAATCGAAGCAATCGTAGATTGGATTTGGTATGAGGTGAAAAATATTGGAAATGACTTGCTTCCGATCTTGCCATAAGAGAAAATAGAGAGTACAGCTATCAGAGCACGGCAGTGGAGCCGTGCTTTTTCCGCAGGAGATAGACTGACTTCATTAGATGGAGCGAGATATGGGGGCTTCGTTATGATATCGATATCCATGGAATATGGGGATTTGCTACGGTATGCAACGGATATTTTACTCGTTACATACGTGTTCTATAAAATCATTATGCTTATTCGTGGGACGCGCGCTGTACAATTGCTGAAGGGGATTATGGTCATCGTCATCACATGGTTCCTTAGCAAATATTTTCAGCTGACGGCACTGCACGCGCTGATGAATCAAGCTTTTACATTCGGGGTTTTGGCGGTCGTCATCATCTTCCAACCGGAGTTGCGTCGAGCACTGGAGCAGCTTGGTCGAGGCAAGCTTTTTTCCCGTTCAAGCAGTACGCAGGATGACGAGGCTGTCAGCCGCTTGGTTCAAGAGGTGGGCAAATCGGTTACGTACATGGCCAAGCGTCGTATTGGTGCATTGATCGTCATTGAGAGAGAGACGGGTCTAAATGACTACGTGGAAACGGGTATTGGCATTAACGGGCGAGTCAGCTCAGAGCTGTTGATTAATATTTTCATCCCGAATACACCGTTGCATGATGGTGCAGTCATTATGCGAAAAGATATGATTATGGCTGCTGCCTGTTATCTTCCACTGTCTGAAAACAATTCCATCTCCAAGGAGTTGGGGACGCGCCATCGTGCGGCAATAGGGTTAAGTGAGGTTTCCGATGGCATTGCGATCATCGTATCCGAAGAGACTGGTCAGGTGTCCTTTGCCGCGCATGGAGCAATGAATCGCAATCTGACGGAGGCGCAACTGGCAGAGATGCTGACAGAACAGCTTCAGCCTCTGTCCAAAGGCAAATCCATGGGAAGTCGTTGGCAATGGAGGCGAAAACATGGATAAATGGTTAAACAGTCACTGGTTTGCACGTGCTGTTGCGTTGCTTTTGGCTATCATGACATGGATGATTGTCAATCTGGAAGCAGAACAAACGACGACTCCTGAGGCAAGTCAGCCAACTTTTATTGATAGTGTCAATTTGCATGTGAGATACGATACCGATCGTTATCAGGTGGTCAAGCAGCAACGAACGGTAAAGGTCGCCTTGGAAAGCAATAATCCTTTTTATCGACACAATTTCTTCCCAGAGGAATCGTGGGAAGTGTATGTCGATGCGACAAGCCTGGGCAAAGGAACACATCGTGTACCTGTCCAGTACAAGGGATTCCCGGATGAAGTCAAGGTAGGGATCATACCGAATATCGTGGAAATTACCTTGGAAGAGAAAAAGACCGTTGAGCGTGAAGTTTCCGTGGAGAAATTGGGACAGGTCGCCCCTGGTTACACGGCCGGAGAGCCAATTGTGAAGCCGTTTAGAGCGCTTGTAAGGGTACCTGAAAGCCAAGTGAATAAGGTAGCAGCAGTTAAGGCTTCGGTTGATTTGGAAGGGGCTACTTCGGCAATCAAGACAACGGTTCCGCTCAAAGTCGTGGACAAGTCTGGTAACGTGATTCAAGGGGCCGATGTGGTGCCACTTACGGTAGAAGTGAACATTCCCGTAACGAGTCCGTTTGCCAAAGTGCCAATCAAATTAAACTTGACGAATGAATTACCAAATGGCTATAGTTTGGCTAGTATGGGTATGAATGTGGAAGAGGTCACGGTCTATGGACCGAAGGAAGTCATTGATGGCATCAAATCCAACACATACCCAGGCCCGGAAATCGATCTCGGCAACATTACATCAGATCGCGATATAGAGTTAAAGATACCGTTAATGGATAATATTGTGAAGGTCGAGCCGGAGTATGTGACCGTATCGCTGAAAGTCGTTCCATCAACGACCAAGCGTTTGGATAAAATTCCGATTCGCATTAGCGGGCTATCAGAAAGCATGGAAGCAAAGGTACTATCCACCGATGGCCAAGAGATGTCTACAATCGACTTCGACGTGATCGGCGCACCAGACGTGCTGAATCAGTTGAGGCATGAAGACTTGCAGGTCGTAGCAGATGTCAGCAATATGCCGGCGGGTGTATACGAAGTACCATTGAATTACATCTTCAATCAGTCGGAGTATATCAAGACTTCTGCGGGCGCACCTAGAAAGGTCACAATTCAAATCACGAACAAGCAAAGGTAGACATAAGCTGTTGTGTGCACAAGGAAGGAAATGAGGGACAATCATGGGGAAGTATTTCGGAACAGACGGTGTACGCGGTGTAGCAAATACACAACTGACACCCGAACTGGCATTTAAAATCGGACGCGTTGGCGGTTACGTTCTCACCAGACACAAGCAGGAAGGGAAACCAAAAGTGGTGATTGGGCGCGATACGCGCATTTCCGGACAAATGCTGGAAAACGCACTTTTGGCTGGACTGTTATCGGTTGGAGCAGAAGTGGTCAGATTGGGTGTTATCTCCACCTCGGGGGTAGCGTATCTCACACGTGCACTTGGTGCAGATGCGGGTGTTATGATCTCCGCCTCTCACAATCCGTTTCCGGATAACGGAATCAAGTTCTTCGGCAGCAACGGTTTTAAACTGTCCGACGAAGTGGAAGCTGAAGTAGAACAGTATTTGGACGCGGCAGAGGATACTTTGCCTCGACCAACAGGCGAACAAATCGGGACGGTTCTGGAATTCCTGGAGGGTGGACAAAAGTATCTCTCTCACTTGAAGAGTACCGTATCTGAGCGATTTGACGGTCTGAAAGTAGTCCTGGACTGTGCAAATGGTGCTGTCTCATCATTGGCAGCTCGTCTGTTTGCGGATGTGGACGCTGAAGTGATCACGATTGGTGCGAATCCGAATGGAATCAACATCAATGACCAGTGCGGTTCAACGCATCCTGAACGTCTAGTAGAAGAAGTATTGAAGCATAAAGCTGACCTGGGTCTTTCCTTTGATGGGGACGCGGATCGCTGCATTGCAGTAGATAATAATGGTGAAATCATCGACGGCGACTATATTATGGCGGTCTGTGCACGAGCACTCAAGGCAAAAGGAAAGCTCAACAACAATACAGTTGTCACGACAGTAATGGCCAACATGGGCTTCTTCAAAGGGATGGAAGAGTGCTCCATCAATACGACGAAGACTGCTGTAGGGGATCGCTACGTAGTAGAAGAGATGCTGCGCGGCGGCTATAATCTCGGTGGCGAACAATCCGGTCATATCGTCTTCCTGGACTACAATACGACAGGAGACGGTCTGTTAACTGGTTTGCAGCTCTTGAACATCATCAAGGAGTCTGGCAAGCCGTTGTCCGAGCTCAAACAAGTGATGGTCAAGTATCCGCAGCTTCTGATCAATGTCCGTGTAGAGGACAAGTCAAAGCTGAATGGCAATGAAGCGATTGCGCAGGCGATTCGTGAAGTGGAAGAAGATTTGGCTGGCAATGGTCGCGTTCTGGTTCGTCCGTCCGGAACAGAGCCAATCGTGCGTGTCATGGCAGAAGGTCCAGATGCGGCTCAGTTGGAAGGGCTCGTGAATCGGATTGTTGACGTGGTTAAACAAGAACTGGTGTAAAATTAGTGTAAAAAGTAGCAGGGAGCGGTTTCGATGCCGCTCCCTTTTGCATACAACTAAAATACGACGACGAGATATTGTCGCTCTCCACAATCTGTGGTACAGTGTTCATGTGCGCTAGCACCAAGAAAGAAAAAATTGGGAGGGATTGTGCAAAAAAGAACAAGCATCGTAAATCAAATGCATACCATTGAAAAGCGCCAGCACTGAGGCTGCCCGACATGGAGCCCAGTGGACGAGGTGGAGGTTTATCGAAGCATTCGGCGGATACCTCCCGGCAGCAGTATCACTGCCGCAGAGCGCAGGGACAAAACATCAGGGTGATCTGATGGACAAAACCTTGCGTGTGATATGTTTTTTGCCATTGCCGAAATAGATGAAACAGAATGATCATATAAAAAACATGGAATGGCGGGGGACTCACCCCCGTACCATTGTTCGGGTCGAAGTCCCTCGCCAAAATTGGAAGGGGACCATACACTTATGTGCGGAATCGTTGGATATATTGGAAATAAACAAGCGCAAGACATCGTGATCGGAGGACTTCGCAAGCTGGAGTATCGCGGCTATGATTCAGCAGGGGTCGCTGTCGTGAATGCAAACGGATTGGAGTACTCAAAAGCTCAGGGGCGCCTGGCTGTTCTCGAAGGTCGTTTGGAGTCGAATCCATTGGCTGGTTCTATGGGAATCGGGCATACGCGTTGGGCGACACACGGAAAACCGTCTGACGAGAACTCCCACCCACATACAGACGAGAAATCGGCTTTTGCAGTCGTTCACAACGGGATCATCGAAAACTTCCTGCCATTGAAAGAAGAGCTGCTGGAAAAAGGCTACACGTTTACTTCTGAGACAGATACCGAGGTTATCGCTCACTTGCTCGCTGACATGTACGACGGCGATATCGTTTCTACAGCGCGTCGTGCTGTTCAACGCATGCGTGGTGCCTATGCATTTGGGATCATGACAGAGCACGAGCCAGATAAGCTGGTAGCGATTCGTTTGGCTAGCCCGTTGGTAGTTGGTGTGGGTCAAGGCGAGAGCTTTATCGGTTCGGATATCCCGGCTATTTTGGAGCATACACGTGACGTGTACATTTTGAACGAAGGCGAAATGGCTGTATTGACTCGCGATGGTGTGGAACTGATGAACGCAGAGACCGGCGAGAAAATCGAGCGGGAACTGTTCCATGTCGAGTGGGATCTGGTACAAGCGGAAAAAGGCGGATATGATTCCTTCATGCTCAAGGAAATGCACGAGCAGCCTCAAGCTGTTCGCGATACCATGGGTGCCCGCATTGACGAGGACAACAAGCGAGTGATTTTGCCTGAGCTGAAAATGAGCGATGCGGAGCTGGCGACATACGATCGCATCTACATCGTGGCATGCGGTACTTCCATGCACGCAGGTCTCGTCGGTAAGGATGTTATCGAAAAATGGACTCGCGTACCTGTAGAGGTAGCAGTCGCTTCCGAGTTCCGTTACCGTGATCCGATCTACACAGACAAGACACTGATGATCGTCATCAGCCAATCTGGTGAGACAGCAGACACGCTGGCTGCGCTGCGTGAGGCGAAGAAGAGCAACGTGAAGGTATTGGCTATCACCAACGTGGTAGGCAGCTCTGTAGCTCGTGAAGCTGACGAAGTGATCTTTACGTGGGCGGGTCCAGAAGTAGCGGTAGCATCTACGAAAGCATACACCTCCCAAGTCGTTGCCCTGTACTTGTTCAGCCTGTATCTGGCTCAAGTAAAAGGCACCATGGCGGCTGCTGAGGTTGCTGAGGTCGTTGAGCACCTGAGCGAGATCCCTGGCAAAATCGCTTCCATGCTGAATGACGATGATCAAATTCGTCGCTTTGCAGAGGGCACAAAAGAGGTAAGCAGCCTGTTCTTCATCGGCCGCAGCCTCGACTATGCGGTATCGCTGGAAGGCTCTCTGAAGCTGAAGGAAATCTCCTACATTCACTCCGAGGCGTATCCAGCTGGTGAGCTGAAGCACGGTACACTTGCGCTGATTGAAGATAATGTTCCAGTTGTAGCTTTGGCTACGCAACCAGACATCTACGAAAAAACGGTAAGCAACATTGTGGAAGTAAAAGCTCGCGGCGCTCATGTACTGGGCTTTGCGACTGAAGGCAACCACGACTTGGCGAAGAGTGTGGATGAGGTCATTTACATGCCAGCCACTCTGCCAATGCTCACACCGATTCTGACCGTCATTCCATTGCAATTGCTTGCTTACTACGCTTCTGTCGCTCGTGGCCTTGACGTGGATAAACCACGGAACTTGGCGAAGAGTGTGACGGTTGAGTAGGGTAGAAGAATAAGAACACCTTTTGTCACTAAATAATAGACTTTGTCACTAGGTAATAAAGTCTGTAACTGAGTAATGAAGTTTGTCACTTTGATGTTACGTAAAAAGAACAGTGAAACCAGTAAAAAAGTGTGAAACTGCTTAGTTTAGTCCCGATGATGGAGTTAATGATCATCGGGACTTCTTTTATTCCATCTAGGGGTGATACTATTTTGACTATAGGTAACCGAATAAAGTTTATAAGAAAAGCGAATAAGGTGGACCCAATAAACTCAGCCAGTCTAACA
>NZ_JABMIU010000031.1:0-11613 GCF_013332495.1 Brevibacillus sp. HB1.2 | reverse complement strand
GTACCCTGCCCCACACGTACTAAACGGTGTCTCGGTCGAAGAATTTGCGAAGTTTTTACGGAAATCAAGTAGCAATGCGTGTTCGACAAGGAAGGCAGAAGAAATACTGGCACTCGTGCAAGCAGATGGTGATACGACGAGAAGCTATCAGGAACAACGAGACTTTCTAATCAAGAGCCATGTGCGGGACATACAGTTCAACAAGAAGGAAATCGAGTATGTAGAAGGCGAACTGCAAGGTATGATGAAACGGCTAGACTACCAACTAGAAACGATGCCAGGCATAGATTTGGTAACGGCATCTTCTCTAGTGGCAGAAATAGGCGACATTAACCGTTTTGCCAGCGCAGATAAACTGGCACGTTTTGCAGGGATAGCCCCTGTCAATTTCAGTTCCGGCGGCAAAGGTACGAACCAAAAAAGCAGACAGGGTAATCGGATACTGCATGGTTTGTTTTACAACCTAGCTGTCCAGCAAGTGCAAGTTTCAAAAGGGAGCAAAAAGCCACGCAATCCGCTCTTTTACGAATACTTCAACCGCAAGAAAGAAGAAGGCAAAACACCAACGCAAGCCTTGGTATGTGTCATGCGGCGGTTAGTCAACATCATCTACGGCATGATGAAGAACAAAACAGCGTTCCGTCTCCCAGAACAAACTGAAAAACAAGTAAGCTAAACTGGTGGTATCGCTAGTATTCTAGCAACCACCGTTCCTTTTCAATAGACTAGCTTTACAACATAGGGGACGGGTGAACCTATTGTAGAACATGGATCAACACCACTTGAATATAGGTACGCACTTGATCCGAATACGGACCAGTTAATTAATTTTAAGTGGCTAGAAACAAGGAAAGTTGATCCTGTTGCCGATGCTTATATTATTGATAGAGTAAGTGAACTGAAAAGTCGTTTATCTAAAACAGTATTAAAAAAGGGAGGAAACTTTGGATACGCTGAAGTAGACATTCCGACTGTAAATCAAAGAGAGTTTTATGCCTCCAGTCAAGTTGATTTTTCATCAGGGAATCCGAACTTAAATGGTTTTTCTTTCTTACCAGATGATCCTGTGTTTAATGCTACAAAAGCACCAGATAATAAGGGAAGTGTTTTTGAAAGACTAGAAGATTCAGAATACAAAATAATGAATGATTTAGCCCAAAAGATTGGATATAATCCTAATGCTACAGGGAAAGTGAAGATATTTACCGAAAGAGATACATGCGCAAGCTGTAACAATATAATCGGTAAATTTAAAGAAAGATATCCGAGAATTGAAATTGAGGTAATTCATAATAGTGGCAATTTAGTGCCTCCTAAAGAACTTCCTAAACCCGAAAAATAAATTAAAAGGTGGTAATTTTGGAATGAGTTTGAAGTGGGAATACGAGGAGTTATTTGAATCTTTTATGGAAGATTATCTTTCATATAAAAACGCAAATATGAGTGATTCTGAATCACTTGCTAGAACATACAATGTGTATGAAGCAATCCAAAATCAAGGAGAGATGGAGAAGGCAATTATCCACATTATATATGGAGAATTGTTACTAAAGCAATCAAAGGTACTAGTTACTGCTAAAGAAACAACAAAAAAAGATTTACTTTCACTAGATTTAAATAAGCTAAAAAACGTAGTAACAGATGAGCAATTTAAGGATTTACTTATCCGTAGAGATAGAATCTTACAAGAAATAGATACAAAGCCATTGGATTATTATCCTGTAGTAAGATGGTATTATTTTGAAATGACAAATAACGTTAGGGAGTATTTTCAAAATCAAAATTTTGAAGCATGTAGTGGAGAAGATATTGTTAATAATGTCTTGGAACGATTTAAGAGGGATAGTAGAAATACGTCAAGTGAAAACATAACTGTCAAAACAACTTTAGCTGAATTATTATTACTAAATAATATACGAGCAAATGAAAATATTAGGATTATAAAAAGTGAATTAGAGCAGTTCGATTTGAATGATATTGGGGAACAATTATCGGAAGATGAGAAGAGAGACCTATCTAGTCGAATTAAGGATGTGTTGAGTAAACTATAGTCAAGATATTTGTATGGAGTTATACAACAACAAAAAGATAATGCAATAGAACCGACTAAGCCACAATGCGAGATAGCCGAACGTATCGTGGTCTTTTATCCTATTGCGGTTTGTTGATGGGTAGACCCCACCCAGTGCCGAATGAGTAGGGCAGATGAATCTAAGTAGACTTAACTCAAGTTGTATTCGAATAAAGACTTTTTCATTTTATTTGTACGCACATCAATGCTTTGGCTTTATACCCTAAAAAGTGCTATTCCGATACATTAAACAGGTCAATTATGGTCAGATACCACCATGATTGATCTGTTTTTTGTTAGCTTCGTTTTCTCGCAGTTTTTTGAATTCAATCGTAACTGTACGGTATGTCGCCCTATTAGAAAGGATGAGAAACTAACCAATCGCACCTTTAAGGATGTGTAGCACGACAATTAATAGTAGTGGGGGCTACATCGAAAATATTTTTGATTTTATCAGCAACTGAATGGCAAGTTATCGCGATTGTTACTGTGAAGAAATGAATCTGGTGACGACCAGTTGACATATAACAGGTAAGGTAACGTGTAGGCTAGCCGCCTTCCTAACTTCATAGCCGCTCCGAGGCGGAACTAAATTGCGAGAAGGAAGGTAAAGGGAATGAAGGATTTTGTTCAAATTCAGAATTGTCAAGCCGCTAATGAGTACATGGACAAGGTAAGTCAAGAGAGTCAGTTCACATCACAGCATAAAGGGTTTACAAAAGTGCCGCATAAAATCCATCGGTGTTACGGCTTAACACATTATGAGAAGCTGATTCTGATTGACCTAATCGCTTATATGAGCGACAAACGTCAATGCTATCCGACCATCGAAATGATTGCCCGAAATGTCGGATGCAGTTCAAAGTCAGTAGAACGCCATATCAAGGAATTGGCAGACAAGGAGATGATTCTGGTCAGTCAGGGTAAGAACAACACGTATTTCCTGCCAAATTATCTGCATTGCCACCCATATCTGCTTATGTCAGAAAAGACTCATGAGTTTATTAGGAGTATACGGAAGCAGGTAAACGAGCGAGAGTTGACGCTTTGGGTTCAGGGAATGGTCAAGCGTGACGAATACAAGTCGTATATTGACCAACTTCAAAGACTCAATGAAAGAAGACTGCCCATTGACAAATTCGCTGAGAAGGAGATTCTGGAAAGCTATGCTCAGTTCCTGAAAGCTGAAATGACCAAACGCTTTCCGCCCGATGTGAACGGGTAAAAATGATGAGTCTGTCATTTCAGCAGACTCTCTGTCCAGATAACCGTCAAATAGTCTGTTGAAGGATGCAAAAAGGGTGCTGTAGACAATGTGTCCACGATTTAGACATAGAGTCGGTTTAGAAGGACAGGGAGTCTGGATGATAGACATAAAGTCTGTTATGAAGCGTCAGATAGTCTCACTAATAATAATCATAAACAATACTCAATAAAGAAGAACCAATAGAAGAATCAATGAAAGAAGAATCAGCAGACGCCGTGCGGCGGTCTGCGTTTTCGGGGGAGATTCTTGATTCTTGGAGGGGATTGTAAAAAGCGGCGGATAACTCTTTTGCGGATACTTTACTCAATAATCAAAGAAAGAGTTCCGCCGCCCCCCTTCTCCGCCCTGCCCTGTCGGACGGCTCTCTTAATGGCTCTGAGAACACACATAAGGCTTTTACAAAGAGGGGGGTGTATCTACTGATAACGTGGTTCTATGAGGGCGGTGCGGCAATGTGCTACTCATCTTCCATAACGATAAGGTCATGAAGTTCGATGTCGAGCGTCTTACATATGACTTCAAACGTGCTGAGATGGACTCTATCGACTTCATTTGAGCATAGATGACTGATTGTATTTGGTCTTAATCCCGTAAGTCTGGCTAGTTCGCGTTGGGACATGTTTCTTTCAGCCAATATTTCCTTGAGTTTCACGATAATAGGCATAGCTAACCTTCTTTCCAAACATCAACCTCTCTTTATTATACGTATACGGATTGGGTGGGTCTAATAAAAGTGATTGATTGTATCGCTTAGTAGATATATAATTCATTTGTATCTATTAGGCGTTACGATAATCTCAATTACTGTTACGGAGAGGGAGATGGCATGAATCACTTAATCCACAGACTGGAACAGTTGCAGATGAGAGAAGCTGTTGTTCATGAGAAATTGAAAACCTGTATCACTTATCAATCTGCTATCTTGGACTTTACCATTCGGGAAGGGTTTCGTTGTCAGCGTACAGCCATAGAGGATATTGTATTAGCCGTTAATCGTATTGAGATGGATTTACGTACGGAATGTTGTCATCTCAAGTTAGAACAGGCATTAATTACGAGTGAGATGCAGTTTACTGAGGGAGCGACAACATGAAGAACGTCATCGGTTACGTAAGAGTCTCGACTAGCGGACAAGCAAAGGACGGTTACAGTCTAGGGTATCAGCAGGATGAAATCCGCTCCTATTGTCAGGAGCAAGGATGGAACTTGATGAACATATATGTGGACGAAGGAATCAGTGGAGCAAAGGTCAACGAGGATGCTCTTGAGGTGGACAGGAAAGGCTTCCAGAGCATGCTAACCGCCCTAGCCAGTAAAACCATTGATGCAGTTGTCGTCCTCCATACAAGCCGTTTATGGCGGTCTGACATTGTGAAGGTTCTCGTTCACAGAGAATTTAAAAAATACGGGGTGGACGTTCGGAGCATCGAACAACCCACCTACAGCATTTACAAGAAAGACCCGAATGACTTCCTGATTAACGGCTTGATGGAGTTGCTAGACGCTTACCAACGTCTTGAAATCGCTATGAAGTTAAGTCGAGGAAGGAGCAAGAAAGCCCAACAGGGCGGCTATGCAGGTGGTAGAGCTACATTCGGATACAAAGCCAAGAAAGGGCAGAAGTGTATCCAAGTAGACGAGAGACACGCTGAGACCGTTCGTAGAGTATTTGAAATCAAGGAACAGCATCCTGCTTGGTCATTAACCCAAATAGCTGAAACCTTGAACCAAGAAGGCTATACAACTGGGCAAGGCAGATTGTTTACAAAAGTACAAGTTAAACGAATCTTAGACAAACGTGATTTTTATAGCGGTACATATTGCTATGGAGATATACAAGCAGTTGGCTTGCATGAAGCCATTCTGTAACAGGAACTGAATGGAGAGGCTTGCGTCCCATTGCGGCTCGAAAGAGTAACGCTCGAACTGAGGTTGCCCCCATTCTATTCCTAATCATCAAAGAATTTGTATACAGGGGTGATTCCTTTTATGCACTACAAGCAAAAGCATATATATGTCGGACTAGATTTACATAAAGCCCACCATACAGCCGTCATTATCGACTGTTGGAATACAAAACTGGATGAAATCCAAATTGAAAACAAGCCAAACAGTTTCGATGATTTGTTGAAGTGGGTCAAGAAGCATTGCAAAAAAGGAATGACTCCTGTCTATGGATTGGAAGACACGGGCGGCAACGGTAGAGCACTCGCCGTTCATCTTGTCGAGAAAAAACAAATCGTCAAGGAAGTCAACTCTGCCCTTTCCTACAATGAGCGTAAGAGCTATGCCACCACACAAAAGAGCGACAGTTGGGATGCGTATTGTATCGCCAAAGTGTTGCTCTCCAGACTGGATGAACTGCCAGACGCAAATCCACAGGATATTTACTGGACAATCGGGCAACTGGTGGCAAGACGTAACGCATTGGTCAAACATGCCAGTTCATTGAAAAATCAATTGCACCAACAACTAAGCTACCACTTTCCGTCCTATAAAAAGTTCTTTTGTGACATTGACGGGAAAGCCGCCCTTGCCTTTTGGGAAGAATACCCTGCACCACATCACTTGGAGACGGTGGGGGAAGAGGAACTGGCAACCTATCTTCGCAAAGCTAGCCATAACACCTGTTCTACCCGTAAAGCAGAAGGAATTCTGGAATTGGTAAAGAAGGATGGGGAGACAAAGCGAAATTACCAAGAATCCAGAGACTTCCTCATTGTGAACATGGTACAGGACATGAAACGAAGCAGAGAACTGATTAAAGAAACAGAAGCTCAACTTCGACAGGTCATGCCTCAACTAGATTACAAATTAGAGTCGATGGATGGCATTGATGTCGTAACCGCTTCTCAACTGGTGGCGGAAATCGGTGATATTAACCGCTTCTCAAAAGCGGATAAATTAGCACGTTTTGCAGGAATTGCTCCTGTTCGCTTTAGTTCGGGCGGCAAGGGAAAAGATCAAGCAAGCGGACAAGGCAATCGAGTATTGAATAGTATCTTTCACAACTTAGCTGTTCAACAAATCCAAGTAGCCAAAGGAAGCAACAAGAAACAGCGAAATCCCCTCATGCACGAGTTCTACCAAAGGAAGCTAGGAGAAGGCAAGACAAAGAAACAAGCCCTCATATGCGTTATGAGAAGGCTTGTAAACATCATCTATAGCATGATGAAGAACAAGACGGAATACAGGATGGTTACTCCCCTAACAGACCGTCAAGCAGGATGATAGAATGGTGGTGATTGGTAAAACGATTGCCACCTTCTTTATTCCCCAGTTTAAGATTACAACTTAGGGGACGGGTGATGCTCAGGCAACTGTTGAGGCATGGAAGCAAGGAAAACCAATGATTGATATCGAATATACACTCTCCCCCGATGCAAAAACACATCTAATTGCTACTAATGATCCTATTAGTGGTAAAAAGGGCGTTATCGGAACACATAATTCTGAAGAGTTTTATAAAAAATTAAAATCAACAGGAAAAGATATTGATAATATGATAAGCCCAGAGAATATTATATACGATAGAGATTTTCCTGGATTAATGACTATTAATTATAAAATACCAAGAGGTGATGGAAAGGGGAAATATTTAGATGAATATAAAGAAATAGGTAATCCAAAGACAGTTTACGACCCTTTAGTATATAGTGATGAACAAATGTATCAATGGGGCTTGGAGGCAATGGAAAAAGGATATTTAAATGGATACTTGATTTGCGGTGAAGCATCAAATGGAATGAAATTTGTAGGGTATTTTAGAAATGGAGAAATTACCAATTTCCATCCAGTTACAAACTTTGATTAATAGGTATAGTTAGGAGAATGTTTATGAGTAGAATAACCATGACTGATGAGTGGCATAATGATTTTATTAATGGGATTTTTATTAATAAATCAAGGATATTAAAATGTATAGGTATAATAATTACAAAGGAAGGGGTTATTTTTGATGATGTTTGTATGATAGCTACATACAATACGTATGATAATGATGATCCTGAAAAATGTGAAATAGACGAAGTGGTATTAAGCAAGGAATTTCCTGGTTATCCTGAAGAGCTATCGTATTTAAGCTATAAGGAGTTCTTGAATTTAATTGAGCATGGGTTGGAAGTGGCTATTTCTCGATTTGGGGAGACTGAAAAAGAGGAAATATTAAACGAGCTTGAAAAGGCTACAAACGTATTACTTAAAAATTTTCAATAAATTAGAGATATAGTAATTTAGACTGTGCCAAAAATATTGTGTAAATCAGTTTACAACTCCAACAACAAGATCGTATAATACAACCAACAAACCAAACACTAAACAATTCAAACACTTGATAAACTTTCAAAAGCTCTTTCCCACTTGAACTATGAGTAGGAATGAGCTTTTTTGCGTGCAGAAAATAAACGAAGGAGCTGAATGATATGGCGAAACGAGAACAGGAAGTAAATCAGGTAGGATTGATTGCACAGGCACAAGCAGAGTATGAGCAGCTTATGGATGATATTTGTGGTTACTGTCAGCAGGCAAGGGAATTACGTGAACAGGCGGCAGCGTTGCAGCAAACAGGACTTACAGATTTTCAGGTTAGCGAAGAGATTCAGCAGTTGTTGAAGCATGCGGAGC
The DNA here is from genome assembly GCF_013332495.1 of Brevibacillus sp. HB1.2. Lineage (NCBI taxonomy): Bacteria > Bacillati > Bacillota > Bacilli > Caryophanales > Paenibacillaceae > Brevibacillus > Brevibacillus sp. HB1.2. The sequence continues at coordinate 3,652 of NZ_JABMIU010000031.1, read as the reverse complement.
ATTTGGACGCGGTAGCAGATCAGAAGGATGGACTGCCACGCCAGCAAGCACTAGAACTCATAGACAGACTAGAGCAAGAAGCATCAGATTGCAAGCAGCTTATACGGTATAACGAGGCAGTTCAAGCACGGCAGGAGCAAGAACTTGAAAATGCAAAGGCTGCAGCGGTCAAAATGATTCAGGATGCAGAAGAGCGTCTGGCACAAACAAGGCAAGTATTGGCTGAAAAAGTGGCTCAGCTTGCAGAACTGGAGGGTTAGGTGAATGAATAACGGGATACCTCAAAAATATCAAGGCGTGATGCGCGATCTGTTGCAGAATCTTAAGGGCACAGGCAAACGAATTGAACTGATTACGGAGAAGGGAGCCTGTACGATGCAGGCCAACAAGAGCAGCGATAGCTTTGTAATTGAGATCGTAGACGATAGTGAAGTCATTGAAGTTGATGATAAAGACTCAACAGAAGAATTGAGAGTGACGGTTCAGGACGCAGTACGTGAAACGATGAATAGCGCTAGAGGCAGAACGTAACCAGAGGGAGGAATAGAGAGATGTTGAACCTAAGTCCAGAAGCATTAGAAGCACGTCGGGAATACAGAAGACAGTATGAACGAGAATATCGGCGCAAATGGCGGCAGAAGCCGGAGAACCGATTAAAGGAAAAAGAATACGAGCACAGATACTGGGAACGTAAAGCGAAGCAGTCTAAGGAATAACACATGCAGCCAGGCGCTCTTAGGCTGAGCACCGATTCAAACATACAACCAAGGACATTTTACCGCAGCAGGCACGAAACCACGAGAGCAACCAAATATGAACGTCACAGGGGGAAATAGCACAATGACGAAACATGAAGAATTCTTATGGGAACTGTTACTTCACGAGATTAATACGAAAGCAGAACTAACACGTATGTACTTTGACTGCTTTACGTTTATTGCTAAAACGGAACAGCTTGAGGAGTTTCGGTTGCATAAGAAACAGAGGGAAGAAAGTAGAAGGAAAGCATTAAAGGAGTCATTTCTTGAAGAAGATGAACAAGAATAGTGAACATGTATTGAAACAGATAGATAAACAGCTTGGGGGCAGGATGACCTCCTCCGGGTCGGGGAAACGATACCCCATGAAATGAGGTTAGGGGATGTGAAAATGGAACAGAAACGATGCGGAGCCAAGACGAAAAGCGGTGAAGCTTGTAAAAAAACGGCTCTAAAGAATGGACGTTGCAAGTTGCATGGTGGAAAATCCACGGGTCCGAAGGACAGGGCGAAGCATAGCGAGAGCCTGAAAGGCAACAAAAACGCCTTGAAGCATGGACTGTATGAAACGATCTGGCTAGATACGCTAACGGAGGAAGAGCAAGAGTTGTACCTTCAGGTTTCAACCGACCCGAATGTACAGGTGGATAGCGAGTATCGACTTTCAGCGTTACGCATTAGGCGAATGCTTCAACGTATTCAGCAAGAGGAACAGAAGGACAATCCTGACCCTGCTGAAATCAGAGCGATGGAAGACGCCATCACCAAAGTCCAGATGAATGTTGCGGCACTTATTCGGGAGAACGGCAAGCTCAGGGATATGCAGAAGCAGAAAAGCGACGGATCGTTAGACCAGTTGGTCGAGATACTGCAACAAGCGAGAAGCAAGTTTCAAGGATGAAGACAGGAGCAGACAGAGCACACGCTTTGTTTCGCTCTTTTTTACTACCGCAGAAGGCGTGGCATCTAAAAATGAATGTAAACATGCTTTACCACGATCACGGTTAACGAGCCGCAAAAAGGATAAAGAGGGTTGTAAATGCCTTCCGTAAGGTCGTATGGTGTTACAAAAACAGGAGGCATTTACATGAAGGAAACGAAGGTCAAGAAATGGGTAGGCTATGTGCGTATCTCCTCGGACAGTCAGATGGAGAACACATCCATTAGTGAACAGGTAAGGCAGATTGAAGCGTTTTGCGTGAGTCAGGGCTGGCAACTGGCAGCGATCTTCAAGGACGAAGGAGTTAGCGGCAGCACAATAGAACGAGATGGTTATCAAGAGATGCTGCATTACATTCAGCAGCCCGAACATGAGGTTGGCGGGATTGTCGTGACGAAATCAGACCGTATCCATCGTCAATTGAATCATCTGCTGGACTTGATCGAAGAGGAACTGGAACCACAAGACATGGCGTTCATTAGTGTGACGGAGCGAATGGATACCTCGACTCCGCAAGGGAAGATTTTCTTGCAAATGCTTGGCGGTTTTGCTGAGTTTGAACGTGCAACCATCAATGAACGTACCCGAAACGGACGAATCGCTACGGCTAGAAAGAATCAATATGCTGGCGGAGGTATTCCTTATGGCTACAGGCTGTGGAACGGAAACATTGAACTGGATAAACAGCAAGCCAGCACCGTAAAATACATTTTTCAGGAATATGTAGAAGGAACGAACCCTTATCGCATCGCCAAGTTGCTGAACAACGCTGGTATCCAAACCAAGACAGGAAAGGCTTGGACAGTCGTACAGGTACAAAACATTTTGAACAATGAGACGTACACAGGGTTCAACATGTACAACGGGCAAAAAGAGCAGAATGGCATTAGGCAGAAAGATGTGTTTCCTCGTATCATTAGCCGCCAGTTGTGGAACAAGCAAGGCAGGTCAGCTAATCATCACGTAAACAATGGGAGGCTGGACAAATGAGCGAATTCAAAGAGCGAATGATGATGTGTTCAGAAGACTACGACGAAATGATTGACATGGCTCTAGCCATGAAGGACAAGGAATGGTTTGAGGAACTGGTTACCAAGCAAGAGCGGTTACGTGAACTGGAGATTGAAATGCGTCGTGAGTTAGGTGTACTCGACTAGGATACGAGCATACTCCACAGCAGACCAACGAAAACCGGGCGAGATGACGTTCTCATGTAGGATTACCACAAATGACACCGATGAACGGAGATACAAACGAGAGCGAACCATCTCATATGATTATGTTTACCCGTTGTGTAGGGATTGTAGAAAAATATTTTTGCAAGGTACTTAAAAACTATTGAAGTTTCAATATATGTAGTCATACAGACGTTGAACGAATAGAAAATGGACTGGCTGGCGTCCCGTTGCGGGTCACTTGTTGACTAACGCTTGAGCTGAGGTTGCCGACATTATTTTACCTTTCAACGTACTTCATAGACAGAGGTGATACCTTGCATGCACTACAAACAGAAGCATTTTTACATTGGAGTTGATCTGCACAAGAAAACACATACGGCGGTAGTCATCAACTGCTGGAACGAGAAACAGGGGGAAATTACGTTTGAGAACAAGCCCGCCGCTTTTGATGAACTAATCACGTATGTCAAGCAATTCAAGAATCGAGGCATGACTCCTGTGTATGGGCTGGAAGATGTAGGCGGATATGGTCGTTCGTTAGCGGTGTACCTGTTAGAAAATAAACAGCAGGCGAAGGAGGTCAATTCCGCTCTGTCGTATGCCGAGCGCCAAAGTTACCCGACTACACAAAAAAGCGATAGCTGGGATGCGGAGTGTGTAGCAAGAATCCTGTTAAACAAGTTGGACATCTTGCCCGACGCGAACCCACAAGACGTATACAGGACGATTGGTCAACTGGTGACGAGAAGGAATGGCTTGGTAAAGGGATTGATCTT
>NZ_JABMIU010000030.1:0-22842 GCF_013332495.1 Brevibacillus sp. HB1.2 | reverse complement strand
CTTTTCTACTGGGAAGGCAGCCTTTTTTGTTTGGAGGTGGTCGTCCGACAGTTTAAAGAATCGGTTAGGCCCTTTAAGGTTTGAGAAAGCCCTTCTTTCCCCATACAATAAAAGGAGCAAACAAAGATGTAAGGATGGGTGAGCACATGAACATTCTCGTATTGCATGGAAGCTCAAGAGATGCAGGAAACACGGAGCAATTGACTAATTTGGCATTGGACGGCGTACCGCACACCAGTATTCGTCTGCGAGAAAAAAACATTCGCCCGATTCACGACCAAAGGCATGACGAGGGAGGCTTCGATGCAGTCGCGGATGATTACGATGAAGTGACAGAAGCGGTACTCGCCCATGATTTTCTGATTTTCTCTACGCCCATCTATTGGTACGGCATGTCAGGGCATATGAAAAACTATGTGGATCGCTGGTCTCAGAGCTTGCGTGACAAGCGTTATTCCTTCAAAGAATCTCTCGGACAAAAGCAGGCATATGTCATTACGACTGGTGGAGACCAGCCCAGATTAAAGGGGCTGCCACTAATCCAGCAGTTTCAGTATGTTTTTTCTTTCGTCGGAATGCCATTTGCAGGCTATATGATCGGGGAAGGCAACAAACCCGGTGATGTATGGTCAGATCAACGGGCAGTAGAGGAAGCAAAGATTTTTAATGCGTGGCTGAAGGCCAAGCAATAGCGTATTAGACGACAAAAGACCGGAAGTGAATCCGGTCATTCGCTTTGTCATCTTTCACGGATTATGAGGGGAAGCTATCAAAGTTCGGTTATGGTACCGGAATGGAACAGGCTTTTTCGAATACCCTGTGCATCATAGGTATAATGTGTATAGACCAGCATCCTATTAAAATCAGCAACTTGGCTGACCGTGTAGACTTCTTCCAACCAATACATAAAGTATACGCAAGGAGCTATCTCCACGTAGTTGAATGTATAGTAACCATTGAATCCTTTATGCGGTCCAGCAATTCCTTCATCATGCCGATGAGTAGCGTCAAAGAAATGAATGATAAATACATTGCCATCATCATAGTCATAGCGAAATGTCTTACCAGCGTATACAGGTGGTAGATGACCGTATTGTACATATTGAAAATTTGGATGATGCATAGCATACTCCTCCTTTTGTATGCAATATATGTCAAACATAGGTGTATGATCTGCGTGGAATGCAAAAAACAGCGGCCAGACTAAGACGTGATTTTCAGGTCTTAGTCTGGCCGCTGTTTCATTTATGTAGGGTCAATCTAAACAACGAAGCCTATTTTCCACCGAGATGACGCAGGATCGCCATTAAATCGAACTCTCCCAGTCCTTCTTCCAGTGCATGGCGATATGTCGCATTGACGGACTCAGCGAGTGGCGTAGAGACACCTGCTTCGTTCGCAAGTCGAAGGTCTTTGGCCATATGCTTCAGGGCAAAGGCAGCCGGATAGTCGTCAGCGAGGATTGAGGCTGCTTTTCCACGGATTAATGGGGTTCCCACGGCGCTCTCTGAAATGATGTCCAGCATTTGCTCCGTACCAATGCCGAGGGATCGTGCGAATAGTAATGTTTCAGACACACCTTGTACTGTAATGCCGAGCAGCAGGTTGATCGCCAGCTTCGCAGATGTACCCGCTCCGTTTGGTCCCAAATAAAACGCGGCTTTGCCCAGCTTGTCCAGCATAGCCTTGGCTACCTTAAAATCAGCCTGCTCTCCGCCTACCATGATGACGAGCTTGCCTTCTTTGGCAGGCCCTACGCTACCGGACACAGGTGCATCGAGAAAGCGCAGTCCAGCTTCCTGGGCTTGCTCTGCGATATAACGGGATGTATCCGGTGAAATCGTGCTCATATCTACTGCAAGCTTGCCTTGAATGGACAGGCTCAAGAGACCGTCTGTGCCAGTATAGATTGCTTTTACTGCATCATCATCGCTTACCATCGTGAAAAGTACATCGCATTGTGTTACCAAATCTGACAGAGCGGCTGTCTCCTTCGCTCCCAGAGCCACCAATGGTGCAGCTTTTCCCGGCGTACGATTCCAGACACGTACGTCGTAGCCAGCAGCCAGCAGATTGCTAGCCATTGGAATGCCCATGTTTCCTAAACCAATCCAACCGATGATCATTTTCTTGTTCTCCTATCCGCGATTTATGCTTTTATTTGTTGTTGGACAAGTATCTTCAAAGCAGCGTGCTTGGATTCTGTCATCGCAAACAACTCGTCAAACCCAGAAGGAAGCGTCTTGTCAAGAACACGCAAGCCTTCCTCGGTAATGCCACCTTTGGTAGCCACACGTTCGATCAGCTGGTCGAAGCTAAGCTGTTCGTTTTTGAGTAAAAGAGCGGTTCCCAGCATCGTTTCCACCAGCATGCTTCGCGCCGTATCCAGGTCAAGCTCTGGTGTTTTGCGAACGGCTGCCTGCGCGAACGAATCAAGAATCCCTGCGATCAGTCCTGGTGCGCTGCTGGTGAGGATCGTCGCTGTTTCAATCTCGACCTCGGATACTTCCTGTGATTGACTAATGGAAGACAGGAGAGTGAGAAGCTCATTGCGATCCTCTGCACTTGTTCGACAGCTGGATGTAAATAGAGATACACCATGCAGCTCTTGCGAAGTGACGGTAGGAATTACCTTGCTTACGGCACCAGTATGGACGGTTTCCAAATCATCGATGCTAACACCTGCTGCCACAGAAACGATATGTACACTTTCAGGGATAGACAACTCTCGCAGTACAGGCAGGATATCCAGTGGCTTTGTGCAGAGAAAGACCAGATTTGCTTGGTTGCACACCTCTTGCGCACTTTCGGCTATGAGAATACCATGTGATGCCTGCAGATGTTCAGCCTTTTCTCTTGTTCGATTGAAGACGGTGATATGCTCGGGCTGGATCACACCGCTTTTACAGAGCGATTTCACCAGCATTTGTCCCATACTGCCTAATCCAATGATTCCAATTCGCATGTGCAAAACCCCCCGCCTAATTGTAACGTAGCCTTATGAAAAAAGGTACAGCCTCCCATGCGAGAGAGCTGTACCTTTGCCGTTTCATTAAACGGATTAGTCGTCAGAGCTACGGAAAATCATGATGTATTTCGCCAACTCCAGAACAGAGATCAGAGCAGCAGCTACGTACGTCAGAGCGGCTGCGCCCAGTACTTTGCTTGCCCCACGTTCTTCTTCATTACGAATGAAGCCCATTTTGAGCATCAGATCTTTCGCACGGCTACTTGCGTTAAACTCGACAGGTAGTGTGACGAGCTGGAAGGCAACCGCTCCGGAGAAGAAGATAATCCCGATGAGCAAAAGTCCAGCCATTTTAAAGAAGAAACCAGCCAACAGCAGCAATGGCGCTACACCGGACACCAGGTTGACTACCGGGAAAATGCGATGGCGTGCTACCAGCATCGGGTACGAGACCTTGTGCTGAATCGCATGGCCGACCTCGTGACAAGCAACGGACAGAGAGGCAATCGAGTTGCCGAAGTATACAGGATCAGACAGGCGTACGACACGATCAGTCGGGTCGTAGTGGTCAGTCAATGTACCTGGGATATGTTGAACAGGAACGTTCGTCAAGCCGTTCGCATCGAGCATGCGGCGGGCGGCCTCTGCACCGGTAAGACCGGAGGAGGTAGGAACTTCGGCGAATTTGTTAAAAGTTCCTTTCACACGAAACTGTGCCCAGAGCGACAGTCCGAATGCAATCAGAATCAGGAAATCCATAGGATGGAAAAACATTCCACACTCACTCCTCGTTGTAATCTATGAAAACGAAATGTTGCTAAGCCATACATGTAACCTTACTACTTCATTCTGTCCCATATTCATGTATACGAATAAGTCCTATGACAGTTTCACTATTTTATTGTACAATCTCTGACCATTATTGACAATGTTGCCACATGCGAAAAAACAAGACACATTCCTCGTCATCATGATTAGGAATGTGTCTGTTTTCTTGATTATCTGTCGTGATTTTGAGTTTTGTGGTGCTCGGTTTTTCGCGGGTTTTGAAAGCCGGTCACTTCGAGCATTTTGCTGCTCATTTTGGAATCCAACGTCTTTTCAGGAGCCTGCGGATATGATTTTTCACCTTTGGACACCGAAATATCCTCCTTGAAAACATAATCGCGAACACGCTTATTATTTCCTTGGACAGATGCGAAAGGACGTGGGAATGGTTTACAGCTGAGAAAAGGCGCGGTCTACAGCTGCGATGGTGAATTGAATGTCCTCTTCTGTATGAGCTGTGGTCACGAACCAAGCTTCATATTTAGATGGTGCCAGACATACACCTTCATTCAGCATTAGCTGGAAGAAGCGGGCAAAAATTTCTCCGTTCGCTTTCTGAGCTGCATCATAATCATGAACAGGCTCGTCCGTAAAGTAAACAGCCAATGCCCCTTTTACACGATTGAGCTGGATGGTTACGCCGTGTTTGTTGGCTGCCTCGGTGATTCCGTTCGCAAGTATGGAGCCCAGTCGTTCGAATTCATCGTACACGCCCGGCTGCTTCAATACTTCCAGGCAGGCGATTCCCGCACGGATGGAAGCAGGATTACCAGCCATTGTTCCTGCTTGATACGCAGGTCCGAGTGGGGCGACTTGTTCCATGATTTCCCGACGACCGCCATAAGCACCGATTGGCAGACCGCCACCGATAATTTTGCCCAATGCAGTCAGATCAGGCTCGACTCCGAGGAGGTTTTGTGCTCCGCCGTAGCAGAAGCGGAAGGCCGTAATCACTTCATCGTAGACGACAAGTGCGCCTGCTTCATGCGTAATGCGGTTAACCTCTTCCAAGAAGCCAGGCTCAGGTGCCACGATACCGAAGTTGCCGACAATCGGCTCCACGAGGACGCAAGCCGTTTCGCTGCCCCATTTGTTCATAGCTTCTGCAAATGCTTCGACATTATTAAAAGGTACCGTAATGACTTCGCTGGCGATGCTTTGTGGAATACCCGCACTGTCTGGAATCCCCAAGGTTGATGGTCCAGAGCCAGCTGCAACCAGCACCAAATCAGAGTGACCGTGGTAGCAGCCTGCGAATTTGATGATTTTGACACGTCCGGTATAGGCACGTGCTACACGAATGCAGGTCATGACTGCTTCTGTACCGGAGTTGTTAAAACGAATGCGCTCCATCGAAGGGATTGCTTCGCGGATCATGTTTGCGAAAGTAATTTCCCATGGAGTAGGAGTACCGTACAGGGTTCCGTTGGCAGCTGCTTCGCAAATCGCTTCGGTCACATGTGGATGTGCATGGCCAGTAATGATGGGGCCGTATGCTGCTAAGTAGTCAATATATCGATTGCCGTCCACGTCCCAGAAATACGCGCCCTGGGCACGTTCCATCGTTACGGGTGCTCCCCCGCCTACAGCCTTGAAAGAGCGGGAAGGGCTGTTTACCCCGCCTAGAATGACGTCGAGTGCTTCCTCATGCAGTTGCGCGGATCGTTCACGTTTCATGCATATTCCCTCTTTTCTTTTGGAACTACCTCTTTTGTAAAAAGTCCTTCATTATCTTACCACAGCTGTTCAACAACTGGATATGAACGGAGAGCTATAGATGAAGGAAAGGAAAAATGATACAATTTTCAAGCAAATCACTCCATGGGTAAAGGCGGGGTCATCATGAAACTTGAGAGCATCTCCATGAAAGGAAGCGGCAAAAGCAATGAGGACGCCTATGTGATTCAGCAGGTCAAGCATGTGTATGCGGTTATCGACGGCATTACGTCGCTGATTCCGTATGAGAACGCAGCAGGACAGACGGGCGGAGCTATCGCGGCTGAGCTCGTAAAAAAGCAGCTGGAAGCAATGCCGGAGGATGCAGCTTTGCACGATTATTTGGAGACGATAAACGTAGCCCTTCAGGAGCAGATGCGGCAAAGCGGCATTGATCTTGAGAAAAAGGAAGCATTGTGGGGAGCGGCCTGTGCAGTCGTCCGTGTAGGAGATGCCCATATCGAGTACGCGCAGTTGGGAGATTGCATGATATTTGCCGTTTATGATGATGACACGGTACGACCCCTGACGCATACGCAAGTCAGCCATTTGGAACAGGCAGCCTTGGCGAAGTGGGAAGAAGGAATCAAAGAAGGATTGTGTACGCGAACAGAGCTGTACGAACGATGTATGGACATCCTGATCCATAACCGCTATCAGGCGAATGGACCAGGAGGCTACGGAGTGTTGAATGGTGATGCTGCCTGTCGGGATTTTATAGAGTATGGCCGCATGAATCGAGTTGGCGTGAAGGCATTGGTGCTGGCAACGGATGGTCTTTTCATGCCGAGAGCTTTAGGTGGAGCACAGCCGAAGTGGGAAGAGACGGTGCTGCCGATCGTACATAAAGGGCTGCAACGTTATACAGACGAGCTCATCTCTCTGGAAAACAACGATCCCGAGTGCATCCGCTATATCCGCTTCAAAAAGTCAGACGACAAAACGGGAATGATCCTTTCTCTTCATTAACAGTTTGGTGCAGTTTGCCTTTTGCACAATTCGATTGGCTCATATACACTACAAATGGTATTTAAGCGAAGAAAAAAGGACGGTATTCCATGATTCAGGTAAATCATTTACAAAAGGATTTCCGCATCCATCAATCTAGACCGGGTCTTGGTGGTGCTTTTCGTGATTTGTTCAGTCGGGAGTACAAGACGGTAAATGCGGTGGATGACCTTTCCTTTACAGTAGAGGAAGGGGAAATGTTCGCACTGATAGGGGAAAATGGTGCCGGAAAATCGACCACGATCAAGATGCTGACCGGAATCTTGACCCCGAGCGACGGCGAAATCGTCATTAACGGCTATGTGCCTTTCAAGCAGCGGGAAGACTACGTTCGATCCATCGGAGTTGTTTTCGGGCAGCGCTCTCAGCTTTGGTGGGACTTATCTCCGCTAGAGTCCTTCCGTCTGTTGAAAAGTGTTTATAAGGTAGACGAGGCAGAAGGAGAAAAGTGGCTGGAGCGTTTGATTGAGGAGCTGGATATTTCTCCGTTCGTCAGTCAGCCAGTACGCAAGCTAAGTCTCGGACAACGGATGCGCTGTGAAGTGGCTGCTTCCTTGATTCATAAGCCACGCCTGCTATTTCTCGATGAACCGACAGTTGGACTCGATGTGCTCGTTAAGCAAAAAATCCGGGAGTTTCTCCGCAATCTGAATGAGACGGAAAATATGACGATCTTGTTGACGACTCACGATGTGTCAGACATCGAAGCACTCTGTAAACGCGTGCTTGTCATGGACAAAGGGAAGCTGATCTTCGATGGCTTGCTGAATGACCTCAAAGAAAAATGGGGCAATGGCACAGAGGTGTCCTTCCAAATGAAAAAGCGCACTTCAACAGCCGCACTCCGTCAGGCATTGGGAGAGATGCCTTGTGAGATCGAGCAAATCAATGATTTTACCCTCAGTGTAAAAGTAGCGCGGAGTCAGGAAATGCTGCCCTTTGTTTTGTCGACAGTCATGTCATCGTTTGAAGTCAGCGACGTGAAAATCGAAGAGACGAGCACAGAGGATATCGTTCGCAACATTTATTCCTCCGACCAAGAGGTAGCCAGCCATGCGTAAGCTTTATATGGAACTCATCCGCATGAGGTTTTTGACGATGCTTGCCTATCGTGTGAACTATTACAGCGGGATCATTATCTACGCGATCAACATCGGTGCGTACTACTTTTTGTGGGGAGCGATCTACGGAGGCCAGCAGCAGCTGGGCGGGCTTACAGTGGAACAGATGACTTCCTACGTTGCGATTGCTTGGATGTCGCGGGCGTTTTATTTTAACAACATCGATACAGAAATAGCCCAGGATGTCCGAGAAGGCAAGGTCGCGATCGAAATGATACGCCCTTATAATTATTTGTCCGTGAAAACGGCGCAGGCGTTTGGGGAAGGGATCTTTCGCTTTCTCTTTTTTGCGGGTCCGGGGATCTTCCTTATCAGCCTGATTATTCCGTTTAGCTTCCCGGCGACAGGGACAGGATGGGGACTGTATTTGATCAGCTTGATGTGTGCATTTTTGATCAATACACAAATCAATCTGGTGACAGGCTTACTGACTTTCTTCCTATTCCGAAACGATGGTATGATGCGAGCCAAGCGGGTCGTAGTGGATCTGTTGTCTGGTCTCGTGCTTCCGATCAGCTTTTTCCCGGGCTGGGCGCAAACGGTAATGGGTTACCTTCCATTTCAGGCGGTTAACTACTATCCGAGCCTGATTTTCACAGGAGCGATTACAACGGAACGTTCCTGGGAATTGATCGGTTTTCAGGTCATTTGGATGTTTGTCATACTGGTTCCCATCTTGGTGATGTGGCGTCTTGCCCGCAACAAGCTGGTTGTGCAAGGGGGGTAGAGCATGCAAAACATGAGACATATTTTCAGTATTTTTGCCGACTACCTGAGCCAGTACTTCAAGACGAGACTTGCCTATCGAACGGATTTTCTCGGGGATTTTGTGTCTAATCTGGTTTCAGAGTTGATCAATCTCGTCTTTATTATTGTCGTGTTCACGCATGTTCCTTTGATGGGGGATTGGACGCGTGATGAGATCATCTTTATCTATGGTTTCTTTTTGGTTCCATATGCATTGTTCTCGATGTTCTTCGGCTTTTGGGACTTTAACGAAAGGTATATCATTCGGGGCGAGATGGATCGCATCCTGACGAGACCGATTCACAATTTGGCACAGGTATGCCTCGAGTCGATTGCGCCAGACCGTATTTTTGGAGTCATAACCGGGATCATCATCATGGGGTATGCTGCCATTCAACTCGATTTGTCGTTTTACTGGTACGACGTGTTCATCTTTATCGGGCTCTCAATCAGCGGGGCACTGATTTACGGTGGCGTGTATACTGCAATTGCTGCGGTTAGCTTCTTTTCTGACTCGCGGACAGGGATTGCCCCGATGATTTACAACATCCAGCAGTATGGGCGCTATCCGGTAGACGTGTACAACAAGGCCATACGCTTTGTGCTTACCTACGTGCTGCCGTTTGCCTTCGTGGGTGTTTATCCGGCGGCTTACTTTTTGCGCAAGGAAGTTTGGTACACCTATGCGGCAATGACGCCAGTAGTGGCTATTATTTTCTTTGGGATTGGGCTACTCGTTTGGAACTGGGGTGTCACGAAGTATCGGGGAGCAGGTTCTTGATGATTTATAATCTGAAGTCGTTGTGGTAATATTGGATGTAACGAGATCGAAAAGCATAAGGTAAAAAAAGACCGTCCCGGCGGCAACCGGAACGGACGGTACAAAAGGCGCTTCCCCTAAAGGGGTGCGGCTCAATACTATGTTGTGAAATAGACCGCAGAGCTGTCAACTCAAGGGCGGTCTATTTCTTTTTGGTCAAGGTAACAACCAAGCCGATTAAAGCGACCAGGAACAACCCAAACTGGAAAAGCAGTCCGAGTGTTTCATTCGTTACCACAGGTCTTACCCCCTTTCAAATGGGGATGAGCCGCGACCACCCTTGAGGAGCCGATTCTATTGTACAAGCGAATGATAGCATGAAGTGCTCTCTAGTTAGCAAGTGTCTTTTTTTATTCGTTATTCACACTAAACTCATCGGAAAAATAAACAAAAAGTGTCGAGCTGGCAGTTTCCTCTATTGTCAAATCAAAAAACAGCAGTATAATATGCTGTATACAACTACACATTCCTTCGGGGCAGGGTGAAATTCCCGACCGGCGGTGATCATGCTTTGTGCATGTTAAGCCCGCGAGCCTCCCGAGCTGCAAATAGCGACGGAGTGCAGGATCTGGTGTGATTCCAGAGCCGACAGTACAGTCTGGATGGGAGAAGGATGACGACAGTACGTTTATCACACGTGCTTGTTTGCCTGTGCAAACGGGACGAGAACGTAGAGGCCAGCCCTCTTGTTTCTTGTACCTTTTATTTGCGCACGGTTTTGTCATACGCTTGCAAATGCCCTGTGGAACTTATAGCCACAGGGTTTATTCTGTTTGTGTAACAAGACGTGTGAGCCTACAACGACTGTTGCCATTCCTCAAGAAGGAGTAGAAAAATGAGGAGATGGTAAACATGAAAGAAACAGCGCTGCATTCTTCGCGCACACGTGCAACCCAAAAGCTGGTGACGATTCCCATGCTGGCGGCCGTTGCATTTATTCTGCAGTATCTCGAGGTTCCTGTTCCGCTGATGCCAAGCTTTTTGAAGCTGGACTTCAGTACACTCCCGGCATTGATCGGGGGACTCATGTACGGACCTGTAGCTGGCGTTATTATCGAGGTACTAAAAAATACATTGCACATGCTCTTCAAAAATACAGACGGTCTGTTGATCGGTGAGCTCGCAAACGTCGTAGCAGGATCAAGCTTTATTTTTGCGGCTGTTTACATGCAGCGTCTCGGCCAAGGCAAAAAAGGCTTCCTGACTGGTCTTGCTCTGGGAACGCTGTTGATGACGATTGTCATGGCTGTGGCAAATGCATATGTGCTGTTGCCTGCGTACGCTGTGCTTTATCAAATGCCGATTGAACAGCTCTTGACCATGTTCAATGCGACAAGTATCTGGTCTTTGGTTCTGTACGGAATCGTACCATTCAATCTCTTCAAAGGTGTTATGATTTCAGTGGTTGCGTATCCGATCTATGTGAAGCTCGGCTCCAGAATCGCTGCGCGTACCAACAATTGACAACCACGATGTGACTCGCTAATATGTTTAGTTAATAGATAGTCACAAAAGGCTATGAAAGGACCCGCAGCTATTCCCCGTGACAGAGAGTCGGCCCTAGTCTGGAAGGCTGATACGTAAAGGATAACTGCACCCCATCCTGAAGCCGCTGGTGAAGAGCTTAGCCGGATGCCCACCGTTATCGGGTTATCGAGAGGACTATGGCTATGCTGTAGTCAATCAGGGTGGTACCGCGGAAGTTGATCCTCCGTCCCTTTTTGGGATGGGGGATTTTTTGCATTTTACGTAAGATCAAAAAGGAGCGTAGACGGATGAAAGAGGACAAAGCGTTTGTAAAAGAAATTACACCGCAATCGGAGGATTTTTCGCGTTGGTACATCGATGCCATTAAAAAGGCGGATTTGATGGACTACACACCGGTACGCGGCTGCATCGTGTTCAAGCCGGATGGCTTTGAGCTCTGGGAGCGAATTCAGGAGGCGATGAATAAGCGCTTCAAAGAGACAGGACATCGCAATGCCTATTTCCCGATGCTGATCCCCGAGTCCTTCTTTCAAAAAGAAAAAGAGCATATCGAGGGCTTCAATCCAGAGTTGCCTTGGGTAACAGAGGCTGGGGGCGAGCCGCTAGAGGAAAAGCTCGCGCTACGTCCAACCTCCGAAACGATCATCGGACATATGTACAGCCAATGGATTCAGAGCTACCGCGACCTGCCTGTATTAATCAACCAATGGGCAAACGTTTTTCGTTGGGAAAAGCGGACGATGCCGTTCTTGCGGACATCGGAATTTCTCTGGCAGGAAGGCCACACGGCACATGCGACAGAGGAGGAAGCTCGTCAGGAAACGATGCAAATGCTGGAGATTTACCGAGAGGTCGTCGAGCAGGAGCTGGCCATTCCAGTTTGGAAGGGACAAAAAACACCAAGTGAACGCTTTGCTGGTGCTGTCGACACGTATTCCATTGAAGCGATGATGAAGGATGGCAAAGCAGTGCAAGCGGGTACCTCGCACTATTTGGGCGATAAATTCGCGCGCGGCTTTGAAATCAAGTTTTTGGATCGTGACAATCAGTTCAAGTACGTTCACACCACATCATGGGGAACCTCTACGCGACTGATTGGTTCGATGATCATGGTGCATGGCGATGACCGTGGTCTAGTGTTGCCGCCTCGCATGGCTCCGACACAGGTTATTATGATCCCAGTCGGTCCGATGAAGCTGCGCGAGAAAGTCATGGAGGCGTTTGATCCACTCTTTGACGAGATCAAGGCCGCAGGAGTGCGTGTCCGTGCTGATCTTCGTGAAGAAACACCCGGCTGGAAGTTCAATGAGTGGGAAATGCGCGGGGTTCCTCTGCGTCTGGAGCTCGGCCCACGCGACGTGGAAAATGGTCAAGTCATTCTGGCTCGACGTGATACAGGGGAGAAGGTGACGGTTTCACTTGAAGGTATCGCGCAAACAGTTGTACAACTGTTGGAAGAGATTCAGCAACATATGTTCCAAAAAGCACTAGCCTTCCGTGATGAGAACTCACATTTGGGAATCGATACACTGGAGCAGCTGTCCGCTCATATTGCCAAAAGCGAGAGAGAAAACAAGCTGAGTGGATGGGTGTTAGCTGGCTGGTGTGGGGATGATGCTTGTGAATCGAAGATCAAAGAGGAAACCAAGTTCACCTCTCGCAACATCCCGTTTGAGCCTCCTGTACGAAAGACAGCCTGCATTTGCTGCGGTAAAGAGTCACAGCATAGCGTCTGGTTCGGACGGGCGTATTAATCAAAAAAAGGGTGTGTCCACGCTTTGGCGGCATGGCACACCCTTTTTTCATCTAGCGTCTGAGTATCCAATCGGTAAAAGCGTGCACATTCGTAAAGTGGTAGTCAGGCTCGGGATCGAATTTTCCCGACTTTTGTGTAACCAAAAGCCAATCCACACCGACTGTTCGCAAACCAGCGGCTCGACCAGCCAACACGTCAGCATCACTGTCACCTACGAAAATGGTTTCTGCAGGCGTAGCGCCTAGCTGTTTCATAGCGGTAAAAATACCTTCTGGATGAGGCTTTGGATGTGTGACCTCATCCCCTGTGATCACGACGGAAAAATACGAATCTAATCCCCATTCTCGAAGGGAGATGTCAGCGCTTTTTCGTCCTTTTCCTGTTACGATTCCCATTTGGATACCTGCTGAGTGAAGTTCGTCGAGCATGCTTCGGATATTTTCCGGGTTTTGTACGCGGGAGTGTTCATCTGTGTATACACGATAAAAATGAGCGAGGGCGTTGTCATGCGCATGTGGGGGAAGCTCGTTTTGCAAAATGCCTATTTCTGTGGGGCCAAAGAGAGCTACAATCTGCTCGTCAGTATAATGCTCTTGTAAAAACTGCTGAAAGGTAGAGCGAAAAGCGGTGAAGATCAAGGGGAGGGTATCGGCAACTGTGCCGTCGAAATCAAACAAGATCGTCCGCATTGGAGTCCTCCTTTGATTAGAAAATGAAAGAAAACCATCGTATCTGATGGTTTTCTTGGTGACTTACTCATCCGAATCATCAAAAGGGTCATCTGAATCATCTGTTGGGTCAGCTGGAGTCAATGGGAACAGGATGTCGAAAAACTTGAATTTTCGACGGCCAGGTTCCGATTTGAACCCTTTGTACTTTTGCAACAGCTCAGAGATGTCTTCCACAAATTGATTGCGTTCATCTTGACTCAAATAAAATTCAGTCAAATTAAAAGCGAACGTATTTTGGTATTCTTTCCGAA
The DNA here is from genome assembly GCF_013332495.1 of Brevibacillus sp. HB1.2. NCBI lineage: Bacteria > Bacillati > Bacillota > Bacilli > Caryophanales > Paenibacillaceae > Brevibacillus > Brevibacillus sp. HB1.2. The sequence goes on along the minus strand of NZ_JABMIU010000030.1, from coordinate 9,408 downwards.
CATCTTGGTCACTTGCGACGAAGCGATTGAGAGTTCGCATGAGATCCTTTTCCGTAGTACGAAACGGAGTAAACATGACATCACTTAATTGTTGAGCGTTTTCTTCAATCATCAATTGGAGCTTGACCTGAATGACCTTGGCAACAGGCTCATAATATTTCTCCACAATAGAGCCTTTTACCCGGGTATCCACTTGCTCGAGCAGCCCAACACGCACGAGCTCCTTCACATGGTAATGTAGCCGTGCAGCATTTTCGCCTAGTTCTGTAGCGATTTGTTTGGCCGTTCTGGGCTCCAAATCTTCAAAGAGTTCCAAAATTTTAACCCGTTCCGCTATAGCAAGCGATTTTAGCGCTTCTGGATCTGTTACTTCAAAAAACTCTTTCATGCGAATTCACCATCCAACTGACTAGGCCAAATTTTATTTTTTTTTATTCTATCCTTTTCTGAATCAAAGCGCAACTTGTATGCGGATGAAGTGACTACTAGATTGTGGTAAAATGGGACCAGCGAAAACAGGATATTATCGAGAGGAGGGAAAAGTTTGACGGCAGTAGGACAAGCTGCACCTGCATTTACTTTGCAGGCGAGCGACAATCAGACCCTCTCACTTTCCCAATTTTATGGACAAAATGTAGTGCTTTATTTTTATCCGAAGGACCAAACGCCGACATGTACCACAGAAGCATGCGACTTTCGTGACTTCCATTCGGGCTTTGCTGAGCTGAATTCAGTTGTTCTCGGAATCAGTCCGGATTCTGTGAAATCGCATGACAAATTTATCGCGAAGCACGAATTGCCTTTTCCACTTTTGGCAGATCCCGATCACCAAGTGGCAGAGGCTTATGGTGTGTGGGTATTGAAAAAAATGTACGGACGAGAGTATATGGGCATAGAACGCACGACGTTCGTCATCGACAAAGAAGGCAACATTGCAAAAGTATGGGCAAAAGTAAAGGTCAAAGGGCATGTACAGGAAGTGCTTCAATTTATTAAGGAAGAGCTTCAATCCTAACGTTTATTTCGCAACGGGCGAATGGAGGAACATACAAATGAGTGTATCCACAGAATATGTTGTACAAAGCTTTTGCCAATTGGCGAACATCCCAAGTCCGTCTGGCAATACGGAAAAAGTAATGGCCTGGGTTGCACAAGAGTTAGAAAATCTTGGCGTTTCCTATAAACAGACAAATAAAGGGGCAATCGTTGCAACCGTAGCGGGGGCCAATAACGACAAAGCAAGACTCTTGACCGCTCACGTCGATACGCTGGGCGCGATGGTAAAAGAAATAAAGAGCAACGGACGTTTGAAGCTGACCTTGATCGGTGGATTTGCATTCAATGCGATTGAAGGGGAGCACTGTGTTGTAGAGACTAGTAGCGGTCGTCTTGTAACTGGTACGATTTTGTCTACCAAAGCTTCCGTGCATGTATACAGCTCAGAAGCGGGGAAAGCTGAGCGCAATGAGGCGAACATGGAAGTTCGGCTGGATGAAAAGGTCACAAACAAAGAGCAAGTACTTGCGCTTGGGATTTCCGTCGGAGATTTCGTCTCCTTTGATCCGCGCGTGACGGTAACGAATAGCGGCTTCATCAAGTCCCGCCATATCGACGACAAAGCAAGCGTAGCTGTGCTGCTGGGGGTTCTAAAAGAACTGAGTGAATCCGGTGTGAAGCTGCCTTACACTACGCACTTTTTTATCAGCAATAATGAAGAGATCGGCTACGGCGGCAACTCCAGCATCCCTGCCAACGTGGTGGAGTATCTGGCTGTCGACATGGGCGCGATTGGGGATGGACAGACGACAGATGAGTATTGTGTGTCCATTTGTGCGAAGGATTCCACTGGACCGTACCACTACGGATTGCGCAGCCATCTGACCAAGCTCGCACAAGCGAACGGTCTGAACTACCAAGTGGACATTTATCCTTACTATGGTTCTGACGCGAGTGCTGCACTGAGAGCCGGATATGACGTTGTCCATGGCTTGATCGGACCGGGAGTAGATGCATCCCACTCCCATGAACGTACACATAAAGAAGCACTCGATAACACGGCAAAGCTCGTTATGGCCTACCTTCAATCAGAAGAAATGCAAGCATAGGAGGGCCAGATGAGCAATATGTATCAATGGGCTGACTACTATGATCTCACTCAACGCGGTGTTCCGGGTGATGTTGAGTTCTATCTGGAACAAGCCAAGCTGGCAGGGGGAAACGTGCTAGATCTCGCTTGCGGCACCGGAAGAATCAGCATTCCGATGGCGCAGGCTGGCATCGACGTTACCGGAATTGACCTATCCCAAGATATGCTGGCAAGGGCTCAGGTAAAAGCAGAGGAACAAGGTGTAACATCCGGCTTGAAGCTATTGCAGGGGGATATGCGCACCTTTGATCTGCAGGCGTCATTTTCGCTGATTATGATTCCTTTTCGATCGTTTTTGCACCTGTTGCATGTTCAAGAGCAAATGAAGGCATTGACGTGCATTCGCAAGCATCTGGCTCCAGGCGGGAAGTTCATCATGAACGTGTTTGTCCCCAAGATTCATCATTTTTACGAGGAAAATGAAAAAATGTCCTTGCGTGGCACGTATCCACTCCCGTCGGGGGAAGAGGTTGCGATGTGGGATTACACTCGTTATGACCATTTCCAGCAACTGTCCGAAGTGACACGCATATACGAGCGTACGAATGCACAGGGAGTTATAACGGAAAGGGTGAAGGGCCGATTTACTCTCCGCTATATTTTCCCCGCGGAGCTCCATCATCTGCTTCGTTTAAACGGCTTGAAGGTCACACAACGATACGGTTCTTTTGCAAAGACACCTTTTGATGCGAATAGCTCAGAGTTGATTCTGGTCGCAGAAGCTTTGTAAACGGAACCTGTGGAGGGGATTCGGAATGAAGATTTATACAAAGTCAGGGGATAAGGGCGAGACGTCACTGGTTGCAGGTGTCCGCGTGCCTAAGTTTGCGGACCGTGTAGAGGCATACGGTACGTGCGATGAAGCCAACTCGCAGATTGGATTGGCACTGGCTCTGTTGCCTGCGACAGAAGAATGGAAGGAATTGCAGGATGTCTTCCATGTCATTCAGACAAAGCTGTTCCATGTAGGGGCTGAGCTGGCGACGCCAGAAGGCAAAAAGGTAGGCTGGCCAATTGCAGAAGAAGACGTTACTTTTCTGGAAGAGCAAATTGACATGCTAGATGCAAAGTTGCCTCCGCTCACCAATTTTATATTGCCTGGCGGACATCCGGCTGCGGCAGCCTTCCATGTTTCGCGTACGGTCGTCAGACGTGCAGAGCGCAAAGCAGTCCATGTGGCACAGCAGGAGCAGGTAAACCCGTCCGTGGTCAAATACCTCAACCGCTTGTCTGATTATCTGTTCGTTGTGGCTCGTCATATTAATAAAGAAACAGATGCAGTTGAGAAAACGCTGCACGAATAGGCAAAAGCCCCCTGTGATCAAGCAGGGGGCTTCCCTTTTTTATTTGGTCCGCAGGTAAGTGGTGATTCCCGGGAGAAAGTCGATTTTCTCTGTGTGAAAAGTATCGTAGAGAAGCTTTCCGTCCTTACATGCGTTTCCTTCTAGCAGCATGGTGAGCTGCGTGTTGGTAATCGGGAAAAAGGGGAATCTCTCCATCATATTTACCACAGGCTTCATGAAAGCAAGGGGAATGTGAAATTTATTGACCTTCCGCTTACCGATGGCCTCGCCAATCGTATCGAGGATTTGCCCGTAGGAGAGTGGTTCGGGCCCACCTGTTTCGTAGGTTTGATTGGTTGATTCGGGTCTGCTCAAGGCTTGGACGAATACATCGGCCACCGTCTTGCGAGCAACTGGTTGCAAAGGGTAGGAGCCATCGCCAATGACCGGTGTGACAGGTAACCGAACCAGGTCGGCGAGCATGTTCACGAATTCATCCCCAGGACCAAAAATGACAGATGGACGGAAAATGATGTACGGAATACCGCTTGCTTGAACAAGCTGCTCCGCTTCGTATTTGGTTCGGTGATAGGCACTCGTGGCGTTTTCACGTGCACCCAGAGCACTCATATGGACAAAACGTTTGATTCCAGCTTGCTTGGCGGCCTCCAGTATATTTTTTGTGCCTTCTACATGGATACGCGAAAAGAGAATGCCTTTCCCCGGTTGTTCGCGAATAATTCCGACGAGGTGAATGACAGCATCGCAGCCTTGCATCGCTCTCATCAGTGATTCTTTATTAAATAGATCGCCAGTTGCTTCCGTTATATGCGCATTGGCGGTTTCGTTGTAGGAAAGCTTAGCTGTTGAACCAGCTCTGGTGAGGCAAACCGTCTCATATCCTTCTGCCTGCAAGCGCTCGAGTATACCCCTTCCAACAAACCCTGTGGCACCAGTCAGGAATACTTTCATGGAAAACCTCCTCCCGTTAAATCCTTCCAGACTTATTGTACAACAGGTGCAGCTTGCGGTGCTATCGATCGCTGTGTTGACCAAGGCGGTATAATGTAGGGAAAAGGGGGATATATTTATGGCACAACGCAAAGTACCTGTGGCCGACATTTTGGATAATTTGCAGCAGCTTTATCCGGATGCGCACTGTGAGTTGAATTATACAACCCCGTTTGAACTTCTCATTGCGACCATTCTTTCTGCCCAATGTACAGATAAACGGGTGAATGAGATTACGGCACCCATGTTCCAGCAGCTAAACCAGCCGGAGCATTACCTTCATTTGACACAGGAAGAAATGGAAGAGCATATAAAAGGTCTCGGGTTGTATAAGAATAAGAGTAAAAACATTTTAGAGACCTGTAGAATCTTGTACGAAAAATACAATAGCGTAGTTCCACAAACGCATGCCGAGCTCGAAGCATTGCCAGGGGTAGGGAGAAAGACTGCAAATGTCGTTTTGTCTAATGCATTCGGAATTCCTGCGATTGCGGTGGATACGCATGTATTCCGCGTCGGAAACCGGTTAGGCCTTGCGAATAGCGACAATGTGGACGAAGTGGAGCGTCAGCTCATGAAACGCATTCCAAAAGAGAAGTGGACGGATGCGCATCATTGGTTAATCTGGCACGGCAGACGTGTATGTTCGTCGCGCAATCCACAGTGCGGCAGCTGTACAATCCAATCGATGTGTAAGTTTGCACAAGCGGAAGCCAAAAAATCCAAAAAACCTGCAACCAAAAAGCCTGCAAAAGCAAAGTGAAAAACTTGATTTTCCACTTCTTTCTTTTCAAATCGGATGAATGGATATTGACAGTTTTCGCCGACTAGACGTACACTTATTTATAGTAATTCTAATCAATGACATTAGAGAAGCTTGTTCTTTTGTCTTGCGAAAGACTGTGGGGTGTAACAAGATGGTACAACGTGTGGAGAAAGCTGTTGAAATCCTGAAGAATACCGGGGTTCGCATGACACCACAGCGCCATGCAATTTTGACCTATTTGCTGGAAACGATGACTCACCCGACGGCTGACGAAATATATAAAGCCCTTGAAGGCAAATTCCCGAATATGAGCGTTGCAACGATTTACAACAATCTGCGAGTCTTTAAAGATGCTGGATTGGTTACAGAGCTCACTTACGGGGATGCGTCCAGCCGATTCGATGCCAATGTGGAAGAAGATCATTATCACGCAATCTGTTCCACCTGTGGTGCAATCAGAGACTTCCACTTTCCGTATTTGCGGGATGCAGAAGTAGCTGCTTCCAAAGACATCGGCTTCAAAGTAACCGGGCATCGTATGGAAGTTTATGGCGTTTGTGATTCCTGTCAAAAGAATCCCCACTAAGAATGTATTGGATGGATGAGCACCTCCTGCTTGAATCGGATAATCCCGGTGATGCAGGGGGTGTTTGCTTTTGGGGGACATAACCCTTTCTGTCGATATCTGTAACCTTTTGGCTTCTCATACGTCTTCTTCTTGGTAGGAAGCTTGTCCGTGAATTACCAGAATACAAAAGGTTGTGAATGGATTGAACCAACGCTATGATCGAAATAATGAGTCAAATCATACAGCCCAAGTCAGAAGACAGGCTTATGTACCGGGAAGCAGGTGGAGATTATGAGCAGGGAGTCGGGTAGAACTCTGCGACCAAGACGAAGAAAACAAAGGGTTTTTCGCACGATGTTTTTGTTAAGTTTTCTCTTGTTGGCCATCTTCGGCAGCATTTACTGGTTTTTTGTGCTCCGTGCCTCAACTGAGCATGTGCAGCCGTATGATGGAGATAAAAATGTGATTGTATACGAAGGCTCGCGGAAAGAGTCCTCGTATATATTGGAATCAGAGCAAATATTGCTGCCCTTTGATTTCATTAAAGAGAACATTGATCCAGCGATTTATTGGGATGAGCCCACACGTTCCGTTATCGTCACGACGAAGGATAAGGTGCTTCGGATGGAGAGCGGAGAAGTTGTCGCCTATCTGAACAAAAAACCTGTGGATTTACTCGTTCCGGTGAAAGAGGTCGACGGCACACGCTATGTCCCGTTGGATCCTTTGGAAAAGCTGTATCCTTATTCTTTTGAGCGAAAAGCAGATACGGGTGTCCTGGTCGTCGAAAAAGAGGGCTACGAAATCCAGCAAGCGAAAGTGATCGCTGCCGAGGAAAAACAAGCAGTCCGTACCGGTGCTTCTCACCGAACCCCGATTGTAGCAGAGCTGTCTGCGGGTGAGGTTGTCGACGTTCTTGGCAAAAAGGAAAACTGGTATCGCGTTTTAAACGCCTCGGGAGTAGGAGGATTCATTTCAGAGAAAAGTATTGAGATGACGGATGTGCGCAAAGTCCAGCTGGAGAATACGACTGCTACCGGACAACAACACGCTACTTGGAAGCCTGAGGGCAAGATCAACCTCGTATGGGAGCACGTCGTCAATAAAAATCCGGATGTTTCAAAAATTGGTGCACTACCAGGGGTAAATGTAGTTTCTCCTACTTGGTTTGAAATGAAGGATGCAGATGGAAATCTGTTGAACAGAGCCGATCCTGCGTACGTCAAATGGGCCCATAAGAGGGGCTACAAGGTTTGGGGTTTAGTTACAAACGGCTTTAATCCTGATTGGACGAAGTCCGTTCTCAGCAGCTATGACAAGCGAGATAAGTTAATTGCCCAACTCTTGTACTACGCTCATCTATACGATCTCGATGGTATCAACATCGATTTTGAGAACGTGTATTTAGAAGAGAAAGAAGAACTCGTTCAGTTTGTTCGGGAGCTGACGCCGTATCTCCATCAGCAAGGACTGACCGTTTCCATAGATGTGACGATCAAGTCAAACGCTAAGCAATGGTCCATGTTCCTGGATCGGAAAGCTTTGGCCGAGGTCGTCGATTATGTTGCGGTGATGACGTATGATGAGCATTGGGCAGCGAGTCCAAAAGCTGGTTCTGTCGCATCGTTGCCATGGGTGGAGCGAGGCTTGCAAGGAGTGTTGGAAGAGGTCCCTAACGAAAAACTGCTGCTGGGTGTACCTTTTTACACACGCTTGTGGACAGAAGCCAAGCAGGCTGATGGCACTGTGAAGGTTAGCTCCAAAGCTTATTCCATGACGAAAGCCCAGGAATGGATCAACGAACGCAAGCTGACGCCAGTTATGGATGAAGCTTCCGGTCAACATTACGTGGAGTACAAAGACCCGAAGGATAGCAACGTCTATAAAATGTGGATAGAAGATGTAACTTCTATGAAGAAGCGTATGGAGATCGTCAATAAGTACGACTTGGCGGGTGCAGCTTCTTGGCGCCGTGGTTTTGAGGTGCCGGAGATATGGCAAGCAATTGACGAGACTCTGAAATAAAAGACAGACAGCTTTCACGAAAGAAAGCCACCTGCACCCCGAATGCTCGGGAAATAGCAGGTGGCTTTTTACGTATAGATGAAAGGAATCATATTATGTCTGGTTTTGTTGAGGATGTCCGTCTTCAATGCGTAAAGGTTGTCCACAAAACATACAGGCGTCTTCTTTACCCAACATCTTCGTGACTTTTTGGCATGAAGGGCATTGCACCTGTGGAGCCGAAGTGGAGACCATCCCGGAAATCATAAACAAGACTGTACTGCCCATTGTCAGAATGAACCCGATGATCAAAAGCAGCGTCATAAAAATGTAAGAGCCTTTTAAGAGGCTTCCAAGTAAAGGAATAAAGTCCAAATAACCTGCAAAAAATGCGTACCCTGTATACATCAGCAAAATGCCGATTACCATGCTCCAGTTGCCCCATGTGCGCATGCGTTTGATCTTGCTCAGGCGTTCTGTATTTTTCATGATCATTCCTCCTACCCTATAGTATAGCATACAAAGGATTTGTCTGTTGACAAGCAGGAAACGGACAAGACTTGTAGAATCCATAAGTTCAACCCAGGGGGCAGGGAGGAACAAGGCATGACTGTAAGGCAGACGTATCTGAAAAATCTACAGCAGCGTTTGGATGTGCAAGCGGTGCTTGTTTTGAATGATTCGGATATGCTAGTCCCCTTTCGCGAGGGAATCTTTTATTTCGTCGTAGTAAATGAGCTCCAAGCTGATGGTAAAATCCGTCGCATGCTTTTTCAGGAACAAGTAATCATCGAGCAGCAAATCAGCACGTGGCAGCTGGAGAAGGGAGCCATCTGTGGTTTGGATGAACGACTTGCCGAGATGCTTCGAAGGGCAGAAATCGTTTGGGACAAAGAGCATTATATGAAACAAATGAAGCTGCGCCTGGTTAGTTTGTCATCTTCTCTTCAGAAAAAACATATCTGTAAGGAGTATTCCCAAATCCTTCGTTTTTTTCACGAGACAAAAGAGTTTTTGCAGCAAGGCATGATGCTGGATGCGCATCACTCTGCCATTCAAACGATTCACTATTTGGCTCGTCTCATTGTATATGAAGCGGGAGATCATCCTCAGCCAGCATTATGGACGCAAGTCAAACAGATAGATCCTTCTATTTATAAGTTGTATGAGGAGCTATCTTTTAATGCAGAAGCATTGGAGAAGCGAATTGAACTACTTGTACTGGCAATTGAATTTTGGATCGCATCCAGAACAAAGGAATCTGTTCGATACCTGGTTGAGCTTATGGAGACGAAATCAGGGCCTTGGCGTTTGGAAGAGTTGATGAACCACCCGATGATTCAAGAGGCAGAGATTGAGATTCCTCTCGTGATAGATAAGATGCTTCAGCGCTTGTTGATCCAAGAGATCGTATGCAAAGAAGGGGGAAATGGCGACAGAGAAACAGGTTTTATTTTAATGGGATAAAATTTTTTCAATTAGTGTTGACTTCTATTTGTGATCCATGCTATATTAACAAACGTTGCTGCTGCGCTAACGCAGAGCGGCCGAGAAAAAAGTTTAAAAAAACACTTGATTTCACAAGTGGTTATGTGGTAAATTAAGAAAGTCGCCTCTGGGCGATGAGGAA